>JADZGE010000076.1 GCA_020854035.1 Burkholderiales bacterium | reverse complement strand
TCTTCGACGAGCCGGTCACCTCGCGCACGGGGCTCGGCGTCGGTCTCTATCACGCCGCCAGGCAGGCCGCCGGGCTGGGCTATCGCCTCGCGCTCGTTGCGAACGAACCGGGGATCGTGTGCTTCGCGCTGACGCCGGCGGGAGGCTCGGGGGCGGGAGCGGGCGACCAGTAGCCGCCATCCGATCGTCCGTCGGCCGTATCGGGCAATCGCCGGGCCGCGGGAGCCGATCCCGCCATCGGCGCCAACTGCCAACTGCCAACTGCCAACTGCTGCTACGGCAGCCTGCCCGCCGCGATCATGCGGTTCGCGAGGATCGTCACCGGGACCCAGCTCACCTGGTCGTCGAACTCGCCCCCGGTCGCGCCGGTGTTCGTAACCTGGGTGCGATGGATGAAGGTCGTGGTCGCGGCGGCGTTCGCGTCCTCGTCCACGTTGGTGCCGGAATTGTCCGGCAACGCCGTACCCGCCTCGGACGTGCCATGGTTGTTCTGGCCGTGCGAGAACACCACCGCCGGCACCGCGGTCACGAGGTCGCTCAGGCCAAACGCGGGAGGCAGGCGGGTGCGTATGGTCTTCGTTCCGGGGGTCGTCAGGGAAAAGGCTGCGTTGGCGTAGGCGGGGGTTACGCTGTAGCGGACCATCTTTCCCCACGCGTCGAGCCGCGCGGTGCCGAGGACAGCCCAGGGTATGAATCCCGTGCAATCCGCTTCGGTGGCGCACGCCGCGCGCTCGGCCCCGTTCGAGGCCGAGACCGCCGGCCGCGGCAGGCGCCCGTTGACGAGCGCGAATCCGATGAGCGCATCCCGCGCTTCGTCGAGGATCCTCTGCGTGTCCGCGATCCGGCGCTGCTCGACCTGCGCCGTCAGGGGAACCAGTATGCTTCCCAGCAGGATGGCGATGACGAACACCGCCACCGCCATCTCGATGAGCGTGAACCCCGCCGTCCCGGGCGCGGCGGCGCACGCCGCTCCGGCGCCGGGTGGCGCCCGGCGGCGGACCGGCGCGCGCACGCTCCGCCGTTCGATCATGGCACGGCGTCGCAAGGCGTGATCGCCGCGCAGACCGTCGCCAGCCGGTCGTTGCTCTGCGGAAACCATGCCGGCTTGGTGAACGGGCTCGCTCCCGTGTTGGGCGCTTCCAGGCACTGGTTCGCGGACGCGCACGGATGGACCTGGGCGTAGGCGGGCAGGGCGCGCCCGGTGACGAGCAGCACGACGCCGGCAAATCTCGCGGTGCTGCCGGCGGTGACGGTGAGAGCGGGGGAACTGGGGGCACCGGGAAACACGATCGCGAGCAGGCCGAGGTCGTACCCGAAGATGTCGCAGAACGACACGAGCAGCGGGTTCACGATGGGGGCAAGGAGGGCGTCATCGGTGATCGCGGCGCAGGTCCGCGACACGGCGTAATGCGTGACCGTGTTCCACCGGTTCGCGCCGTACCAGGCGGGCAGCAGCCCACCCCACGAATTGAACGCGACCGGCGCCGTGTAAAGCGGCGGCAGATGCGAGCAGGTCTCCACGTTGAGCGGAAGCCGGCCGCTGTCGATACCGTCCTCGCAGTTGAACGTCGCGTCGTCGTAGCGATTGGCCCTGGGATAGTGGCCGTAGGCGTTGCGGTAGTCGGTGAGCGCCTTGCGGACCTCCTTTGCGACGCGCGTGTTCACCACGTGAAAGAGCGCGTCACTGGTGATCGCGAGGAGTTGATCGTTGAACACCGCGGATGACCCGGCGGTGACGAACAGGCCGTCCGCGGGCGGGACGCCGTTGGCGTTCTCGTCCTCGAGATAGTTCGCCGCGCACAGGCTGTTCACCACCGTCGCGCCCGTCGTCGGGCACGGGCCGCTCGCCAACGCGCTGCGTTCCTGCGGGCTCACCGCGACGCCCGGCGCGAGGACGACGGCGATCGCGTTCGCCACCGGCGCGAGCCCCTGCACGGTGAGTTCCCCGGCGGTATCGCTGTTCAGCGGGCAGGCGGCGCCGCACGCGGGATTTCTCGCGAATTCGCGCGAAACGGAGTACCACAGGCGCTCGCCGTAGCCGTCGCGCAGGTCGGGCAGCCCGAGTGTGCGCCACGGCAGCCGCCCGGTATAGCTCGCGCATTCCATTCCGGCGAAGATCTCGGTGGAGCCGTCGTCGTCGGTGTCCGGGCAGGGCAGCGACCCGGGGCGATTCGCGTCCCGCGCCGCGTAGCCGATCAGCGCGTCCCGCGCGAGCGCCAGGGCCGCGGCGGTGCGCCGGTCCGCGTCGACCGAGAGGGCCGCCGGCGTTGCGAGCGTGTAGATTGCCGCGGCGCCGCCGACCGCGAGCAGGAGCACGGTGAGCAGCATCGCCTGTCCGCGCTGGCGCAACGCCTGCGAGGTGCGCCGCCTGCTCATCGGGCGCTCATCGAGCGAGGGTCTACTTGAGCGGTGCCGCCGGAGCGGCGCCCGCCGCCCTGTTTGCCGCAGCCTCCTGCAGGGCGCGGATCGCCTGTTCCAGCCGTTCGCGCTGCTCGATCTCCTCGCGCGCGCGGGGCGATTCGGCCGCCGGCGTCGCGGCGGCGTCGCCCGCTCGCCTCGCGGCGGGGGCTGCGTCGGTCCTGCCAGTCTGCGCCGCGTCGGGCGCTGCCGCGGCCTTTGGCGGCTCGGCACGCAGGTAGCCCTCTTCCACGGTTCCGGAGGTGAGCTCCGCTCGCTGGCCGACCTGCAGGTTCACGTTGCGCCCCGACTGAGGCGACCGAAGTGTCACCGTGCCGTCGGGACGCACCTGCCGCACGCCGGACGTGGAGGCCGCTTCCTTCTCCGTGACGGGCCGGTTGTTGATCCAGACCGTGGTCTTGCCGTCGCTGCGGCGCACGATGCCGCCGTAGGTCACGGCCTCCGGCGCGGGCGCCGCGGGCGCCGCCGGCTGCGCGCTCTCCTCCGTCGCCACGGCGGCGCGCTGGCGCTTCGCGCGCGCGGCGTCAAGCGAGACGCGCTGCTCGGGGGTGTAGAAGAGCCGGCCGAGTTCGGCGGCGGCGGCGGGCTGGCCGGCGAGCAGCAGGACGAGAACGGGCGCGACGGCGATCACGGCTTCTTCTCCGGTGTTCCCGCCGCCGGTATGCCCGCGGTGATCCAGGCGAGCTCGCACTCGGCGGCAAGATTGGGCTGGTAGCGGATCACGCCGCGATTGTCGAGGCGCTTCATCGAGCACTCGTCGACCGTATAGATGCCGGCGCCCTGCCGCGCCAGGAGGTCGAGGAAGCGCAGGAGATCGCCCTCGTGGAGCAGGCGGAAGCGCAGCGTCATGGTCGATTCGCGCAGCTCGATCGGGCCGGCGCCGAACTCCGCCGCGTACTGGTAGGGCTTCTGCGTGCCGATCTGGTAGTCGACGCCGAAGAGGTCCGCCTGCTCGTTGGTGACCCGCAGCGCGTCGAGCCAGTTGATGCGCTGTTCTTCGCCGATGAACCCGCGCTTCTGGAGCTGCCGGTAGGCGCCGAGGTACTGCACGATGAGAGTCCTCTCGTCGCCCGAGCGCTGCAGCCGCGCGCGCGCGTCCTTCAGCCGCGACTGCTGCTGCGCGAGTTCGCGGCGCGCCTGCGCCGCCAGCTGGTGCGAGTAATAGACCGCGGCCGCGGCCGCGGCGAGCACCACCACCAGCGCCGCGAGCGGGTTGCGTACCGCCTCGAGGTCCGCCCGTGTCATGTGCTGGGTTTCATCACGAGCACGAGCCGGAAGTCCGCCGTCGCGGTCTGGTCGGGGCTCGCGAGCGTATTGCCGGATATCGACAGCGTGGGATTCACGTTCAACGGCAGCTTCACGATCCGTACTTCGGCCACCTGGGGGTCGGCTCCCAGACGCGCCGCGAACTCGTTGATCGACGCGATCGCCGCGCGGTAGTCGCCGCGGAACGGGCGGATCTCGCCGCCGATCAACGCGCTCTGCCTGCGCGGCGGCGCCCCGGGCGGCGCGCCGGGCAGCGGCGTCGCCTCGGGCGCGGGCTTCGCCTTCGTGGCGTCGACGCCTTCGCGCGAGACCAGGGTGGCGCCGTACTTCCAGTCGAGCTCCCGGATGACGATGCCGGGACTTGCGTCGAGCGCGCGGCTCACCATTGCCATCACCACCGCGGGAGTGCGTCCGGCGGTGCGCAGCTTCAGCGCGATTTCCACCGTCTTCTTCAGGTTGTCCGCGGAGGCGGGCGCGGCGGGGAACTGGCGGGTGATCTCCTGGTACTGCGCGGTGAGGCGCGCGGTCTGGCGCGCCGCGTCCTCCGTCTCGCCGCGCAGGCTGAACACCTGGTAGAGGAGCGCGCCCGCCCATACCGCGCCGCACGCGGCGAGCGCCGCGCAGCCCGCGTAGATCGCGCGGCGCGTGCGGAAACGCCGGTAATCCACCGTGACGTTCTCCGGGGCGAGGTTGCTCCGGGGGGCCCCCTGGCCGAGGAGCTGCAGATACATCGCGTAGGGCGAGGACTCGATCAGGGCCTCGCTCACCCCGAGCCTGCCGGCGATGTCGCGCCGTCCCACCCGGATGCACTCCAGGCTCGGGTTCTCGCGCGCGAGCACCTGCGCGACCTCCCCGAGCTCGTCGGTGCGATCGATCAGCAGGACCGACAGGGGCTCGTCGAGGGTGAGGGTGCGCAGCGCGTGGAGGTAGAGCCGCGTGTTGGAGATTTCCTCGGCATAGTGCTGGGCGCGGTTGTCGCTGCGGCCGCTTTCGCCGCGGGTGAGGCGCGAGAGGCGGAACTGCCGGTCGCGGAAGAAGGTGAGGCGCAGCCCCACGCTGTGCTGCGCGACGACGAGGAGGTTGGCGGCGCCGGCCTTGAGCTTCTCGGGCAGTGCGGCGCTGACGAGCGGCAGCAGGTAGACCCCGGCGACCGGCAGCCCGCGCGCCGCGATCGCCTGCAGCCACTCGGCCGCGAGCTCGGGATTGGTGAGCGCCGAGAAGAGATAGCGGTCGTCGCGGCGCTTGCCGGTGTCCCGGCCGAGCAGCCAGGCGGTCATGTACGGCGTGTTGCGGTAGTGCTGGCGGAGCTTGCGGGCCGCCATCTGCGCGCGGTCCGGCCCGAAGGCGTGTGGCAGCGTCTCGAAGCGGTAGTCTTCCTCCACCGCGTCGACCATCACGTAGGCTGGGGCGTCGGGGAGCGCGGCGAGGTATTCCCTGAAGGCCCCGATGCCTTCCGCGTCACCCGCGAACTCCCGGCAATCGGCGAGGCGCGCGCCGCGCCACCGCGCCACCGTGGCGCCGTGCGCGGCGATCGCGACGAGGAGCTTCTCAGCCATTCCGGCTCAGTGAAACGCGAAACGTGAAACGTGAAACGCCGCCGCCCGGACCCATCTCACGTTTCACCTTTCGTCAGAACTTCAGTTTCCCCAAGATATCATATACGGGGCCGAGCACCGCCCAGATCACGAACGCGATCATTCCGCCCAGCACGAGCGTGAGCACCGGGCCGAGCATCTTCAGTCCCTTGTCCACGGAGTCGCGCACGTCGCGGTTGTAGAAGTAGGTGACGTTGGCGAGCGCGACGTCGAGCGCGCCGGTCGCCTCGCCCACGCGCAGCATCCGGATGACGAGCGGTGGAAACATGCCGAGGTTCTGGAAGGTCTCGGTCAACCCCTCGCCCGCGGATACCTGCTGCCCGGCGCGGTTCAGGCCGTCGGAGATCACGCGGTTGCCGACCACCTCCTCGCTCGTGCGGATCGCGTCGAGAACGGTGATCCCGGAGCGGTACATCAGGGAGAAGACGTTGGTGAAGCGCGACATGATGATCTTCTGCAGGATGGGCCCGATGAGCGGGAGGCGCAGCTTCGCGTAGTCCCACATGTACGCCGCCTTCGCGTTGCCGCGCACCGCGACCGTGAGCGCGGCCGCCGCGGCGACCGGTACGGCGAGAATGATGAGCCAGTAGTTCGCGACGAACGCCGAGACGGCGAGGAGCGCGCGGGTCTGGCCGGGCAGCGCCATCCCCATGACCTTGAAGAGCTGCGCGATCTGCGGCACCAGGAACACGAGCAGCGCGCCCAGCACGGCGAGCACGACGGCGAGCGTCAGCGCCGGGTACATGAGCAGGCGCCGCGTCTGCGATATGAGTTCGTCCTCCCACTTCAGCGTCTCGGCGAGGTTCTGGAACACCTGCGGGAGCTGACCCGCCTGCTCGCCGGCGCGCACCAGGCTCACGAACACGTTGTCGAACACGGCCTCGTGCGCCGCCATGCACTGCGAGAGCACCTTGCCGCCCTCCATGTCCTCGGTCATCACGGTGAGGACATCGCGAAAGCGCGGGTTTTCCAGCGTATCGCGCATGTCGCGCAACCCGTCCAGTATGGGGATGCCGGAGCGCACCATCTGCTCCATGTCGAAGCAGAAGTTGACGAGGTCCTGCCGCGTGATCTTGCCGCCCGCGGCGAACGCCGAGGCCTGCCGGTCGACCTCCTTGTAGGTGATGAGGTCGAGCCCCATGCGCCGCAGGCGCAGCTCCAGGTCCACTTCGTTCACGGCGTCGAGGCCGCCCCGCGCCGGGCGGCCGCTCCGGTCTATCGCCTTGTACTGGTACGAAGGCATGCTTTGCCTGAAACGTCAAACGCGCGATGGAGCGGCGCGCTTCCCGCGCCGCCGGCATTTCATGTTTCACGTTTCACGTTTCACCCTTCGTTCAGGAGAAGCGCCCGGTGAGATCGATCGTGCGCGAGACCTCGGCGAGGCTCGTCGTGCCGTCGATCACGCGCTGCAATCCCTCGTCGGCGAGCGAGCGAAACCCTTTCGTGAGCGCCGCGGTGCGCAGTTCCTTGGCGGTCGCCCGGCGCGCCACCAGTTCGTCGAGGTCGCTGTCCATCACCAGCATCTCCATGATCGCGGTGCGGCCCTTGTAGCCCTTGTTGTCGCACTGCTTGCAGCCGACCGGCCGGTAGACGTAGGAGAGCTTCTGGCCCGCGGGCCCGAGCAGCAGCCGCTCGTCGCGCGCCGGGGCGTAGGCTTCCTTGCAGTGCGGGCAGAGCACGCGCACCAGCCGCTGCGCGATGACGCCGATGATGTTGCCGGCCATGATGTCGGGCTGGATGCCGATGTCGAGGAGCCGCGGAAAGGCGCCGAGCGCCGAATTGGTGTGCAGCGTCGTGAACACCTGGTGGCCCGTCATCGCGGCGCGGAAGGCCATTTCCGCCGTCTCCTTGTCGCGCACCTCGCCCACGAGGATGATGTCGGGATCCTGGCGCATGATCGAGCGGATGCCGTCGGCGAAATCCATGCGCGCGACCTCGTTCACCGAGGTCTGGCGCATGAGCGTGAGGGGGTACTCGACCGGGTCCTCGAGGGTCATGATGTTGACCGTCTCGTCGTTCACCTGCGCGAGCAGCGAGTAGAGTGTCGTCGTCTTGCCGCTGCCGGTGGGGCCGGTCACGATCAGGATCCCCTCCGGGCGCGCCAGCATGAGATCGAGCCGCGCGAGCGTCTCCTTCGCGAGGTTCATGCGGTCGAGGCTGATGATGGACTTCTCCCGGTCGAGCACGCGCAGCACGATGTTCTCGCCGTAGATCGTGGGCTGCGTGGAGACGCGGAAGTCGACCGGGCGCCCGTTCAACGTCAACGAGAGGCGCCCGTCCTGCGGGGCCCGCGTTTCCGCGATGTTCATGTTGCTCACCACCTTGACCCGCACCGTGAGGCCCGCAAGATAGGTCTTGTGGAGGCTGCGCACGGTCTCCAGCACCCCGTCGATGCGGTAGCGGATGCGCAGAAACGCGTACTCGGGCTCGAAGTGGATGTCGGAGGCGCCGCGCTTGACCGCGTCCACCAGGAGCGCGTTCACCAGCCGCACCATCGGCTGCGTGTACTCGTCGCCCCCGACCTGCAGGCTTTCGTAGTCGATCTCGCCGGTCTCGATTTCCTTGAGGATGCCGTCGACCGACAGTTCGTAACCGTAGAACTGGTCGATGTAGTCGCCGAGCTGGGCCTCGCTCGCGAGCGCCGTCTTGATCTCGACCTGCGGCCCGATCAACGCCCGCAGCTGGTCCATCGCGACCACGTTGAAGATCTCCGTGGTGGCGATCGTCAGCACGTGCTCCAGCGGATCGAACGCGATCGGCAGCACGCGATTGCGGCGCGCGAAGTCCTGCGGCACCATGCCGAGCGCTTCCGAGTCCGCCACCACCTGCGCGAGGTCGATCGACTCCTGGCCGATCGTGCGCGCCATGATGTCGCGGATGGCGCTCTCCGTGACGAAGCCCAGGCGCACCAGCAGGCGGCCGATCGGCACGTTGTTGTGCCGCTGCTCGGCGAGCGCGATGGACAGCTGATCGGTCGTGATCAGCCCCTGCTGCACGAGCAGCTCTCCCAGTCGGAGTTTCTTCCGTTGTTCGGCCATGCAGGCATGGGGCCCCCTCGAAGCGGCGCCCCGGCCGGCTATTCTACCCGCGGGGCAAGCTTGCCGATGCGTTCGCGGGCTTGCGCGAGATCGAAACGGGCGGCCCCCTTCCCGCCCGCCAGCTCGACCGCGCGGCGGTAGAAGCCGAGCGCGAGACGGGGCTGGCCGACGTGGTCCAGGCCGACGGCCAGGTTGTAGGCGTAGTCCGCGTTGTCGGGTTCGAGGTGGTGCGCCTGGAAGTAGGCGTGCTGCGCCTGTGCCCAGTTCGACTGGTCCGCGTAAAGGTTGCCGAGCGTGAAATAGAGGAAGGCCGAGGGCTCGGCCACGATCAGCTGCTTCAAGCGTGATTCGGCGGCCAGGGGATCGGCGCGCCCGGAGAGCGCGATCAACCCCGCCTGCGCGAGCGCATTGCGGGGATCCAGTTCCAACACCTGCCCGTAGTGGCGCGCCGCCTCCTCGTTCCTGCCGCCGTTCACGGCGAGCGCGGCAAGGCCGAGCAGGGCGTCGATATTGCGCGGCTCGGCCCGCAGCAGGTTTGCGTAGGCACGCGCGGCCTCCTCCGTCCGGCCTGCCTGCAGGGCCGTGTAACCTTCCGCGAGCAGCGGCGGCACGCTCGCTTCGCTGGAACCGCGGCTCACCTTGATCGTGTCGCGCGGCGCGGGCGGCGGCGGTGGTGGCGGTTCCGCCGCGGGCTTCTCGGGGGGACGCGGTGGCGCGGGCGGCGGTGGAGGCGCGAAGTCCGGTGCCTCCGCCTGCTGCACGACGGCGCTCGTCGGCAGCGGGGCGCCCGGCGTGGGCGCTGCGCCCGGCGCCGCGCCTGCGCCCGTGCCCGCGGCAGGAGCGGGCGCGGCCGCGACCGGCGCCGGACTACCGGGCGCCGGCGCCGCGCCGACGGGAGACGGCGGCGCCTTGGGTGCAATGGGCCGCTGCGGCAGGAACAGCGAGGGATGGAAGAGCTGCAGGTAGACGTAGGTGCCGTATCCGATGCCGATCAGCACGCCGAGGATTCCGATCACCACCACCGGCCGCGCGCGCAGCCACGCGATCGCGCCGGCGGGCGCGGCTTCTCCCGCTCTCACCACTGACGCGGCCTGAGCCTGCTCCCCGCGCGTCGCGCCGGCGCCACCGCGTGGCGGCGTGGTGGTGGGGCGCGCAGCCGGCGCCGCGGCGCGCGGCGCGGGTGCCGCGGCGGGCTCCGCGGTGATCGGCTCGAGCGAGAGTTCGGCCCGCGCCGGCGCGGCGCTCGGCGGCATCGTCGCCGGAGCCGGTTGCGCGGCGGCCGGCCCGCCCGGAAGCGTTGCCGGCTCCGCGTGCGCTTCCACGCGGTCCTTGGCGGCCTTTTCCAAGGCCTTCATGAGCAGGCTCATTGCGCGCTCGCCGGGGCCGCCGTCCTCGGGGGTTGCTGGTCCGGCGCCCGGAAATAGGGCGGCACCTGGCTCAAGTCCGGGGCCGTTTCGGGTTGCGGCAGGAAGCGCTGCAACGGCCTCAATTCATCACTTCGCAGGGACGGATTGTTGACGATGGTCGTGCGCAGGAAGATCACCAGCTCGGACTTCGTGACCTGCTCGTTCCGGAGCGAAAAGATGTCCCCGAAGGTCGGTTCGTTGCCGACGAAGGGCACCTGGTCCCGGTTGCGGCGCACGTCGTCCTGCATGAGCCCGCCCAAGATCACGGCCTGCCCGTTGCCGACCTGCAGCACGGACTCCATTTCCCGGACCTGGATTTGCGGCACCCTGTTCTGGAGACAGTTCTGCCGGTTGTTGTCGCAGAGGCTCGGGTTCGGGTCGTTCACGAACGGCTGGTTCGGGTTCAGGCGGGTGATCGTCGGGCGCACGGTCAGCGCGACCCGCCCGTCCTCGTTCACCTGCGGCGTGACGCCCATCACCACCCCGACCGCGACCGTCTTCGCGGTCGTGTTGACCGTCGTGAGGGCGGTCGTCTGCGCCTGGCTGGTCTGCGCCTGGACCTCGAAGTACACGACGTTGTCGACCACCTTGAGCAACGCCGTCTGGTTGTTGAGCGCCATCAGCTTGGGGCTGGAGAGCACGCGGGTGTTGCCGAACTGCTCGAGGAGCTTCACCGTGAGGTTGATGTCGCCCTGGCGCTGGTTGTTCTGGTTGAAGAAGAGGGCGAAAAACGGCGCGGTCGCGAGGTTGTTGCCGAGCAGGGCCTGCGTGAAGGCAATGCCCCCGCTCTGGGAGACGCGGCCCCAGTCGATGCCCGCCTGGTAGTTGTTCGACAGTTGTACCTCGACGATCGTCGCCTCGATCAGGACCTGGCGCTGCATCGCGTTGACGATACTGTCGATATGCGCCTGCACCAGCCGGTGCTGTCGTTCGGTCGCGTTGACGGTGACCGTTCCCGACACCGCGTTCACCACCACGTCGTCGGGCAGCAGCGACGCCTGCGGGGAAGCGTTGCCCGTGCCGCTCATCACCGACGCGGCGAGATTCTGCGCGCCCTGTCCGGCGCGGCTCGCCGCCTCCATCTGCTTCACGCGAAGCTCCTGCTCCTGCTTCACCATGGCGAGGCGTTCGGCCTTGGCCTCGGCGGAGAGGCTCTGCAGGCGCGTGGAATTGAGTATGGCGCGCAGGTTCTCGCGCAGCTCCACCCAGAAATCGTTCTTGAGCGTCGTGCGCACGACGGTGCTCGCGCCACTCGTGCCGGCGCCGCCGCCGCCACCACCACCGGCCGCCCCCGTCGATCCGCCGGCCCCCCCTCCGCTCGCCACGATTTCACCCGACACGCCTATGGTCGAGCTCACGTCTCTCACCATGTTGACGTAACCGACCCGGTAGGTCTTCACGTACGGCGTGTCGGGCGAGACCACGATCGTGGTGCCCTCCGTGCGGTAGCGCATGTTGACCTGCCTGGAGATGCGCTCGAGTATCGCGGGCAGCGATTCGTTGATCGCGTTCAAGCTCACCAGGCCGGCGAGCGACGGGTGGATGTCGATGTTCTGCTTCGTGTCGCGCGCGAGCGCGAGCAGCAGCTCCTTCACCGGCACCTCGTTCACGACGACGCTGTAGGTCTGGGGCGACACCTTGGGCTTCGGCGGCGGCACGAACGGCGCCGCGCGTACCGGCGGCGGGATCGCCCGGTCGGGCTCGGTCCTGCTTTCCCGGGTATCGATGTGACCTTCGGAGGTTGGGACGAACGGGCGGTACGGCGTGCAGCCCGCGACCAGCGCGGCGAGGGCGAGTGCGGCCGAGAGCCCGCTATGGCCCCGCGCCCGTCCTCCTGGCGCAGGATCCGGCGCGCACGCGGCGAAGTTTCCGGCAGCCGCTCTTGTTCGCATGCTTCAATTCCTTTTCGGATATCCCGGCGCGCGACGCCGCACGTGGACTATGAAGTCGGCCGACCGTGCTGCGCCGAACTCTCGTGCCGCTTGATCTCGCCTTGTATCCCCTGAACCGTTCGCAGGATCGGCCGATACGCCTTCAACGATGCCGGCAGCGATCGCAGCGCCTCCTTCGCGGCTCCATGGTCGTCGAAGCTGCCGTAGAGGACAGTGAGCGACGGCTTTTCCTTTGCAACGGTACGATAAACGAAAATCTTATTTATTTCAATGCTCTTTGCTATAACATTAAGGTGTCGCCTGAGCTGTTCGGCATTTTCGCTACCAAGGAGTTGAATGCTGTAGGTGCCGGGCGCCTGGTCGGCGAGCCAGTCATGCGTGGCGGCGATCCTCGCTTGCAGCATGTCGGCAGTCGCAGCATTGCCGCTCGGCCATGCCTTTGGTTGCGGTGCAGCAGGAGGCTGGTCGAGCACAGCCGCCGGGGCGGGCGGCGCGGGCACCTGCGGCGCCGCAACCACGGGGTGCGCGGGCGCGGTCATCGCTGGCGCTGCTGGTGGTGGAGGCACGGGCGACAAGGCACGGGAACGAGCCTCGGCTGACGGCGCCGCTGGCGCCAGGGTTTTCACAATTTCCTTTTCGGCATAGGTGCTTGGCATTGCGCCCGGGCCACCGATGGCGACCGGCTGCGGGGCGGGTCTGCCTTGCTGCACGAGCGCGTACGCCGTAATCCCCAGCGCCACCCCCGCCACGAGCCATCCCACGCCCCACGCGAACCGGACTCCCGGTTTGCGCGCGATTCGCTGACTGAACTCGCTATCCCGCACCGCCGCATCGATGTGCCTCGGCTTGATGGTGTGCGTGTTCTCCGAGAACGCCACGAGCAGCGCCTTGTCCGCGATGAGGTTCACGCGCCGCGAGAGCCCCTCGGACGCTGCGGCGATGCGGCGCACCACTCCCCGCGGAAAGAGATCCGGCCCGCGATAACCGGCGGTGCGCAGGCGAAACATGAGGTACTCGTGGATCTCGGGCGCGGCGAGCGGCTCGAGCCGGAAACTGTGGGTGATGCGCTCGCGCAACTGCCTGATGTTCGGCTGCCGGAGATTCTCGTCGAGCTCGGGCTGGCCGAAGAGCACGATCTGCAGGAGCTTGTCGCTGCTGGTTTCCAGGTTGGAGAGAAGCCGCACCTCCTCCAGCGTCGCGAGCGGCATGCTCTGCGACTCCTCGATGAAGACGACGACGCGTCTGCCCGCCGCGTAGCGATTCACCAGCACTTCCTGCAGCGCCTGCATCACCTCGATCCGCGGCGCGTCCCGGCCGACGGGAACCTGCAGCTCGAACGCGATCGCGCGCAGGATCTCGTCCGGTGACACGCTGGGATTGGCGATGTAGACGGTGTCGACGTGGGCGGGCAGTCGCGCCTGCAGCATGTGGCAGAGCATGGTCTTGCCGCTGCCCACCTCTCCGGTCACCTTGACGATGCCTTCGCCGTGGGTGACGGCGTACACCAGCGCCTCGAGGACGGGGCCCCGGTTGCCCCCGGCAAAGAAGAACTCGGTGTTGGGCGTGATCTTGAACGGCGCTTGGTTCAGGCCGAAGTGACTGTAGTACATGTCCGGCTCCGGTAAGTGACGGGTGTGCCGCCCGCCGGGTCGGCGCGGCCGAATCCGGCCGCGGGCGGGCACGCGCGGGGGTGGCGGGGGAAGAGCGGGCAGAACGGGGAGGCGCGCGCCGGTTGCCCGTCGCGCGATGGCGGCGCCCCCGTGGGGCGCATCGCCTCACCTGGAGCTGGAGCGCGGCTGCGTCTTGTCGGCTTCCGCTGCATCCCCGTAGTTCTGCATGCGGCTGTAAAGGGTGGTCCGATGGATGCCGAGCAGCTTCGCTGCCTGCGTCAAATTGCCTTGCGTGATCATGAGGGCCGCTTCGACGTAACCCCGCTCCCACTGCGCGAGGGTCTCGTCGAGGTTGAAAGTCTTCTGGATCTGAAGGTGCCGGCGCGCGGACTCGAGCACCGACTTGAAGTCCTGCCCCACCGCCAGCCCGGGCAGATCGACGTCGAGGTTCTCCATGTCGAGCTCGGCGCGCAGCTCGTCCGGATTCACCCTCTTGCCGGAGTGCTTGGTGGTGAGGCGGATCACGATGTTTCGCAGCTCCCGGACGTTACCGGGGAAACCGTAGTCGACCCAGATCTGCATGGCGGCGGGATCGAGCTCGAAGGGGTCGAGCCGCGCCTGGCGCGCGTAGAACTCGCGGAAATGGTCGAGCAGCAGGCGCCGGTCCTCGCCGAGTTCGCGCAAGGGGGGCACGTCGATCGTGAATACCGAGAGGCGGTGATAGAGGTCCTGGCGGAAGCGGCTCGCGCGCACTTCCTGACGCAGGTCGCGGTTGGTGGCGGCGATGACGCGGGCGTTCGAGACGCGGCTCTGCGTCTCCCCCACGCGCTGGTATTCGCCGTTTTCCAGCACGCGCAGGAGCTTCGCCTGAAGTTCGTGCGGCAGTTCGCCGATCTCGTCCAGGAACAGCGTGGAGTCCTTCGCGTCCTCGAAGTAGCCGGAACGCGAGGTGGTCGCCCCCGTGAACGCCCCCTTGGCGTAGCCGAAGAGCGTCGGCTCCACCAGATTGGGAGAGATCGCCGCGCAGTTCAGCGCGAGGAACGGGCGCCCGGAGCGCGAGCTCATCAGGTGGAGCGATTTCGCGACGAGCTCCTTGCCGCTGCCCGATTCGCCCTCGATCAGAACCGGGAACGGCGCGTCCGCGAACTGCGCGATCTGCTGGCGCAGCTTGTCGATCGGCGGGCTCCTGCCGATGAACCCGGCGTCGGCGGAAGCGCCAAGCTCGGCGTCGCGGATCTCGAGCGCGCGCTTCAGGAGGTTCTTCAGCGTCTCGGGCTCCGCCGGCTTCGCGATGAACTCGATCGCGCCCAGGGTACGCGCGTGGCGCGCGTTCGCCTCGTCGCTCTGCCCGGAGAGAACGACGATCTTGATGCCGGCGGAGTACGCGACGAGCTCGCTGATCAGCTTGAAGCCCTCGTCGGGACGGTGCGGCGTGGGCGGCAACCCGAGGTCGATCAGCGCAAGCTCGGGCGCGCGCTCAAGCTGCCGCAGCAGGCTTTTCACCTGGCTGCGCGACTCGGCTACGTAAACCGAGAAATCACGGCTGAGAACGAAGTTGAGGGTGTCCGTGATCAGGGGATCGTCGTCGACGATCAGCAGATCCGGCTTGGCATGTTCCGATTCCTTCAATCAAGACCCCCTTGCGCTCCAGTAGTCCCGCTGCCGGCGCTTCGCTTCGCGCATTGTACCGCAAATGCTTATGAAGTAAGGAATTTGTCGAGGCGCCGGAGCCGGCGAACCCGCCGCATCAGGGCTCCGAGATGCAGTCGAGGAACGCGGCTTCGAGGTCGGCCGCGGCGCGCCCCCGCACGAACTCCGCGGGCGTGCCGGCGTAGCGCACCCGCCCGCCGTGCAACACGACGAGGCGATCGCAGAGCTCGGCGACATCCCCCAGCGCGTGGGACGTGAAGAAGATCGTGCCCCCGGCGCGGTGCCGGGCCCGCAGCTCGTTCTTCAGCATCGCCCGCGCCCGGGGATCGAGCCCCCCGGCGGGCTCGTCGAGCACAAAGAGCGACCGGCCCGAAAGCAGGCAGGCCGCGATGCCGAGCTTCTGCGTCATGCCTTTCGAGTAGCCGCGGGCTGCCCGTCCGAGCGCCGCCGGGTCCAGGTCGAGCGCGGCGAACGTCCGCACCGCCTGCGCCTCGTCGTAGGGGGTGCGGTAGAGGCGCAGCATGTGCCGCACGAAATCCCGTCCGGTGAGGAAGTACGGCGGATTGAACCGCTCCGGCAGGTAGGCGAGTTCGCGGCGGGCGCGCGTCTCGCGATGCGGGATGCCGAGGATCTCGATCGCTCCCCGGTCGGCATCGCAGAAATCGAGGAGACACTTGATAAGCGTCGTCTTGCCGGCGCCGTTGACGCCGACGAGCGCGACGAACTCCCCGCGTCCCACGGCCAGCGAGACGTCGTCGAGGGCGGCGAGCCCCGGGTAGGACTTGCCGACCCCGTCGAAAAGGAGAGCGGTCCCGGTCATCTGGTGCGGCTATCCCGTTATTCGACGCTCCCGGCGGTGGCCGCCGGCGGCTCCGGCGATCCCCGCCGCAGCACGATTCCCCGGGCGGCGTGCCGCCGCCGGGGCGAGCGCGCGATGCGCGCGAGACGCAGGGCGCGCCGGGCGCAGGGGCCGCGGATGTGGTTTAGAATGACCGCTTTTTCGCGCGCGCCGCATCGAGGCATGGAAAACCTGATCGAGATCAGGGACGTTACCTTCTCCTACGACGTTCGCCCGGTCCTGCGGGGCATCAACATGACGGTGCGGCGCGGCGCCGTCGTGACCATCATGGGGCTCTCCGGCTGCGGCAAGACGACGCTGCTCCGCCTGATCGGCGGCTCGCTCGGGGCGAAGAGCGGCACGGTGCGCGTCGACGGGCGCCTCATGAACGAACTCGATCAGGAGGCGCTCTACGCGATGCGCCGCAGGATGGGCATGCTGTTCCAGTTCGGCGCGCTATACACGGATCTTTCGGTGTTCGACAACGTGGCCTTCCCGATGCGCGAGCACACCACGCTGCCGGAGCCCATGATACGCGATCTCGCGCTCATGAAGTTGAACGCGGTCGGGCTGCGCGGTGCGTGCGAGCTGATGCCCTCGGAGCTTTCCGGCGGGATGGCCCGCCGGGTCGCGCTCGCCCGCGCGATCGCCCTCGATCCGATGCTCATCATGTACGACGAGCCGTTCACCGGCCTCGACCCGATTTCCATGGGTGTCATCAGCAACCTCATCCGGCGGCTCAATGCGGCGCTCGGCGCGACCTCGATCATCGTGACCCATGACGTGCAGGAGACGCTGCGCATCGTCGACTACGTCTACTTCGTGGCCGACGGTGTGATCGTCGCGCAGGGCGCGCCCGCGGAGATCCGCGCCTCGAAGACCCCATTCGTGCACCAGTTCGTGTGGGGCGAGAGGGACGGGCCGATGCCGTTCCACTACCCCGGGACCGCCTACGGTCCCGATCTCGCGCTCGAGCGCGCGCATGCCTGAGAAGCGGCCGGGCGCGATCACGAGGGCGCTGCGGCTCGTCGGGCACCGCGTCGTGAACGGCGTGTGGCGGCTCGGCTACGCGAGCCGCTTCTTCCTGCTGATCCTGCTGCGCTCCGGGGTGAGCTTCCGGCGTTTCCGGCTGACGGTGCGCGAGATCTACTTCGCGGGGGTGCTCTCGCTCATCATCATCTGCGTCTCCGGGTTGTTCGTGGGCATGGTGCTCGGGCTGCAGGGATACGAAACGCTCCAGAAATACGGCTCGGCCGAGGCGGTCGGCACGCTCGTCGCGCTCTCGCTCACGCGCGAGCTCGGACCGGTGGTGGCGGCGCTGCTCTTCGCGAGCCGCGCCGGTTCGGCGATGACCGCCGAGATCGGCCTCATGAAGGCGACCGAGCAGATCTCGGCGATGGAAATGATGGCGGTCGACCCGATCGCGCGCGTCGTCGGGCCGCGCTTCTGGGGCGGCGTGATTTCCATGCCGCTGCTCGCGGCGCTGTTCAGCGCCGTGGGGGTGTGTGGCGGCTACCTCATCACCGTCGTCGTGATCGGCGTCGACGAGGGCGCGTTCTGGTCGCAGATGCAGGGCGCGGTGGATTTCCGGCAGGACGTGCTGAACGGGGTCATCAAGAGCATCGTCTTCGGCGTGGCGGTGACCGCGATCGCGCTGTTCGAGGGCTACGACGCGCCGCCCACGGCGGAGGGCGTCTCGGGCGCGACCACGCGCACCGTCGTCACGTCCTCGCTCGCGATACTGGGGCTCGATTTCGTGCTGACGGCGTTCATGTTTACGGGGGTATAGGCGATGGACAGGACCGTGCTCGACCTGTGGGTCGGCGTATTCGTCGTTGCGGGCATACTCGCCCTGATGTTTCTCGCGTTGCGCGTGGGCAACGCGAGCGAAACCTACAACGTGCGTGAAACCTACGAGCTCGTCGCGAGCTTCGACAACATCGGGGGCTTGAAACGCCGCGCGCCGGTGAAGAGCGCCGGCGTCGTGGTCGGCCGGGTTTCCGACATCCAGTTCGACAACGAGAAGTTCGTGGCGCGCGTCACCATGACGATCGATCGCCGCTACAGGTTTCCGCGCGATACCACGGCCTCGATCCTCACTTCGGGCCTGCTCGGGGAGCAGTACATCGGTCTCGAGGGCGGCGGCGACGAGAAGATGCTCGGCAACGGCGAGTCGTTCAAGCTCACGCAGTCGGCGGTCGTGCTGGAGAAGCTGATCGGGCAGTTTCTGTACAATAAGGCGGCCGAAGGCGGCAGCGCGAAGTGACCGCGGCCGCGCGTTGATCGGGGTCGGGAAGGCGGAACTGGCAATGGCGAGATTGCTGTGGCTGATGGCCGCGCTCGGCGCGGCCGCCCTGGCGCCGGCGGGTGCCGCGAGCGACGTTGAGGCGCCGGATGCGCTCGCGCGCAGCGTCACCGACGAGGTGCTGAAGATCCTGCGCTCGGACAAGGAGGTGCAGGCCGGCAACAACAAGCGCGTGGTCGAGGTGATCGAAACCAGGATCGCGCCTCATTTCGAGTTCACCTCGATGACGCGGCTCGCCATGGGGCGCAACTGGAGCCGGGCGAGCGCCGAGCAGAGGAAGACACTCACGCAGGAGTTCCGGGCGCTGCTCGTGCGCACCTACACGAGCGCCTTCACGCAGTACCGCAACCAGGCGATCGACTACCGGCCGGTCAGGCTCGCGCCGGGCGACACCGACGTCGTGGTGCGATCGACCATCAGGCAGTCCGGCGGCCAGCCGGTGGCCGTCGACTACCGCATGGAGAAGACCGGCGCCGGCTGGAAGGTCTACGACGTCAAGATCGAGGGCATCAGCCTGGTCGAGAACTACCGCAACACCTTCAACTCCGAAGTCCAGAAGGGCGGCGTGGACGGGCTGATCAAGTCGCTCTCGGAGAAGAACCGGAGCGCCCTTGCGCCGCTCGAGGCGGAGGCGAAATGAGCGCGTCTTCCGACGGGCGCTGCATGCTCCAGGGGCCGATCACGATCGCGAACGTGCAGTCCGTGCTCGAGGAGGGCGCGCGGAGCATGACCGGCGCCCAGGTCACCGTCGACCTCGCCGGGGTGACCGAGGTCGACTCGACCGCGGTGAGTCTGCTGCTCGAGTGGCGCCGCCGCGCGCTGCGCGATGAGCGCCGGATACGCTTCGTCAACCTGCCCGCCAACCTGAAGAGCCTCGCGGAACTCTACGGCGTGACGGGACTGCTCGGCGAGGCATGAGCCGTGAGGCGCGGGCAGCGGTGCGGCGAAACCGTGATCACGAAGACCGAGCCGGCCTGACCGCCTGCGCCTTGCGCCATGATCACGCCCGGTGAGATCGAGCAGTACATACGCGGCGGGCTCGCGTGCGAGCACGTCGCGGTCGCCGGCGACGGGCATCACTTCGAGGCTGTTGTCGTCAGCGCCGAATTCCGGGGCAGGTCGCGCGTGCAACGGCATCAACTCGTCTACGGCGCGCTCGGCGAGCGCATGCGCGCCGAGATACACGCGCTCTCCATGAAGACGCTGACGCCCGAAGACTGGGCGGCCGGGAACGGGTAGAAGGCGGACCTTGCCACGGCGCACGCGGAATTCGCGGGCTGAACCGGCACGGCTTCCGCCCGGCGACCGATGGACAAGCTGCTGATCGAGGGAGGCGTCCCGCTCGCCGGGGAAGTCGGGATCTCGGGGGCGAAGAACGCCGCGCTGCCGATCCTCGCCGCGGCGCTCCTTACCGAGGAGCCGCTCAGGGTCGCCAACGTTCCGCACCTGCGCGACGTGACGACGATGCTGAATCTCCTCGCGCAGATGGGCGTCGCGATCGCGATGGACGAGCGCCTCGGCGTCGAGCTCACCGCCGCGAAGATCGCGAGCCCCGCGGCGCCGTACGATCTCGTAAAGACGATGCGCGCCTCGGTGCTGGCGCTGGGCCCGCTCGCGGCCCGCTGCGGGCAGGCGCGGGTTTCGTTGCCGGGGGGGTGCGCGATCGGCCTGCGCCCGGTGGACCAGCACATCAAGGGCCTGCAGGCGATGGGCGCGGAAGTCGCGATCGAGCACGGGGATCTCGTCGTGCGGGCGCCGCGGCTCTCGGGCGCCCGGGTCCGCATGGATCTCGTGACGGTGACGGGCACCGAGAACATCATGATGGCGGCGACGCTCGCGCGCGGCACGACCGTGATCGAGAACGCGGCGCGCGAGCCCGAAGTCGGCGACCTCGCGCACTGCCTCGCCGCGATGGGGGCCCGCATCGAGGGCGCCGGCACCGACACGATCGTGGTCGAGGGCGTCGGCCGGCTCCACGGCGCGCGGCACATGGTCATGCCCGACCGGATCGAAACGGGTACCTTCCTCGCGGCGGCGGCCGCGACCGGGGGCGACGTGACGCTGCGCGATGTGCGTCCCGGCATCCTCGACGCGGTGCTGGAGAAGCTGCGCGAGGCCGGCGCGGGTATCGAGACCGGGGAAGACCGCATTCGCGTGACGGGAAACGGAGCGCTCACCGCCGTCAGCGTGCGAACGGCACCGTATCCCGCGTTTCCCACCGACATGCAGGCGCAGTTCATGGCGCTCGACAGTGTCGCCCGCGGCACGGCGATCGTCACCGAGACCGTTTTCGAGAACCGCTTCATGCACGTACAGGAACTGAAGCGCCTCGGCGCCGACATCGAGGTCGAGGGCAACACGGCGGTGGTGAAGGGCGTAACTCATCTCGACGGCGCGAACGTGATGGCCACCGATCTGCGCGCCTCGGCGAGTCTGGTGGTCGCGGGGCTCGTCGCGCGCGGGACCACCACGGTGGACCGCGTGTATCACCTCGACCGCGGCTATGAGCGGATCGAGGAGAAGCTCTCCCGGCTGGGCGCCCGCATACGCCGCGTGCGCTGAACAGGAGCTGCCGCTACGCCGACGGGCGGGAACAGACGGGCCGCCGCAGCCGAGTGCGCCGTTACGAATGGTCGACCGAGCCCCTCCTGTACGCTGTCGGCGGCAAGCGGCATCCGGTGGCGGTTGCCGTGTCTTCCCCCATCTTCTTGGCGTCCTTGGCGTCTTGGCGGTAAGATGTTGTTTTTTCTGAATTCCCAGTGATTACCCTCGCACTTTCCAAGGGCCGCATCTTCGACGAGACACTGCCGCTCCTGAAGGGCGCGGGCATCGTTCCGCGAGGCGACCCGGAGAGCTCCAGAAAGCTGATACTGAGGACCAACCGGCGCGACGTGCGGGTCGTCATCGTGCGCGCGACCGACGTTCCCACCTACGTGCAGTACGGCGCGGCGGAGCTGGGGGTCGCAGGCAAGGACGTGCTCGACGAACACGGCGGGCAGGGGCTCTACCAGCCGCTCGATCTGGGCATCGCGCGCTGCCGCATGATGGTCGCCGTGCCCGTCGGTTTCAACTATCGCGAGGCGGTGAGACAGGGGGCACGCCTGAAAGTGGCGACCAAGTACGTGCAGACGGCGCGCGAGCACTTCGCCGCCAAGGGCGTACACGTCGATCTCATCAAGCTCTACGGTTCGATGGAACTCGCACCGTTGACCGGGCTCGCCGACGCGATCGTCGATCTCGTCAGCACCGGCAACACGCTCCGGGCCAACAACCTGAAGGCGGTCGAGGAGATCGCGCCGGTCAGCGCGCGGTTGATCGTGAACCAGGCGGCGCTGAAGGTGAAGCGCGTCGCGATACAGCCGGTGCTCGACTCCTTCGCGGCCGCGGTGCGATGACCGGCGTGAACCGCCTCGACACGGCAGCGCCCGGATTCGAGGCGAGGTTCGCCGCGCTGCTCGCTTTCGAATCGGCCCAGGACCTGGCCGTCGAAGCGGGGGTGAAGCAGATCATCGCCGAGGTGCGTGCCCGCGGCGATGCGGCGCTCGTCGAGTACACGCGCCGCTTCGACGGCCTGGACGTCCCCGCGGCGGCGCTCGAGGTCGCGCCCGGTGAACTGCGCGCTGCACTCGCGCGCGTGCCTGCGGTACGGCGCGAAGCGCTGGAGACCGCGGCGCGCCGCGTGCGCGCGTTCCACGACCGGCAGCGCGCCCCGTCGTGGACCTACACCGACGAGGAGGGGCTCGAACTGGGGCAGCGGATCACCCCCCTCGATCGCGTCGGCATCTACGTGCCCGGCGGGCGGGCGGCGTATCCGTCCTCGGTCATCATGAACGCCGTGCCGGCCCGGGTTGCCGGCGTGCGCGAGGTCGTGATGGCGGTGCCCACGCCCGGGGGCAGGCGCAACGATCTCGTGCTCGCGGCCGCCGCGCTCTGCGGGGTGGACCGCGTCTTCACCATCGGCGGCGCGCAGGCGGTTGCCGCGCTCGCCCATGGCACCGACACCGTGCCGGCGGTGGACAAGATCGTCGGTCCGGGCAACGCCTGGGTGGCCGCGGCCAAACGGCAGGTCTTCGGAGTGGTCGTCATCGACATGATCGCCGGTCCCTCGGAGATCGTCGTCGTATGCGACGGCCGGACCGACCCGGACTGGGTCGCGATGGATCTCTTCTCGCAGGCGGAGCACGACGAGATCGCGCAGGCGATCCTGATCACGCCGGATGCCGAATTCCTCGAAGCGGTCGCGGCGAGCATGGAGCGCCAGCTCGCCGACATGCCGCGACGCGAGGTGATTCTGGCATCCCTCGCGGCGCGCGGCGCGCTGATCAAGGTGCGCGATCTCGAAGAGGCGTGCCGGCTCGTTAACCGGATCGCGCCCGAGCACCTCGAACTTTCGGTCGAGCATCCCGACGAACTGCTCGCGCGGATCACGCACGCCGGCGCGATCTTCCTCGGCCGCCACGCATCGGAGGCGCTGGGCGACTACTGCGCGGGGCCGAACCACGTGCTGCCGACCTCGCGCACGGCGCGCTTCTCCTCCCCGCTCGGCGTCTACGATTTCCAGAAGCGCTCGAGCGTGATCCGCGTATCCGCCGAGGGCGCGCGCAGGCTGGGCGCGGTGGCGGCGGAGCTCGCGCGCGGCGAAGGGCTGCCGGCCCATGCGAAATCGGCCGAATACCGAATGCAGGATTTGAACCGCCAAGGCGCCAAGTCCGCCAGGACGGACGAACGTAAATGCTGATTCGCCGCTTCTGCCTGACAGCAGGGGCGGGTTGGCGGGTCGAGCCGGTTCGTTCCGGTTTTCCTCCGGCACTTGCTTCCGCTTTCTTGGCGTTCCTGGCGTCCTGGCGGTTGATTGCGTGTTATGACAAAGGGTCCTGAAGAGATCATCCGCGACGAGATCCGCGCGCTGAAGGCCTACCACGTGCCGCCGGCCGCGGGCATGGTGAAGCTCGACGCGATGGAGAATCCGTACCGCCTGCCGGAGGACCTGCGCGCGAACATCGCCCGGATCGCCGCCGAGGCGGAACTGAACCGTTACCCGGACGCGGCGGCGGCCGCGCTGAGCGACGAACTCCGCCGCGCGTTCGGCGTGCCCGCGGGGATGGATGTCCTGCTCGGCAACGGCTCCGACGAGCTGATCCAGGTGCTCGCGCTGGCGGTAGCCCGCCCCGGCGCCGTCATCCTGGGCGTGGAGCCCTCCTTCGTGATGTTCCGGATGATCGCGACCTTCGCCGGGGCGCGCTACGTGGGGGTCGATCTGCGGGAGGACTTCCAGATCGACGCCGGGCGCATGGCCGCGGCGATCGAGCGCCACCAGCCCGCCCTCGTGTTTCTCGCCTGGCCCAACAATCCGACCGGGAATCTCTTCGACGAGGATCTTGTCGCGCACGTGATCGAGACCGCGCCGGGCCTCGTCGTGCTCGACGAGGCCTACCACGCGTTCGCCGGGAAGAGCTTCATCGACCGCCTGCCGCGATACCGCAATCTGCTGGTCATGCGCACGGTTTCCAAGCTCGGGCTCGCGGGGCTGCGGCTCGGCGCGCTCGCCGGGGCGCCGGCGTGGCTCGAGCAACTCGCCAAGGTGCGTTTGCCCTACAATATCAACGTGCTGACGCAGCTAATCGCCGCCGAAGTGCTGCGCCACGACCGGGTGTTGACAGAACAGGCGCGCGCAATCAAGCTTGAACGCGGACGGCTGCACGAGGCGCTCGCGCTGCTGCCCGGAGTGAAACCCTACCCGAGCGAGGCGAATTTCATACTGTTCCGGACCAGCAACGCGGAGCGCGTCTTCGGCGCCATGAAAGAGCGCGGCGTGCTCGTGAAGTGCCTCCACGGCTCGCACCGCCTGCTCGATAACTGCCTGCGCGTTACCGTCGGCACGCCCGGCGAGAACAGCGAATTCCTCACCGCACTCGAACGCTCCCTCGCCGCCTGAACCGCCAGTTCCCGCGAGCGCTGCGCGCCCGATCCAGCCCGGCCATGCGAAAAGCCGAAGTAATCCGCCAGACCAACGAGACCGCCGTCACCGTCCGGCTCGATCTCGACGGCACCGGCGCGGCGCGGACCGCGACGGGAGTGCCGTTCCTCGATCACATGCTCGAGCAGCTCGCGCGTCACGGCCTGTTCGACGTGGAAGTGAAGGCCGAAGGCGACCTGCACGTCGACGCGCATCACACCGTCGAGGACGTGGGCATCACGCTGGGTCAGGCATTCACCAGGGCCGTCGGCGACAAGAAGGGGGTGCGGCGCTACGGCCACGCCTATGTGCCGCTCGACGAGGCGCTCTCCCGTGTCGTCGTGGACCTCTCCGGACGCCCGGGGCTCGACTATCACATAAGCTTCACGCGCGCGCGGATCGGCGAGTTCGACGCCGACCTCGTGCGCGAGTTCTTCCAGGGGTTCGTGAGCCACGCGCAGGTCACGCTGCACGTGGACAACCTGAAGGGGATGAACGCGCACCATCAGGCGGAAACGGTGTTCAAGGCGTTCGGGCGCGCGCTGCGCATGGCGGTGGAAACGGACCCGCGCGTCGAGGGTGTGCCCTCGACCAAGGGGACCCTGTAGCGGCGCGCGCTGCGCCCGGCCGCGGCCGTCGGTCACGACGCGACGGCAGCCGGCGCCGGGACTGGAACGCGCCGCGCGTGAGCCCGATTGCACGACCGGAAATGGCGGAGATCGCAGTCGTCGACTACGGCATGGGCAACCTGCGCTCGGTTGCGAAGGCGATCGAACACGTGGCGCCCGGGCGCGCGGTGGCCGTGACGAGCGATGCCGCCGAGGTTGCGGCCG
Organism: Burkholderiales bacterium; assembly: GCA_020854035.1. Classification (GTDB taxonomy): domain Bacteria; phylum Pseudomonadota; class Gammaproteobacteria; order Burkholderiales; family SG8-41; genus SG8-41. The sequence continues at coordinate 64,796 of JADZGE010000076.1, read as the reverse complement.
CCGCGCGCGTCGTGTTCCCGGGGCAGGGCGCGATGCCCGACTGCATGCGCGAGATGGACGCGCGCGGGCTGCGCGGCGCCGTCGTCGCCGCGGCCCGCGACAAGCCCTTTCTCGGAATCTGCATCGGGCTGCAGATGCTCTTCGAGTCGAGCGAGGAGGGCGACACGCCCGGACTTGCGCTGCTGCCGGGGCGCATCCGGCGCTTCCCCGCGCGGCGCATGACCGGCCCCGGCGGCACGCGGCTGAAGGTTCCGCACATGGGCTGGAACGAAGTGCGGCAGGCGGCGGCCCACCCGCTGTGGGAGGGCATTGCCGACGCGAGCCGCTTCTATTTCGTGCACAGCTACTATGCCGAACCCGCGGCGCCCGGGCTCGCCGCCGGCACCACCGAGTACGGCGTGCCGTTCGCCTGCGCGGTAGCGCGCGCCAACGTGTTCGCCGTCCAGTTTCACCCCGAGAAGAGCCAGGCCGCCGGGCTGAGGCTCCTCGCCAACTTCGTCGCGTGGCAGCCCGCGCGCGCGCCGCGCCCCATTCCCGCGTAGTCGTCTCCACTCATCCATACATGCTGATCATTCCCGCGATCGACCTCAAGGACGGCAAGTGCGTGCGCCTCAGGCAGGGCGTAATGGACGCGCCGACGGTGTTCTCCGACGACCCCGCCGCCATGGCGGAGAACTGGGTGAAGCAGGGCGCGCGGCGGCTGCACGTGATCGATCTGAACGGCGCCGCCGCCGGCCGACCGAAGAACGAGGGCGCGATCCGCGCCATCGCGGGCGCCGTTGCCGGGCGCATACCCATACAGCTGGGCGGCGGACTGCGGGACCTCGACACCATCGAGCAGTATCTCGATCACGGGGTGCACTACGTCATCGTCGGCACCGCCGCGGTGAAGAACCCGGGCTTCCTGCACGAGGCGTGCGCGGCGTTTCCGGGGCACGTGCTGGTTTCGCTCGACGCCAAGGACGGCAGGGTGGCGGTGGACGGCTGGTCCAAGCTGACCGGGCACGAAGTCCTCGATCTCGCGCGGAAGTTCCAGGACTACGGAGTCGAGTCGATCATCTACACCGACATCGGCCGGGACGGCATGCTGACCGGGGTCAACGTGGCGGCGACGGTTGCGCTCGCCCACGAACTCGCCGTGCCCGTCATCGCGAGCGGGGGCCTCGCCACGCTCGATGAAATCCGTGCGCTCTGCGGGGTGGCGCACGAAGGCATCACGGCCGCCATCACGGGGCGCGCCGTGTACGAGGGCAGGCTCGATTTCGCGGCGGCGCAGAAGCTCGCCGACGAGCTTACCGCGAAAAAGGACGAAGGGTAGACGGTGAGGGACGAGGCGCGGCCGGGGCGGCCGCTCCTGTCGCCGCTGTCCTTCCCCTTCGTTCTTCGGCTCCATGGGCCTCGCCAAGCGCATCATCCCCTGTCTCGACGTCACGGGCGGGCGCGTGGTGAAGGGCGTCAACTTCGTCGGGCTGCGCGACGCCGGTGATCCCGTCGAGGTCGCGCGCCGCTACGACGGCGAGGGCGCCGACGAACTCGCCTTCCTCGACATCACCGCGTCGAGCGACGGGCGCGATCTCATCGCCGGGGTGATCGAGGCGGTGGCCGCGCAGGTGTTCATTCCGCTTACCGTGGGCGGGGGTGTGCGCTGCGTCGAGGACGTGCGCCGGCTCCTCAACGCGGGGGCGGACAAGGTGAGCATCAACACCGCCGCCGTCGAGCGGCCGGCGCTGGTCGAGGAGGCCGCCGCACGCTACGGCTCGCAGTGCATCGTCGTCGCGGTCGACGCCCGGCGCGTGGCTGGCGAGGGGCCGCCGCGGTGGGAGGTCTACACGCACGGCGGGCGCAGGGCGAGCGGCCGGGACGCGCTCGCGTGGGGCCGGGAGATGGAGCGCCGCGGGGCGGGCGAAATCCTGTTGACCAGCATGGACCGCGACGGCACGCGGGCGGGGTTCGACCTGGAGCTCACCCGGGCCTTTGCCGACGCGCTGTCGCTGCCGGTCATCGCGAGCGGCGGGGTCGGCGCCCTCGACCATCTCGCCGACGGCATTCTGCTCGGGCGCGCCGACGCGGTCCTCGCCGCGAGCGTATTCCACTACTCCGAGTTCACCGTGCGCCAGGCGAAGGAGTACCTGGCGCGGCACGGGATCGAGGTGCGGCTGTGACGGCGAGCCGCGCGGCGTAGAATCCCCCGGGTAGCGGGGCCCCTGCCTCGCGCTTCACCGTGCAAGCATGCCGCAGGACTGGCTGGAGAACGTCAAGTGGGCCACGGACGGGCTCGTGCCCGTCGTGACGCAGGACGCGGCGGGCGGGCGCGTGCTGACTGTCGCGTGGATGAACCGGGAGGCGCTGCGCCGGACGGCCGAAACGGGCGAAGCGCACTACTGGTCGCGCTCGCGCGGCAGGCTCTGGCGCAAGGGGGAGGAATCGGGGCACGTCCAGAAAGTGCTTGCCATCCGCCTCGACTGCGACGCGGACGCGCTGCTGCTGGAAGTGGAGCAGGCGGGCGCCATCGCCTGCCACACCGGGCGCCACTCGTGTTTTTTTCGCAGGCTGGACGCGGGAAAGTGGGTCGCGGTCGATCCGGTCCTGAAGGACCCGGACGAGATCTACGGGGGGCGGCGATGACCGACGCGGAGGTCCTCACCCGGCTCGCGCGCGTCATCGAGGAACGCCGGCGCGCGGATCCGTCCGGATCGTACGTGGCGAGCCTGTTCGCCAGGGGTGGCGACGCGATCCTGAAGAAGGTGGCCGAGGAGGCGGCGGAGACCCTGCTCGCGTCCAAGGACGGTGATAAACTAAACCTCGTACGCGAAACCGCCGACCTGTGGTTTCACTGCCTGGTGCTGCTCGCATGGCACGGCATCGCGCCCGAGGACTTGCTCGCCGAGCTCGCGCGGCGCGAGGGCATTTCGGGAATCGACGAGAAGCGCTCCCGGCTCGTGTAAGGGCGCGGCTCGCTTCGCACGGCCGGCGCATCGAGGAGAACCGACATGGGATCGCTTAGCATCTGGCACTGGCTGATCGTGCTGCTGGTGGTGGTGCTGGTCTTCGGCACCAAGAAGCTGCGCAACCTGGGCGCCGATCTCGGCAGCGCGGTCAAGGGCTTCAAGGACGGCATGAAGTCCGAGGAGGCGGGGCCGTCGCAGGCGAAGCCCGAGATCCCGCCCGCCAGCGGACAGACGATCGACGGCGAGGCACGGAAGGAGACGCCGAAGACGTGAGAAGTGGAACGTGAAGCGCCCTGCGCGGCGCTCGCCCTCGCGCCGGCCGCCCGGCGCGGGCGTTTCACCTGTCAGGATTGACGTTTCACGTTCATGTTCGATATCGGATTCTCCGAGTTGCTCGTGATCGCGATCGTCGCGCTGATCGTGATCGGGCCCGAACGGCTGCCGCGGGTCGCGCGCACGCTCGGGCACCTGTTCGGCCGCATGCAGCGCTACGTGAACGACGTCAAGGCCGACATCGCGCGCGAAATGGAGCTCGAGGAGCTGCGCCGGCTCCAGTCGAGCGTCGAAGACGCCGCCCGGTCCATCCAGAGCTCGGTCGAGCGGGACTTCAACGAGGCGAAAAGCGGGCTCGACGAGCTCGCCGCCGCGGCGGACCCCGCGGCGCAAGAGCAGGCGGGGGCACCGGCCGCGGCGGATCCTGCGGCTCCCGCGCAATCCGGCGGCGCGCGGCAGCTCGATCTCGCGCTCGAAGCGGGCGCCCCGCCCCCCGCGGCGAAGCAGGGGTAACCCGGGCGCGCGCCACGCGCCGCCTCGCCGGCCGAACGATCAGGGTCACGGTTCGCCCCGTGTCGCGCATGAGCGAAGATACCTTCATTTCACATCTCGTCGAACTGCGCGACCGGCTGCTGCGGTCGCTCATCGCGATCGGCGTGGTGACCGGGCTGCTCGCGGTGTGGCCGGGCATCGGCGGGGTGTACGATCTTCTCGCGCAGCCCATGATGCGGTCGCTGCCGGAGGGCACGCGCATGATCGCGACCGGTGTCGTGACGCCGATCCTGGTGCCGCTCAAGGTGACGCTGCTCGCCGCGTTCCTGATCGCGCTGCCCTACGTGCTCTACCAGGCCTGGGCGTTCGTCGCGCCGGGACTGTACGCCCACGAGAAGCGCGTCGCGCTGCCGCTGGTCGTCAGCAGCACCGTGCTCTTCCTGATCGGGGTGGCGTACTGCCACTTCGTGGTGTTCCGGCTGGTGTTCCACGCGATCCACGCCTACGCGCCGAGCGCGATCACACCCGCGCCGGACATCGAGGCCTACCTCAATTTCGTGATGACGATGTTCATCGCGTTCGGGATTACCTTCGAGATCCCGCTGGCGCAGGTGGTGCTGGTGCGCACCGGGATCGTGACGCCGGAAAAGCTCCGTGAGATGCGGCCCTACGTCGTCGTCGGCGCATTCGTGATCGCGGCGGTCGTGACCCCGCCCGACGTGCTCTCGCAACTGCTCCTCGCGATACCGATGTGGCTGCTCTACGAACTGGGACTCGTCGCGCTGCGATTCGCGGGGCGGCCCGCGCCCCCCGCGGCGGGCGACGTGCCGGCGGTCGCGGCGGGCGCGGAGCCGGACCCGGAACGAAAGCCCTGACGGAGACGCGCCCGCGGCGATGTTCCACCGCCGGGCGCGGCGCCGCTACCTCTCGCGCTGCGGGCGCGGGCGGCGGCCGATGGTGACCGCGAGCTCGGCCCCGCCTTGCGCGCGCGCGATCCGCAGCCGCGCCTGTTCACCGGGCTTCTGCACCGAGATCAGGTTCAGCACCGCGCTCCAGTCGCCGACCGGGGTGTCGTTGATCGCCACCAGCACATCGCCGGGCTTCACGCCCGCGGCCTCCGCGGGGCCGCCGCGCACCACGTGCGTGATCAGCGCGCCGCTCCGCACGGCGACCTGCAGCGTCTCGGAAAGCTCCTTCGTGAGGTCGCGCCCGCCCACCCCGATCCAGCCGCGCGTGACCGACCCGTCGCGGATGATCTGCTCCATGACCTCGCGGGCGATCGACACCGGGATCGCGTAGCCGATGCCCATCGACTCGCCGCGCGGCGAGCGCGAGTAGATGGCGGTGTTGATCCCGATGAGCTTCCCGCTCGAGTCGACCAGCGCCCCGCCGGAGTTCCCGGGTTGTATCGTGGCGTCGGTCTGGATGAAGCTCTCGTAGGTGGTGATGCCGAGCTGCGTGCGCCCGAGCGCGCTCACGATGCCGAGCGTCACCGTCTGGCCCACGCCGAACGGGTTGCCGATCGCGAGCACGACGTCGCCGACGCGTACTTCGTCGGCGCTGCCGAATGCGATCACGGGCAATCGCGGCAGATCGATCTTGAGCACCGCGAGGTCGGTGTCGGGGTCGGTGCCGACGACGCGCGCCGGAACCTTCCGCGCATCGGCGAGCGCGACTTCGATCTGATCCACCGCTTCGACGACGTGGTGGTTGGTGAGCACGTAGCCCTTGTCGCTCACGATGACGCCCGAGCCGAGACCCTCGCGCCGCTGCACGCCGGGATCGGCCTCTCCGCCGAAAAAGTAGCGAAACACCGGGTCGTCCGCCAGCGGGTTGCGCGGGCGCTTCACGTCCTGGCTGGTGTAGATGTTGACGACGGCCGGCATCGCCCGGCGCGCCGCCGCGCTGAAGGAGATGACGGCGGGCTCGCGCGGGGGATCGCTCTCCGCCGCCTGCACGGGCGGCGCGGCCGCTTCCCGCGACGGCGCGAGGAGATCCGGGCGCAGCGTGGATACGACGAACAGGACCGCAAGACACACGGTTGCGGTCTGGCTGAAGACGAGCCAGAGCTTGCGCATCGAATTGCCTGGAGACGCCGCGGGGCGGGCCGCGAACCGGGAACCCGCCGCGCCGGGGACCACGCGGGTCGCGGGACTCGTCGCGTGCACGGCCGGCCGCCGCTTGTTGGTCTCAACTCCCTCGCGCGTAATCTTACACGCAGATGGCGCCGGGGAGCGACCCCGGGGAAGGGGTGAGGCGACGCCGGCTGGCAGGAGCAAGCGACTGATCCGGCTTCATTTTTCGAATATTCTCTTAATCTTCCCGCACGCTTTGTGTAAAATGCCGTGTTTTCAGCGCCAAGGAATAAACACATGCCTGACAAGGAGTTGGACGAAGGCAAGCGGCGCCTCCTCATCGCCGCCACGGGGGTTGCCGGCGGCATTGCCACGGCGGCAACCGCGGTGCCATTCGTCGCGAGCATGCTGCCCTCCGAGCGCGCGAAGGCCGCCGGCGCGCCGGTGGAAGTGGACATCGCCCAGCTCGGCCCCGGGGAGAAACTCACCGTGGAATGGCGCGGGCAGCCGGTATGGGTCCTGCGCCGCACGAAGGAAATGCTCGACGCGGTCAAGGCCGACGACGACAAGGTTGCCGATCCGAACAGCGAGCGCAAGCCCGCGGAACTCACGCCGGAGTACGCGCGCAACGAATTCCGCTCGATCAAGCCCGAGGTGCTGGTGGTCGTCGGCATCTGCACCCACCTTGGCTGCTCCCCGCAGGACAAGCTCAAGGCCGGCGCCGAGCCCTTCGACGCCGCCTGGAATGGCGGCTTCTACTGCCCCTGCCACGGCTCGCTCTTCGATCTCGCGGGCCGCGTCTACAAGAACAAGCCCGCCCCGGACAACCTCAAGGTGCCGCCGTACAGGTTCCTAAGCGACACGCGGATCCTGGTCGGCGACGACACCAGGGGAGCGTAGCGATGGCGGCCGCGGAAAAACAGCCGGTGACGGTCGACTGGGCGGGCCCGCTGAACGGAGCGCTTTCCGGGCTCCTCACCTGGGCCGACCGGCGCTTCCCGCTGATGTCGCTGTGGCGCGAGCATCTCGCCGAGTACTACGCGCCGAAGAACTTCAATTTCTGGTACTACTTCGGCTCGCTGGCGATGTTCGTGCTCGTGCTGCAGATCGTCACGGGCATCTTTCTCACCATGCACTACAAGCCGGACGCCGCGCAGGCGTTTGCCTCCGTCGAGTACATCATGCGCGAGGTGCCCTACGGCTGGCTGATCCGCTACCTGCACTCGACCGGCGCGTCGTTCTTCTTCATCGTGGTCTACCTTCACATGTTCCGCGGGCTGATGTACGGCTCGTACCGTGAGCCGCGCGAGCTGGTGTGGATCTTCGGCATGGTGATCTACCTCTGCCTCATGGCCGAGGCCTTCTTCGGCTACCTGCTGCCGTGGGGGCAGATGTCCTACTGGGGCGCGCAAGTGATCGTCAACCTCTTCGACGCCGTGCCGGTCATCGGCCCCGATCTCGCGCTGTGGATCCGCGGCGACTACGTGGTCTCGGACGCGACGCTGAACCGGTTTTTCGCCTTCCACGTCGTCGCGATACCGCTCGCGCTGCTCGGGCTCGTTGCCGCGCACATCATGGCGCTGCACGAAGTGGGATCGAACAACCCCGACGGCGTGGAAATCAAGCGGCGGAAGGACCCGCAGACCGGGCGGCCGCTCGACGGGATCCCGTTCCATCCCTATTACACGGTCAAGGACACGCTCGGCGTGGTCGTCTTCCTGATCGTTTTTTCCGTCATCGCCTTCTTCATGCCCGAATTCGGAGGCTATTTCCTCGAGTACAACAACTTCATCCCCGCCGATCCGCTGAAGACGCCCCCGCACATCGCGCCGGTGTGGTACTTCACCCCGTACTACTCCATCCTGCGGGCGTGCACCGAGGACTTCATGATCTTCCTCGCCCTCGGGGTCGCGGCCTACGTCGTCCTGATATGGCGCACGGCGCGCGATGGCCGCGTGAAGTTCGCGGCAGCGGCAGTGGGGGCGGTGCTGATCTTCTTCATGAAGGGACCCGACGCGCTCGTCGTCGATCCGAAGGTGTGGGGTGTCGCGCTGATGGGAGTGGCGACGCTCATCTACTTCCTGCTGCCCTGGCTCGACCGCAGCCCCGTGAAGTCGATGCGCTACAAGGGCGCGCTCACGCGCACCGCGCTCGCGCTGTTCGTGATCGTGTTCTTCGTGCTGGGCTACCTCGGCACGCTGTCGGTCACCGAGGGGCGGACCCTCATCGCGCAGATCTGCACCTTCGCCTATTTCGCCTTTTTCCTGCTCATGCCCTGGTACAGCCGGATGGAGAAGACCAGGCCCGAGCCGGATCGCGTGACGTGGGGAGCGCACTGATGAGAGCCGCCGCGCTGGGTCTCGTTGCCGCCTTCGTTCTCGCGCCGCTCGCCGCGCCCGCCTCGGAGAGCGTGAAACTCGATCGCATGCCGGCCGACGCGGGTACGGAGGACCTCGCCTCGCTCCAGCGCGGCGCGCGCACCTACGTCAATTACTGCCTGGGCTGCCACGGCGCATCCTACATGCGCTACAACCGGCTGCAGGACCTCGGCCTGACCGAGCAGCAGATACGCGACAACCTGATCCTCACGCAGGCGAAGGTCGGCGATCTCATGAAGACCGCCATGGACGCGAAGAGCGCCCGCGAGTGGTTCGGCGTGGCGCCGCCGGACCTTTCCGTGATCGCGCGCTCGCGAGCCTCCGACGGCGGCAGCGGCGCGGACTGGCTCTACTCCTACCTGCGCGGGTTCTACCGCGACGCAACGCGTCCCGGCGGCTGGAACAACACGGTGTTCCCGGACGTCGGCATGCCGCACGTACTGCACCGGCTGCAGGGCGAGCAGGTGCTGAAGACCGAGGTGATCGAGCGCCGTTCGGGGCCGAAGGAGGAGGAGGTCGAGCGCCGGGAGGTACGGCGTCTCGTGCTGGAGAAGCCGGGGGAACTCTCTCCCGTCGAGTACGACCGGATGGTCGCCGACCTCGTGAACTTCATGGTCTACATGGCCGAGCCGGCGCGGCGCGACCGCGAGCGGCTCGGCGTCTACGTGATCGGCTTCCTTCTCGTCACGTTCGTGCTTGCTTACGCGCTGAAGAAGGAATTCTGGAAGGACGTGCACTAGCCTTGGCCGGCGCCGCGCCTCCCCGGCCGCAATCGCCACGCGACCCCGACCCGGACGATCACTTTCCGCCCGCCGCCGCCATGATGACCCTTTATTCCGGCACGACCTGCCCGTTCAGCCAGCGCTGCCGCATCGTGCTCTACGAGAAGGGCATGGACTTCCAGATCGTCGACGTCGATCTGTTCAACAAGCCGGAAGACCTGGCGGTGATGAACCCGTACAACAAGGTGCCGGTGCTGGTCGAGCGGGATCTCATCCTCTACGAGTCGAACATCATCAACGAGTACATCGACGATCGCTTTCCGCACCCGCAGCTGATGCCCGCCGATCCCGTCATGCGCGCCCGCGCGCGGCTGTTCCTGTTCCGGTTCGAACAGGAGATGTTCAGCCACATCGAGTCGATCGAGAAGGGCACGCAGAAGCAGGCGGAGAAGGGCCGCGCCGTCATCCGCGACAACCTGACGCAGATCGCGCCGGTATTCGCCAAGCAGAAGCACATGCTGGGCGAGGAGTTCACCATGCTCGACGTCGCGATCGCGCCGCTCCTGTGGCGGCTCGACGCCTACGCAATACAGCTGCCGAAGCAGTGCGCCCCGCTCATGAAGTACGCCGAGCGCCTGTTCAGCCGGCCCGCCTTCATCGACGCGCTGACCGCTTCCGAGAAGGTCATGCGGAAGTGACCGATGCTTAACCCGGAAAGCGATATGCGAGACAGGGGGTGCGGCGCCGCGCACCCGAGTTCCCCGTTCCTCGTTCCTCGTCCAACTTCGCGGTAGCTCCCGTGGCCGAGAGACCGACCAAGCCCTACCTCATCCGCGCCATCCACGAGTGGTGCACGGACAGCAACATGACGCCGTACCTCGCGGTGCGCGTCGACGCGAACACCCGCGTGCCGGCCGAGCATGTGAAGAACGGCGAGATCGTGCTTAACGTCAGCCTCGACGCGACGCATCGCCTGACGATCGGCAACGATCTCATCCAGTTCGCCGCGCGGTTCAACGGCGTGTCGCGGGAGTGCTCCATTCCGCTCGACGCCGTCACGGGCATCTTCGCCAAGGAGAACGGCCAGGGACTCATGTTTCCCCCCGAGCAGCCCGGCGAACCCGCCGCCGGCCCGTGCCCCGAACCCGAGCCGCCGGCCGCCCCACAGAACGGCGGCAAGCCGCGGCTACAGGTCATCAAGTAGCGGCGGAATTTCCCGGGGCGGAGGATTCCCGCTTGCAGTTCCCGGGAGCGCCGCAAGCGAGCCGCGGGGAAGAAACCGGCGCGCCCGCGATCATCTCGCGCGCGGCGCACGTCGATCGTCAGCGGCGGCAGAGCCTGGGCGCAACGCGTCCTGGAACGGACCGGGAGTCCGCGGTTTCCCCCGCGTGGCCGCAACCGTGCTGCCGGTGGCGGGGCAACTCAGGCCCGCCGGCCGGCCCCCGGCCGCGCGAACGCAACAGGACGCCCGCTTGAACGGCTACCCGCCGGCCCTCCTGCGGCGGATCTCCCGGATCACCGCGGCGTTGTCGAGATCGCCCTCGCCCCGGGCGACGCACCCCTGCATGAGGTCGGTGTAGGTCTCGGCGAGCGGCAGCCGTTGCCCGGCGCGCCGCGCCTGCTCGGCCATGAGCGAGAAGTCCTTCAGCGATTGCGAGACGAAGCCGTGGGGTGAGAAGTCGCCCGCCACCATCTTGGGGCCCTTCACGTCCATCACCTGCGAGTAGGCGGCCGACTCGCGCGCGACGGCGAGGAATGCGGCCGCGTCGAGGCCCATGCGCTCGGCGAATACCAGTCCCTCCGCGAGGGCCGCGCGGTTCACGCCGAGGATGAGGTTCACCGCGAGCTTGGCGCGCCCGCCGCTGCCGGCGGGCCCGAGATGACGCCACCGCGGCGCTATCGCCTCGATGACGGCGCGCGCATCTTCGATTGCCGCCGCGTCGCCTCCGATCAGTCCCAGCGCATCGCCCCGGGCCACCTGGTCGCTCGTGCCCGACACCGGCGCCTCGACGTAGCGCAGGCCCCCGCCGGGCAGTCTCGACACGAGCGCCGCGATGCGGTCGGGGTCGCAGGTGCTCACGCACACGGCCACGGGCGATCGTTCCCGCGGCGCCGTCGCGACGAGCCCGCCAGGTCCCTCGATGACCTCCTCGACCTGCGCGGTGTCGAAGACCGCAAGCACGATCCTGCGGCACGATCGCGCGATCTCGCCGAGCGACCCCGCCGCCCGCCCGCCGGCCGCCCGCAACCGGTCGAGCTTCGCGGGATCGACGTCGTGGGCCAGCACGCCGAACCCGGCGTCGATCAACCGCTTCGCGCACGCCATGCCCATCAGCCCCGCGCCGACGAGCCCGATTGTTTCCCTTGCTTCCGACATGCCGCCTCCCGTGTGGTGGGCGGCCATTATAGTGGGAGGCCGCGGGTGGCCCGGCGCGCGAGGAGTCGAGCCGCCCGCACCCGCGCACGGTTCGCTCGACACCCGGCGGACATCCCTTATAATGCGCCCGGCCGCCGGCATAGCTCAGCGGTAGAGCAACCGCCTTGTAAGCGGTAGGTCGTCTGTTCGATTCAGACTGCCGGCACCACGGAAGGCGGGGCCTGCGGCGGAACAGGCCCTTTTCGTTGTGCCTCACGAAGCGGCTCGCGGCCGCCACGACGACGAGGTGGGAACCTTTGCGCTATTGTCTGTCCAACTTGCGCGATGGCGGCCGGTCGCCGGCGGGGCCCACGATTGCCCGCTGCGCGTCCTGCATGCCGGCCGAGAAAGGCGGCGCGGCTCCGTATCGAGCCGGGCGCCATCCACGGGGGAGAACATGATCAAGGTCGAGAACCTCACCAAGGCGTTCGGCCCCAAGATCGCGGTGAACGACGTTTCGTTCACGGTCGAGCGCGGCGAGGTCCTGGGGTTCCTGGGCCCGAACGGGGCCGGTAAGTCCACCACCATGCGCATGGTGACGGGCTTCATTCCGCCGACCTCGGGCCGAATCACGATCGGCAGTCACGACGTCGTCGAGAATCCGCTGCCCGCGAAGCGCCTGTTCGGCTACCTGCCGGAGAACGCTCCCGGCTACGCCGACATGACGGTGCGCGGCTTCCTCGATTTCGCCGCGGAGCTGCGCTCCCTGACGGGGGACGCGAAGAAGCGGGCGGTCGAGCGCGCCATCGAACTCTGCTTCCTCCAGAACGTGGTCGGGCAGAGCATCGACACGCTTTCCAAGGGCTACAAGCACCGCACCTGCCTCGCGCAGGCGCTGGTGCACGACCCGGCCGTGCTCATCATGGACGAGCCGACCGACGGGCTCGATCCCAACCAGAAGCACGAGGTGCGCAACCTCATCAAGCACATGGGCGAGTCGAAGGCCATCATCTTCTCGACCCACATCCTCGAGGAAGTCGAGGCCGCGTGCTCGCGCGTCATCATCATCGACCGCGGCCGCATCGTCGCGAACGGGACGCCGCAGGAACTGAAGGCACGCTCGCCGGAGGGCCGGCTCGAGGACGTCTTCCGCGCGATCACCCTTCCCGACACGGTACGGACGGCATGAACATGGGCGCCTGGACCAACATCAGGGCGATCATGAAGCGCGAGCTGGGAAGCTACTTCGCTTCGCCCATCGCCTATGTCTTCCTCGTAATCTTCCTGCTGCTTACCGGTTTCTTCACCTACACGGTGGGCAACTTCTTCGAGCGAGGCGAAGCCTCGCTGGTTTCGGTCTTCACCTGGCATCCCTGGCTCTACCTCTTCCTCGTGCCGGCGGTGGGCATGCGCCTGTGGTCCGAGGAGCGGCGCCTGGGGACGATGGAGCTGCTGCTCACCATGCCCGTCACGACGTGGCAGGCGATCCTGGGCAAGTTCATCGCGTCGTGGCTCTTCCTCGCGCTCGCGCTGGCGCTCACGTTTCCGGTCGTGCTGACGGTCAACTACATGGGAGATCCGGACAACGGGGTGATCGCCGCGGGCTACCTCGGCAGCCTGCTCCTTTCCGGGACCTACCTCGCGGTGAGCTGCATGACCTCCGCGATGACCCGCAACCAGGTGATCAGCTTCATCGTGTCGGTGATGATCTGCCTCTTCCTCATCCTGGCGGGCTACACGCCGGTCACCGATCTGCTCACCCGCTGGGCGAGCCCGGCGGCGGTGAGCGTGATCGCCGGCTTCTCGGTCATGACGCATTTCGAGGGCTTCCAGCGCGGCGTGCTCGACTCGCGCGACGTGATCTTCTTCGCCTCGGTGATCGGCTTCGCCCTCTTCACCACCGGGGTCATCATCCGCAACCAGCGCGCGGGCTAGGCGGGGCCGACCATGCAGAAAAAACAGCTCGAGACCCTGCTCTACTCGACCGGCGGCGTCGTGGCGCTGCTCGCCGTGCTCGTCGCGTTCAACTTCCTCGCGAGCGCGGTCAATTTCCGCGCCGACCTGACCGACGGCGACGTGTATACCCTGTCGCCCGGGACGAAGTCGGTGCTCGCGAAACTCGAGGCCCCGGTCCGGGTGCGCCTCTACTACACCCAGGGCGGCACGGCGGTGCCGGTGGGGCTCAAGACCTTCGCGGGCCGCGTCGAGGATCTCCTCTCCGAGTACAAGGCCGCATCGGGGGGCAGGGTCATCATCGAGAAGTTCAATCCCGAGCCCGATTCCGACGCGGAGGAATCCGCCGCGCTCGACGGCGTGGAGGGGCAGCTCACCAACACCGGCGAGAAGTTCTACCTCGGCCTCGCGGTGTCCTTCCTCGACCACAAGGCGGCGATACCCGTGCTCACGCCCGACCGCGAGCGACTGCTCGAGTACGACATCACGCGCGCCATCACGCAGGTCGCCGCGGCGAAGAAGCCGGTGGTGGGCGTGATGAGCGCGCTGCCGGTCACCGGGCAGCCGCTCAATCCCCTGCTCAAGAAGCAGCCGACCGAGGCGTGGGTGCTGGTACAGGAATTGAAGCGCATCTTCGACGTGCGCAAGCTCGAATTGAGCGCCCGCCGCATCGACGACGACATCAAGGTGCTGCTCGTCATCCACCCGCGCGACATTCCGGAGGAGACCGAGTACGCCATCGACCAGTTCGTGCTGCGCGGCGGGAAACTCATCGCCTTCGTCGATCCGTACGCCTATTTCGACCAGCAGCCGGACATGCAGAACCCGTTCGGCGGCAACCAGGCGTCGCAATCGACCTTCTATCATCTTTTCAAGGCGTGGGGCGTCGACATCGACATGGGCAAGGTGATCGCCGATCTCACCTTCGCGAGCGGCGAGGGGCCGCGGCTGCTGCCGACGCTGCTCAACCTCAACCAGCAGGCCTTCAACATGGACGACGTGGTGATGAGCCAGGTCGGCACGCTGCTCGTTCCCTTCGGCGGCACGTTCAAGGGCAAGGTCGCGGAGGGGCTCGCGATGACGCCGCTCGCGCACACCTCCAAGAACTCCATGCCGGTCGACCTCATCATCGCGACGCTCTCGGGCGAGCCCTCGACGCGGGGGTTCCAGCCTTCGGGCAAGGAGCAGCCGCTCGCCATCCGTCTCTCGGGCAGGTTTCATTCCGCGTTTCCGGACGGCCGGCCGCAGCCGCCGGCGCCGCCCGCGAAGAAGGATGCCGGCAAGAACGGGAAGAAGGACGCGCCCGCGGGCGAGCCTCACCTCAAGGTCTCCGCCGCCGAGAATTCGATGGTGCTGGTGGCCGACGCGGACATGCTCGCCGACGGCGCGGCGGTGGAGGTGCAGGACATCTTCGGCCAGCGCGTGATCGTCCCGCGTAACGGCAACCTCGCGTTCGCGCAGGGTCTGGTGGAACAGTTCTCCGGCGACAGCGCGCTGATGACGCTGAGGAGCCGCGCCTCGTTCACGCGGCCCCTGACGCTCATCCGCCAGATGGAGGATACGGCGCAGCAGACCTATCTCGGCAAGATCAAGGAGCTCGAGGACACGCTCAACCAGACGCAGGAGAAGCTGCAGAACCTGCAGAAGGCGAGGGGCGGCGCGCAAAGCGCCATTCTCACCACCGAGCAGCAGGCGGAGCTCGAGAATTTCCGCAAGAAGGCGGCGCAGACGCGGCACGACCTCAAGGAGCTGAGGAAGAACCTTCGCGTCGAGACCGACGCGCTGCAGTTCTGGACCAAGGTGATCAACATCGGGGCGGTGCCGCTGCTGGTGGCGCTCGCCGGTATCGTCCTGGCGATAGGCCGGCACCGGCGCTCCCGCGCGGCGGCGTCCTGACCGCGACGAGACCAACATGACCCGCAAGCAGTTTCTCCTGCTCGTGATCGCGCTGCTCGTGCTGGGCGGCGCGGGTATCTCGCTTTTCCGCCAGGACATCGCCGCCTACCGGGCGAGCGGCGCGAAGATCGGCGCGCCGCTGCTGCCGGGCTTCACGCTGGCGGAGGTGGCCCGGATCACGCTCCAGGACTCGAAATCCCGGTCGACGCTCGTGCGCCGGGATACCGGCTGGGTCGTGCGCGAGCGCGGCGACTACCCGGCGAACTTCCAGGACCTCACCGACCTCATGGTGAAGCTCGCCGAACTGAAGGTGACGCAGTCCGAGCAGGTGGGGGCGTCGCTCCTGCCGCGCCTCGACCTCGCCGAGCCGGGCAAGGGCGAAGGGAGCGGCATCCTCGTGGAGTTCTCCGACGCGCAGCAGAAGGTGCTCGCGCGGCTCGTGCTCGGCAAGGTCGTGAAGAAGAAGGACCCGCTGAATCCCCTGCCGAGCGCGGTCGACGGCGTGCCCGCGGGCCGTTACGTGCAGGTGGCGGGCGCGGGGGACCAGGTGGTGGTGGTGTCCGACCCGCTCGGCAAGGCGGACGCGAAACCCGGCAAGTGGCTGGCGCGGGACTTCTTCAAGGCCGAACGCATCCGCACGCTCGCGGTCGGGCCCGAGGGCGGAGCGGGCTGGAAGATCACGCGCAACGAAGAGTGGGGGCAGTGGCGGTTCGCATCCGGCGGCGGCGATCTCGCCGCGAGCGCCGCCGTCTCCGCGGTGAACGCGCTCGCGCAGATGTCGTTCGAGGACATCGCGCTCGACGCGAAGCCGGAGGAAGCGGAGAAGCCGGTCGTCGCGGTCGCCGAGACGTTCGACAATCTCACCTACACGGTGCGCATCGCGAAGCGCAAGTCGGGCACGGACTACCTCGTGAGCGTCGGCGTCACGGGGGACCCTCCGAAAGCGCGTGTGCCGGAGAAGGACGAAAAGGCCGAGCAGAAGGAGCGGCGCGACAAGGACTTCGCCGAGACGCTCAAGCGGCTGGAGGAGCGCGTCGCCCGCGAGCGCGCGCTCGCGAAGTGGACCTACGTCGTCGGGGCGAAGGAGGTCGAACCGCTCATGAAGGAGCGAGCCGATCTCGTCGCGAAGCCGCGGCCGAAGGACGCGAAGGGGCCGCCCCGCCCGCCGTTCTGAGAGTGCGGCCGATATCGCTGCATCGGCCGCGCGTCCACCATCCGCGTGGAGCCTCCCCTCGCCAGCACCGCGAGGGCCGCGGTGAAGATGGGGCAACCGAGTATCGCCGCGCGCCGTAACTCCTCCCTCCCCTTCAAGGGGAGGGATCAGAGGGCGGGGATGGGGCCAGGCGACCAGCCCCGTTGTTCCCGTTCCCCTTGACGCCACCGAAGTCCCGGCCGGCGAGGATTCCACCGTGCTACGATCCCCCCCGGATCATCGAGACCTGCCATGTCCCGGACGTTCACCCTCGCCCTCATCGTCGCCGTCCTCCCTGGATGCGCCGTGCAGACCTACGGGGGCGAGACGGTTGGAGCGGGCGGAAGCGCGGTGCTCGCCGGGAGCGCGGTGGCTGCATCGGTCTCGGCATCCGGGGCGCGTTTCGCGTTCATCTCCGGGACGCCCGTCCCGGTGGGTGCTCCCGGCGGGCAGTTGACCGTCGCGAGCAGCAGTGCCGGCGGCGCCGTCCTCGCCGGCGTGCTGCTTGCCGAGTTCCTGAGCGCGATCGGTGCTGTCGCGCCGCCCGGTGCAAAGCCGCTGCCGCCGGACACCCGCATCATGCACACGTGCTCCTGCTACGGCTACCAGCCGGGCGGCGGCGAGGCGAGCGGCGTGGGGCGCGGGGAGAACGGAGCTACGCGATGAATCTGAAGAAAGTGCCGAAGTCCCCCGTCGTCCCGGCGGACAGGAAATGGCGCGTGGACAGGCGCGCGGACGGCTACGAATCGGACGTGACGGCGTTCGTGCGCTCGCTCGTCGCGGACGAGGCGATCCGCGAGGACCAGCGCTGGGCGTGGGAGCGCTGGCGCAATGAATCGGCGCGCAGGAAGTAGCCGTGATTCCGGGTTGAGTCGCGGCGCGCCGATTCATCTCGAGGAAGTCCACCCTGCGTAACTCCGGAGTTCCGCCGGGCAATCGATACCGCGGCGAGGGTCCGAGCATGCTCCGGAAGCGAGTCTTCTCGATTTTCCCCCTGGTTTTCCTGGGCGCCGTGATGTCCGCGGCACTCGTGATTCCCGTCCGCGCCCAGCAGCATTCCGCGCAGCAGAACTTCCCGAACCGTCCCGTCCGCTTCGTCGTGCCGTACGCCCCCGGCGGCAGCGCGGACACGCTCGCGCGCACGATGGGAACGAAGCTCGCCGACTCGCTCGGCCAGCAGGTTGTCGTCGACAACCGCCCGGGAGCGAACGGCGACATCGGCATGCAGATCGTGGCGCGGGCGCCCGCCGACGGCCACACGATCGTGCTCGGCTACATCGCGAACCTCGCGATCTTCCCGGGCCTCTCCGCGAAGATGCCGTACGATCCACAGAAGGACTTCGCGCCGATCACCCAGCTCGCGTCATCGCCCAACGTCATGACCGCCCACCCCTCGGTGCCGGCGAAGAGCCTGCAGGAATTCATCGCGCTCGCCAGGGCGAAGCCGGGGCAGTACTCGTTCGCTTCGGCCGGCGTCGCAAGCGTCGGGCATCTCACCGGCGAGCTAATCGGTAGCCTCGCGGGCGTGAAGATCACGCACGTGCCGTACAAGGGCAGCGGGCAGGCGGTGACGGACCTCCTCGGCGGCCACGTGCATGTCATGTTCAGCGGCTTTTCCTCGACGCTCGCCCACATCAAGGCGGGCAAGCTCCGGGCGCTCGCGCAGACCGGCGCGAAGCGCTCGCCGGCGCTGGCGGACGTGCCCACGATCGCGGAGCAGGGCTTCCCGGGCGTGGAAGCGACGGCGTGGTACGGCGTGCTCGCGCCGGCGGGCGCCCCGAAGCCGGTCATCTCGCGGCTCAACGCCGGGATCCTGGCCGCCCTCAAGCATCCCGAGGTGACCGCGAGGCTCGGCGGCCTCGGCTTCGAGATCGTCGGCTCGAGCCCCGAGGCGTTCGCCGCCTACATCAGGTCCGAGACCGTGAAGTGGGCGAAGGTGGTGAAAGCGTCCGGGGCGAAGGCTGAATGAGTATGTATCGCCGTGCGTCGGCGCGGCGATACATCCAGAGTCCCACCCTTTCCGGATACCGCTGGATCAGACAGTGCTCAACGTAACAGTGGTTCTCCGAGGGCGATGGCGTGCTCAGCGACCCCCTGGCGCTCACGATCGAGGACGACAGCGCCGAGGGCGAGCAACGGTTTGTGACGATCGGCGCAAACGTCTTCGGGACCCTGACGGTTGTGGTCCACACTCCCCGGCGCGATGGGCCACGGTTCATCTCAGTGCGGAAGCCAGACTCCAAAGAGCGCAGAGACTATGAGAAAAATTTATGACTTTTCGAAGGGCAGGCGGGGTGCGGTGGTTGCCTCTGCCGGCAAGACCCGCATTACCATCTACGTGGACGACGCGGTCATCAAGCGTTTCAAGGCCCAGTCCGAGAAGACCGGCAAGGGTTATCAGACCTTGATCAACGAGGCCCTGAAATCCCGCGTAGGCCTCGCCGAGCAACCCGTGACGCGAGAGCTCGTGCGCAAGATCGTGCGCGAAGAGCTCGCGGCGAGCAGTTGAGCACTGACTTTTCAATGGTGGACGCGGCGGCGAGGCGGTCACCCGCCCGGCCGTCGTCGTGGCCGCGCAGCGCACCTCGACACCGCGAGTTACGAGAAGCTCAACACAGGCCCCGTCAATCTGGTCGGTTGGTCACGCGGTGGACAAGTCGTGATTCGATCTGCGCTTGCGCGCCCTGATCTGGTGAGCAAACTGCTGTTGATGGATCCAGCTTTCACCGAGTTGGTGCCACCGCTGAAGCCCGCATCAGGAGAAGATGTCGTGGTCGCACGGGCCAAAGCAACCGAAGTCTATTACCGGAAGGGCGATATTGCGGGCGGGCTCGAGTATTTCTTCGACGGCGTGAATGGCAAGGGTGCGTGGAAAAGGCTCACCGAAGCGCAGCGTCAAACCCGGCTCGAGAATGCCTGGACGGTTGTCGGTCAGGCGGCCGATGGCAAAGCCAGACCGATCGGTTGCGACGATGTTGGAAAGATCAAGATGCCCGTATTGCTGATGACCGGCGAGAAGAGCCCTCCTCATTTTCGGCCGATCCTGGATGCATATCAGCGCTGCCAGCCCTCCGCGGCTCGGGTGACGATTCCAAACGCGGCGCATCAGATGAGCCAGATGAATCCAGCGGCAGTCAATGCCGCCTTGATCAAGTTTTTCTTGAAATAGTCTGGTGGGGAAAGCGGCTAACGCGTAGCTGCTGCGGACGGGCCGGAAGCGTCGTGCCAAGTCAGGCAGCCGTTCCGGCCGGCCGCAGAGCACGTCGTGGCGCAGATCCGGGTGTTCTACGATGTAAGTGGGCAGACGGTAGCGGTGCTGGCGATCGTATCGAAGCCGGAGGCTGCGACATGGTTGGTCAAACGGGCAAAGCCCGGGGAAAAGTGAAAGGGGTCCTTCCTTGGCGAAGTCAAGGACGACCTGTCCCGCTATCTGCGCGAGGTGGCGAAGGGCGAAATCCTTATCACGCGCCACGGGAAACCGGCGGGCGTTCCGATTGGTTTTGACTCGGAGGACGACTGGTTCGACTACCGGCTGGAGAACGACCCGGTGTTCCTCCAACGCATCGCAAGCGCGCGGGAAAGCCCGCGCTCCGGACGCGGCACGAAACTGGACCATTCCAAAGTCGAACCCATGGATGGTTGCGGCGTAGTCGTGCCTATTGGCACGCACGCCGCCGTCGGGGGGCCGCACGACGGCCCCACTCCCGGGGACATTCCCTGCGCTGCCCTGGCCGCCTGCCAGGATTCGACCATGCGCCTGGTCGCCAACCTGCTCGGTGTGGAACTCACCAGTCTGGAAGTCAGCGTGATCGCTACCGTCGACGTACGCGGCGCCATGGCTGTAGGTCCGGGTGTGCCGGTCGGTTTCCAGACAATGACCTGCAACATTTGCTTCAAAGCCAGAGTGGGGACCCCGCCAGAGTTGCTCGAGAAGCTGAAGCTGGCTGCGGAGCGGTGCTGCATTGTTCAACAGACGCTCAAGTCGCCTCCACCAGTCAAGACCACGTTCATCACTTCGGGTCCCGCGCAGTGACGCCTAACCCCCGCGTCGAGAGCGACGCTCCGCACTCGCATGCCGATTACGATCAGCGCCATCGCGCTCGCCGCGCATGACATGTCGCGTGCGGTGCGGTTTTATCGCGCGCTCGGCTTCAAGCTTCGCCATGGCGACGAGCGGAGCTCACTTGCGAGTTTCGATGTGGGCGACTCGATCTTGATCACGTCGGCGCCCCAGTCGGCGAGCTGGCGCACGGCCGTCGGGCCGGAACGCACGCGCGTGAGATCGATCACCTTGAATCGCGAGAGGGCCCCGCGCCGGGTCGTGCTCACGTTCAGCGTCCCTTGAAATCCGGCTTCCGCTTCCCGGCGAACGCGGCGCGGCCTTCCTGGTAGTCCTCGCTCATGAAGCACTTGTCGATGAGCGACTGCGGCCTCGCGAAGTCGCGCTCGGCATGTGGCTTCTCGTACTCGAGGAAAGCCGCCTTGAGCGCGGCGACCGTGAGCGGCGCGTTCGCGGCGACAAGCTCCGCGTACGCCAGCGCCTCGCGCTCGAATTCCGCAACCGGCCAGACGCGGTCGGCGAGACCGATCGCGAGCGCCTCGGCGGCCGAGAGCCGCCGTGCGGTGAACAACATGTCGCGGGCGCGCATGGTGCCGATGACGCGCCCGATGCGCTCGATGCCTTCGTGGCCGTAGCCGAGCCCGAGCCTGCCCGCCGGCACCGCGAACGTGGAGTCCTCCGAGCACACCCGCAGATCGCAGCTCGCCGCAAAATCGAGGCCGCCGCCGATGCAGTAGCCGCGGATCATCGCGATCGTCGGCTTCGCGCATCGATACACGGCATGGTAGGCGTTCTCGTTGATCGCGTTGTAGCGCTTGTTGCGCCCGGGATCGGAACGCACTTCGCCGAAGCTCGAGATGTCGGAGCCCGCCGCGAATGCCCGCTCGCCCGCGCCGCTCAGGATGACGACGCGGATAGCGGCATCCGATTCGAAGTCGCGGATCACCTCCGGAACGGCTTCGGCCATGTCGAGGGAGATCGCGTTGTGGCGGGCGAGATTGTTGAAGACGAGCCGGCCCAGCGCGCCCTCCTTGCGAACGACGATCCGTTCGGTCGTGGCCATGCCGCGTCAGTCCTGCAGCTCGACGACGATGTTGCCCGACGCGTCCGTCACGGCGCGCGCCCCGGGCGGCACGATCAGGGTCGAGGACGCTTCCTCGACGATCGCGGGGCCGTCGATCGCATCGCCCGCCGACAAGGCGAAGCGCTCGTATACCGGCACGTCGGAGTAAGCCTTCAGCGCGGGAACCCAGGCGCGGCGCTTGCCCTTGAGCGCATTGCCGCCGCCGTCCCGGCTCGCGCGTGTATCGAGCCGCCCATCGCCCGTGGGCGCAGACACCGCGACGCGGATGTTGATGATCTCGATCTTCGCGACCGGCGGAACCTGGCCGAACATCTGCCGGTAGGTCGCGATGAACGCATCGCGGATCGCGGCCTCGGATTCGGCGGTGTACGGGCCCGCCGGAAGCGGCGTCACGAGCTCGAAACCCTGGCCGGCGAAGCGCATGTCCGCCGAACGGGCGACCGACGTCTGCGCCCCGCCGGGCAGCGTCTTTTCTATGACGCTCGTCGCTTCGCGCTCGAGCGCGGTGAACGCCGGCTCGAGCCCGGCCCAGGACAGATCGAGCCGGCGCGCGATCGTGCCCACGCGGTCGATGCGTGCGGGCGCCATCAGAAGCCCGAGCGCCGAAGCGACGCCGGCGTCGGGCGGACAGATGATGCGCTTGATGCCGAGCTTGCGCGCGACCTCGCAGCCGTGAAGCGGTCCGCCCCCGCCCGTCACGAGCAGCGCGAAGCGATCCGCCTGATGTCCGCGCTCGGCGATGTGCACGCGCGCCGCGGCGGCCATGTTCTCGTTCACCACCGAATGTATGCCCCACGAAAGCTCGGGCACATCGAGTTGCGAAGCCTTCGCGAGCGGCTCGATCGCCTGTGCCGCGAGCGGCGGATCGATCTTCATCGTGCCGCCGGCAAAGTTCGACGCCTCCAGGTAGCCCAGCGTGAGGTTCGCATCGGTGACCGTCGCGTCCTTACCGCCGCGCCGGTAGCACGCCGGTCCCGGCGCGGCGCCGGCGCTGCGGGGCCCCACCTTGAGGAGCCCGAGCGTGTCGATCGCCGCGATGCTTCCGCCGCCCGCGCCGATTTCGATCAGCTCCACGGTCGAAATGTCGAGCGGCAGCCCGCTGCCTTCGGCGAAGCGCTTCTGGCGGCTCGCCTCGAACTTGTAGGCAATGAGGGGCTCGCCTTTGTCGATGATGGAGAGTTTCGCCGTCGTGCCGCCCATATCGAACGCGAGCACGTCGGGCATGTTCGAGCGCGCGCCGAAGAATGCGCCCGCGAGCGCGCCTGCCGCGGGACCGGACTCGAGGAGCTGAATGGGGACGCGCTTCGCCTCGTCGATGTGCGTGAGGCCGCCGTTCGAAAGCATCATGAAAAGCGGCGCGCTGATGCCGAGCCCCGCGATCTCGCGGCTCATGAGCGCGAGATAGCTGTCCGCAAGCGGCTTGATGTAGGCGTTCGCAACCGTCGTGGACGTGCGTTCGAACTCGCGGATCTGCGGCGAGACGTCGCTCGAAAGCGACACGAAGAGGTCCGGGTAGTGCTTCCCCAGCAGCTCGCCGGCGCGCCGCTCGTGCGCGTCGTTTGCGTAGGCGTGCAGAAACACGACGGCAACCGAAGTCACGCCCGCCTCGCGCAGCGCCTTCGCGCGCGCGAGAAGCGCCTTCTCGTCGAGCGGCACTTCGGGCGTGCCCTCGACCGTCATGCGCTCCTTCACTTCCACGCGCAATGCGCGGCGCACCAGCGGCCTCGGCAGCTCGATGAAGAGATCGTAGAGCTCATACTTGTGCTCGCGCTGCATTTCGAGCGTGTCGCGGAAACCGGCGGTGGTGATGAGGCCGGTGACCGCGCCTTTACGCTCGATCAGTGCATTCGTGAAGAGCGTCGTCGCGTGTACGACGCGCGCCACCTGCGAGTACGGAATCTCGTGCTGTTTGAAGAGACGCCGGATGCCCGTCACAACCCCCTTGTGCGGCGCCTCCGCCGTGGTGAGCTCCTTGTGCGAGAGCGACCGCGCGCGTGCGTGGTCGTAGACGACGATGTCGGTGAAGGTGCCGCCGATGTCGATTGCGAGCGAGTAGGCTGCGTTCATGTGCCGTCAATTCGTCATTTCGGCCCGAAGGCGGAATCCGGTCGGGTGCGCAACCTGCGCACCGCGCCCGGGTCCCGGCTTCGCGCCTCGACGCCGGTTAGATGTATCCATCCGCCCGATCAGCTTCGATGAGCTCTCTCCGGCGCTCGGAAGGCGACCCGTACCCCCCGCCGCCGGGCGTCTTCAGCTCGATCGTGCCGCCCGGCTCCACGACGTGCTGCGCTTTGGGATCGACGCGCCTGCCGTCGATGACGACCTCTCCCGGCGCGCCCGCTTCTCCGCCGGCAATGCCCGCCGCCGCGGCCTGCGCGCGCGTGCGCTCGGCCATGAAGGTCGCGACGATCGGCGTCTTCGACGTCGACTCGAAGCAGATCTCCTGGCCGGTGCCGCCGCGGTACCGGCCCTTGCCGCCGGTGCCGCGGCGAAAGCGCCGGTGGCGCACCTTGAGCGGCGCCAGCTTCTCGATCATCTCCACCGGCGTCGAAGAGATGTTGCTCGGCCAGCTCAGCACGTTGATGCCGTCGCGGTCGTGCGCGGCGCCGTAGCCCCCGTTCATGAAAAAGAGATTCGCGAACGTCCTTCCCTGAGGGTTCACGCCCGAGAGGTTGATGCACCACAGCGGCGAGCCCACGGTCGCCATGACCCTGTCCGGAATCGCTTTCGCGAGCGCGTTGATGACCATCATCGGCAGGAAGTGTCCGATGAGCGCACGCGCGCCGCCCGCGGCGGGATGCCTGGAGTGGAGGATGCAGCCTTCGGGCGCGGTGACGGTGATCGGGCGCAGCACGCCGTCGTTGTTCGGCACCTCGGGCGAGAGCACCGCTTTCACACCGTATGCGGTATACGCGACCGTGTAGGCCATGCAGACGTTGATCGACCGCATCACCTGCGGCGCCGAGCCCGCGTAGTCGATCTCGATCGAGTCTCCCTTCACGGTCATCTTCATCCGGAGCTCGATCGGCTCGGCGAACCCGTCGCTGATCGCGCTGTGCGTGTAGACCCCGTCCGGCAGCGCGCGAATCGCCTTTCGAATGGCGGTTTCCGATCGCCGGTGAATCTCCTCGGCGAGCCCTTCCAGCGAATCGAGCCCGCGCTCGCGCATGAGCGCGATCAAACGCTGCTCCATGAGATGCAAGCCCGTGAACTGCGCGTAGAGATCGCCCATCACCTGATCCGGCACGCGCACGTTCTTGCGGATGATGCGCTCGAACGTCCGATCGATCTCGCCGCGGCGCATGACCTTCATGATCGGGATCTGCAGGCCTTCCTCGAACACCTCCTTTGCTTCCGCCGACCGGATCTTGCCGCCGATGTCCGGTGAGTGCGCGACCGAGCCGGCGAACGCGACGATGCGGCCGTTCAGGAAGATCGGCTTCGCGACGGTGATGTCGGGCAGGTGGCCCGTGCCCATCCAGATGTCGTTGGTGATCAGGATGTCGCCGGGCTCGAGCGTCCGCGGCGGAAATTCCTCGAGAAAATGGCGGATCGTGCGCGGGACGGTGCCGATGAACGAGGGGATGCTGTCGTTCGCCTGCGCGATCGACTGGCCCCGCGCATTCGTGAGCACGCACGCGAAATCGTTCGATTCGCGCACGATCGTCGAGAACGACGTGCGCACCAGCGCCGCCGCCGCTTCGTCGACGATGGACACGAGCCGCGTCCAGATCATCTCCAGGGTTACTGCGTTGAATTCAGCCATACGGTTGTCCTGGCGTGTCCCCCCGGGACCCATGTTGAAGTTGAGGTTGCATCCCGGCGCCGGAGCGAGCGCTCTGCGCGCACGGTCCGGGGTGTACCTCGCGCGCCGGGATAACTCCCGCGCGTCAGTCGCCCCTGATTCCAGCCAGCTTGATGACGTTGTTCCACTTCTCGGTTTCTCTCGCGAAGTACTTCGCGGCGAAGTCCGTCGTGCCACCGACCTTGGTGATGCCGAGGTCCTTCCAGCGCTGCTGCATGTCGGGTGCGCCAAGCAGCGCGTTCAGATCGGCATTGAGCTTCTGAACAATGGCCGCCGCAACCTTGCTCGGGGCGCCAACCGTGAACCACGCCGTCGATTCATATCCCGGAACGCCCGCTTCGGCGACCGTAGGCACGTCCGGCAGATTCGGCGAACGCTCCTTGCCCGTGACCCCGAGCGCCCTCACCCGCTTCGCGGCGATGGGCCCGAGGGTCGTCGGCAGATTCTCAAACATCGCCTGAATGTGGCCACCGATCAGGTCCTGCAGCGCGGGGGCGCTGCCGCGATAGGGCACGTGGGTGAGATTCGTCCTCGACATCACCTTGAACAGTTCACCCGTCATGTGCGTCGACGAGCCGTTGCCGGCGGAGCCGAAGTTGATCGCACCCGGGCGCGCCCTCGCGAGCGCGAGAAAGTCGTGCACGCTCTTCGTGGGCAGCGACGGATGCACGATCAGCACGCATGGCAGCTCGGCGAAAAGTATCACCGGCTGGAGCTCTTTCGGCGGGTCGTACGGAAGGCGCGAGTAGATGCCGTACGCCGCGTGGATACCGATCGTCCCGAGTACCAGCGTGTAGCCGTCCGCCGGCGATTTCGCGACGGTCTCCGCGCCGACGTGGCCCCCGGAGCCGGGACGGTTATCGACAAGGATCTGCTGCCCGTACTGCGGCCCGAGGCGCTGCGAAATCACGCGGGCAAGCACGTCCGCGGTGCCGCCGGCGGCGAACGGCACAACGATTCGGATGGGCTTGGCAGGGTACTGTTGAGCCGTCGCAAAGCTGGACGGGAAGGCCGTGCATGCGAGGAGCGCGCCGCCCAGAAGTCGCCAGAAGATCATGTTTACCTCCGCCGTTGAATGGAATGGGCAAGTTCCGTACTCGCGCTCCAATGCGACAGCTCAATATAGGAGCGGCGGCCCATGCTGTCCAATCCCATTTGGTGCGATGGCTATGCGATCCTGATATGGGTCTCGGAGTGGAGCGCTTCGCGCACGAGCCCCTCGAACTCGCGCGCAAGGCGTGACGGCGGGGCGTGCAGCGGATACAGCAGGAAGATCTCGAAGTACACGGCCGGCTCCAACGGCTTGATCACGAGGCCGCGGCTCGCGAAACCGCCGGCGATCAACGGATTGACGACTCCGACACCCACGCCTTCCAGCGCCAGCGCACAGACGGTCGCGCCATAGGTGGTCTCGACCGCGGGCTCGACCGCGACTTCCGCCGCCGCGAGCACCTCGTCCAGCCGCCGCCGCGTGACATCGCCGCGCGTGAGCAGGAAGAGCGGCGCGCCGGCGAGATCGCGGGCGCGAAGGCTGCGCTTTTGCGCGAGCGGGTGCTCGCGATTCATCACGCAGACGGCGCGCGTGGTGACGAAGGGCTGCGCCTTCACACCGGTGGTATCGATTTCCTGTGCGGCGAACCCGATGTCGAACAACGCGCTCGCCACCCCATCGCGCACGACATTGGAGCTCGAGGTGTGAAGCGAGAGGGCCGCCTTCGGGTAGCGCGCGAGAAAAGCGTGAATCACCCGCGGCAGCACGCTCATGCCGAGCGACGGCACGGCGCCCACCGCGAGGCGCCCCACGCCCGAGTCGCGCAGGGTCTCGATCGCTTCCCTGACGCGATCGAGCCCGCAGTAGCTGCGCTCCACTTCGCGCAGGAGGGCCTTCGCTTCGGGGGTAGGCGCGAGGCGCCCGCGATGCAGTTCGAAGAGCTTGAGCCTGGAAGCATGCTCGAACTGCCGGATCAGCCGGCTCACCGCGGGCTGCGTCGTACGGAGAAGCGCCGCGGCTTCCGTCGTCGTGCCGGTCAGCATCACCGCGCGGAACGCTTCGATCTGTCGGAAATTCATATCGCGGTGCTTGACACCCCTTTGCGCACGGCGTTACGGTGGGCGTGCCGTTCCCCCGGAAACCCCACAACGAGGAAACCCCGAGGATGAGTATGCACCTCATGCGTGGGGCCGCACTAGCGCTCGCGTTCGCCGCGCTCTCGGCAAGCGCCGCCGAGCGCGCCGATTACCCGAGGCGCCCGATCCGATTGATTGTACCGTTCGCCCCCGGGGGCAGCGTCGACATCTCCTCGCGCATACTCGCCACACCGCTCTCGGAGATCCTCGGCCAGCAGGTGATCGTCGATAACCGCGCCGGCGGCGGCGGCAGCGTCGGCGCGACGCTGGTCGCGAGATCGCAGCCCGACGGCCACACGCTCGTCGCCGGATCGAGCGGATCGATGACGGCGAATCCCGCCGTGTACTCGAAACTGCCCTACGACCCGACGAGGGACTTCGCGCCGATCAGCATGATCAACGTGACGCCGATGGCGATCCTCGTGCATCCGAACATCGGCGTCTCGACGCTCAAGGACCTGATCGCGCTCGCACGGTCTCGGCCCGGGAAGATCACGATGGCGTCCGCGGGCACCGGAAGCTCCAACCATCTCGCTATCGAGTTCTTCCAGACGGTGGCGGGCGTGAAGCTTCTGCATGTCCCGTACAAGGGGAGCGGCGCGGCGCTGACGGAGCTGATCGGCGGACAGGTACAGACGATGATGGACCAGATCGCGTCCTCCATGGGTTATATCCGCGACGGGCGCGTGCGCATACTCGCCGTCGCGACGCCGACCCGCTCGACCGTGCTGCCGAACGTGCCCACCGCGGACGAGCTCGGCCTGAAGGGGTTCGAGGCCGCCTCCTTCACCGGGGTGCTCGCGCCCGCCGGCACGCCGCAGGCCGTGATCGATCGCCTGTACGCCGCGGTCATCAAGGCAGTGACGCAGCCCGCCGTGACCGAAAAGTTCAAGGAGCTCGCGGCGGACCCGAGGACGACGACGCCGGCCGAGTTCACCGACTTCATCCGCAGGGACATCGCGAAATGGCGCAAAGTGGCGCAGGCCGCCAGCATCAGACTCGACTGACATGAACAACAACGTTAGGCGCATCGGGGTCCTCGCGCCGCCGGGAAACGTCGCGATGGAGCGCGAGCTCCCGATGTACCTGCCGGCGGGTGTGGTGATCAATCACAACCGGCTCTCGCGCCCCACGCCCGAGGTCACCAGGGAGTCGCTCACGCTCATGATGGCCTCCGTCGATCAGGCCGCGCGCGATCTCGCCATGGCATGGCCCACGCCCGAGGTGATCGTGTTCGGCTGCACCAGCGGAAGCTTCGTCTCCGGTCCCGGTACCGAGGAAGAGGCTGCCTCGAAGATCACCGCCATCACCGGGATCCGGGCCTGCACGACCTCGCAGGCGGTGATCATGGCGCTCCGAAGGCTTGCCGCGGGGCGCGTGTTGCTGGTGACGCCGTATATCGACGACGTGAATGCCCGCGAGATCGCATTTCTCGAGCATCGCGATATCGCGGTGGAAGCGTGCCGCTCCTTCGGCTGTCTCGATACGCGCGACATCGCGAAGATTTCCTCCGACGAGGTGCGCGATTTCGTGCTGCGGCATGCGGGTATCGCGAGAGGCTGCGACGCGATATTCGTGAGCTGCACGAATCTCCTCACGATGGACCAGATCGAGCCGCTCGAGGAGAAGCTCGGCATTCCCGTCGTGAGCTCCAACCAGTGCACGCTCTGGGCCGCGCTCGAGCACATGAACGTGGACGCGAGCGCAGTGGCGCCCGGGCGTCTCTTCCACTGCGTCGCTCGGCCCGCGGAAAGCATGGCGTGAAAAATGACCAGCGGCGACTCGGCGTGCTGCTGGCTCCGGGCAACGTGACGGTCGAGCGCGAATTCGGCCGGTATGGCCCGGAGTACGTCGCGGGCAATATTCCGTATCACGCTGGCGGTTTTTCTCTCCCGCTATCGCCTGCGCCGGCGACTGCGCGTGCGCTGGCGTGCGCCGCTCATCGCGCCCTATGGGTCCATGGCAGATCGCAACGATTCGCACTACGCGGAAGCTGCCGCGACGGCTTCCACGCATGGAAGAGGCTCAGGCCCCACGACGGTCCTCGGGTATTGGAAAGGAAAGCTCTCGCCAGTGCTGTATGTGCTCGCGATCGTTTCCACATTTCTTTGGCCATGGGTGGCGCAGGCGCTCGATGCCGCGGTGGCCCTGATGT
This sequence comes from Burkholderiales bacterium, assembly GCA_020854035.1. Taxonomy (GTDB): domain Bacteria; phylum Pseudomonadota; class Gammaproteobacteria; order Burkholderiales; family SG8-41; genus SG8-41. The sequence continues at coordinate 35,280 of JADZGE010000076.1, read as the reverse complement.
GGCTGGTGCCTGGTCGGCGAATTGACCGGCCGTTGCGCCACGGTGGCGGCTAACAACAGCATGCGGCCGACGCGCAGGAGGCGGCGCGCCGCTTTGCCGGGACGCCAGCGCGCTCGTGGCAGGCTACGTGGCATGAGAGACGCAGACGTCGCAGAGATCCTGAAGCTCCCGGCCGAGGAGAACGTCACTGTCGAAAACTCACCTGACCCGCGTCGGATCCCAGCACGTGCGGTAGTTCGCGTCGAGCGCGTCGAGCGCGGCCATGTCGCGCGCGTCCAGCGCGAAATCGAACAGGGCAGCGTTCTCCTCGATCCGCTCCGGGCGCGAGGACTTGGGAATGACCACCACGCGATGCTGGAGCGCCCACCGCAACAGCACCTGCGCGGATGTCCTGCGGCGACGGTGCGCGATCGACATGACCACCGGATCGTTGAGCTTTTCGCCGCGCGTCAACGGACAGTAGGCCTCGAGCTGGATGCCGCGCGCACGACAGAAGTCGTGCAGCTTCGGCTGCTGGAGGAAGGGGCTCAACTCGACCTGGTTCACCGCCGGCACGACATCCGAGGCGGCGAGCAGCTCCTCGAGATGCGCGATCCGGTAGTTGCTGACGCCGATCGAGCGGCACTTCCCCTGCCGCTTGAGCTCCACCAGCGCACGCCAGGAGTCGAGCCGCTTGCCGGGCTCGGGCCAGTGGATGAGATAGAGGTCGATGTAGTCGAGCTCGAGCTTCGCGAGGCTCCCCTCGCACGCCCTGATCGCGGAGGCGTAGCCGTGGTCGCTGTTCCAGAGCTTGGTGACGACGAAGACGTCCCCGCGCGGGAGGCCACTTTCACGCACGGCGCGGCCGACTTCCTCCTCGTTACCGTAGAACGCGGCGGTATCGACGTGGCGGTAGCCCGTGGCGAGCGCGTGCGCCACCGCGCGCCGGGAGGCCGTGCCGGAACCGAGCTGGTAGGCTCCGAGCCCCACCCAGGGCATGCGCGCGCCGTCGTTCAGCGTCGCGCAGGCTGACAGGGAGTCGGCGATTGTGGTCGCGGCGTTCAGAGTGTACGCAGTGTGACCGGATCCGCTGGGCGTCCCGCCCTTTCAGGGGGCGGGACGGGGTGGGTGATGATTTTCATCGCGCAGGGCGGCGCAAGTCATGCAGGAGCGAACATGGGGATCGAAATTCCCCCCTTCGTCTTCTTGAACACGAGCTTGACCCGCTGCCCGATCTTCACGGCATCGAGGTCGCAGTCGACTATGTTGGTCATCATCGACACCCCCTCGTCGAGCGTCACGTAGGCGATGCAGTAGGGAACGGGGCCGGCGCGGCGCGTGACGCTGCAGGTATAGACGACGCCGGTGCCCTTCGCCTCGACCCACGAGACGTTCTCGCTCAGGCAGTGCGGGCAGATGCCGCGAGGAAAGTGGTGGAGTGCTCCGCAGTCGGCGCATTTTTTCAGGAGCAGCTTCCCCTGCCCGGCGGCCTCGAAATAGCGCTCGTCGCCGATGTTCATGACCGGGTCGGCGATCTCGCGGTCCCTGTACGGTGTGGCCATGTGCGTGTCACTCCCTTTCCATGATGACGGTCGCCGATCCGTGCCGCGTTCCGAGCGAGCCGCCGGTGCCGTGCGCGAGGGCAAGCCGGCAGTTCTTCACCTGCACCGCGGGGTGCGCTTCGCCGCGCAGTTGCCGCACCGCCTCGATGACTTTCGTCATGCCACCGCGGTTCGCCGGGTGGTTGTTGCAGAGTCCCCCGCCGTCCGTGTTGAAGGGCAGCTTCCCGCTGCCCGAGATGAGGTTGCCGTCGGCGACGAACTTCCCGCCGTCGCCCTTCCTGCAGAAGCCGAGGTCCTCGATCTGCATAACGACGGTGATGGTGAAGCTGTCGTAGATGGAGGCGTACTGGATGTCCGCGGGCTTCACCTTCGCCTCCTCGAAGGCGCGCGGTCCGCTCCACGCGGCGCCGCTGAAGGAAAGGTCGATCCTGCCGCCGGCTTGGTGTTTGGGCGCCTCGGCCGCTCCGAGGATTCTCACGAGCGGGCGCTTGAGCGATCTCGCCACCTCGGGGCGCGCGACGACGAGAGCGCCGCCGCCGTCGCTCACCACGCAGCAGTCGAGCCGGTGCAGCGGGTCGGCGATCATCGGCGAATCGACCACGTCCTTCACGGTGACAACGTCGCGCAGCACGGCATTGGGATTGTGCTGCGCGTGGTGCGACGCGGCGACCTTGACCCACGCGAGTTGTTCGCTCGTGGTGCCGAACTCGTGCATGTGCCGCATCGCCGCCATCGCGTACATGTTGACCGTGACCGGTCCGTACGGAAGCTCGAAGGGCTCGTCCGGCACGCCGGCGCCGCGGCTCCTCACCACGGTCCCCGAGGAGCCCTCGGAGCGCGGCCGGCCCGCGAGGGTGATGAGGGCGGCATTGCACCTGCCCATCGCGATCGCCTGCGCCGCGTGATTCACATGGACGAGGTAGGACGAGCCGCCGCTGTCCGTCGAATCCATGTGGCGCAGCTTCAGCCCCATGTAGTTCGCCATGTTGAAGACACCGGTGCCGGGCGCGTCGCCCGCGCAGAAGTAGCCGTCGATGTCGTCCCTGGTGAGCCCGGCGTCGCGGATCGCGCCCGCCGCGCACTCCGCGTGCAGTTGCGCCACGGACTTGTCCGGGGCCTTGCGCGTCGGGTGCTCGAAAGCGCCCACAATGTAGGCTTTTCCGTTGATGCTCATGTACTGGTCTTTCGTCTCGTCCGGATCGGAACCGCGATTCTGCCACAACGAGCGGCGCGGCCGGCTGCTTCAGCCATGCGCGGGGATCGCGTGGTTGGAAATCACCTCCAGCACGAGCTTGCGTCCGGGTGCAAACACCTCCGTGCGCACGACCGCCACGTTGCGGCCCTTCTGCAGGACCGTCGAACGCGTGGCGAGCGCCCTGCCTTCGCCGGGGCTGATATACCACGCGGAAGCCCCGGTCAGCAGCGGATGGTGCGGCACCGCGGCGACCGCGGTGGCGAGCGCGATGTGCATGGTGAGTCCGCCCTGCACGTGGCCGACGCGGTTGCCGAGGTGCATGCCGAGCGGGATGCGCGAGAGCGCTCCGGTCGGTGTGTGGCGCACCGACGGCGACCACAGGTGCCCGAGGAAACCCTCCGGACCCGCCGCGCGCAGTCCCCGCTCGACGCGCCGCAGGACGGCCTTCTCGGCCGCGTCGAACCCGGCGCGCGAGACCTCGGGGTAGCGGATCGGCTCCCTGCTCTCCCACGGCAGCGGGGCGAGGGTCCGTCCTTCCGGCGTGGGCGGGGAAACCCATGTGCCGGACATGCGGATCACCTCCGCGCCGCCGGCGTACACGCTGCCCGTCGCCATCGCCTGGGGCAGGGCGGTGCGGGTCGAGAAGCCGTCCGAGCGGCCTTCCGCGGTGAGCGCGCCGCGGGCAGGCGCGCCGGTGAAGTCGTAGCGCAGCAGCAGCGTCGCGGTGCGGGTGTTGGGGTTGACGTAGGCGCGGATCGCGGCGGCGAGCGTCATGTCGGCGAACATCGACACCGCGGCCGGGTGCATGATGCCCCGCGCATCCACGCAGTGCGGGCCTGGAGCGAGCTCGAAGAGCACGCCGCCGGTTTCGAAGCGCCGGCACTGGAGGTCAAGGAACAGCCCGGCGAAGTTGTAGCCGGGCACGCGATTGCGGGCGAGCGCGCGCTCGGCGCGGGCCCGTACTTCGTCCATCGCGGAGGGTGTCACGTCGTCGGTCTCTCGATGTCGGAGGATACGGTTCCGGGTTTCACGCAGGGAACGCAAAGACCGCAAGGGAAGAGGCGTCCGGCAGGTCTGCCCTGGCGCGCTTTGGTTCCTTGCGTGAAACCCGCTTTCAGGCAGCGTGGTGGCTCACCACTTCGAGCACGCGGGCGCCACCGGGGCGGGTCAACTCGGTGCGCACCGTGGCGAAACTGCGGCCGGCGTGAACCACGCGGGAGCGGGCCGTCAACCGGTGGCCGCGGCCCGGTCCCACGTACCATGCCGATACGTTCGAGAGGTGGCGATGCCCGGGAACCGCCGCATGCGCCGTCGCGGCGGCGATGCCGAAGAGGAGGCCTCCCTGCACGTCACCGGTGCGGTTCCCGTAGTGGGGGCCGAGCGGAATCGCGCAGCGGGCGCCACCGCTGACGGGCCGCGGCCTGACGCTCCAGAAATGCTCGATGAACGAGCGGTGCGCGTCGGCACGCTTCAATGCCCGTTCTCCGGCCTGATACACGCGCCGCTCACCGGCGTCGAGCTCGCTCGCGGCGAGAGGCGTCAACTCGGTGATCCGGGCGCGGCTGCGCGGGAGCGGGCCGTGTCCCGCACCCTGCAACGGCGGCAGGCGGACGAACGCGCTCGTGGCGCGACACACGGCCTCGCCGCCCGAGGTCACTACGGCGTCCACGATCGCCTGGCGTACTGCCGCGCCGCTCGTGTCACCCGCGTGCCGGGCCACGGAGCGCAGCGTCGCGGACAGCGGGCGCCCGGTGAACTGCGCGTGAAGGTGGACGGTCGCCTGGTGCTGACCGTGGGGGATTTTCATGCGCGCCATGATGGCGACCGACGTATCGAGCAGCACCCCGAATGCGGCGAGGTTCAAACCGCCATCGGCGTTGATGCAATGTGGTCCGGTGGCGAGCACGCCCTCCACGCAATCGTCGTCGATGCGAGGCCACTCGATCCCGAGGAAGTACCCGGGGAAGTGGAATCCGAGAGTGCGGCTCCCCGCGAGTCCGATGAGGACGTGCCTGCGGATCGCTTCGGCGTGCGAATGGGCCGCGGTACTCCTCAGGCGAAGAGCTGGTCCTGTCACAGGCGAATTCTCGACACTGGTGGATGCTCCACGCCCGCGTTCGCGCCCGCGCGCCACGCGGAAATACCCGGTCCGCGAGCCGGCCTGTGCCGGATTCCCTCCGGCGGCACGTGCGACGGCGCACTTGCCGCCCGGGAACGCCGGCGGGCGCGCGTCCCGGGACGGGAACAGTTCACGCCGGGTTGCCGCGGCTGCGGCGGTGTGCGGGGCATCACGGTTCTTCTGTGGAATATCGGATTATTGCATGGCTCGGCACGCAACTTGCAGAACGGAGGCTCCGGGTATTGCGCTACCCTCCATGAAACCCGGCATATCCCGTATGCACTCGCATCGTAATCCCCGCTTCAGGCCGAACCTCGTCACGGTCGCGGTTGCCTGCTGTTTCGCGCTCGGCCCGCAGGGCAGGCTGCTGGCGAATCCCGTGGGGCCGGTGGTCGCGCACGGCAGCGCGAGCTTCGCTGCGTCCGGCGGCGTGCTGTCGGTGACGAACGCGCCGGGGACGATCATCAACTGGCAGCGTTTCTCGATCGGCGCGGGCGAAACCACCCGCTTCATCCAGTCCTCGGCCGCGAGCGCCGTGCTGAACCGCGTGACGGGCGGCGATCCCTCCGCGATACTCGGCGCGTTGCAATCGAACGGCCGCGTTTTCCTGGTGAACCCGAACGGCATCGTGTTCGGCGCCGGCAGTCGTGTCGACGTCGCGGGCCTCGTCGCGTCCACGCTGGCACTGTCGAACGAGGACTTTCTCGGCGGCCGCATGCGCTTCGGTGACGGGCAGGGCGCGGCAGGCCTCGTCGCAAATCAGGGCAGCCTCACCGCCGCGCGGGGCGGCCCGGTATACCTGATCGGCGCCGGCGTCGATAACCAGGGCACTATCACCGCGCCAGGCGGCGATATCGTGCTCGCCGCCGGGCAGGTGGTGCGTGTTGCGGATGCGGTGGACGGCCGGCTGCGGGTCGAGATCACCGCGCCCGCCGGCAAGGCGCTCAATCTGAGCGAAGTGGTCGGCGGCCCGGCTGGCGCGTACGCCGGCCTGGTGCGCAACGCCGGGACGGTACGCGCGGACGCCGCGGTCATCGAGGAGGGAGGGCGCATCGTGCTCAAGGCGACGCACGGCGTAGCCGCGGCCGCGTCGAGCGCACTCTCCGCCAACGGGGCGAGCGGCGGGAGCGTCACGGTTGCGACGCTCTCCGGCGACGTACGGGTGCAGGGCGAGGTGAGCGCCGCCGGCGCGGGCGGACGGGGCGGTACCGTCGTGGTGGCCGGCGAGCGCACGGGCATGCTCGGCGGTGCGCGCGTGGACGCATCGGGGACAAGCGGCGGGGGCAGGGTACTCATCGGCGGCGACCTGCGCGGCAAGGCGATAGCCGACGGCGAGGGCACGCTCGCGGCATCGCAGCGGACGTGGGTTGCGCCGGACGCGGTGATCAGCGCCGACGCGACGCACTCCGGCGATGGCGGCACGGTGATCGTGTGGGGGCAGGACCTCACGCGCTTCCACGGCGCGGTGTCCGCCCGCGGTGGCCCGGAGGGCGGCGACGGCGGGTTCGCGGAGATCTCAGGCAGGCAGTCGCTCGATTTCAGCGGCCGCGTGGATGTCGGCGCCGCGAACGGCCGCGGCGGAACGTTGCTCTTCGATCCGCTCAACATCATCCTTTCGACCGGCACGCAGGCGAACCGCACGGGCTTCGCGCCGCCGGGAGACCAGACGGAGGCCTGGAACGACGATGCGGGGCTCGCGAGCGTGTTCAGGGTCGGCGCCGGGGGCAGCTTCGCCGGCGTGGCGGCGGGCTCGACGATCGTGCTGGAGGCGACGAACGACATTACCGTCGCCAATGCGTTCAACATCGGCGCGTCCACGGGGCAGGCGAATGTCAGTCTCGAGCTGCGCGCGGGCAACAACGTGAACGTCAATGCCGCCGTCACGGCGACGGGCACGGGTACGCTTGCGCTCAAGGCGGATCACGACTTCTCGGTTTCGGGCGGACCCGCTTCCAATGGGGCCGGCAATGTGTCGCTCGCCGCCGCGCTGGCGACGGCGGGCGGCGCCGTGCATGTCAGCGGCGTCAACGTGAGCTCCACGGGCGCCGGCAGCATCACCACGACCGGCGCAGCGAATGCCGCCGGAGGAACGGTGAACGTGAGTGCGTCCGGAACCGTCAGTCTCGCCGGCGCCATCACCGCAAACGGCGGGGCGGGAACCGCCGGCGCCGGCGGGCGCGCCGCCGGCGACGTCAGTGTCACGGGCGCGGGCGCGGTCACGACGGGCGCGATAACGGCGAGCGGCGGCAACGGCAGCGCCGGCGCGGGCGCCGCCGGGGGCAACGGCGGCACCATCGCGGTGACCGGCGCCGGCGCCATCGGCACGCAGGCGATAACGGCAAACGGCGGCGCGGGCGGCGGCACCATTGGCGCGGGTGGCGGCGCCGGAACGATCACAGTGACCAACAACTCGGCGACGACCGGGACGCTCGTCACCGGCTCGCTCACCGCGCGCACGGGGGCTTCCACCGGCGCGGCGCCGAGCGGCGCGGCGGGCAGCGTCACGATTACGCAGAACGCGGCGGGGGCACTGCTGCAGACGGGGGCGATCAACACCAGCGGCAATGCCAACGGGGCGGGCGGAACGGTGAGTCTCACCGCGGCGGGCGCGCTTGGGTTCAGCGGCGGCGCGACGATCAGTTCCGCCGGCGGTGCGGCGGCCTCCGGCACTGCGGGACGCGACGGCGGCGACGTGTCGCTCACGGGGCTCACGGTAACGACCGGCGGGACGATCACGGCATCGGGCAGCGCGGGTAACGGCACCAATCAGGCCGGCGGCGACGCGGGCGACGTGACGATCGTCGCCGGGGGAACGATTTCCACCACCGGTGGCACCATCACCGCGAGCGGCGGTAACGCGGGGGCCGGCGGGGCGAGTGGAGCGGGAGGTCGCGCCGGACTCATCACGATCACGAACACTTCTCTCGCGGCGGGCAACATCGCGACCGGCGCGCTCACCGCGAGAAGCGGTAACGCGGTGGGCGCCGGGGCCGCGGCGGCGCCGGGCGGCGTCACGGTGATGAACAGCAACGCGACGGCCGGTGCCACGCTAACAACGCTCGCGATAGACGTCCGTGGCGGCGCGAAGGGCGCGGGGGGCGCGGTCGTTCTCGAATCGGCGGGCGATGTCGGCGTGACGGGCGCCATCACCGCTTCGGGCGGCGGCGCGGCGGCGGGCGGAAGCCACGGCGGGGCGGCCGCGGGGACCGTTGCGATAAGCGGAGTGAACCGCGCCGTCTCCGGCGGCATCACGGCGAGCGGCGGCGCGGCGGCGGGTACGAATCAGGCAGGCGGCGCGGCCGGCACGGTCACGTCGACGGGCAGTGGCACGCTGACGACGGCGGCCATCGCGACCCAGACCGGAGCGGCGACCGGCACGGGCACGGGCGGCGGGGCTGGCTCGATCACGCTCTCCGGCGCCGGCGTGACGACAGGTGCGCTGACCGCTTCCGGCGGCGCCAACGGCAACGGCGGGACGATCGCGGTCACGAGTACCATGAGCGATATCGCGAACAACGGCGCGGTGACGGTTTCCGGTGGCGCGGCAAACGCCGGGTCCGCGGGAACGAACGCCGGCACGATCACCATCCGTTCCGCGGGTGCATATGGCGGTTCGGGCCTCACGCTGTCGGCGTCCGGCGGTTCGGCGAACGGAGCGACGTTGAATCTCGCCGGCGGACAGGGCGGGAGAATCGACATCGAGTCCGTCGCGGGAACGACGGTCGGAGCAGTGACGGCGAGCGGTGGGGCAGGGAGCACGACCGGCGGTGCCGGCGGCAGTGCCGGCGCCATCGAAATCGCCAATTCCGGTTCGGGCAACATTTCGACCGGTGCGCTGGCGGCGCGTACCGGGAATGCCCAGGGCACGGGCACGGGCGGCGCGGTTGCCGCGACGGCCATCGCGGCGGGAAATCTTGCGGCCGGCGGGAGCCTCACGGTCGCTTCGTTCACCACGACGGGCGGCACCAACGGCGCCGGCGGCAACGTGACTCTTTCGAGCCTGGGTGCGACGAACGTGACGGGCAACTCGGCCACTTCCGGGGGCACGGCGGGTGCAGGCACTGCCGGCCGCAACGCCGGCACGATTTCGATCACGGGCGGCACGGTGTCCACCGCGAACCTCAACGCCACCGGATCGGCCGGGAGCGGGGCGAACGTTGCCGGCGGCGCGGGCGGCACGGTCAGCGTGACCTCCGCGACCGGCACGATCGCGGTGAGACAGGTCGTCTCGTCCGGAGGAAGTGCGGGAGGCACCGGCACGGCAAACGGCGGCGCGGCCGGCACGATCACGTTCGACGCGGCGACCGGGATCACCCTGAAAGGAACCGCGCTCACGGCAAGGGGGGGGAACCGTGCCGGGGGAGGCGGGACCCCGGGCGGCGGCGGTACGATCCGGCTCGCGGATCCGGTGACACTCGGCGCATCGGTGACGCTCACCGCGACCGGCGGCAATGCCGGCGTGGGAACGAGCGGCGACATCGTGCTTGAAGCGGCGGTGGACGGCACGGCAGCGGGAGCGCAATCGCTGACGCTCACCACGCTCCGGGGCGACGTGTCCCTGAACGGGGCGGTGGGCGCGACCACCCCGCTCGCGGCACTCACGGTCAGCGCGAACGACATTTCGATCGCCACGGTGGGGACGAGCGGCGCCGCCGGCGTCTCCGGCAACCTCGCCGTGACCGCGGCGACGGCGGGTGCGGACACGGGCTCGACCATGCTCGGGGGCGTCGTGAATACGGGAGGCGCCCAGACCTACAACGGGGCGGGGCTGCCGATCCTTCTCGGCGGCGAACTGACGACCGCCAACGGCAATGTCACGCTGCAGGGTCCGGTCACGCTCGCGACCGATGCGGCGATCTCCGCGGGCACCGCCACCGTCACTTTCGGCAGCACGGTCGCGGCCGGGGCCCGCAATCTCGCCGTGCGCGCGAACGAGATCAATCTCGCCGGCGCGGTCACCGGCGGCGCCGGCCTCTCGCTCGCACCGGGCTCGACGGCGGCCAGCATGACCCTCGGCGCGGGCGCGGACACGAGCACGGCGGTGCTGGATCTCACCGCCGCGGACCTGGGTTTCATCCAGCCGGGCTTCGCGAGCATCATGCTCGGGCGCGGGGACAGTTCGGGCAACGTCACGGTCAACAACATGGTGCTGCGCAACCCGACCACGGTACAGACCGGCAGCGGGACGATCGCGGGCGCCGGAAACATCACCGGCGATGTGGCGGGCCGCGACTTGAACCTCTCCGCCGGGATGATCAACCTCACCGGTGCGCTGGGAACGGCGGGTACCCGTCTAGGGAGAATCGACGCGAGCGCGACGGGACATGTCGGGCTCGGGGCCGTGCAGGCGAATGACGTTCTCACCGCGGTCGCGGGCGGCAACCTCACGTTGAACGGTGCGCTGGCGAGCACTGTGGGCGGTGATGCCGTGGTGCTCGTCGCGGGGGGGAACTTCTCGAACAACGCCGGCGCCGGCGCGATCAGTACCCCGTCCGGGCGGTGGCTCGTTTACTCGAACGATCCGGCCACCGACAACCGGGGCGGCCTTGCCTACGGCTTCAAGCAGTACGACGCGACCTACGGCGTGACCCCGGTCGCGGGCGCTGGCAACGGCTTCCTGTACCGCAGTGCGCCGTCGCTTGCCGTGGGGCTCACGGGGCCGGTCGCGAAGGTCTACGACGCCACGAACGCGGCGGCGCTCTCGCCGGGCGACTTCTCGGTTACGGGCGCGATCGACGGCGACTTCATCGCGCTTGATCTCCCGGTCGCGGGGACTTACGACACGCGGCACGCTGGGACGAACAAGAGCGTCACCGCGACGGGCATCGCCCTGACGGGAGCGACGAACGGCGCGGCGCCCGTGTACGGCTACCGGCTCGCGAGCGACAGCGCGATCGGCAACGTCGGAACGATCACGCCGCGCCCCATCACCGTCGCGTCGGGTACGGGGCAGGGCAAGGTCTACGGCGCGGACGACCCGGCATCGGCGAAGGCCGCGTACTCGTTGACAGGCGGTACGCTCGCCGGCGGCGACGCACTGGCGGGCGAGATGGGGCGAGTCGCGGGCGAGACGGCCGGCAGCTACGCGTTCACAGCGGGCAGCGTGACGGTTTCCGACGGTAACGCGGGCGGCAACTACAGCATCACGTTCGACGGCACGACGAACCGCTTTGCGGTGAGCCCCGCGCCGCTCGGAGCCTCCCTTGTCGGAGCCGCGAAGGTCTACGGCACCAGCGACCCTGCGCCGGGGACGATCGGCGTAGTGCTGGGCGGAGTCGTCAACCGGGTGGTGACGGACATCGACGGCAACACGACGCCGATCGACGATACCGGCAGCCTCGCGGTCAGCCTGGCGAGTCTCGTGCGGGCGAGCGGCGAGAACGTGGGCGCGCACTCCATTACGGGCGGCACGTTCACCGCGCTCACGGGCCCCGCGGCGGCCAACTACGCATCCCCGGTGCTCGCCGGAAGCCCGGCGCTATCCATCACGCCCGCGCCGCTCACGGCTTCGATCGCCGACCCGTCGAAAGTCTACGGCAGCCCGGATCCGGCGCCGGCGACGATCGCGGCGACGCCGGGCGGACTCGTCAATACGAGCGTCACGGACTGGAACGGCGCGGTGACGGCGATGAACGATGCCGGACGCGTCGCGGTGAGCCTCGCGGGATATGCCCGCGTCCCCGGCGAGAACGCGGGCAGCTACGCGATCACCGGGACGACCTTCAGTGCCCCGGGCGGGCCCGCGGGCGGCAACTACGCCGTGCCGGTCCTCTCGGGTACTCCCACGCTCGCGATCACGCCGGCGCCGCTCACCATCCGCGCAGACGACAAGTCGCGCGTCGCGGGCGCCCCGGACCCGCCGTTCACGGCGACCTACACCGGCTTCGTGAACGGGGAGACGCCCGCCGTGTTGAGCGGCGTGCTGCTCTTCGCCACGCCCGCCGTGCCGGCGTCGCCTCCCGGGCAGTACGTCATCGCCGCCGCCGGACAAGCCGCGATCAATTATTCGATCGGCTACGTCCCGGGGCTGCTCACCGTGACGCCGCTGCCGCAGCCCGCCATCGCGCCCGCCGCACTTGCGGACGTTCCGTTCGAGCGGCCGCTCATGCAGGCGGTGACCTACGGTTTTCTCGACCCGGGCGCGGCGCCCATGATCGCGAGCGGGCCGGCTCTGGTCGAGGAAGGCGGCGCCGTGTTCGGTGGGTCGCCTCCGGCGCAGGCTGTAGCCGGAGCGGGCGGGCCCGGCGCGCCGGGACCGTTCGTCGGCGCCGCCGGCGAGGTGCGTCGCGGTCCCGCGGCGCGGGCACTGGAGTGCCTCGCCTCGAGGACCGTGGGCGCGCTCTGGTGCCGCGGCAGGTAGCGGCGCCGCCCGAACCGCGCCGGAGATCCACGTCGCGCGCCGGCCGCGCCGCCGGCAGGGCGCGGCGTGTGGCGCGGTAGAATCCGGGCCGCCATGCCGCGCTGTCCGCTTCAGTCACCGCCAGTCCCGCATCCGGCGATCCGCGCCGCGAAACGGTGAGCGCATGTCGATCGCCACCGTTCTCGTGATCGTGCTCCTCAACATGTCGAGCTTTCGCGCGAGCAAGATCCTCGTCTCGCTCTACGCGCTCGAACTCGGCGCCTCCCAGTTCTACATCGGGATCATGATCGCGATGTACTCGCTGCTCCCGGCGGTGCTCGCGGTACAGGCGGGGCGCCTGTCCGACCGGCTCGGCGTGCGGGTGCCGATGCTGGCGGGCTCGCTCGGCATCGGGTGCGGCATGCTGGTGCCGGGCCTGTGGCCGAGCGTCGCCGCGCTCTACGTTTCCGCGGCCCTGATCGGCGCCTCCCACATGATGTACAACCTCGCGACGCAGAACCTCGTCGGTTCGCTCGGGGGGGCCGGCGCGCATACTCGCAATTTCAGCAACTACGCGCTCGCCATGGCGGTAGGCTCCTCGGTCGGGCCGCTTGCCGCCGGCTTTTCCATCGACCGGATCGGACACGCGACGAGCTATCTCGTTTTCGCCATGCTGCCGCTCGTGCCGGCGCTCATCATGGCCCGCGCGCGCAACGTGGTGGCGGGGCCTCGCGGGAAGACGGAGGAAGAGCAGGCGGTCATCGCTTCGAGCCTGCTCGCGAATCCCGCGTTGCGCGGCACGCTGATCGGGGGGGCGGTGGCGACCACGGGGCAGGATCTCTTCCAGTTCTACATGCCGATCTATTGTCACAACGCCGGCCTGCCGGCTTCGGCGATCGGCGTCGTGCTGGCGATGTCGGGAATCGCGGCGTTCTTCGTGAGGATCTGGCTGCCCGACCTCGTCAAGCGCTGGGGGCCCGACCGCGTGTTCACCACCTCGCTCTACATCTCCGCGGGCTCGTTCCTGCTGGTGCCGCTTTTCAGCGACGCGTGGATGCTCGCCGCGGTCTCGCTCATGCTCGGCCTGAGCATGGGCTGCGCGCAGCCGGTCACGCTGATGCTGATCTTCAGCCGCGCTCCCGAGGGCCGTTCCGGCGAGGCGCTCGGCGTGCGGGTGACGATCAACCAGGTCACGCACATCGTGGTGCCGCTCATGTTCGGCTCGCTCGGGACGCTCTTCGGCGTCGCGCCCGTGTTCATCGTCAATTCGCTGATACTCGGCGGGGGCGGGTGGCTGAACCGGCCCGGGGGAATGCAGGCGGGGAAGAACTAGCCGCGAAGGCGCGAAGGCCGAAGGGGAACGGCGCGGAGAGCGTGACGAGACCGTTTTCCCCGCGTTCTCCGCGCCCTCCGCCGCTGCTCGATACCGGATCAACGACGCGCGCTGCGTCGCGAGGGGAGTACGATGAAAATCGCGGTGATCGACGACTACCAGGACGCTTTCCGCAGCCTCGACTGCTACGCCCGGCTGAAGGGCCACGAAGTGATCGTCTTTCACGTGACCGAGAAGGATCCGGCGAAGCTCGCCGGGCGCATCGGGGACGCGGAGGCGCTGATTCTCACGCAGCAGCGCACGCGCTTCACGCGCGAGCTGGCGCAGCGGCTGCCGAAGTTGAAGCTCGTGAGCCAGACGGGGCGCAATTCCGGCCACATCGACGTCGCGGCGTGCACGGAGCTGGGCATCGCCGTGGCGGCCGCGGGCGTGGGCAGCCCCACGCCGACGGCGGAGCTCACGTGGGCGCTCATCCTGGCGTCGCGCCGGAGCATCCCGCAGGAAGTCGCGCGGCTGAAGGAGGGCAGGTGGCAGGGCTCGGTCGGCAAGGGCCTGAACGGCCGGACCCTGGGTGTGTATGCCTACGGCAAGATCGGGAGCCTGGTCGCGCGCGTGGGCAGGGCGTTCGGCATGCGCGTCGTGTGCTGGGGCCGCGAAGGCTCGACCGGGCGCGCGCGCGAGGCCGGGTTCGAGGTCGCGGCGAGTCGCGTGGCGTTCTTCGCCGAAGCCGACGTGCTGACGATCCACCTGCCGTCCAATGACGGCACGCGCGGCATCGTGACGGCGGCCGATCTCGCGCTCATGAAGCCGGCGGCGCTGTTCGTCAACACCAGCCGCGCGGCGATCGTCGCGCCGGGTGCGCTGGTGGAGGCGCTAGGGCGCGGCAGGCCGGGCTACGCCGCGGTGGACGTGTACGAGGACGAGCCCGTGCTGGGAGGCAGCCATCCGCTGCTCGCGATGCCGGGCGCCGTGTGCACACCGCATCTGGGCTACGTCGAGGAAGCGACGCTCGAGTCCTACTACGGGCAGGCGGTCGACAACATCGTCGCATTCGCCGCCGGCCGGGGCGCGAACGTGATCAATCCGGAGGCGCTCGGCAAGAGGTAACGCGCGGCGAGCGAGGGGCGATCCGCGGCGGGCGATTGCCATCACCCGTCGCGCCCCTAGTGCAGGTGCTTGTTCCTCGGGTGCAGCGGAATGACCGTCGAGGCGCCAGCCGGCTGGTCCCCCGTCAGCTTGCGGGTAGCCCAGTCCTGGTCGAAGAGCTGCGTGAGGAGCGCGGCGACCTGGTCCACTTCGGCCTTGCCAAGGTGCCGGGCGAGCATGCCGGAAACATCCTCGACCACGCACTGCCGCCGGAATTCGTGGATCGCCTCCGCCGACGGCCCGATGAAGAGCTGGTAGAACTCGTCGTCGCTGTTCTCCGGGTAGTAGGTCGCCTCGACCTCCGAGGCGTACTCCGTGAGCGGCCCGACGTTCTGGAACGCCTCGGCGAGGCGCGAGTGGAAGCTGCGGCCGACTTCGCCGGTCCAGCAGATATTCACCGTGCGCTCGCGCGAATCGAAGACGATACCGGGTTCCTCCCGCTCCAGGCTCGGCGCCTCGGCGATCGTATCGACGTCGAGGTACTCGAGCCACGGGCGCAGCGCGTGCTCCACCTGCGACAGCCGCACGCCCCTGCCGAGGAAGATGCTGCCGTGAACGTGAACTTCCATCCTCATGATTTCGCTCCGCGCAAACCCGCGCCGCAGCCTCCGCCAAGGGGGATCATATCACGGGAGAGGAGCAGGAAGGCGCAACGCGGCGAGGCGGATCAGTCGAGCCGGCGCCCGGCGGCACGCCGGTCCTACTCGCGGATGCCGAGCGAGGTCGCGAGTTTCTCGTAGAGCTCGTACTGCTCGCGCACGTAGCGCGTTGTCTCCGTCCCCGAGCGGACGGCCGGTATGCCGCCCATCTTCGCGTTGGCGGCGATCCAGCCGGGATCGGAGGCGAGTTTCCCGAGGACCTCGGTCCACTTGTCCACCGCGGCTTTCGCCATCTTCGGCGGCCCCATCAACGCGCTCCAGCCGGTGATGCGCTCCATGTCGGGCCAGCCGAGCTCGCGTGATGTCGGCACGTCGGGAAGGTCCGGCAGCCGCTGCGGGGTCGTCGTCATCAGCGCGCGCAACGCCCCGGCCTTCACGTGCGAGAGCAGCGTGGTGAGGTTGTTGCACGCGAAGTGCACCTGCCCGCCGAGGAGCGATACCGTGACGTCGCCGCCGCTCTTGTAGTGGATGCCAACCGCGTGGTCCTTGGTAAGCCCGGCGAGGGTGAGGAGGTACTGCGGGCCGAAGTTCTGTATCGTGCCCACGCCCGAAGTGGCGAAGTTGAGCTTTCCCGGGCTCTTGCGCATCTCCGCGATCAACGCCTTCATGGACCGGAACGGCGAGTCGCCCTTGACGACGCAGACGTAGGGATTGAGTTCCAGCAGCGAAATGATCGTGAATTCGCTCCACTTGTACGGCACCTTGCTGTCGATCGCGGGGACGATCGCGTGGGTGGCGATGCGCCCGAGGAGCAGGGTGTAGCCGTCGGCCGCGGCGTTCTTCGCGGCGACGGAGCCGATCACGCCGGAGGCGCCGACGCGATTCCAGATGACGACTGGCTGGTTGTTGAGGTATTTCGAGGCATGCTGGCCGAGGATGCGCGCCGCGGTGTCGGAGTCGCCGCCGGCGGCGAACGGCACGACCAGCGCGATCGGCTTCGCCGGATACGACGATTGCGCGTGCGCCGCGGAAATCCACGCGGCGGCGAGCACACCCGCAACGGCCAGAACGGACGGTCGTCCCATGCTTTCCTCCCCCGGATGCGAACACGGAAACGTTACGCCCTTCGTGCCGGGCTGGCAACGGCGCCGGGGCGGCGCGCTGAATGCGCCGCGATTCGCTCCGTTCTAATAACGGCCGCCGCGGATGAAACGCGCGATCCCCGCGGCGACTTCCTCCTCCTGGCCGTGGAATCCGTGCGGCGTGCGCCCCGCGCATGCCTCGAGACCGGACGGACCGCCGCCGGGACCGCCCGTAACGGTCACGACCTGCTCCCGCTCGCCGCTCGTCCGCGCCACGATGCGCTCCATCCGGTCCGGCGGCGAGCGCACGCAGCCGTCCGCGGCGTGGCCCACGACGAGCACGGGGACGCGGATGGATTCGAGAGGCAGGTCGAACACCGACTGCGCGGTCCACGGCAGGCGGCCGCGCGGGCTGCCCTCCATCAGCGCGGAGGTGAGCACGACGCCGTCCGGCAGTCCCGCTCCGGCAAGGCGCGACGCGGCGTTCACGGCCGAGATCGCGCCGCGGCTCGTGCCGATCACCCAGACCGCGCCCCTCACGCGCCCGCGCACGTCGGCGATCACCTTGCCGAGATCCTCCGCATGAGCGCTCGCCGTGCGGAAGCCCGCGAGCCCCTCCTCGCCGGGATGATCCGAAGGCGCGTCCAGGAGCGCCGTCGCGAATCCCGCGTCGCGGAAATGCGGCATGGAGCGCACGAGGGAATTGCCGGTGAGCTTGCGCGCGCAGCCGCGATCGTCGAGATCGAGGTGGCCGCCCCCGCCCGGGAGCGGCACGAGGGCGATTCGTTCGAATCGTGGCGCGCCGCCGCCCGGGTCGCCGAACGCGTAGCGCGTGGTGGTGCCGCCGTGCGTCGCGACCGCGATGACTTCCCCGCAAGCCTCTTTCGCGACGCCGCGTTCCGCCTGCGCGGGCACCGCGGCGCCGGCGAGCAGGAGAGCAAGCGCCGTGCCCCGTCCTGCCGCGCGCGCGCAGCGGTTGATCGGCTATCTCCCGGCGCTCGCGGCGCTCACGGGTAGCGGGCCGGTGACGGCAGCGGCGCCCGGGCGGCGGTACCACTCGGACGAGGGGGCACGCTTCCGCTCCGGGACCATGCGCGATGATATCACCCGGGCAGCCCCTGCCCGCAGGGCGCGGCCGCCGGGCGCATCCACATCGCGATATGATGGCGGCTTTCCGCCCGCGCCCGCCGCCGCAGTCGATGCGCACCGATCTCGAACGTTTCTTCAATCCGGAATCCATCGCCATCGTCGGCGCGTCGCAGGATCTCTCCACGATCAGCGGGCAGCCGCTCAAGTTCCTGAAGAGCCATGGCTACGGCGGCAGGCTCTACCCGGTCAATCCCCGCTACGCGGAGGTGGCCGGAACGAGGTGCTATCCCTCCGTTGCCGCGCTGCCCGAAGTCCCGGAGCTCGCGCTCGTGCTGGTAAACGCCGCGCGCGTCGCGGACGTGCTGGAGCAGTGCGGCGCGGCGGGGGTGCCCTACGCGATCGTCTTCAGCTCGGGCTTCGCGGAGATGGGCGGCGCCGGCGAGACCCGCCAGGCCGCGATCGCCGCCATCGCGCGCCGCCACGGCATCGGTGTCGTCGGGCCCAACTGCCAGGGCATGATCAGCGTCGCGAACCGCGTGTTCGCGGGCTTCGGCTCGGTGTTCAACGCCGACTACGAGCCCGGAACGGTGTCCATGGTCTCCCAGAGCGGCGGGTTCGGGTTCTCGGTGATGAATCTCGTCTCGAAGGACGGCGGGGTGCCGTTCCGCCAGGTCGTGACGACCGGCAACGAGATCGGCGTTTCCACGGTGGATTTCCTCGACTACTACGTCCGCGACGCGGGCACCACGCTGATCGTCGCGTACGCCGAGGGCCTCGCGGACGCGGGCAGGCTCCGCGACACCGGGGTCGCGGCGCTGCGCGCCGGCAAGCCGATCCTCATGTGGAAGTCGGGCGATACGGAGCACGGCCGGCGTGCGGCGCGGGCGCACACGGCGAACCGGGGAGCGGCCCCCGAAGCGTGGGAGGCGGTGTTTCGCGACAGCGGCATCATCCGGGTCGAGGACATCCAAGACGTCGCCGACTACGGCAGGGCATTTGGATGCGGGAAGCTGCCCGCCGGCAACCGGCTCGCCATCATCACCATCTCCGGCGGCGCCGGCATACTGATGACCGACGAGTGCATCCGGCGCGGCATGGAGCTGCCGGCGCTCTCGGAGGCGACGCGGGAGCGGCTGCGGGGATTCGTGCCCGAGTTCGGATCGCTCCTGAATCCCGTGGATGTCACCGCCTCGATCTTCAACCAGACCGATCTCGTCGCGCGCGCGCTCGAGGCCGTGCTGGGCGATCCCGCGGTCGACTGCGTGGCGATGTTGAACGCTTCGCTCCAGGGCGAACTCGCCGTCCAGGTCGCGCAACAGATCGCCGCCGCGGCGGCGGCGACCCCGAAGCCCGTTTTCGTGGCGTGGAGCGCGCGCGAAGCGGTTTCGGCCGACGCCTACGGCCTGCTCGACGCCGCGCGCATTCCCCACTTCCGCTCGCCCGTGCGCTGCGGGCGGGCGATCGCGGCGGTTGCCGCCTTCGCCGATGCGCGCCGGCGGCTTGCATGAGGAGCGGGAGATGAGTCTCGGCCCGGAGCTGGAAGCGTATCGCGCGGAACTGCGGCGCTTCGTCGCGCGCGAGGTCGAACCGCTCACGCGGTGGATCGAGGAGAACGACGCCATCCCCGGCGAGCTCATGAGGAAGGCCGCGGCGCTGGGACTCTTCGGCCTCACGATCCCCGAGGCGTACGGCGGCCTGGGCCTCGACCTCGACGGCAAGTGCATGGTCGAGGAGGAGCTCGGCCGCTCGAGCTACGGCTTCGCGACCGTCGTCGCCAACCACACCGGCATCAGCACGCACCCGATCGTCACGCTCGGTTCCGAATCGCTCAAGCGGAACTACCTGCCGCGCATGGCGAGCGGGGAGTGGATCGCCTCGTTCGCGCTGACCGAGCCGCAGGCGGGTTCCGACCCGGCGGCGATGCGCACCACCGCGGCGAGGAAGGGCGACCGTTACATTCTCAACGGCGAGAAGATCTACATCACCAACGCCGGCATCGCGCAGGTTTTCACGGTGATGGCGATCACGGACAGGTCGCGGGGCATCAAGGGCATCTCCGCGTTCGTGGTCGAGCGCGGCTTCCGCGGCTTCGCGATCGGGAAGAACGAGCTCAAGATGGGCATGCACGGGTGCACCACGGCGCCGCTCGCGTTCACCGACTGCGAGGTGCCCGCGGGGAATCTCCTCGGCGCCGAGGGCATGGGCTACGTGCAGGCGCTGAAGACGTTGACGCGCGGGCGCGTCACCATCGCGGCGAGAAGCTGCGGCATCATGGACCGCCTGATCGAGCGCTGCACCGGGTACATGAAGCTCCGCAGCCAGGGCGGCAGGAAGATCGCCGAGTACCAGGGGCTGCAGTGGATGCTCGCCGACATGGCGGTAAGCCGCGACGCATCGCGGGCGCTCACGCAGCGGGCGATCGACGCCCTCATGCGCGGCGAGCGCGCGACGATGGAAGCCTCGGTCGCGAAGCTCTACGCGACCGAAGCGCTCGGACGCGTCGCCGACGCCGCGGTGCAGATCCACGGCGGCATGGGCTACATGCGCGAGGCGGGCATCGAGTCCGCGTACCGCGACGTGCGGATCGTCCGCATCTACGAGGGCTCCTCCGAGATCCAGCGCAACATCATCGCCGGGGAGCTGCTCAAGGACAAGTGACGGGATACGGGTGACGGGATGGGGGTGACGAGATAGGGGTGACGGGGAGAGGGTGACGGGACGGAGGCGACGGCGTCCTGCCGGGCGGTAACGGCCCGTCGTCGGCAGCGAAGCATCGCCGGTCGCCACCCCTGGCCCTCTCCCGGGCGCGCCTGCGTCCCCGTCCGCTGTCGTCATGTCGGCTCCCCCGCTCGCCCGGCGCCTCGCCACGCACCTGCCGTTCCACTACGGGTGGATCGTGCTCGGCTGCGTGTGTCTCGCTGGCTTCGCGCGGCAGGGGCCCTCGCTCGCCGTGCTGGCGATCTTCGTCGATCCGATGGGCCGCGACCTCGGCTGGTCGAGCACTGCGTTCGGTGGCGCCGTGTCGCTCGGCGGCGTCATCGCGTCGCTCGTCGCGCCCGCGCTCGGGCGGCTGCTCGACCGGCACGGCGCGCGTTTCGTCCTGCTCTTCGCGGTGATCGGCACCGGGATTTCGCTTGTCGCGATCGCGTCGGTGCATGCGGCCGCGCTCTTCTATCTTTTCTTCTGCTTCGCGCGCATGAACTGGGCCGGGCCCTTCGACCTCGGGCTCTACGGGGCGTTGAACGCGTGGTTCGTCGCGCGGCGCGCCCTCGCGGCCTCGATCGCGACGCTCGCCCAGCTCGGGGGCCTCGCCGTGCTGCCGCTCCTCGCGCATCTCGCCATCGCCGGCTGGGGCTGGCGTGCTGGCTGGATCGCCGTCGGTTTGACGGTGCTCGCGGTCGGGCTGCCGCCGGTGTGGCTGCTCCTCGCGCGCCGCCCGGAGGACCTCGGGCTCGCCCCCGAGACCGCGGCGGCCGGGCCGGCGAGCGTGGAGCGCGAGCCACGCTACACGCGTGGGCAGGCGATGCGCATGCCCGCGTTCTGGCTGATCGCGCTCTACACCGTGCTGCTCTTTCCGTGCCAGGCGGGTGTCAGCCTGTACCAGGCCGCGCACATGATCGAGCGCGGCATCGACGCGGGAACCGCGGCCGCGGTCGTCGGCGCGTTCTCTGGCGCGTCCGCCGTGGCGAGCTTCACCGTGGGCTGGCTGCCGCGGCGCTGGCCGATCCGCGTCGCGCTGGCGGGCTGCAGCGCGCTCGTGCTGGCGGGCACGCTCGTCATGCTGGCGATCTCGCACCCGGCGCACGCGTTCGCGGGCGGCGCGCTCTTCGGCGCGGGCGTGGGCGCCATGCTGACGATGCTGCCGGTCGTATGGGCCGACTACTTCGGGCGGGCGAGCTACGGCGCCATCCGGGGAGCGGCGCTTTCCATGCAGGTCTTCGCGCAGGCCTGCGGGCCACTCGCCGCCGGGATGCTGCGGGACGCGCACGGCAGCTACGTGCCGTCGTTGACGCTCTTCGCCGCGCTCGCCGGCATCGGCACGCTGGTCGTGCTCGGCGCGCGCCGCCCCGGCGCGCGCGCGGCCGTGGCGAAGTAGCGGCGCCGGCGGCGAGGATCGATCTGCTACACTCCCGGCCTGCGGGACTCGCGGGATGTTCCCGCGGGGCGAATCCGGTTCGTCCCGTCGACCCTGTCGCTTTCCCGCGCTGCCGACCGGGTTCGGTCACCTGGATCCCGTCACCCTCGACACGGAACCTCGACGATGGCCTCGGTAAGACAATTGCTGGATCTCTCGGGACGCGTGAGCGTCGTAACGGGCGGCGCGACCGGGCTTGGCCTGCAGATGGCGACCGGGCTCGCGGAAGCGGGCTCGCACGTGGTGATCTGCTCGCGCCGGCTCGCGATGTGCGAGGAGGCCGCGCACGGCATCGAGAAGCTGGGCGTGAAGGCACTCGCGCTCGCCGCGGACGTGACGAAACCCGACGAGGTCGAAGCGGTGAAGAACGCCACGCTGAAGACCTACGGGCGGGTGGACGTGCTCGTCAACAACGCCGGCCGCGCGTGGGTCGCGCCGCCGGAAGATCTGCCGCTCGATCGCTGGCGACAGATCATGGACCTCAACGTGACCGCGCCCTTCATCTGCTCGCAGGTCTTCGGCCGCGAGATGATCAGGGCGAAGAAGGGGAGAATCATCAACATCGGCTCCGTCGCGGGGCTGATCGGCCGCAACCCCAAGGCCTACAACTCGATCGTCTACAGCACCAGCAAGGGCGCGATCGTGCAGTTCACTCGCGATCTCGCGGTGAAGTGGGCGCAGCACGGCATCAACGTCAACTGCATCTGTCCCGGCTTCTTCGTGACCCCGCTCAACCAGCAGCTCTTCGACGGGAACTCCGAGTCCATCCTGCGGGAAATCCCGATGGGGCGCAGCGGCGGGGAGAACGATCTCAAGGGCATCGCGGTGCTCCTCGCTTCCGACGCGTCCGCCTTCATGACCGGGGCGATCATCCCGGTGGACGGGGGAACGATCGCTTGGTGAGCGCGTGGCGGCAGGTGCACCGGGCTCGACTGCGGCCGGGAGGAGACGGTCGTGAAAACGTCGACCGGCGGGCTAGCCCGGTTTCGAACCCGCCGGGTCGTGCGGCGCCAGCACCCACCGCGCCATCTCCCCGTCACCCGGGCCATCCCGCCCGGCGAGGCCGCGCGCCACGCCTTCCCGGTCGGTTGCGCGCCGGTTCTGGCTTGTTTTCCATTTGCCGGCGAGGCGCGTCACCGGGATCTCGATGCCGACGATGGCGCCGAGCTGCCGGTCGATGAAATCGCCCGGAGCGTCGGTGACCTGCCACGGCTCGGCGAGCCCCGCCTCGTGCCGGTCGGTGAGCCGCGTGACGAGGCCGCGCACCCATTGCCTGTCGTCGACCACGCGAAGCGGCCCGTAGGCGTGGACGACGAGGTAGTTCCACGTCGGCACCACCCTGCCGCTGTCCCGCTTCGTGGGGTACCACGACGGGGTCACGTACCCCTGGGATCCCTGGAAGATGACGAGCGCCTCGACCTCCGCCGCGAAATCGCGCAGGAGCGGGTTGGCCCGCGCGACGTGGGCGCGCAGCGTGCCGTGCGGCGCGGGCTCCGGGTCGAACTCGAACGGAACGTGATTGCCGTTCAAACCTTGCGAGCCGAGGGTGACGAGCGCTCCGAGCGGGTGCGCGCGTATCAGCTCGTGCATCACCCGCGGGCGCTCTTCCCGGAAATGGGACGGGAGGTACATGGTCTCGGTTCGCGTAGGGGCCGACGGTAGCGATTCTGAGCCGATTCGGGCGGGCGGGCCACCATGCGGGCGGGCGGCTCGTATATGATGTTCGCGCCGCACCGAGGAGCCCGCATGGATACCGCCACCGCTTCGACACCCGGCACGGCGAGCCGGGGACGCCGCCTGAAGGAACTCATCAACGCGCCCGGGATTCTCGTCTCTCCCGGCGTTTTCGACGGCTACAGCGCGCGCCTCGTCCAGAAAGCCGGATTCCAGTCCGCTTCGATCACCGGCGCCGGCACTTCCGAGAGCCGGCTCGGGTGGGCCGACCGCGGCATCATGGGGCTGGAGGAGAATCTCGCCAACGCGCGCCGCATCGCGGACTGCACGGATCTGCTGCTGCGCGCCGACGCGGACACGGGCTACGGCAACGCGATCAACGTCTACTTCGCCACCCGCGCCTTCGAGAAGGCGGGCGTCGCGGCGGTCATGTTCGAGGACCAGGTCTGGCCCAAGCGCTGCGGGCACATGGCCGGGAAGAGCGTCATCTCCGCGGAGGAAATGGTGCCCAAGGTGAAGGCGGCGGTGGACGCGCGCCACGACGCCGATTTCGTGATCATCGCCCGCACCGACGCCGCCGGCCCGCTCGGCGTGGACGAGGCGATCCGGCGCCTGAACCTCTACGCCGAGGCGGGCGCCGACGCGCTCTACGCCGATGCGCTCCTTTCGAGGGAGGACATCGCGAAGGTCGCGGAAAACGTGCCGAAGCCGCTCATCGTCAACATGGGCATGGGCATGCGCTCGCGGAAGACCACGCCGCTCATGACGCCGAAGGAGCTGGAAGCGGCCGGCGTCGCCGTGGTGAGCTACCCGCGCATGCTCACGACGGCCGCGATGAAGGGCATGGCGAACGCGCTCTCGGTGTTCCAGAGCGAAGTGATGGGGAAGAACCGGCTCGTCGACCGCACCGATCTCCAGGTGTCGTTCGAGGAAGGGAACGAACTGATGGGCATGAGCGAGCTCGACGAGCTCGAGCGGCGATTTTTCGGGGGTTGAGGATTTGCCATGGGCATGACGATTGCCGAGAAGATACTCGCGCGAAAGAGCGGGCGGAAGGAAGTGCGGCCGGGCGACCTCGTGACGGTCGAAGTCGATACCGTGGTGATGATCGACAACAGCTTCACTTCGAGCCGCTGGCGCGAGATCGTGAAGGTGCGCGACCCGCAGCGCATCGTGGTCGTGTTCGACCATCGCGCGCCGGCCTCGACGGAGGACAGCGCGGACGCGCACCGCACCGGGCGCCGCTTCGCCGCGAAGTTCGGCGTGAGCAGAGTGCACGACATCGGCTACGACCAGGGCATCAGCCACCAGCTCGTCGCGGACTTCGGCTACGCGCTTCCCGGGACGCTCCTCGTCTGCAGCGATTCGCACACCTGCAGCGCGGGCGTCTTCAACTGTCTCGCGCGCGGGGTGGGCGAGCCCGATGTCGTGTATTCCGCGATCAAGGGCGAGACGTGGTTCCGCGTCGGCGAAACCGTCCGCTACGAGCTCGCCGGCACCCTCTCCGCCGCAGTGACGACCAAGGACGCGTTCCTCCAGATCGCCGGCAGGTACGGCGACCATGCCACCCAGAACGTGGAGTGGGGCGGGCCGGGCGTCGCGGGCCTGTCGATCCCGGCGCGCAAGACGCTCACCACGATGTCGGCGGAGCTCTCCGCCGAATTCTCCACCTTCGAATGCGACGACGCGCTTGCGGACTGGCTGCGGGCGCGCGACCCGCGGCCGCTCGAGGCGGTGGCGCCCGATGCGGACGCGCGCTACGCGGCCGTGCGCAAGGTCGATCTTTCCGTGCTGGAGCCGCTCGTCGCGTTTCCCGATTCGGTGGTGCGAAACTCGCGCCCGGTGGCCGATGCCGCCGGCGTCCGCATCGATCAGGCGTTCATCGGCTCGTGCGCGAACGGCACGATGGACGATCTGCGCCTCGCGGCTCGCGTGCTGGCGGGCCGCCGCGTTGCTCCCGGCGTGCGGCTCCTCGTCACGCCCGGTTCGCAGGCGGTCTTCCGCGAGGCGGCGCGCGAGGGGCTGATTGCCGTGCTCTCCGAAGCGGGAGCGGTGGTCACGCCCTCGACCTGCGGCGCGTGCGGCGGCGGGCACCTCGGTATTCTGGGCGAGGACGAGACCTGCATCACCGCGAGCACGCGGAACTTCAAGGGCCGCATGGGCGCCTCCAGCGCGAAGATCTACATGGGCTCGCCGGCGACGGTGGCGGCCTCGGCGGTGAAGGGGACGATCTGCGATCCGCGGGAATTCCTCGATTGAATCGCCGCGGCGGTGCCGGGCGCGTCGCCGGCAAGCCGGGGCCGCCGGGCGACACGGGACGATCCTTTACAATCCGCCGATTCGGGCAATCGATCGCTGGCACTGACTCCGGGAGGCGAGGATGAGCGCAAGAAGGATATACATCACGGAACTCGACAAGGCGCGTCTCGAGGAGTTGATTGCCGTGGTGGGGGAGTTCGGCGGGCAGGACAAGGACCACCTCGACTCGCTGGCGGGAGAGCTCGACCGGGCGGAGATCGTGTCATCCCAGGCCATACCGCCTGACGTGGTCACCATGAACTCGCGGGTTGTCCTCCGTGATCTCGCCACCTCCGAAGTGAAGACATACTCCCTCGTGTTCCCCCGCGATGCCGCCATCGGCGCGGGGAAGATCTCGATCCTCGCCCCCATCGGCACGGCCATACTGGGCTACGCGAAGGGCGACGTTGTCGAATGGCAGGTGCCGGCGGGAACGCGGCGTATCCGCATCGAGGAGGTCTTGTACCAGCCGGAAGCGGCCGGCGACTACCACCTGTAGAACCGCCCGTCGATCGCCGCGAAACATCGCGCTCCTCACCGATCAGGGCCGCGCGTCAAGGCGGCTCGCCGACCGCTCACGGGATGCCGCACCTGAAAATAGCGACAGGACCGGGTAGAATGCCTTCGCCCGCTCACCCTTCGACGCGCTCGGGGCAACGGGCGGTTCGTGGCAGAGGCTCCTCGACGCAGCTCGGGACAGGCGAGGTGGGTAACCCGGGGTTGACATGAAGTTCACGGCGACGGTCTGGAAATTCGGCGACAACATCAACACGGACCTGATCCTGCCGGCGGTCGCGTTCTACCTGCCGGTCGCGGAGCAGCTTCCTTACATCTTCAGCGCGAACCGGCCCGGCTGGGTGAAGGCGATGAAGCCGGGCGACATCATTGTCGGAGGCAGGAACTTCGGCATGGGTTCGAGCCGGCCCGCCGCGCGGAACCTCCGCATGATCGGCGTCGCGTGTGTCGTCGCGCCCTCGATCAACGGGCTCTTCTACCGCAACTGCGTCAACTTCGCGCTGCCCGCGCTGGAGTGCCCGGGAGTCGACGAGGCGTTCGAAGAGGGCGACACCGCGGCGGTCGATTTCGAGGCGGCGACGGTCACGAACGTGACGCGCGGGACGACGCTCGCCGGGCGGGCGACGCCGCCGAAGCTGCTCGAGCTTGTCAAGGCGGGCGGCGTCTACCCGTTGCTCGAAAAGGAAGGGTTGATCGAACCACGGGCCAGTTGAGTGGTCGCCGGGCGCTCGAGAGCGTGCCGGCTTCCGGGGGGCGCCGAACCATCGCGCGTGAAATCGTTTCGCACGTGAGGAGGCTCGTCATGCTGATGAAATCGGGAATGGGGTGGGTGCTCGCTCCTCTTTTCGCCGCGGCCGCCGGCACGGCCGGCGCCCAGGGCAAGCCGTCCGGCCTGCCGGATGGCGCGGGGAGGGAGCGCGTCGAGGCGATGTGTCTCTCCTGCCACCAGGCGCGCGAGATACTGACGAGCTCCGGCTACACGCGCGAGGGATGGCGGGAGCTGATTGCCACGATGATCGATCTCTCGCAGGCTCCCGAGGCGCGGGAGAGCATCACCGGCTACCTCGCGACGCATTTCCCGCCCAACGACCGCCGCGCGCCGAAGCTCGTCGCGGGACCGGAGCGAATCGCGTTCAAGGAGTGGCAGACGCCGACGCCCGGCTCGCGCTCGCGCGACCCCGTCCAGGCGCCTGATGGCGCCATCTGGTACGCGGGCCAGTGGACGAACGTGATCGGCCGCATCGATCCCGCGACCGGTCGAATCCGGGAGTACGGTCTGCCGCCGAACGCGATGCCCCACACCGTAACGCTCGATGCGAAGGGCAACGTCTGGTACACCGGCAACAAGAACGCGACCATCGGCTTTCTCGATCCGCGGACGGGGAAAATCACCGAGTTCAGGATGCCCGACCCGGCGGCGAAGGATCCCCACTCGGCGATCTTCGATGCGAAGGGAATCCTCTGGTTCACGATGCAGTTGAGCAACCGTGTCGGCCGGCTCGACCCGGCTACAGGCGACATCCGCATCGTCGAGATGACCGCGCCAAAGTCGAGGCCATACGGCATCAAGATCTCTCCGGCCGATGGCGCGCCGTGGTTCGCCTGCAACGGTCGGGGGTGCATCGTGCGCGTGGACCCGGCGACGATGGAATTGACGGAGGTCAAGGTGCCGGGCGAGCGGGCGAGCGTGCGCCGGCTCGACTTCGACCGGGACGGGACGGTCTGGTACGTCAATTCGGGCGAGGGCAGGCTCGGCCGCTACAACCCGAAGAGCGGTGAGCTCAGGGAGTGGCCTTCGCCCAGCGGGCCGAATTCGCACCCCTACGCCATCGCCGTCGTGAACGGCATCGTGTGGTACAACGAGTCGGCGCAGCGGCCCGACGCACTGGTGCGTTTCGATCCCCGGTCCGAGAGCTTCCAGAGCTGGCCGATTCCCTCCGGCGGCGTGTACGCCGGCATCATCCGGCACATGCGCGCGTCGCGCGACGGCGGGCTCGTCATTCACCAGAGCAGCACCAACCGCATCATGCTGGTGACGCCGGCGCGGGTGAGCGCGAGCCGCTAGCGCGCGGGGTACATCTGCCCGGATCCCGAAAGCGGCGGCGGCTCTTCGGCGCGGGAGTACTCTGGGCGTGCGCGCCGCTGCTCGCGCGGGCGGCACCTCACGGGATCGCGATCGGACCCGGCGCCGGCAGCTTTACGTTCGCCGATGCGAAAGGCGACGCGTCGAAGCCGATCGCCGTGTACACCTACCTGCCGGACGGGCTGCCGGCGCGGGACGCACCGATCGTTTTCGTGATGCATGGCACGAGCCGCACCGCCGAGAACTACCGCAACGTCTGGATCGAGCACGCCGGGCGCTACCGCTTCATGGTCGTGGCGCCCCGCTTCGACCGGGAGCGGTGGGGCCGTGGCGCCTACACCTACGCGAGCGTCGTCACGCGCGAGGGCGGGACGCGGGATCGCGCGCTCTGGTCGTTCAGCGTGATCGAACATCTCTTCGACGCCATCAAGGCCCGGACCGGCAATGCGGCCGCCCGCTACCGGATCTACGGGCACTCCGAGGGCGGGCAGTTCGTGCACAGACTCGTGCTGCTGCTGCCGGATGCGCGCTACGAACGGGCAGTGGCCGCCAACGCCGGTTGGTACACCATGCCCCGCTTCGACGTCGCGTTTCCCTACGGTCTCAAGGGCTCGCCCGCGACCGCCGCGTCGCTGTCGAAGAGCCTCGCGCGCGAGCTCGTGATCCTCCTCGGGGAGCGGGACAACGACCCGGAACACCACCAGTTGCGGCGCACGCCGCGGGCGCTCGCGCAGGGCGCGAACCGGGTCGAGCGCGGGGAGGACTTCTTCGCGACGGCCCGGGCGCGCGCGGCGGAGTTGCATGCCCCGTTCGGCTGGACGCTCGAATACGTTCCCGGCGCGGGCCATTCCAACGCGCAGATGGCCGGGGCGGCCGCGGCGCTGCTGATGCAGTGACTATCCTCACGGCCCGTCCCGCTGCATCGGGCCGGGCGCTCGGCGGCTCGATGCATGCATCTCGAAACCCCGCCTCGCCCCTTGAAGGAGCGTGTTGCAGTGCTCGTTCCTCGAAGGTGCCGGTCCGTGTCCCCTGGATGCGGTCTTGGGGGTCTTCGCGCGAGGTCATCCCGCTCGTCTACGCCACGAGGCCCTTGCGGATGAGGTTGAGCGCGATGACGAAGAGCACCGCCGCCAGCGTCTTGCGGAACACGATCTCGTCGATCCGCCGCCGCAGCCACGTTCCCAGCGCGAGACCCGCGAACGCGGGGACGAGCGCCGCGAACGAGGCGGCGAGTTCCGCCGCGCCGAGGAGATCGAACCCGGCGAGCGCTCCCGCCAGCGCGACCGTCCCCCAGGTGTTGGTAAGCGCCACGGCCGACACGAACGTCTCCTTGTCAAGCTTGAGGCCCGAGAAATACATGGCGTAGATCGGGCCGAAGAGCATCGAGAGCCCGCCGACGACGCCCGAGGCGATGCCCACGACAGGGCCGATCCAGGGTTCGGCGCGCGGCGCGATGGTGAACACGACGCGCCGGGTGAGGATCGACGCGAAGACGGCAACGATGGTCCCGAGGGTGAGGTAAAGCGCCGAGCCGTGGAAGCTCGAGAGCGCCTTCACCCCGAGCCAGGTGCCGGCGAGCATGCCCGCGAGCATCGGCCACAGCCGTTTCGCGAGCGGCACGGCGAGCCCCCCCGCCACGCTCTGCCATACGCTCGTCATGAGGGAGGCGAGCACGAGCAGCGCCATCGCCCGGGGCACGCCGACGAAGGTCGCCATCACGGGCATCGAGACGAGCGGCAGGCCCATCCCCAGCACGCCCTTCACCGCCCCGCCCGCGAGCATGGCGAGGACGCAGGCGGCGATCGCCGCCGTGCCGATGCCGGAGAAATCCATCACTCGGGGAATTCGCCGTGGCGGGTCGCCGCGAACCCGTTACGGGCCCGCGCGCCGCGAGCCCTGCCCCTCGGCGCACTGGCGGTCATGGCGTGCGTTGCGGCCGGAAGCCCTCGCGCAGGATGAGCGTGGGGGGATCACCGCCCGGCTGGCGGCGCATCGCCTCGGGCAGGATGAGGCAGTCGCGGTCGAGCGCGGACACGCCCGGGACGCCGAGGAGCGCAAGCACGCGGTCGATCTCCTCGCGGTAGATGGCGAGCGCGCGCGCGGCGCCCGCTTCGCCGTCGGCGGCGACGCCGTAGAGCATCCCGCGCCCGGCGAGCACGGCGTCGGCGCCGAGCGCGAGCGCCTTGACAACGTCGGCGCCGCGCCGGAAACCGCTGTCGGCGATCACGGTGATTCGATCGCCCACCGCGTCCACGAAGTCGGGCAGCACCTCGATCGGCGCACGGGTGCCGTCGAGCGCGCGGCCCCCGTGATTGGAGACGATGACGCCGTCCACGCCGTTGCGCGCGGCGGTGACCGCGTCGCCCGGGTGCAGCACACCCTTGAGGATCAGCTTGCCGGGCCACAGCTCGCGCAGCACCCGCACGTCCTCCCACGTGAGCGAGTCGTTCAACGGCAGTGCGCGTCCGAGCGGCTGCGCGTGAATGCGCTTCTTCACTTCCTCCGGGTAATTGGCATAGAGCGGCAGGCCGGTCGTCAACGCGTAGCGCGCGAGCACGGATGCGAACCAGCGCGGGTGCGTCGCCGCATCCCAGATGTTGCGCGGCGTGAACGAGACCGGAATGGTGAAGCCGTTCCGGAAGTTGTACTCGCGGTTGGAGAACACCGCGCAGTCCACGGTGACGAGCAGCGCCTCGTAACCGAGCGCGGCGGCTCGCCGGGCGAGCGAGTGCGAGAGCGAGCGGTCGGCGTACATGTAAAGCTGGAACCACAGGCGCCCGGGGACTTCCTTCGCGAGCCGCTCCATCGAGGTCATCGATCCGGTCGCGAGGGCGTACGGGAGGCCCGCCGCCGCCGCGGCGCGCGCGAGCGCGATCTCGCCCTCGTGCCACAGGATACCCGCCGCGCCCGTGGGCGCCACCGCGATCGGCATCGCCTGCGGGCGCCCGAAGAGCGTGATCTGTTGCGGGCGCTGCGAGACGTTGACGAGCGTGCGGGGTTTCAGGCCGATACGGGCGAGCGCGGCGCGGTTCTCCCGGAGCGAGACCTCGTCCTCCGAGCCGCGGTCCACGAACTCGAACAGCCCCTTCGGCAGGCGGCGGCGCGCGGCCTCACGCAAGTCGTGGATGTTGTACGCGTGCTTCGAGACACTGCCCATGAGAACGGGAGACCGGCAAAACGGGGATTCTTCCGGATGGCGGAGAAACGGGCAAGCGCGCCGCGCGCCGGCCGGGGCGCGCCGTCAGCTTGCGGCCGGGAAGCGGAACACGAGCGCCGGCTCCTCGAACCGGTTGCGGTCCCGCCGTATCCGGTCCGCCATCGCGATGGCGTGGGGGGCGCATTCGAGCAGCATCGCCTGCTGGCGCTCGTCGAGCGTGAGGCCCGCGCGCGCAGCCATGTCGAGGGCGAGACAGCGCGTTCGTGCATCCACGCCGGACACGTCGGGCTCGTTGCCCATCGCGTCCAGCGGCGGCTTCGGCGTTTCCTCCGTCACGTCCGGCCGGCGGCCGCGCCACCCGGTCGCCTGCTCGTAGGCGTGCCCGGCCCGCAGCACCGTCGCCTCGTCGAAGGGCCGCCCGATGAGCTGCATGCCGAGCGGGAGCCCGGAGCTGGCGAAGCCGTTGCAAAGCTCCAGCGCCGGCCCGCCGGTCACGTTCGACGGAGTGAACACGTTCGGGCGGGTCCAGAAATTGACCGTGCGGTGCGCGTCGAGCCGCGGTGCCGGACCGAAGCCGGCGGCGAGGAGCACGTCGTGGCGCTCGCAAAGCGGGCGTGCCTCGGAGAGGATCCGCCGGTGCTCGCGGCTCGCCGCGACGTAGTCCGCGCCCTGGAAGAGACACGCGGGCAGCACGCGCCCGAGAAAATCGCGACCGAAGTCGCCGGGGCGCTCGACGAGTTCCCGGTAGTGGATGGAAAAAAGCTCCGTTTCGGCGATCACCACCTTCACGTCGAGCATGTCGCGCATCGGCCGCGCGCGGCAGTCCTCGACGATCGCCCCGAGCCGGCGAAAGACTTCGATCGCTTCTTCCATTGCCGCGCGCAGTTCAACGTGCGCGGGCGCGTCTTCCTCCCAGTAGTGGCGGAGCGCCCCGATCCTCAGACCGCGCACATCGCCGGCCAGCGCCGCGCGGTAGTCGGGAACCGGCGCCTCGATGCTGCCCGCGTCGGCCGGGTCGTGGCCGGCGAGCGCCTGGAGCACGATCGCGCAGTCCTCCACCGTCCACGTCATCGGGCCGCAGTGATCGAAGGTGAACGAGTTGGGCATGACACCCGCGCGGCTGACGAGCCCATAGGTCGGCATGAGGCCAACCAGCCCGCAGTGTGACGAGGGGCCGCGGATCGAGCCGCCGGTGTCGGAGCCCAGCGCGAACGCCGCAAGTCCGGCCGCGACCGCCGCGCCGGAACCGCTCGAGGAGCCGCCGGTGAAGTGCTCGAGGTTCCACGGATTGCGCGCCGGCGGCCACGGGAGATCAAAGGACGGGCCGCCGTGCGCGAATTCGTGCGTCGCGAGCTTGCCGAGCAGCACCGCCCCCGCCTCCCGGAGCCTGCGGGTCGCCGTGGCGTCCTCGCCGGGCACGTTCTCCGCGCACACCTTCGAGTGGCCGGTGGTGAGGATGCCGCGCGTGTTGTAGATGTCCTTCAGCCCAAACGGAATGCCGTGCAGCGGGCCGCGCCAGTAGCCGTTCGCGATCTCGCGCTCCGCTTCGCGCGCCTGATCGAGCGCGAGCCCGGCGGTGACGGTGATGAAGGCGTCGAGCTTCGGATCGATCGCCTCGATACGGGCGAGGAACGCGCGCGTCAGCTCGACCGGCGAGAGCTTCCGCGCCCGGAGAAGCTCCGCGGCCCGCGCGATGGTGAAGAAGTACGGTGAGTCGGACATGACCACTCCCGGGGGAACGGGGCAGTATCGCTCGTTTCGCGCGGCTTCGTCCCGCTACAGCCTGATCCCGCGCCGCGAC
Source organism: Burkholderiales bacterium (assembly GCA_020854035.1). Taxonomy (GTDB): domain Bacteria; phylum Pseudomonadota; class Gammaproteobacteria; order Burkholderiales; family SG8-41; genus SG8-41. Next base: position 2,173 of record JADZGE010000076.1, on the reverse strand, counting down.
CGGCTCCTCACGATCCTGTCGAAATCGCGGTAGAGCAGGGAGTAGTCGTTCTCCAGCATGCCGAGCGCCGCCGCTCTTTCGAGAAAATCGCGCGTCAGCCTGGCGCAGGAGGCGTCGGCGCCGAGACGGTTACCGAGACGCACGGCCATCGAGAGGTCCTTCAGCAGGTTGAACACGCGCGATCTCGCATCCCACTTCCGCGACAGGATGTGGCGCGGAAAGCGCACCTCGCTCGCATAGGTGCGGGCGTTCGACACGTTGAACACGCCGATCACGTCCTCGAGGCGGATTCCCGCCTTCTCCGCCATGCGGCAGCCCTCGCAGGTCGCGAGGAACGCGGCGTGGGTCACCAGGTTGTGGATGAGTTTCAGGGTGTGGCCCGTCCCGGATGGCCCGAGATGGAAGACCCGACGGGTGATGGGGCCGAGCCGCCCGCGGATGCGCTCGAAAGCGCGCCGCTCTCCGCCCACCATCAGAATCAGGTTGCCCGTCTCGGCGCCGGCGGCGCCACCGCTCATTCCGGCGTCCAGATACGCCATGCCCTTGCGCGCCGCGAGCGCGGCGAGCTTGCGGGAGGACGCGGGATCGGAAGTGGTGAAGTCGCAGATCACGGTTCCACGCCGGCCGTTCGCGAGGATGCCCGCCTTGCCCCGGAGGTGCTGCGCCACCTCCTTCGCGCTCGGTACCACGAAAATGACGAGATCGCAGCTCCCGGCCATCTCCGCCGGCTCGGCCACCGCGACGCCCCGCAGTCCCGCGAGTTCCGCCGCGCGGGACGAGTCAATGTCCCAGACGAGGAGCGGCACACGCGCCCGCGCGAAGCTGCGCACGATGCCCGCACCCATGTTGCCCAATCCGATGACCGCGGTCCTGGCGCCTCTCATGATGTGTCGCGGAAGATCGAGTCGCTCCGGCCACGCGCCGCTCCCCCGCCGGGAGGAATGGTCGCGGAAGCGGCGCGGGCTCGCGGAACTCATTGTAATCCAGCAGCCGGTCGGACTCGCACCCCCGGCCCGAAACCCATTCACCGCCGCCGTTCCGGGCGCGAGTTCGACATTCTCCCGCGCTGTCCAATAAACTCCGGGTGACGGAAACAGGGTCACCGAGGGGAGTCCGCTCGTGCCGTTTTATCGCTTCGAGGGTCTGAAATCACACCGCTTCAATCCCCACCTTTCGACCGCCGAGGGGCCGGTGATCGAGGGGCAGTACCTCTACTTTCGCATGGTGACCAAGCGCGCGGGCACCGGCGCCGAGCTGCACTACCATCCGAACGAGCTGATGGCATTCCCGCTCGCCGGCAGGGGCGACTGCGTGGTCGGCAAGGACCGGCGCATCATCGGCCCGGGCGATTTCGTGCACTTCCCGCCCTGCGCCCGGCACGGGTTGAAGGCGACCGAGGAGGCCGACCTCAAGTACCTCTACATCAAGGACCGCACGTGGACGCTGGTCGGCTCGGCGGCCGACGAGGCGCTGCCGGAGAAGGCGCGTTCGGCGAAGGAAGTCGAGCGCGACGTGAAAGCGGGGAAGTATCCCGGGCAGAAGAAGGACCCGGCGAAATCGCGGGCGATCATCGAGGGGCTCGGCCGCTGCTACTACCCCATGATCGAGGCGCTCGACGCGCCGCCCGCCTCCGGCCACAGCGAGCGCCGGGTCGAGGGCACCCACCTCGCGTTCGGCTTCGTCGAGTCCCCGCCGGGGCACGTCGAGGAAGCGAAGAAGAGCGCGCACGAGATGTTTCTCTACGTGATCCGCGGCGGGCTCGAGGCGACGGTCGCCGGAGAGCAGAAGCGCGTTGCGGCGGGCGAGGTCGTGCACGTGCCGCGCTACGCCGGCTATCGCCTGGAGGTCGCCGGGCGCGGGAACGTGCGCTACGCCGCGGCACGCTCGACGCCGCGGCTCGAAGAGGCGATACGGAAGAGCGGGGCGGCGGACAACTGGAGGGGCTGAGGCGCGGCCTGCGGCTGCGAGTAGCCAGTGGGCACAGGGGTAATGCGAAAGGCGCGAGGCGCAGCACCACCCCGGCGCTACGCGCCACCCCTCCTGAAAGGCTGACTATGTCCCATAAGTCGGGGGCTGGACACCGGCGCCTTGTTCCATTATGCTGCACGCGTGGTGGTATGCGGCCAATCGTTCTCGCCCGAGATGCTGGAGCGCATCCGGGTGATGCTTAACG
>JADZGE010000075.1 GCA_020854035.1 Burkholderiales bacterium | reverse complement strand
GGATGGTTCGCCGTGATCGCGTGCGCGATGTGCTGCATGAGCACCGTCTTGCCCGCCTTGGGCGGCGAGACGATGAGGCCGCGCTGGCCCTTGCCGATGGGTGCGATGATGTCGATGATCCGACCGGTGATGTTCTCCTCCGCCTTGATGTCGCGTTCGAGTCTGAGATGCTCGGTCGGATGGTAGGGCGTCAGGTTCTCGAACAGGATCTTGTGCTTGGAGCTCTCGGGCGAGTCTTCGTTGACCCTGTCGACCTTGACCAGCGCGAAGTAGCGCTCGCCGTCCTTCGGCGTGCGGATCTCGCCCTCGATCGAATCGCCGGTGTGCAGGTTGAACCGGCGGATCTGCGACGGGCTCACGTAGATGTCGTCGGTACCCGCGAGGTAGGAGGTGTCCGGGGAGCGCAGGAAACCGAAGCCGTCGGGCAGCACTTCGAGCGTGCCGCCGCCGTAGATGCTCTCGCCGCGCCGCGCCTGGTTCTTCAGCAGCGCGAAGATGAGTTCCTGTTTGCGCATGCGGTTCGCGCCGTCCACCTCGTTCTTGGTGGCCATTTCCAGCAGCTCGGAGACGTGCAGGTTCTTCAGGTCGGAGAGGTGCATACAGCGCGGCTCTGTGGGAGTGGAATCGGGCGCGGCGGCGGGAGGAACGGACGGCGCGGCAGGGGGGCCGGCGGGAGGCGCGACGGAGACCGCTTCCGGGAGGCCCGCATCCTCGTGCGGGTCCGGGCGGCGCTCGCCCTGGCGCTTGCGGGAGAACTGTGGAGATCTAGATATGACTGTCAATGAATGCCGTGAGCTGCGATTTGGACAGGGCGCCCACCTTGGTGGCTTCCACCGAGCCGTTCTTGAACAGCATCAGGGTGGGAATGCCGCGTATGCCGTACTTGGGCGGAGTCGACTGGTTCTCGTCGATGTTCAACTTGGCTACCTTCAGGCGCCCCGAATACTCCCTCGCTACTTCGTCGAGTATCGGTGCGATCATCTTGCACGGCCCGCACCATTCCGCCCAGTAATCGACCAGCACGGGCGTCGGGGACTGCAGTACTTCCGGGTCGAACGTCGCATCGGTCACGTAATGGATATTCTCGCTCATGGAACCTGCCTCGGGATGGGCCGGAAATCCGCCACAGAGGGTGTGGCGCGGGACTCTTCGGCGCTATGCTAACCAACTTCGCCGCGCTTTGCAAAGCCGCCGCACCCCGCATCCCCCGGGGTCCCGCGGCGTGCCGGTGCCGCGGTGCGCGTCCGAGGCGCGCCTGCGGCGGCCGGGCGGCGCGACATTTGCTAGAATGATGCACCGCGTTGCGGCCCTGCGCCCCGCGCCGTCACTTCCGCAAAATCCCGAAGGATTACTATGACTTACGTTGTGACCGAGTCGTGCATCAAGTGCAAGTACACCGACTGCGTTGATGTCTGCCCGGTCGACTGCTTTCGTGAAGGACCGAACATGCTCGTCATCGATCCGGACGAGTGCATCGATTGTACCTTGTGCGTCGCGGAGTGTCCGGTGGAGGCCATCTTCGCCGAGGACGACGTGCCGGACGCGCAGCGCCAGTGGACGCCGTTGAACGCCGAACTCGCGAAGGCGTGGCCGCCCATCATCGAGAAGAAGGCGGCGCCGGAGGACGCGGACGAGTGGGCCAAGGTGAAAGAGAAAGCCCACCTCCTGGAGAAATAGAAATGGCCGACAACCGATGAAGACACTGGTCGCACTGAGCTTCGCGTTTCCGGCGCTGGCCTTCGCCCAGCAACAGGTCGTCAAGCCGCCGGTGGCGGTGTACTGGCTGAGCGCGGAGACCGCCGCGGGCATGAGCGTGCCGGGCATGAGCCCGGCGATGGCGGGGATGATGGGCGGGCAGGCCGAGAGCGGTCGCAGGATGCACCTGGAGCTCGCGTCGCAGCGCCCGCCCGCGGAGGCGCCGCGAGCGGACCACTTTGTTCCGCAGGGGCTCAACATGGGGGCCTCCCTGCCGCTTCTCACCCCGCGCCAGGCGCCCCGCGAACGCGCGGAACGCCACCTGCCGGAGAGCGCCGGCGAGCCGCGCGGGCGCATGCTCGTCTTCTGGGGTTGCGGCGACATGTTGCGCGCCGGCCAGCCGGTGGTGATCGACTTCGCGGCCGTCGGGCAGGGCCAGGTGCCGCCGGGCCTTGCCTCGCGCCGCGTCCAGGCTCCGGCGGGGCCCTCGCCCTCGCGCGCGCGGACCTACGGAGACTGGCCCAACCAGCAGGATGCGAGGCCGGTGCCGGCGGGCGGGTCGCTGCGGGGTGAGCACCGCGTTGCCGGCAACTACACTCCCGAGATCCGGTTTGCCCTCGGTGACGGGCAGGATTTCCTGGAGCGCGTCGAACTCGCCGCGTCCCCGCGCGGCACGGGCGCCTCGCAGGTGCGCTGGAATGCCGTGCCCAACGCGACGGGCTACTTCGCCACGGTCATGGGCGCGCAGAGCGAAAGCGAAGTCGTGTTCTGGTCGTCGAGCGAGTCGCAGGAGATGGGCGGCATGCTGCTCGATTTCGTGCCGCCCGCCGAAGTCGCCCGTCTCGTGCGCGAGAAGGTGGTCATGGCGCCGCAGCAGACCGAATGCGTCGTCCCGGCGGAAGTCGTGAAGCGTGCCGGCGGCGCGGCCATCCTCAACTTCATCGCCTACGGCCCGGAAGCGAATTTCGTACAGCCCCCGCGGCCGCAGGATCCGAAGCAGCCGTGGGAGCAGCTCTGGACGGTCAAGGTGCGCCACAAGTCCACGGCGTCCACGCTGCTCGGCGAGGGCGCGGACGACGAGCGGCGCGGCAGCCGCGCCCGGCGCCAGACGCGCGACCAGCGCGACGAGGCGCCCGAGCCCGCGGCGCGGCAACAGCAGGCGCCCGCGCCCGACCCGGTCAAGGACGGCGTCAATATCCTGCGCGGCATATTCGGGCGGTAGCGCCACCGCCGGCCGCCGCGGCGCGTAATTCCCGGCATGCAGGCCGACCTCGTCTCGCGCCTCGAAGCCGGATGCTCCATCGTAACGCCCACGCGCCGCCTCGCGGCGCAGCTCAAGCGCGACTACGACCTCGCCCGGTTCGCATCGGGCGGCAAGGTGTGGCCCGCCGCCGACATCCTGCCGCTCTCCGCATTCGTCGAGCGTGCGTATTCCGACGCGCTCCATTCCGGCCTCGCCGCGGCGCTGCCCGTCCTGCTCGCCCCGGCGCAGGAACAGGCTCTGTGGGAAGCGGTGGTACGCGAATCGGGCGCGGGCCGGGATCTCCTCGCCGTCCCGGAGACGGCCGCACTCGCGCGCGAGGCGTGGGAGCTCTCGCACGCGTGGTGCCTCGCGCCGCGGATCGCGGGCTTCCCGCTGAACGAGGACGGCAGGGCGTTCAGGGAGTGGTCGCAGCGCTACGCCGCCGTGACCGGGCGCGAGCGCCAGACCGACGCCGCCCGGCTCGCGGGCGTTGTCGCGCCGCTCCTCGGCAGCCCGGAGATCCGCAAGCCCCGCGCGCTCGTGCGCTACGGGTTCGACCTGGTGCTGCCCCGGCAGTCCGCGCTGTTCGATGCGCTGGCCGCCACCGGGTGCGAGGTGACGAGCGCGCGGCCGGCGCCGCGCACCGGGGAGCGCGGGCGGCTCGCGTGCGCCGACAGTAGCGACGAGATTCGCCGCGCCGCGACGTGGGCGCGTGCCCGCCTCGAGGCGGGGGGCGCGCGCATCGGCGTGGTCGTGCCGGACCTCGCGAAGCACCGCGGCGCGATCCAGCGGATTTTCGGGGCGTCGATGGAACCCGCGTACGCGCTGCCGGGGACACGGCATCCGGTGTTTCCGTTCAACCTTTCCCTGGGCGCGCCACTCGCTTCCTATCCGCTCGTGCAGTGTGCGCTGCTCGTGCTCGAGCTGGCGGGGCGCGAGAGCGCGTTCGACGCGGTGAGCCGGCTCCTGCGCTCCCCGTTCATCGGCGGCGCGGAGGCGGAACTCTCGCCGCGAGCACGCCTTGATTCGTGGCTGAGGGCGCGCGCCGAACCGGCGCTCGCGCTCGATCGCCTGGTCGCGCTCGTGGCCCGGTCCGGCGCGGACTGTCCAGACCTCGCGCGGCGCCTCGCCGCTCTTGCCGAATTCCGCAAGGCGAGGCTCTTCGGCGGACAGGCGCCCTCCGCGTGGGCCCGGGCGATCTCCGAGGCGCTGGCGCTCCTCGGATTCCCCGGCGAGCGCGCTCTCGATTCCGGCGAGTTCCAGACGCTCGGGCGCTGGCAGGCTGCGCTCGCCGAGTTCGCCGGGCTCGACCGAATCCTCCCGCGAACCGGTTTCGCGGACGCCGCGGCGCGGCTGCGGCGGATCGCGGCCGATACGCTGTTCCAGCCGGAGACGCCCGAGGTGCCGATCCAGGTGCTGGGTGAGCTGGAAGCGACGGGGATGGAGTTCGACCACCTGTGGGTGATGGGCCTGTCGGACGAATCGTGGCCGCGCGGGCCGCGCCCGAATCCCTTCCTGCCGGTCGAGCTGCAGCGCGCGGCGGGTGTGCCGCAGGGTTCGGCGGCGGGGATGCTCGCGCTCGCGCGCCGGCTCACTCACGAATGGCTCGCCTCGGCTGCCGAGGTGGTGCTGAGCCACCCGACGCGGGAAAACGACCGCGAACTGAAGCCGAGCCCGCTGATCGCGGGCCTGCACGAGTCCGCGCTCGACCTGCCCCGATACCGGGACTTTCGCGATGTCGTCCATGTCTCGCGCTGCATGGAGAACCGCGAGGATGCCGGCGCGCCGCCGGTGCGCGGCGCGGCGCCCGGGGGCATCGCGGTGATCCGGGACCAGGCGGCCTGTCCGTTTCGGGCCGTTGCTCGCCACCGGCTGGGCGCCGAGTCGCTGGCGGCGCCGCACACCGGATTGAATGCGCTGGAGCGTGGCACGCTCGCGCACGGGGTGCTGGCAGGAGCGTGGTCGCGGCTGCGCACGCGTGCCGGTTTGGCGGCAATCTCCGCGGCCGAGCTCGACTCGCTGCTCGCGCAGGCGGCGGAGGCGGCCATCGCCGGTGTCCGCCGCGAGCGTCCGACGGTGCTGGCGGGCCGCTTTGTCGGCATCGAGAAGCGGCGGCTCGTGCGGCTCGCGCGCGACTTCCTCGCGCTCGAGGCGGAGCGTGCGGACTTCACCGTGGTGGCGACGGAGGACACGCGCCGGATCGCCCTCGGCGGCCTGACGCTCGATGCGCGGCTCGACCGCGTCGACGAGACGGACGACGGCCGCCGCATCGTGATCGACTACAAGACCGGCGAGGCGAACCCCGGCGCCATGCTCGGCGAGCGGCCCGACGAGCCGCAGCTGCCGCTCTACGTGGTGGGCGCGGAACCGGACGCGGTCGCGGCGGCGTTCGCGCAGCTTCGCACCGGCGAAATGCGCTTCGCCGCGCTCGCGCGCGACGCCGATCTCCTGCCGGGAGTGCGAGCGCTCGCCGACTCGCCCTACCGCGATCGTCATGCATCCTGGCGGGAAGCGCTCGATGCGTGGCGCGAGAACCTCGCGCGGATCGCGGCGGGGTTCGCGGCGGGCGACGCGCGCGTGGACCCGAAGCGCTACCCCGACGCCTGCCGCTATTGCGACGTGAAGCCCTTCTGCCGCATCTACGAGCGCATCGAGAACCCGCTCGACGGGGACGCCGGATGAGCGCCGCGGTGATGCCGGATCTCGACGCCCGGCGGCGCGCGCTGGATCCGGCGCGCTCCTACATCGTGCAGGCGCCCGCGGGCTCGGGCAAGACCGAGCTTCTGATCCAGCGCTACCTCGGCCTGCTCTCGAGCGTGAAGCATCCCGAGGAGATCGTCGCGATCACCTTCACGCGCAAGGCCGCCGGCGAGATGCGCGGGCGCGTGCTGCGGGCGCTGGCGGATTCACGGTCGGGCGCGAGCGCCGGGACCGGGCACGAGCGCGTGACCCTGGGGCTCGCGGGGAGCGCGCTCGCGCGCGACGCGGAAAACGGCTGGGATCTGATCGAGAATCCGGCCCGGCTCCGGATCCAGACCATGGACGCGCTCTGTTCCGCCCTCACGCGCCAGATGCCCGTGCTCTCGCGTTTCGGGGCCCAGCCCGAGAGCGTGGAAGACGCGTCGGATCTCTATCTCGAAGCGGCGCGTGCCACCGTCGCCCTCGTCGAGGGGGAGGACGCGACCGGGGCCGACGTGGAGCGCCTGCTCGCGCACCTGGACAACGACAGGGGGCGGGTCGAAGCGCTGCTCGCCGGCATGCTCGCGCGGCGGGATCACTGGCTGCGCCACGTGCACGGGACCGATCGCGACCGGCTGGAAGGCGCCCTGCGCCGCGTGCGCCACGGCGCGCTCGAGCGGGCGCGCGAACTATTGCCCGCGGCGTGGCGCGCGGAGTGGAGGATGCTGGCCGACTACGCATTCGGCAACCTCGGGTACGGCGCGTTCGCGGACGAGACGGAGGACTGGGAACGGCTGGCGCGCGTGTTCCTGCGGGAGGACGGCGGGTGGCGCAAGTCCTTCACGAAGAACCAGGGCTTCCCCACCGGCAGGCCGGCGCAGGCGTGGAAGGATCGGGTGGGCGCCCTGGTGGAGGCGCTGCAGGCGCATGATGCGTTCCGCGGCGCGCTTTCCGACATGCGCGGGTTGCCGCCGGGGCGCTACACCGAGGACCAGTGGGAGGTGCTGGGCGCGATCGCCCGCCTGCTGCCCGTGGCGGTCGGCCAGCTGAAAGTCGTTTTCCAGTCGCGCGGGCAGGTGGATTTCACCGAGGTGTCGCAGGGGGCGCTCGCGGCGCTCGGCGAGCCGGAGGCGCCCAGCGATCTCGCGCTGGCGCTCGACTACCGCATCCGCCACCTGCTGGTGGACGAGTTCCAGGACACCTCGATCAGCCAGTACGAGCTCATCGGCAGGTTGACCGCGGGGTGGGAGCCGGGCGACGGTCGCACCGTGTTCGCGGTCGGCGACCCCATGCAGTCCATCTACCGCTTTCGCGAGGCGGAGGTCGGCCAGTTCCTGCGCGCACGGCGCGAAGGGCTCGGGAGTGTCTTGCTCGAGCCCATCGCCCTTTCCGCCAACTTCCGCTCGCAGGCGGGAATCGTCGAGTGGGTCAACGCGACGTTCGCCCGGGTGCTCCCCGAACGCGAGGACGTCGGAACCGGGGCCGTGCCGTACACGCCCTCGACCGCGGTGCGCGCCGGAGAGCCGGGCCCGCCGGTGGAGGTGCACCCGTTCTTCGGATCCGGCCACGACGCGGAGGCGGGACGGGTCGTGGAACTCGTCCGTCGCGCGCGCGCCGGAAATCCGGCGGGAACGGTCGCGATCCTGGTCCGCAATCGCGGGCACCTGCGCGAAATCGTTCCGCGGCTGAAGGAGGCGGGGCTGCGCTTTCGCGCCATCGAGATCGAGGAGCTCGGGCATCGCCCGGTCGTGCAGGACCTGCTGGCGCTCACCCGCGCGCTCACACACCCCGCCGACCGCCTTGCGTGGCTTGCCGTGCTGCGCGCGCCATGGTGCGGGCTGACGCTCGCCGATCTCGTCGCGTTGGCGGGCGCGGGCGACCGCCGCACCGTATGGGAGTCGATGAACGACGATGCGCTCACCGCGACGCTCGGCGACGACGGGCGCGCGCGGCTCGCGAGGGTGCGAACGGTGGTCGCGGCGAGCATGGCGGATCGCCTTCGCGGTCCGCTGCGCGCGCGCGTGGCGGGCGCCTGGTTCGCGCTCGGCGGGCCGGCCTGCGTCGAGGACACGACCGATCTCGAGGACGCGGAGATCTTCTTCGATTACCTGGAGTCGCACGAGCAGGGCGGCGAAATCGCCAACGCGACGAGATTCGAGGAGGGGCTCTCCGGACTCTACGCGCTGCCGGACCTTCAGGCGGACGAACGCCTGCAGGTCATGACCATACACAAGGCCAAGGGGCTGGAGTTCGACACCGTGATCGTGCCCGGTCTCGGCCGCGCACCGCGCGCGGAAGAGGCGCGCCTTTTCCTGTGGACGGAGCAGCCGCGTGGCGAGGGCAGAACCGACCTGCTGCTTGCACCGATCGACGAAGCCGGAACCGATGGCGACCTCACCTACCGCTGGCTGCGCAGGCTGGATATGGAGAAGGAGCGCCTGGAGTCGTGCCGCCTGCTGTACGTCGCGGCCACGCGGGCGCGCGAGGGGTTGCATCTCCTCGGCGCGGCGAAGATCGCCGAGAACGGGGAGGGCACCCTCGAGCTCCGGCGACCGGGCGAGCGCACACTGCTGCGGCAGTTGTGGCCGGTGCTCGAGCCCGTCTACGCCGGCGCGGCGGCGCGATCCCCGGGCGCAGGCGAGGCGGGAGCGGCGGACGCGATCGCGATCGACCAGTCGCTCCGCCGTGTGATCCCCGGCTGGCAATTGCCGCCGCCGCCGTCCCGGGTGTCGTGGGACCCGCCGCGCGAACCCGGGCGCGAGCGCGACGAGATCGAGTTCTCGTGGGCAGGGGAAACGGCCCGGCATGTGGGGAGCGTCGTGCATCGCTGGCTGCAGCGCATCGCCGAGGACGGACTGGCCCGATGGGATGCGGGGGCGTTGCGTGCAGTGCTCGCAAGGTTCGGGGACGAACTCGCCGCCTGCGGATTGCCGCCCGGCGAAGCGGGATCCGCGGCCGCGCGCGTTGCCGGCGTGCTGGAGCGAACGCTCGCGAGCGATCGCGGCCGCTGGCTGCTCGGGGACCGCGAAGGCGCGCGGTCGGAGTTGCGCTTGACGGGCGTGACCGGAGACGGGATCGTGGACGTGGTCGTGGACCGGACGTTCGTGGACGAAGGCACGCGCTGGATCGTGGACTACAAGACCGGCGGACACGAGGGCGGGGACGTTGCGGCCTTCCTCGACCGCGAGCAGGAGCGCTACCGGCCCCAACTCGAGCGCTATGCCCGGTTCCTGCGCGCGATCGAGGACCGCCCGATCCGGCTGGGGCTCTATTTCCCGCTGCTCGACGGCTGGCGCGAGTGGGAGCACGCGCCCGGCGACGACGGCGCGCGGGGCAGCGGCGCGCCGGCGGCGACCGGCAGCGGACGCTGACGCCCCCGTTCCCCGTCCCGGCCGGGCAGAGCGCGTATGCCCGACCGGACGCAAACTTGCGCGGCTCCGGGGCTCGCTATACTGTCAGGCGCGGTCCCGGCAACCGCCGAGTGCGACGATGAAAGACACGATCAAGTTTGTCCTCGACGAATCCCGCATACCCCGCTACTGGTACAACATCGTGGCGGACCTCCCGTCGCCCCCGCCGCCGGTGCTGCATCCCGGCACGATGAAACCGGTCGGTCCCGGCGACCTCGCGCCGATTTTTCCCATGTCGCTGATCGCGCAGGAGGTTACCGCCGAGCGCGAAGTGGAGATTCCGGGGCCGGTGCGCGACATCTACCGGCAGTGGCGGCCGACCGCGCTCTTCCGCGCCCGCCGCCTCGAGCAGGCCCTGGAGACGCCCGCGCGCATCTACTACAAGTACGAGGGCGTGAGCCCCGCCGGCAGCCACAAGCCGAACACCGCGGTCGCGCAGGCCTACTATAACCGCGAGGCCGGGGTGAAGCGCATCGCGACCGAGACCGGCGCGGGGCAGTGGGGCTCCTCGCTCGCCTTCGCCGGGGCGCTCTTCGGTATCGAGGTGCAGGTTTTCATGGTACGCGTGTCCTACGACCAGAAGCCCTACCGCCGGGCGCTCATGGAGGCCTACGGCGCGCGTTGCGTGCCCTCGCCTTCGACCGAGACGCAGTCGGGCCGCGCGGTGCTGGCGAAGGACGCGCGGCACCCCGGCAGTCTCGGCATCGCGATCTCGGAGGCGGTGGAAGTCGCCGCGAGCCGCGAGGACACCAAGTACGCCCTCGGCTCCGTGCTGAATCACGTGCTGCTCCACCAGACGGTGATCGGGCAGGAGGCGCTCGCGCAGTTCGACCTCGCCGGGGACTACCCCGACGTGATCGTCGGGTGCACCGGCGGGGGCTCCAACTTCGCCGGCATCGTGTTTCCCTTCCTCGGGGCGCAGTTGCGCGGCGGGCGGAAGGTCCGCGTGGTCGCGATCGAACCCGCCGCCTGCCCGAGCCTCACGCGCGGCAAGTACGCCTACGATTTCGGCGACACGGCGCATCTCACGCCGCTCGCCAAGATGCACACGCTCGGCTCCACCTTCACGCCGCCGGGTTTTCACGCGGGAGGGCTGCGCTACCACGGCATGGCGCCGCTCGTCAGCCACGTGAAGGAGCTCGGCCTGATCGAGGCGGGCGCCCGCGAGCAGACGAAGTGCTTCGAGGCGGGCGTGCGCTTCGCGCGCGCCGAGGGCATCGTGCCCGCCCCGGAAGCGAACCACGCCGTCCTCGGCGCGATCGACGAAGCGCTGCGCTGCCGGGAGGAGGGCGTGTCGCGCGCGATCCTCTTCAACCTCTGCGGCCACGGCCACTTCGACATGCAGGCCTACATCGACTATTTCGCGGGGAAACTGACCGATCAGCAGTACGACGAGGCCGAGCTCGCCATGGCGCTCGCGGGGCTGCCCTCGGTCAGGGCGGCGTGAGCCGCGCGGCCCGCGAGGCAGGGAAAACACCCCCGGAATGGAATGCCACCCGCCATGACTATGACTGAAACCGTGCTCCGCTCCACGCCCGAAACGGTGAGCTGGGGCTGGATTGCCGCCGATCGCGACCCGGTGCGGCGCGTGAAATCGGGCGCCGTGCTGCGCATCGACACGGTGACGCACCAGGGCATCAACACGACGGACGATCCGGTCACGTTCTTCGCGCGCGCCGGCATCCCCGCCGGGAAGGTGCTGCCCGACGCGATCGAGATATACCGGCGCGTCACGCGCGGAGAAGGCGCCGGGCCACACCTCCTGACCGGCCCGGTATTCGTGGAGGGCGCGCGGCCCGGGGACATGCTGGAGGTGCGCATCCTCGATGTGGCGATCCGCGTTCCGTACGGCGTCAACGCGACCGGGCCGGGCGCGGGGGTGGCGCCGGAGCTCCTCGAACGGGCGGAGCAGACGGTCATTGCGCTTGACCTCGCCCGCGGGGTGGCGCTCGTTCGACCCGGCGTCGAGGTTCCGCTCGCGCCGTTCATGGGCATCGTGGCGGTCGCGCCGCCCCCCGGGTTGAAACGCGTCTCCACCAAACCCCCCGGGGCATTCGGCGGCAACATCGACTTCCGGCACCTCACCGCGGGCAGCACGCTCTACCTGCCCGTGTTCAACGAGGGCGCGCTCTTCTACACCGGCGACGGCCACGCGTGCCAGGGCGACGGCGAAGTGGACGGCACCGCGATCGAGATCTCGCTCACGCCGACCGTGCAGTTGATCGCGCACCCGGGGGCGGGCGGCGCGATGCGCTCGCCGCGCGCCGAGGACGCGGCCCACCACTACACGATGGGGATGGCCGCGACGCTCGACGATGCGCTCAAGGCGGCCGTGCGCGAGACGGTCGCCTTCCTGCAGGGGCGCGGCCTGTCGCCAAAGGAGGCCTACACGGTCTGCAGCCTTGCCGTGGATTTCCGCATCGGCGAGGCGGTGAACGGCGTGCTGATGGTGTACGGCGCGATTCCGAAGCGGATCTTCACCGGCGCCGGGCAGGTGCAGGCGTGACGGACAACCGTGGCGGGCGCGTTCGACGAGGCGGGGGGTGACGGCTCGCTGCGGCAGCCCGCGCGAAACCGTGGGGCTTCGCGTTCGCCTCGACCGGCGCGGGCGGCGCCTTCCACCTCGCCGGCGCGCTCTTCAACCTGCGCGCGACTCCGCGAGGGGCGACGCCCGCGCGCTCATCGTGCCTTGATGCCGGCTCGCTTCACCACGTCCGCCCACTTCTTCATGTCCGCCAGCATGAACTCGCGAAACGCTTCGGGCGTGCTGCTCTTGGCGTCCGAGCCGTTCGCCTTCATGGTCTTGATGAACTCGGGCGACTTCACTAGCGACACGATCGCGGCATGGATCTTGTCGAGCAGTGCCTTGGGCAGGCCTTTCGGCGCCGCCACGCCATACCAGCCCACCACCTCGAAACCGGGCAACACCTCCCCCAACGCTGGAATGTCCGGGGCGGTGTCGAGCCGCTTGCGTGTGGTCACCGCGATGGCGCGCAGCTTGCCCGAGCGTACCTGCGCGAACGCGCCCGTCAATCCCATGAAGTTGTAGTGATACTCCCCGCCGAGGAGGCCGACGATCGCCGGCCCGGTCCCCTTGTAGGGGATATGCTGCGGCTTGATCCCGAGCATCAGGGCGAACAGTTCGCCCGCCAGGTGGCCGCCGCTGCCGATACCGGCCGAGCCGAAGTTGATCGGTTCCTTCGTGGTCCGCGCCCACTGCACGAAATCCCTGGCGTTCCTCGCCGGATGCGACGGGTTGACGACGAGCAGCAGGCCGCCCTCGGTCATCTGGGTGATCGGGGTGAAGTCGTCCACCGGGTGATACGGCAGCCTGGCAATGAGGGACGCGTTCACCGTGTGCTGATGATAGGGCATGAACAGCGTGTAGCCGTCGGGCGCGGCGTTCTTGGTGATTTCCGCGCCGTTCACGCCCGAAGCGCTGCCCCGGTTGTCGACGATCGCCTGCTGACCCCAGAGGTTGCTGAGATGCGCGGCGAGCAGCCGGGCCAGGAAATCCGTCGTGCCGCCCGGATTCGCCGGCGTGATGATGCGCACCGAGCGGGTCGGAAAATCGCCGGCCGCCCGCGCGTGCGCCACCGGCATGGCGAGACCCAGGGCAACGAGCAAGAGGGGTAGTGTCCTGCAGCGACCGGAAACGATGCTCATGCAAGCCTCCTCGGTATGGTCGATTGTTTGTCGAATGATACCGCACCGCGCGCGCCCGCGTCCGCACTCTGGATGGCATGGCTGGAGATATATACAGGTATCGCTTATGATCCGGGGCGTGAGCACGGCCAATGCACCCGAGCGCCTGAACCCCGCCCAGCTGCGCGCGGCGCGCCACGGCGCGCGCGATCTGGACGGCTCGTTCCGTGCCGGCCCGCTCCTCATCGTCGCCGGGGCCGGCACGGGGAAGACCAATACCCTCGCGCACCGGGTCGCGCACCTCCTGCTCGAGGGCGTCGAGCCGGCGCGCATCCTGCTCCTCACCTTCAGCCGGCGCGCGGCCGCGGAGATGATCCGCCGCGCGCAGCGCGTCGCGGGCGCAATCCTCGCGGAGCGCTCCGGGGGCGCGCCGGGGGCGTGGGAGCAGGTGCGGCTGCCCTGGTCGGGCACCTTCCACTCGATCGCCAACCGGTTGATCCGCGTCTACTGCCGCGGCGCCGGGCTGGAGCCGGAGTTCAGCGTGCTCGACCGCGGCGACGCGGCGGACCTGCTCGACATCGTGCGCCACGACCTCGCCTTCGATCGCCTCGACCGCCGTTTCCCCCGCAAGGACACCTGCCTCGCTATCTATTCGCACAAGGTGAATACGCAGGGCGCGCTCGGCGATACCCTCGCGCGGCACTTCCCGTGGTGCGCGCAGTGGGAGGCGGAGCTCACGCGCCTTTTTCGCGCCTATGTCGAGCGCAAGCTTTCGATGCAGGCGCTCGACTACGACGATCTGCTCCTCTACCTCCACGCGATGCTCGCCGACGCGGGACTCGCGCGGGAGATCGGCGGGCGATTCGACCACGTCCTCGTGGACGAGTACCAGGACACGAACGCGCTGCAGGCGGGGATCTTGCTGCGCCTGCGCCCGGACGGCTCGGGAGTGACGGCGGTGGGCGACGACGCGCAGGCGATCTACTCGTTTCGCGCGGCCACCGTGGAGAACATGCTGTCGTTTCCGGCGCGTTTCTCGCCGCCGGCGACGGTCGTCGCGCTGGAGGAGAACTACCGCTCGACGCAGTGCGTGCTCGACGCCGCGAACGCGGTGATCGCCGGTGGCGCGCGGCGGTATCGCAAGGATCTGCGGGCGACGCGGGGCCGCGGCGAGCGGCCGCGCTACGTGACGGTGGCCGACGAGCAGGCGCAGGCGGAATACGTTCTCGCGTGCGTGCTGGAGGCGCTCGAACGCGGCCTCGCGCTCCGCCGCCAGGCGGTGCTCTTCCGCAGCGCGCACCATGCCGACCTCCTGGAGCTCGAACTCGTGCGCCGGAACGTGCCGTACGTGAAATATGGCGGGCTGAAGTTCCTGGAGGCCGCGCACGTGAGGGACCTGCTCGCCGTGCTGAGGTGGGCGGACAATCCGAGGAATCGTCTCGCGGCGTTTCGCGCCCTCAAGCTCCTGCCCGCGATGGGGCCGGCGCGCGCGGATCGCGCGTGGACGCGCTTCGAGGCGAGCGGGTGGGAATGGGGCGCTCTTCCGGGTGCCGCGCCGCGCTCCGAGGACTGGATCGCCTTTGCGCAGCTGATGGTCTCGCTCGCCGCGCACGAAGAGCCGTGGCAAGGTCAGGTCGCGCAGGTGCGGGAGTGGTATGAGCCGTACCTGGAGGAGCGCTACGAGGCGGCGCAGGTGCGGGCGGCCGACCTCGTTCAGCTCGAGCGCGTCGCGGAGCAGTTCGCGACCCGCGAGCGCTTTCTCACCGAGCTCGCGCTCGATCCGCCGCAGGCGAGCGGCGATCTCGCCGGCACGCCCCGCCTCGACGAAGACTGGCTGGTGCTCTCCACCGTGCACTCCGCGAAGGGGCAGGAATGGGGCGCCGTGTACGTGTTGAACGTCGCCGACGGCAGCTTCCCGTCGGAGTTCGCGGGCGGACGCGCGGAGGCGATCGAGGAGGAGCGGCGGCTGCTCTACGTCGCGATGACGCGGGCGAAGACGGATCTCCACCTGGTCGCGCCGCTCCGGTACTACGTCACGCAGCAGCGCGCCGGCGGCGAGCGGCACGTCTACGGCGCGCGCAGCCGCTTTGTCACGCCGGCGGTGCTGAAATGCATGGAAGAAATCGCCTGGCCCGGGGCGGGCGGGGCGGTGGATGCGCGAGGGGCGGGGCCGCGCGTGGACGTCGCGGGTGCGCTGCGGGAGATGTGGCGGTAAGCGGCCGCTGTCGAGGCAATCACAGCTTGTCGTACTTGGTCGCCCTCCCGCGCGACTTTTCCACGGGGTATTTCTTCTCGTTCAGCGCGAGCTTGCGTTGCGCCGCGGCCGCGAGATCGATGTCGAGCCTGTCGGCAAGGCGGAGCAGAAAGAGGAGCACGTCCGCGCACTCCAGGGCGATTTCCTCGCGCGCCTGCGCCGGCAGGTTCGCGGCTTCGTCGAACGATAACCACTGGAAGTGCTCCAGCACCTCGCCTGCTTCGCCCGCGAGCGCCATCGCGAGGTTCTTCGGGTTGTGGAACTGGTCCCAGTCGCGCGCGGCGACGAAGGCGGCGAGCCGGGCGCGGAGCTCGTCGAGCCGGTCGGTGTGCGTTTCCATGTGGCGTATCTTAGAACGACCGGCGAAACGGGGGATATGCCCCTCGACAACGGAAGGATGAGGGATGAAGGACGGTATCCCGCCGGTTCGACTGGTGATCGACACGAATGTCTGGCTCGACTGGCTGGTGTTCGACGATCCGGACGTTGCCCCGGTCAAGGAGGCGGTCGCCGCCGGGCGGGCGATCGTCGTCATGAACGAAGAGGTCGAGGCGGAACTTGCCCGCGTGCTTGCCCGTTCGTTCGGCGCCAGGACGCTCGCGCCCGGGGCGCGGGCGGCATGCCTCGATGAGTGCCGCAGGGTTTCCGTCGGGCACGAAAGCGGGCGGATGACGGAGGAAGGGGAAAGGGCGGGCGAGCAAGCGCGCCGGCCGGCGGCGGATCGTGCACTCCTGCCGGTCTGTGCGGATGCCGACGATCAGAAATTTCTCGACCTGGCGCTCGCGTGCGGGGCCGATTACCTCGTGACACGCGATCGCGACATCCTCGAGCTGGCGCGCGACCGCGATCCCCGGCCGCCGTTTCGCATCGTCACGCCCCGGCAGGTCGTCGCGGCGCTGGCATCCCCTACCCCTTCACCTTCCACCCGATCCACTCGCAGAGCGCGCGGCCCATGACGAGTTCGAGGTCGCGGCCCTTCAGCCACGGCAGCTCCTCGGTATACATGGTGACGCACTGGCGCCACGAGCACGGCATGCGGGTGATGTCCGTCCCCCAGAACATCCGCGCGGGACCGAAAGCGTCGAAGATGCGTTTCAGGTACGGGTGAATGTTGCGGTAGGGATACGCCTCGCTCGAATAGCTCGGCGCGCCGGAGGCCTTTACCGCCACGTTGGGGTATTTCGCGAGCGCGAGGAGATCGCCCAGGTCGGCCCACCCGGCGTCGTCGCGGGCGCCGCGCGGGCGGGCCATGTGGTCGACGAGCAGCTTCAGCCCGGGGTGCTTCGCGGCGATCTCGCCGACCACCTTCGTCCGGTTCGCGCAGAGCAGCCCCACCGGCAGCCCCGCGCGCTCGGCCGCCGGCCACAGCCAGTCCGCGGTGCCGTCGACGAGCCAGTTCTCCTCGCCGGGCCGCAGGAACGCGAAGCGCAACCCCAGCATCCCCGGCTGGCTCTTCCACGTGTCGACGAGCTTGCGGTTTTCCGGCTTGCCGATGTCGAAGAAGCCCAGCACGGCCAGGCGGTCCGGGTGGCGGCGAGCGGCGTCGAGCGCCACCTCGTTCGCGCGCATGTCCCAGCTTGGCGGATGCAGCACCACGGCGTTCACCCGGGCGGCATCCATGTCGCGCAGGAGCTCGTCCCCGGTATACGACGGAACCTGCCGGTGGATGTTCACCGGGGTGCCGCTCGTCCAGATGTGCACTTGGGAATCGACGATGAGCATGCGTGCGCTCCTTCCGCGACGTGGGTTGGTGGGCGGCCCCGATTGTAGCCGGTGCCGCCGGGGAATGACTGCCCGGCATTAACTGTTTGTAAGCTCGCCTCGGTGGCTCGGTGGCCGGCTGGCCGGAGTAAGATTCGCGCCGGAATACTATCGGAGAGCATCGGGGAAAATGCGTCATGGGCGGCGGCAGGGATGGCATTCGCCGCGGCCGGGACGCCGTTTGGCAGTCATTTTCGGAATCCAGCAGGGGAGAGCTACCGTGACCATGATGCAACGCATTTCGAGACTTGCGCCGGCGGTCTGCCTCGCGGTGGGGAGCGCGTTGGCGGGGGCCGGGACCGCCGCGGAGAAGCCCTTCGAGCCCGTCGTGGGCCAGGAGGGCAAGGATGTCGTGTGGGTGCCCACGCCGCCCGCCCTGGTCGAGAAGATGCTCGACATGGCGAAGGTCACGCCGCGCGACTTCGTGATGGACCTCGGCTCCGGCGACGGGCGTAACGTGATTGCCGCGGCCCGGCGCGGCGCGCGGGCACTCGGAGTGGAGTACAACTTGAACATGGTCGAACTGTCCGAGCGCCTCGCGGAAAAGGAAGGCGTCGCGGGGAAGGCGAAGTTCGTGCAGGGCGACATGTACGAGGCCGACATTTCGCAGGCGACGGTTCTGGCGCTCTTCCTGCTGACCGAGAACCTCAACCGGCTCACGCCCAAGTTCCTCGAACTGAAACCCGGCAGCCGCATCGTGGTGAACGGATTCACCATCGACGGCTGGGAGGCGGACGAAACCGGCCGCGCCGACGGCGACTGCGGCAGCTGGTGCACGGCCTATCTCTACATCGTGCCGGCCAGGGTGGCGGGCAAGTGGCGGCTGCCGCAGGGTGAGCTCACGCTCGAACAGCGCTTCCAGAAGGTGACGGGAGCCCTGAACTCGAAGGGCGCGAGCGTGCCGGTGACGGATGGGCGCCTCTTCGGCGACCGGCTGAGCTTCACGGTGGACGGGGTCGCCTTTACCGGGAGCGTGACCGGCGACGCCATGCACGCCGCGGACGGCACGTGGCGGGCGACCCGGATGAGCGACTAGGGTCGGACTTCGCTCCGGCAAACCCCCTGAGGCCGGATCGCCGCGGGCGGTTTTGCATGCAGCAGCCTGCCGGGGGTGAAAGTCCGAAAGGGTAGATGACAGGCTACAGCAGCGTTTCGCGGAAGCCAGCATGAACCGGGCCGGATTCACCATTGCGTTCGCGCTCGCGCTGGCGCTGCCCGCGCTCGCCATGCACGCACAGGGCTATCCCGCGCGGCCGGTGCGGATCATCGTGCCGCTCGCGGCGGGCGGCGGCATGGACGCCGTGACCCGGGCGCTCGCGCTGCAGCTCACCGATGCCTTCCATCAAAGCGTGGTGGTCGACAACCGGCCCGGCGCGGGCAGCCAGGCGGCGCTCGACATCGTCGCGGGCGCCGCGCCCGACGGGCACACGCTGATGATGCTGAGCGCGACCACGGTCATGTATCCGCTGCTCTACCAGTCCCGCTACGACATCCTGCGCGATTTCGCGCCGGTCTCGCAGGTGACCGCCCAGGGCTATGTCCTCGTGGTGCACCCGTCGCTGCCCGCGAAGAGCGCGCTCGAGCTCGTGAAATACGTGCGCGCGAATCCCGGGAAGCTGAACTACGCCTCGTCCGGCATCGGCAGCCCAATCCACATGACCACCGAGCTCTTTCAGGTCGCGACCGGCACGCGGATGACGCACATTCCCTACAAGGGCATGGGCGCGGCGTACGCCGACCTCGTGGGCGGCCGCATCGATCTCTCCTTCGCGACCGTTATCTCCTCGCAGCCGCACGTCAAGGCGGGACGGCTGCGGGCCCTCGCGGTGTCGCCGGCAAAGCGGGTGCCGGCATTGCCGGATGTGCCCACGCTCGGCGAAGCGGGGGTGCCCGGCGTGGTCGTGGTGAACTGGTACGGCCTGATTGCCCCGAAGGGCACGCCGAGGCCCATCGTCGAACGCGTCGCGGCTGAAGCCATGAAAGCGACGCGCTCCGCCGAGACGCAGAAGCGCCTGATCGCCGATGGCTCCGAGGGCATCGGCTCCACGCCCGCGCAATTCGCCGCGCATCTCGAGGCCGAGCGCGCGACCTGGGGCCGCGTCATCAAGCAGGCGGGTATCCGGGGGCAGTAGCGGCCGCCGCCGCGAGACGTGCACTGGCGAATCGGGATCGCGGGTGAGCGCGAACGAGCCCGCCGGGCCGGTCGCGACCGGGGAACACTCGCGGGTCACCGCGGCGCTTCGCGGCCGCGCCCCTTTTCCGGCACGGGGAATACCACTACCATCCGGCCTTCAACGCGGTCGTTTGCGCGGAGCCCCGTTTACATAGTGGACACCACCGAGAAACCGGCGGGTTTTGCCGGCGTCGGCTACGACGAGGCGATGCGGCGCGCGCGCGAGCTCGTGCCGTTCCTGCGCGAGCAGGCGCCGCATTGCGAGCAGGCGCGCCGGCTGACACCGGCGGTGATGGATGCGCTCCACCGCACCGGGATGTTGCGCTACCTCCAGCCGAAGGCATGGGGCGGGATGGAGCTGCCGTTCGTCGCGTATTTCGACATCCCGGAGATCCTCTCGCGCGGCGACGCCTCGGCCGGCTGGACCGTGACCAATCTCGCCTCGCACCACCGCATCCTCGGCTGGTGGGGCGCACAGGCCCAGGCCGAGGTGTGGGGACCGAATCCGGACGCGGGCATCGCCTCGGGTATCGCCTTCCAGCAGGGGCGAGCGGTTCCCGCCGAGGGCGGCGTCGTGCTCTCGGGCGAGTGGAACTTCTCCTCGGGCACCGATCACTCCGACTGGAGCATGCTCGCCTGCACCGCGCGCGAGGGCGAGCGTGTCGTCGATTACCTCTACTGCCTGCTGCACCGGTCGCAGTACGAGGTCGTGGACGACTGGCAGGTGCTCGGCATGCGCGCGACGAGCAGCAAGACGGTGCGCTGCAGGGACGAGTTCGTGCCGGCTTACCGGACGGTGTCGATGCACCTCGCCCGGCCGGGGCACACCTGGCCCGGGCTTGCGATCAACCCCAATCCGCACCTGCGCATCCCTACCTCCGCGCTCGGCGGGCACGGCATCGGCGGCTGCCAGGTCGGCAACGCACGGGCGGCGCTGGAGCTCACCATCGAGCTCGTGAAGTCCCGCAGCACGAATTACACGGGCGCGAGGATGCGGGATTTCCAGACGGTGCAGTTGCGGATCGGCGCGGCGGGCGCGCGGATCGACGCGGCGGCCCTGTTGCTGCGCTCGGACATCCTCGAGGCGCAGCGCGTCCACGAGGAAGGTGGCAGCCTCGATCTCGAGACGCGGCTGCGCTACAAGCGCAACGCGGCGATGGCGGGGAAGCTCTGCGTCGAGGCGGTTGACCTGCTGCACGAGATGGTGGGAGCGAACGGCATCTACGACAGCTACCCGCTGCAGCGGATCTACCGCGACGCGCACGCGGCGGCAGGTCATTTCAGCTTCAGCACCGACGCGCAGTTGACGCCCTGGGGGCTCGTCGCGCTGGGAGGGGAGATAAGGAGCCCGACGCTCTGAGGCCGGTGATTGGCGGGGAGTGGCGGGCGAGCGGGTTTTCCCGCCCGACCGCCGTATTCCCGGTGGCAGCGGGAGTTTCGGGGCGGCTTCTGGTTTCCCGGGCACGGTCCCGGGAGGTTCGTTTCACAACATCTGGGGAGAACATCGATGGCTACGATGTACGAGATTTCGGTTCCCGTATACATCCGCCGGCTGAACGGGCTGGCCGCGTGCCTGAAGAAAGCGAAGGCACTCTACGACGAGAAGAAGTACGACGAAGGCACCCTCGTGAACTACCGCCTCTATCCCGACATGTTCACCTTGGCGCGCCAGGTGCAGCAGGCGACCGACCACGCGAGGAACAGCACGGGGCTGCTCGCGGGCGTGGACGCTCCCAAGGTGGAGAACACGGAGAAGAGCCTCGCCGATCTCGTGGCGCGCGTGGAGGGCACGATCGCGTGGCTCAAGACCGTCAAGCCGGAGCAGGTGAACGGTACCGAGGCGAAGGAAGTGACCGTGAAGATGCCGGACCGCGAGCTGAAGTTCACGGGCATGGATCTCCTCCAGCACCGCTCGCTGCCCAATTTCTATTTCCACGTCACCACGGCCTACGACATCATGCGCCACAACGGCGTCGATCTCGGCAAGCGTGACTTCATGGGCGCGGCCTGATCGGCGCCCGCCCGCGCCGATCGTGCCTTCCGGAGCGTTCCTCACCGGCCGGCGAACGGCGGGGATTCGGATCGGCCGTCGGTCCTTTCTGCTAGACTGCAATCCCCCAACCACGAAAGGAGGTGATCCCGTGAGAGACCAGCAAGGCAGTCGCGACCGGCAAGGCTCGAACGCAGGATCCATCCGAAAGGTGAGCGGGTAGGTCGGCTGCCGTACCGCAGCATCGGCGCCCCGCGGATTCGCGTCCCCGGGGCGCTTTTCTTTTTGCGTGCTCCCATATACTGGAATTTCCGTATCGCCTGCGACCCGCCGTCTGGCCTAAACTGATCAGGTTATGGACAGGGTGCGGTAGGCCGCCCGGTATCCCCGGGTAGCGGCTCTCCTACATGGCGCAGGCCGAGCCTCGATCCGGCGGCGGGCGCGACGCGCTCGCGCCCGCCCGTGCCGCCATGGCGGGTCGCGGCAAGGCATGGGCGGTGGGGATCGCCGCCGTACTCCTCGCGGCGTGGGGCGTGCACTGGATCTGGTTCCGGTGGCATCACGTCTACCTCGACGACGCGCGCATCGAAGGCGAGGTCGTCACGATTTCCAGCCGCGTCGCGGGATGGGTGACGGAGCTGCCCGTGATCCAGGGCGACGTGGTGACGAAGGGACAGCTCCTCGCGAAAGTGGACGACCGCGATTCGGTGCTCCAGCGCGAAGCACTGGTGGCGCGCCTGAAGTCCATGGAAAGCCAGGTCGGCGCGGTGCGGGCGCAGGCCGGCCAGGTCGACCAGGAAACGCTCGGCAGGTACGAGAGCGAGACGAACCGGCTCGCCGCCGCGGAGGCCGAGGTCGCGGCGACGGCGGTGCAGGTGAAGCAGGCGCGCGACGATTTCCAGCGCGCGAGGGATCTCGCCGACGCGAAGTGGCTCTCGCCCCAGGCGATGGAACGTGCGCGCACCAGCTACCAGCAGGCCCAGGAGAATCACCGCAAGGCGCAGGCGGACTACGCCGCAGTGCGCGGCATGCTGTCGGCCGCGGGCGGCAGCCGGCGGCAGGTGCAGGTGCTCGACCGGCAGCGGGCCGTGCTGGCGCACCAGATCGAGGAAGTTCGCGCCGAGATCCGCCGCCGCGATATCGACATCGCGGATCGCACCATCACGGCGCCCTCCGACGGCCGCGTGGTGATGACCTTCGTCAGGCAGGGCGAGCATGTCTCCTCCGGGCAGCGCATCCTGATGTTCCACGATCCGAGGGAGATCTGGGTCGAGGCGAACGTCAAGGAAACCGAGGTGCGCCTGCTCAAGCCCGGGATGAAGGTCGAGGTGCGCGTGGACGCCTACCCGGGCGCTGTTTTCGCGGGCGAGGTGTTCCGCGTCGGCCAGACGGCGACGAGCAAGTTCGCGCTGCTGCCCGACCCGAACCCGAGCGGTAACTTCACCAAGATCACCCAGCGCCTGCCGATCCGGATCGTGCTCCCGGAGAAGGACGAGCGGCTGCGCCCGGGCATGATGGTGGAGGTGTCGATTGCCGTCCGAAACGACTGACGAACTGTTCAGCCGCTACGGCCCCGGCTACAAGTGGATCGCCACGTTCACGGTGATGCTGGGCACGATTTCGGCCGTGCTCACGACAACTTCGGTCAATGTCGCGATCCCGGACATCATGGGCGCTTTCGGCGTCGGGCAGGACCGGGCGCAGTGGCTCTCCACCGGCACTCTTGCGGCGATGACGGTCGGCATGCTGCTCAACGACTGGCTGATGACGCGCTTCGGCGTGCGCGGCACGTTCGTCGGGGCGCTCTGCATCTTCGCCGCGGCGCTGCTTCTCGCGGCGCACAGCCCCAACATGTCGGTGCTGATCCTCGCGCGCGTGGTGCAGGGCGCGGTGGCGGGGGTGCTCCAGCCGCTCTCCATGTACACGCTGTTCAGGGTGTTCCCGCCGCAGCACCGCGGCAGCGCGATGGGCTTTTTCGGAGTGAGCGTGGTGATCGGCCCGGCGCTGGGTCCGACCCTCGGGGGCCTGCTCATCGAGGATTTCAGCTGGCGGGCGATCTTCTACGTCGCGGTGCCGGTTTGCGCGGTGGGTGTCCTCATGGGCAGCATGTTCCTGCCGGTGCGCGAGGAGGGCGCGCGGCCGGCGCGCTTCGACTGGTCCGGATTCGTGCTCCTCGGCGCCGCGCTGACGGCGCTCCTGGCGGGGCTCTCGAACGGCCAGCGCGAGGGCTGGCATTCCGATTACATCGTGGCGCTGTTCGCGGCGGCGGCCACCGCCACCGCCGGTTTCTTCCTGTGGGAGCTGCGCGCGGCGCGTCCGCTCGTCAACCTGCGGGTTCTCGGCAACGTGCAGTTCACCGCCGCCTCCAGCGTCGCGTTCATCTTCGGCGCGGGATTGTTCGGGTCGACCTACCTCGTGCCGCTGTTCGTGCAGACGGTGCAGCACCTGACGCCGCTCGCCGCCGGGCTGCTGCTCATGCCCGCGGGACTCATCCTCGCGGTGTTCTTCCCGATCGGCGGTTATCTCAGCGACCGTATTTCCGCGCGCAAGTTGATCGTGAGCGGGCTCGCGTGTTTCGCGCTCTCCGCGTACTGGCTGGCGGACATCGACGTCAACACGTCCTTCTGGACGATCGCCTGGTGCGTCGTGCTCTCGCGCATCGGGCTCGCCCTCATCAAGCCCTCGCTCAACCTCGCGGCGCTGAAGGCGCTGCGCCCCGGGGAGCTGGGACAGGGCGCGGGGATGATCAATTTCTCGCGACAGCTGGGCGGCGCCTTCGGCGTGAACGTGCTGTCGGTGACGCTCGACCGGCGCACGTTCTTCCATGCCGACACGCTGACCGCGCTGCAGACCTCCGCCAACAGCGCCACCGCGGATCTGCTGCGGCTGATCGAGCAGACGCTGGCGCAAGCCGGCGCGTCTGCCGACGTGCAGTCCGCGGGCGCCCTCCATTATCTCGGGAAGGTGATCTACGCCCAGGCCTACACCATGGGATTCCGTGACAGTTTCGTCATCATCGCGGTGGTGTATACCCTGGCGTTGCTGCCGGCGTGGATCATGGGCCGGGTGCGGCCCGCCGCCGGCGCGCGCTGACCGGATACGGAGGAACGAACCAGCATGAAAGCCAGTATCGCAGCGGCCGCGTGGGCCGTGCTCCTGCTGCCGGCCGCCCCGGCGCCGGCCCAGCCGTCCGTCGCGGCTTATCCGTCCCGGCCGGTTCGACTGATCGTGCCTTTCGCGCCGGGGGGCGGCACCGACATCATCGCGCGCCTCGCCGCGCAGGAGCTCTCGCAGGTCTGGGGGCAATCGGTGGTCGTGGACAATCGCGGCGGCAGCGGCGGCGTGGTCGGCACGGAACTCGCGGCGAGGGCCGCGCCGGACGGCCACACGATGGTACTCGTGAGCCTCGCGTTCTCCTACGCGCCGGCGCTGTATTCGAAGCTGCCGTACGATCCGGGGCGCGATTTCGCGCCGGTATCGCTCGTCGCGACGCAGCCCTTCGTCTACGTGGTGATTCCCGCGCTCGGCGTGAATTCGATGAAGGAGCTCATCTCGCTGGCGAAAGCGAAGCCGGGAGAGATCCGTTACGGCTCGGGCGGCAGCGGGGGCTCGTCCCACCTCGGCACCGAGCTCCTGCGCGTCATGACGGGAGTGAACCTGACGCACATCCCCTACAAGGGCACCGGCCCCGCCCTGACCGCGATGCTCGCGGGCGAGATCCAGATGCAGCTGATAGGCATTTCCTCGGTGGTGCCGTATCTCAAGTCCGGCCGCATGCGCGCGCTCGCCGTGAGCGGCGGCAGGCGCTCGGCGGCGGCACCCGGGGTGCCGACCGTCGCCGAGAGCTTCCCCGGCTACGCCTTCGACGTCTGGTACGGCATGCTGTATCCGGCCGGGACGGCGCGCGCCATCGTCGGCAAGGCGAGCACCGACGTGAACGGCGTGTTGAAGTCGGCCGCGCTCGCGAAGCGCTTCGCGACGATCGGGCTCGAGCCCGAGGGCAGCACGCCGGAGGCGTTCGCGGACATGATACGCGCGGAGATCGCGAAGTGGCGCAAGGTGGTGAAGAGCGCGGGGATACGCGTCGAGTGACGAGCGGCGCGCGGCGGGACTAGAGTTTCGGATACGCCCGATCGGCCGCCATCACTTCGACGAGCGCCGGCTGGCGCTTCGTCGCGGCTAGCCCCTGGTTGAGCGCGTCCTTGACGTCCTTCGGATCGGAGACGCGGATGCCCTCCGCGCCGCACGCGCGCGCGATCTCCGCGAAGTTCGGGCTCTGGAACAGCGTCCCGTAGACGTGGCCGTAGAGGCTCTGCTGCTGCATCGTCGTCTGCCCGAAGCAGCCGTTGTTCATCACCAGCATGAGGATGTTCGCGCCGTACTCCGCGGCGGTCGGGAGGTCGCCGATCGTCATGAGGAACGCGCCGTCGCCGGCGAGCCCCACGACGTTCCTCTCGGGGAACTCCATCTTGGCGACCATCGCCGTCGGAAGCCCGTAGCTCATCGCGTTCCACACGCCCGACTGCATGAAGGATTCGGGGTTGGATATGCGCCGGAAGGTGCGCGCCCACATCTGGCAGTTGCCGACATCGCTCGCCACCACGGCGTCCTCGTCGAGCACGTCGTTCAACGCCTCCATCACCACCCCCGGGTCGATCGGCCGGTCGGCGCGGTGGGGTTCGTTCTCGGCGACGAGCCGCGCCCGCAGCGCCGACTTCCCCCTTTCCATGCGCGCAAGGATCGCCTCGTCGCGCGGGCGCTGGTAGCCGCCGAGCCGTTCGAGCAGCGCCGCGAGGAACAGCGCCGGGTCCGCGACCGTTTCGTCCTCCCGCCGGTAGCCGTCGTTTCTCCCGTCGTCGAAGCCGACCAGCATCATGGCGCGCTCGGGCGCGCGCTCGCGAAGCTGCGAGATCTCGGCCGTGCCCGCGCGCAGCCCGATCCCGAAGATGAGATCCGTCCTCTCGAGGGCTTCCACGCAAAGCGGATGGCTGCGGTAGTGCTGGAAGTGTCCCGCGAAGAGCGGATGAGACTCGGGGATGACGCCGATGGCGTCCTGCGCGTGTACGACCGGCGCCTGGAGCTTCAGCGAGAGCTCCG
The DNA here is from genome assembly GCA_020854035.1 of Burkholderiales bacterium. Lineage (GTDB taxonomy): Bacteria > Pseudomonadota > Gammaproteobacteria > Burkholderiales > SG8-41 > SG8-41. Next base: position 24,928 of record JADZGE010000075.1, on the reverse strand, counting down.
AGAGCTCGCGCATCGCCCGCCTGCGGATCACCCCCTTGCCCGCGGCAATGACGGGTGAGCGCGCCGCCATCAGCCGCTGCGCCATGCGATCGACCGCCGCCGCATCGGGCCGGGGCACCACCGCGGGCACCGGCCGGTAGGCCGGGATCGCCGTGCGCCCTTCCTGAAGGATGTGCTCGCTGTAGTCCGACACGCGCGGCAGTTCGACGTGCACCGGCCCGGGCCTTCCGCTGCGGCAGATGTGGAACGCCTTCGCCATGACCCCGGGTATGTCCTCGATGCGCTCGACGCGCGCGCTCCACTTGGTGATCTTGCGGAACATGTCGTGGACGAAGGCCGGATCGTCGACGCCGTGGAAGGCTTCCTTGTCGGCCGTGAGCGGCACGGCTCCCGCGAGATGGACCATGGGCGACGCGGCGCCGTAGGCCTGCGCGACGCCGGCCATGGAATTCAGCCCGCCGGGCCCGGCGGTGACGAGGCACACGCCCGGCTTACCGGTCAGACGCCCGTAGGCGTCGGCCATGAGCGAAGTGTTGGGCTCGGTCTTCAAGGTGATGAACCGGACCGACTTCGCCCGTGACAGGCCATCGTATATCGGGTGGATGTGCGAGCCCGGAACGCTGTAGATGCGCTCCACGCCCTCCTCGCGCAGGGCCTCGGCGACGGCTTCGCCGGCGTGCATCGGTGTGCGGGATTCGCTCATGAAAGCGACGAATACGGGTGACGAGGTGAAGGTGACGATTGCGGGTGACGGGAAATGCCGCCCGCGGGCGGGCTACGCCGCCTTGCGCAGCGCCGTGAGCTGCCGCGCGATGAAGGCCTTCAGCACCTCGTGCGCGCGGTCGGTCTGCGGGCCCGGATCCTGGATCCACATGTGCTCGCAGCCCTTGAAAATCTCGACTTCGCATTCGCCGCCCGCCTTGCGGTAGAGCTCGCCGAACTTCTCCGAGATCCGCCACGGCACGTTGGAATCAAGCTCCCCCTGCATGATGAGCATCGGCGGCAGCGAGACCTTCTCGCCGCGCTCGAGGATCAGCATGGGGTTGCCCTCGAAGATCGACTCCCACGGATCGAAGTACATCCTGCTCTTCCTGATCATCTCGGGCCGGTTGGTTTTCACCATGTGCTCGTAGCGGGCGTGGCAGTCGCTGATCGGCGAGCGCGTCGCGATGTAGTTGACCGTGGCGTCGAGGTGCGGGGCCTCGGCGAGCGGCAGCGCGCAGTAGCGCGGATCGCGCGGGCGCATGCCGACGAGCTGCGCGACGTGGCCGCCGCTCGAGCTGCCGAGAATGCCGATCGTGGAGGCCTCGCCGCTCCACTCGCGGGCGCGGTGCTTCAGCCACCGCACGCCGTAGTTGACGTCCTGAACCGAGGCCGGGTAGGGCGCTTCGTGCGAGAGCGTGGTGTCGATCGCCACCACCAGCATGCCGCTGCGCGCCGCGGCCTGGCACATCGGCACGTTGGCGAACCGGTCCTTGTCGTGCCACGCGCCGCCGTGCACGTCGAGCAGCACCGGGAACGGACCCGGAGCCTGCGGCTGGTAGACGCGGGCCATCAACTGGCGTTTCGGTGCCTTGCGGAACTCGACGTCCCATTCGGTTATCTGGAACGCGGCCGAGGGGTGGTAGGTCATCGTCATGGGGATCCTCCGTTCGCTGGTCGCTCTGCGAGTCGCGGCAAACGCCGGCGCCGCTTCGCCGCGGCGTCCATTCGTGTCCGATCGTGGCCGTGCGGAAGTCTACAATAGGTGGCGCGCCCGGATGCAGTGCGCGCGAGATGGGGCGATGGCAGGCAGTTTCACATTGCGGACACGACCGGCGGCGTTCGCGTTCCCGGCCGCCGCCGCGCCCCCGGGCGGCGGGCATCGTGGCGTTCGGAATCGCTCTCGCCCGGCGCGGGCGCCGCGGGGCGGGAGCGCGCGGCGCTGGCACCACTCCGTGTACGTCGTGTTGCTCGCGAAGGAAGTCTGGTACGAGTCGCGATTCCGGCGCTGCAATCCCGGCCACGATCCCGCGAAGCCGTGCGTCTACGTGGGGATGACCGGGCAGAGTCCCGACGTGCGTTTCGACAAGCACAAGGCGGGCATCAAGGCGAACCGCTACGTCCGGCAATACGGCCTGCGCCTCATGCCGGAACTCTACGAGTGCTACAACCCCATGCCCTACGAGGCCGCCCGCGAGATGGAGGTCGAGCTCGCGATCGGGTTGCGCGAGGAGGGCTACGGGGTGTGGCAGGGATAAGTAGTCAGGGGGCCGCAGCCAGTAACGGGTGGCGGGCGGGCGCCCGCAACCCACTACTGCCAACCCACTACCGCCAACTCGCTACTGTTACTGCCAACTGACCACTGGTTACTGGCTCGCCGGGATATTCGTTCCGGTCGGCGCGAAGTAGGTGGTTGTCTCCGACCGGATCGCACGCCAGGGCAGTTCCATCGAGGTCTCGTGCGGCGGCAGCGACACGCGTACCGTGCCCTCGACGACCCCGTCCCGCACCTTGCCGCGGAACTCATGCCGCGTGAAGCCCAGCCCGTCGATCGTCAAGGACAGGCCGAACGAAATATTCTCGCCGTTCAACTTCGGGTCCTGGAAGAGCTCCCTCCGGATGCCGGTGCGCACCGCCCCCTCGATCGCCTGGAAACGCTGCTCCACGATCGCCGAGTACGAGACCGCCCGCTTGCCGATCCTGAGATCCCAGTTCCAGTAGCCTGCGACGCGCGCCGGCACGACCCACATGCTGACGGGAGAGCCGTTCGTATCGACACGGTCGGGCGGCCACGATCCAAGGTCCCAGATATTGGTGATGACGCGTGTGCCGGGACGCGCCCGGGCGAGGATCACCGGGCGCAGCAGCCGCTGCATCTCGGGCCAGAACCACATGGCGATGACGCTCGCCTTCGAGAGATCGGTGTCGAACGCGTTTTCGTGGATGAACCGCACGCGCCCGGCGAGGCCCTGCTTCTTCGCTTCGGCGTTCGATTCGGCGACGAGCTTCGGATCGATGTCAACGCCCCAGCCCGTGACCCCGGGATTCATCCGCGCCGCGCTCAGCACGACGCGCCCGTCACCGGAACCGAGATCCACGACCACGTCGCCCTCGCGCAGCTCGGCGAGCTTCAGCATGCGCTCCACGTTCTCCTGGTCGCTCGGTACGAAGATGGAAAAGCGCTCCTGCGCCGGCGCCGATCCGGCGCAGGCGAGCACCAGGGTCACCAGGATGAGCCGCATCCGCATGAGTCGGTATGCCACGACGTTTCAGGGTCCGCGGCGGCCCTCGGGAGCAGGCCGCCGGCCGCCGGTACTCGTCGGGGCGGCGATCATCCCGGCCCGCAGCAACAGAACTTGACCGCTGGCCGCTCTCCTCACACGTCCTGCGCGCTCGTCGAGTCCGCGCCACCGTGCGCCTGGATCTCCCGCGCCGGCTTCTCGCCACGGATGTTGCGTCCCGATGGCAGCCACGTGCACACCGGTTCGTTCGTCGCCCACACCGTGCGGAACTCGCCGGGCACGAAGAACTCGACGAAGACCATGTCCTCGGCGCCGTCGCTCACGAAGTAGTGGCGCTCGCCTTCCGCGTAGTAGACGAGGTCGCCCTTGCGCACCGGGAAGGGCTCCTCGTTCGCGTGCGCCGTGCCGCTGCCGCGCGTGAGATACATGAAGTGCTCGGCGCCCTCGTGATGATGGTTCGACGCCTTCGTGCCGGGGGGATAGATGATCATTTCGCCCTTGATGGCCTTCACCCCGAAGAGCTTCGGGGTCACCACGTAGATGCGCTTGCGGGCGTCGTGCTGGGAGTCGAGCACCGGCTCGTTCTTCCAGTCCACGATCCGGAGCGCCGGCGGGCTGGTCGCGAATGCCGGGTCGAAGCGGGCGGCGTTCGGCACCTCGGCGTGAAGCAGCACGGCGCCGGCGCCGCTCGCGAGCGTGCCGCGAAAGCGCGGCGGCAGGAACACGAGGTGCGAGTCGCCGAGGCGCTCTTCGCCGCCGGCGTGCGCGAGCCGTGCCTCGCCCTCCAGGACCTGGCACCACACGAGGCTCGTCGCGGAGACCTCGATTTCGGTGACCGCCGCGGGGCCGAGCGTCCAGCGGTCGAGCAGTATGTTGGTGCCGGCCACCCGTTCCGTGGTGAGCAGGCGCTGGCGTTCGGCGCCGGCGCCGAACGGTTCCCGCGAGACCGTGCTTTCATTGAAATGGACCGCCATGGCGTTCTCCTTGCGCTGGGACCGGAATCGTTCCGCGGACCGTAATCTAGCGAGATGGCGGCGTGTTGGCAATCGGCGCGTGCCCGGCGCCGCTCCCCGCCGTATTGACAGGGACTTCGGGAATGCGCAACATCAATGCGCTTCTTCGATCAACTCTCGGGAGGGGGAGAAAATGAAACGCACGCTGCTCACGGCCTGTGTCACGGCGCTGGCGGTGGCTGGAGGGATTGGCGCGCCCGCGCATGCCGCGGACATCAAGCTGCGCATCGCCTCGGGACATCCGCCCGCGAACACCTACGTCGACCTGATGCAGAGCTTCTTCGTGCCGGAGGTGACGAAGCGCGTCGCGGCTCGCACCAAGCACAAGGTCGAGTTCATCGAGGGCTACGGCGGCGCGATGGTCAAGGTCGCCGACACGCTCGAAGGAGTGCAAAGCGGCATCATCGACATCGGCGGCTATTGCTTCTGCTTCGAGCCCTCGAACCTGCCGCTCCACGCGTTCCAGGTGATGCTTCCGTTCGGCACCATGGACCCGGAGGTGAGCGTGAAGCTCGCCCGCGCCGTGTACGACAAGGTGCCCTATATGTCGAAGGTGTTCGAGGACCGCTTCAGCCAGAAGCTGATCGCGCTGATCGCCGACAACGGCTACAACCTGGGCACCTCCTTCGAGTGGAGCAAGGTCTCGGACCTGAAGGGCCGCAAGCTCGCGGGGGCCGGGTTGAACCTCAAGTGGCTGGAGTACGCCGGGGCGACGCCGGTGCAGTCCTCGCTGCCGGACGCCTACACCTCGATGCAGACGGGGGTCTATAACGGCTGGATCATGTTCCCGTCGGGCTACGTCAATTTCAAGCTCTACGAGGTCGGCAAGTTCTACACGGAGGTGGGTTTTGGCGCCATCACCTGGCACGGGCTCACGATCAACTCGGCGCGCTGGAAGAAGCTGCCGAAGGAAGTACAGGACATCATCCTCGAAGTCGGGCGGGAGTACGAGGCGAAGACCGGCACGGTCAACAAGGTGAACTATCCCAGGCAGGTCGAGCAGTTGAAGTCCTTCGGCGCGACGGTGAAGGCCGTGCCGGAGTCGGTGCGCGTCGACTGGGCCAACTCGCTCAAGGGCTGGCCGCAGGAGAAAGCGACCGAACTCGACAAGAAGGGCTTGCCGGGGACCCAGGTGCTCAAGCTCGCGCTCGAGCAGGCGGAGAAGCTCGGCCACAAGTGGCCGGTACGCTACCCGGTCAAGTAGCCGCGAATCCGGAAGCATCGCTGCGGTTCGCGTTCGCGCGTTCGAACGGGCGGTTCGCCGCCGTTCGGCGCGCGGGTCGCGTTCCGGCACCGCCTCCCCGGCGCGCGTCACCACTCACACCGTCAAGGCCGGCGTGCTGCTTCGCCTGAACGACTGGATCGCGCGCGCGCTGCTCGCCGCGGCGGCGCTGCTCGCCTTCCTGCTCTGTTTCCTCGTGTGCGCGGACGTGATCGGGCGCGTCGTCTTCAACAGCCCCGTGAAGGGCACGCCCGAGATCGTGTCGGGCTCGATCGTGATGATCCTGTGGCTGCAGGCCGCCTACGCGATCCGCAGCGGGGGCATGATCTGGGTGGACGCCGTGCACGTCTACCTGCCGGCGCCGGTGAAGCGCGCCTGCGACCTCTTCGGCGCGCTGCTCGGCGTCGCGTTCTTCTCGCTCATCGTCTGGGGGAGCGTGGAGCCCGCGCACTACGCGTGGGTTTCCGGCGAGTTCGAGGGCGAGGGGGCGCTGCGGGTGCCGGTCTGGCCCGCGCGCTTCCTGGTGGTCCTCGGCAGCTTCCTCGCGGCGTTCAACTACCTCCTGCTCGCGCTCGAGCGCGCGCGCTCTCTCGTCTCCGGCGCCCCGCCCGCGCCGCCCGCCGGCCCGGCGCTCGACGAGAGAGTCGCCTAGGCCGCGCTCCGCCGCGCGTGTCCACGGCACGAGGACGACACCCATGTTCGGCACGGTAGAGATGTTCGCGCTGCTCGCCATCATGATGGTGATGGTGTTCGCCGGCGTGCACGTCGCCGTCGCGCTCGGCATGGGCGCTGTCGCCGGCATCTACATGATGCAGGGCGACATGACGGTGGTGCGAAACTTCATCGCCAACACCGCCTACGAGTCGCTGCGCGACTACGTTTTCGCGGTCATTCCGCTGTTCATGCTGATGGGGGATTTCCTGGCGAAGTGCGGGGCGACGCGCGACCTGTTCGCGCTCATCAACCGGCTGACGCGCTTCCTGCCCGGCCGTCTCGCGATCGCGACCGTGTTCGCGAACGCCGTCTTCGCGTTCGTGACCGGTGTCTCGATCGCCGCCGCCGCCGCCTTTTCGCGCATCGCCTATCCCGAGATGAAGCGCCACGGCTACGAACGCAAGTTCTCGCTCGGCTGCATCGCGGGCAGCGCCTGCCTCGGGATGCTGATCCCGCCCTCGGTGCTCATGATCGTGTGGGGCGTGCTGACCGAACAGGCGATCGGGAAGATCTTCATCGCGGGCATATTCCCCGGCTTCGTGCTGGTCGCGTTCTACTGCCTTTACATCCTCGGCGTCGCCTGGTTCCAGCCGGAGCGGGTGGGCGCGGGGACGAAGGCGGCCGCGCGCGATGGCGGGGGCGATACGGCGCTCACGGACGCGGAGTTTCGCGAGGTACTGGCGAGCACGCTCCTCGTGCTGCTGCTCATCGCGGCGACGCTCGGGGGCATCTGGCTCGGGTTTTTCACGCCGACCGAGGGCGCCGGGGTGGGCGCCGCGCTCGCGCTGCTGCTCGCCCTGTGGAAGGGCCTCGGGACGAAGGAGATCTACGAGGTGGTGCTGGCGGTGGGGCGCACTTCGGCGCCGCTGCTCATGCTGCTCTTCTGCGCCCAGCTCTACTCGCGCGTGCTGTCCATGACCGGCGTCACCGGGGCCGTCAAGGAGCTTTTCCTGGCTTCGGGCCTCGGCGTTTTCGGCGTGCTCGCGATCATGGTCGCGGTCTGGTTCGTTCTCGGCTGCCTGATCGATTCCATTTCGATCATTCTCCTCACCGTGCCGGTGTTCGCGCCGGTCGCGGCGGCGGTGGGCTTCGACCCGCTGGCGTTCGCGGTACTCGGCATACTCGCGATCGAATGCGGGCTGCTCACGCCGCCCTTCGGTATCTTGGTATTCACGGTGAAGGCCGCGCTGCCCGAGGAAGGCTCGGTGGGCGAGATCTTCCGCGGCTCGGTGCCCTACTGGTTCGCGCTGCTCGGCGTCGTCGTCGTGATCGCCGCCTTTCCGGGTGTCGCCACGTGGCTGCCCGCGCTCGGCACGACGCTCGGGAAGTAGGGGCGCCGGCGAAACGGGGTGCGCCGCGCCGCGCGCGACCCGCCCGCCCCGCGTGGTGCGCCACGGGACACGATGGATTACACTGCGCGAGCGGCGCACCGCGTTCGCCCATCCAGAGGAGGTATTTGTGCCGATCGGGAAAGTGAAGTGGTTCAACAAGACCAAGGGCTACGGGTTCATACAGCCGGAAGATGGCTCGAAGGACGTGTTCGTGCATATCTCGGCGGTCGAGCGCGCCGGGATGGGAACGCTCGCCGAGAACCAGAAGGTGCAGTTCGAGATCGTGCGTGGCAGGGACGGCAAGTCCTCCGCCGATCAGTTGAAGCCCGCCTGAACGGCAGGCGCGGGGGCACGCCGGGCCGCCCCCGCCCGGATTCAGGGCCACGCGCGGGCCCCCTTGCGCGTGGCCGCGCCTGATCGCGGCGCAGCCACGCGGCTCCCGCGGGCCGCCGTCTCGCTTCCCGGTTCCATCCCGCTTCGCCCCGCCGGAGATCGCCTCGCCTTGCGCCGCCAGGTTTCGTCCCCATGTACGCCGGGAGAGCTTCGCCGGAGCGCTCGCGGACGACCCGATGACGACACGCGATTCGACAGCACGGATGTGGGCCGAAGCCTGCCGCATGCTCGAGCAGGCCGACCGGCTGCATCGGCAGTTCTTCCGGTTCGACCGGCTGGGGGCGCCTCCCGCGTGGGAGCCTCCCGTGGACGTGTTCGAGGACGAGCGCGAGATCGCGGTCGTCGTTGCGCTGCCGGGCGTCGCGCACGGCGCGGCCGAAGTCGCTCTCGAGCGCGGCGCGCTGCTGATCCGCGCCGAGCGCCGGGTGCCGTTCGACGACCGGGCGCGCGACATACGCCGCCTGGAGATTCCGCACGGACGCTTCGAGCGGCGCGTTCCGCTACCGGCGGCTGCGCTCACGGCGGCGGGCACGAGGTGGGTGGACGGCTGCCTCGTCGTGATCCTGCGCAAGCGATAGTGGAGGCACGCAGATGAGCAGGGACACTACGGTCATTCCGGCCCGGGCCGAAGACGGAGCACGCGTGGAATCCGTTCGTGCGCAGTCCGCGCGAGCGGAGCACAAGCCGCGCGCCCTGCCGGAGGACGCGGTGATCATCCTGCCGGTGAGGAATCTCGTGCTCTTTCCCGGCGTCGTCCTTCCGATCACGATCGGCCGGGAGCGCTCGCGCGTCGCCGCCCAGCATGCGCTCCGGTCGCAGCAGCCCGTCGGCGTGCTGCTCCAGCGCCGCAGGGAGATCGACCACCCGGGCCCGGACGACCTCCACTGGGTCGGTACCACCGGCACCATCCTGCGCTACGTGAGCGCGCCGGACGGCGCGCACCACATCGTCACCCAGGGCGAGGAACGCTTCCGCGTGGTCCAGTTCCTCGAGGGCTGGGAGTTTCCCGTCGCGCGCGTGCAGCGCATCGCGGAGCAGGCCGCCCGCGGCCCGGAAATCGAGGCGCACGCGCTCGCCCTGAAGCAGCGGGCGGTCGAGATCCTGAGGATGCTGCCGCAGGTGCCCGAGGAGATGGTCGCCGGGCTGGAGAGCATCACCGCTCCCGCCCGGCTCGCGGATCTCGTGGCCGGACTCATGGACGCCGCCATCGACGAGAAGCAGGCCATGCTGGAGACGTTCGATCTCGGCGAGCGCATCGAGAAGCTGCTCGCGCACCTTGCGCGGCGCGCCGAGGTCCTGCGGCTTACGCAGGAGATCAGCGAACGCACCCGCGAATCGATCGACCAGCGAAACCGCGAGCACCTGCTCCGAGAGCAACTGCGCTCGATCCAGAAGGAGCTGGGCGAAGGCGAGGAGAACGCCGCGGAACTCGCCGAGATCGAGAAGGCGATCTCGGAAGCGGGCATGCCCGGGGAGGTCGAGAAGCAGGCGCGGAAGGAGCTGAAGCGCCTCCAGCGCATGCCCGAGGGCGCGGGCGAGCACTCGATGGTGCGGACCTACCTCGACTGGCTCACCGAGCTGCCGTGGCGCAACCCGGACCCGGCGCCGATCGACATCGCGGCCGCGCGAAGCGTGCTCGACGCCGACCACTACGGGCTCGAGAAGGTCAAGAGGCGCATCCTCGAGTACCTCGCGGTGAGGAAGTTGAACCCTTCCGGCAAGAGCCCGATCCTCTGCTTCGTCGGCCCGCCCGGCGTGGGCAAGACCTCGCTCGGCCAGAGCATCGCAAGGGCGACGGGGCGCGAGTTCTCGCGCGTGAGCCTGGGCGGCGTGCACGACGAGGCCGAGATCCGCGGCCACCGCCGTACCTACATCGGCTCGCTGCCGGGCAACATCATCCAGGGCCTGCGCAAGGCCGGCACGCGAAACTGCGTGATGATGCTCGACGAAGTGGACAAGCTCGGCGCGGGCGGCTTCCACGGCGACCCGGCCTCGGCGTTGCTGGAGGTGCTCGACCCGGAGCAGAACTCGACCTTCCGGGACAACTACCTCGGGGTGCCCTACGATCTCTCGCGCGTCATGTTCGTGTGCACGGCGAACGTGCTCGACACGATCCCGGGGCCGCTGCGCGACCGCATGGAGGTGATCCAGCTTCCCGGTTACACCGAGGAAGAGAAGCTCCAGATCGCGCGCCGCTACCTCGTCGCGCGCCAGCTCGAGGCGAACGGCCTCGAACCGGGGCAGTGCGAGATCGGGGACGACGCGCTGCGGGTGATCATCGGCGACTACACCCGTGAAGCCGGGGTGCGCAACCTCGAGCGCGAGATCGGCACCGTCTTCCGTCATGTCGCCATGCGGATAGCGGAGGGCATGGCCGGGCAGATGGGGATTCCCGCCGCGCAGGTCGCGGAGATCCTCGGGCCGCGGAGATTCGAGGCGGAAGTCGCGATGCGGGCGGCCGAGCCGGGTGTCGCGACCGGGCTCGCGTGGACGCCGGTGGGGGGCGACATCCTCTTCATCGAGGCGACGCGCATGCCCGGCGGCGGCAAGCTGATCCTGACCGGGCAGCTCGGCGACGTGATGAAGGAAAGCGCGCAGGCGGCGCTCTCGCTCATCAAGTCACGGGCAGACCCGCTCGGGATCGACGCGGCCGTGCTGGAGAAATCGGACATTCACGTTCACGTGCCGGCGGGCGCCACACCCAAGGACGGCCCGAGCGCGGGAGTGGCGATGTTCCTCGCGCTCGCTTCGCTCCTCACCGGGCGTGCGGTCCGGAGCGAGGTCGCGATGACCGGGGAGATCAGCCTGCGCGGCCTCGTGCTGCCCATCGGGGGCGTGAAGGAGAAGGTGCTGGCGGCGCTGCGGGCGGGCATCACCACCGTCATGCTGCCCGCACGGAACCGGCGCGAGTTCGAGGAAATCCCGGCCGACGCGCGGGAGAAGCTCCGGTTCGTGTGGCTGGAACGGGTGGACGACGCTCTCGCCGTGGCACTTTCGCCGGAACCCGCCCACGCAGCGGCCTGACAGGAGTTTTGCAACCGTCTGGATGCCGCTCGCCAGGCCGCGATCGCACGCCGCTTGAACGGAGCATGAGCGCGCCGGACCCGCTGCTCGTGCTGCTTGCCCGGTTTCGGGACGAAGGCGTCGGTTACGTGCTCGTGGGCGGACAGGCGGTCCGGCTGAACGGTTACCTGCGTGCCACCGAGGACGTGGATGTCCTGCTCGAGGCTACGCGTGAGAACGGCGAGAGAGCCATACGAGCGCTCGCCTTCCTGCCGTCGTCCGCCGAGCTGAAACCCGAATGGTTCGTACCCGGGCCCGACGGCATCGTGGAGAACATCCGCGTCGCCGACGAGTTGCTGGTGGATCGAGCGAAGGCGCGAACCCGGCCGGGTTACTTCAGCACCTTGTGCAACGTGTGCTGGCGATTGCGGGTGTACGGCCGCACCTCCGCGGGCCAGCGTCCCGCGTCGACGGCGCTTGCCCACGCGGCGCTCGTGAGGACCCCGGGGTTCGCGATCTCGACGATGCAGGCGTAGCGCGGCTTGCCGGCCGGATCGACGCTCCGCGTCTCCCCGCCCATCGTTACGCGCAGCGTGTCGAGTTTCGCGCGCGTCACCGCGACGACGCCCGGCACCGTTCGCAGGTGCGGGACGTGTTCCGTATCGTAGACCTCGTTGAAGAGCGCCTCCTTGTCCGGGTCGACATCCATGGCGGCGGTGAAAATCCAGTTTCCGGAGATGGGCATTGCGCGGATCCTCCGCTGAATGATCGACGGGCATGGAAAACGGGACGCACGCCGTTCTCCGCCATGCGGGAAATCGTGCGCGTCGCCTTACGTCGCGACCCGCTCCCCGAACTTCTTCACCGCGGCCTCCGAGAGCTTCAATCCCAGCCCCGGCGCTTCCTTGAGCGTGAGTATCCCGTTGGCGATCCTCGGCGGGTCCTCGAAGAGCTCCGCCTGAAGGGGGTCGCGCTCGGGATCGGTGAACGATTCGACGATGCAGCCCGCGGGGCTTGCCGCGACGATGTGGGCGTGGATGAAACAGTCGTGGTGGGGCGCGACCTCGACGTGGTTCAGTTCGCACAGCGCGGCGAGCTTTCTCCCCTCGGTATAGCCGCCCATCATCGTGCAGTCGAACTGCAGGATCCGGATCGCCTGCTCCTCCAGCAACGCCCGGCAGCCGTAGCTCGTCATTTCGCTTTCTCCCGCGGAGAGCGGGATCGTCGTCCGCCGTGCGAGGAGCTTCAGTTCCCGCCGGTCGTCCGCCCAGCGCACCGGCTCCTCCAGCCAGCGGGGCGCGAGCGGCGCGAGAAGACGCGCGCCTTCGACCGCGGTCGCGAGATCCCAGCCGCGGTTGACGTCGATCATCAGGTCCCTGTCGGGGCCGATGATCTCGCGGATCAACGCCATGCGTTCGATGTCCTCCTTGAGGGGCGCGCCGCCGACCTTGCCCTTGAATCCGGTGTGACCCTGCGCCTTCAGCATCTGGATTTCGTCGCGCAGTTCCGCCCTGTCCTTGCCGTCGCGGTAGTAGGCGCAGGTGACGTAGCAGGGCACTTCGTTCCGGTAGCCGCCGAAGAGCCGGTAAAGGGGCAGCCCCGCCGCCTTGCCGATGACGTCCCAGCAGGCGATATCCACGGCGGCGGAGATGCGAACGATCGCTTCGCGCGACCAGCCTTTCTCGCTCGCCACGCGTTGCGAGGTCAAGCCAAAGAGCTTCCGGTAGAGCCGCTCGGGCGCGAGGGGATCGGCGCCGATCACGAGGTCCGCGATGCCGCTCCGGAATGCGGCGACCGCCGCCTCGATCGGCGTGTAACTCGTGGCGATGCCGACGCCCTCCAGCCCCTCGTCGGTGCGCATGCGCACGAGAATTTCGTTCGCGCGCGGACCGGCGAAGTGGCTCACCCAGTGGGGACGCCCGGTGTCGGGCGCGCGGAGGATGTAGACCTCCAGTGCGGTGATCTTCATGACTCGTCGCCTGTGTTCGGCTGCTCGTGATTACCCCATCCCCGCCCCGGCCCTCCCCTCGAAGGGGAGGGTGGCAGTCCCTAGATGCGTGCCTTGAGCCACGCGCAGATCGTCTCGGTGATCTCCGAGGGGTCGTGCCCCGGCGTGCGCCCCATATGGCCGCCGTGCGGGTAGACCTTCGCCTCCTTCGGGCTGCCGTGCTCCATGAGGAGGTAGATGTCCGCGACCGGCGCCTGGTCGTCGAGCTTGCCGTTCACGCACAGGATCGGCGCCGAGGGCCGGTCAAGAATTCCCATGTCGAGGAGCGAGAGCCCCGGCGCGGCCGCGAGAACTTCCTCCAGCGTCGAGACGCCCATCGCGGCGCTGCGCGCATCAAGGAGGCTCGCCGGCCCGAACAGGTAGGTCGAGGCGGTCTTCGTCAATGCCTTTTCCAGCCACTCGCGCTGGAAGCCGAAATGCACGTTGCCGCCGTGGAACACGGCGCCCCTGATGCGCCCCGCCTCCGTGTAGGCGAGCCGCGCGGCCCAGTAGCCGCCGAAGCTGCCGCCCCACACGCCGAGGCGCGTGCCGTCGACGTCCCCGCGCGCGCGCAGGCAGTCGATCGCCGCGGAAAAGCTGCGCTCCGCGCGGGGATCGAGGTAGCTCAGGGGGTGCTCGCCGACCCCGGGCATGTCGATCGTGAACGTCGCGAGTCCGCGCCGGTGCAGGAGAGCGCTCGCGTGCTGGCGGTTCTCCTTCCACTGGTCCACGCCGCCCCAGTGCATGACGACCGGCGGCCTCGTCACGCCCCGCGGCACCTGAAGGTAGCCGGTCAACTTCAGTTCGTCACAGGGGTACTCCACGACCTCCAGCGGCGGATCGAAATACTTCGCGGCCTTGCGGAAGGCGCGCAGCGAATGGCGGTAGGCCTCCTTCTTGCCCGGCGTCGTCGCCGCCGGGTAGCGCCCGAGACTGAAATTGTTGAAGGCGAGCAGGTACGCGTCGGCAATCTCCTTTCCGCCGGCGCTCCGCCTCGCGAGTTCGTCGGCGCGCGCTTCATGTTCGCGACCCACGTTCGACCAGCGCTGCGCCCAGTGGTCGCGGTCGAGGCTCGTGAGCCCCCCGACGATGCCCTCGACGTCCGCCGCGCGGACGGACTCGAACGGATGCAGGTTCCGCGCGGCACGGCGGAGCACTTCCTGCTTCACTTCGTCGAGCGTGCGCTCGGCGCTCTTCGGTGCGAGATCCATCCCGGTTCCTCCGTTGAACTCAATTCGGCCGGGCCACGGAAATACCCGGAAGCACTGGGAAACCCCCCCGCGCCCGGCGGCGATCCGTCCGGGAGAGAGCGGCCGGGAGCGGACCGCCCGTGGTTTCCGTGATTCCGCGCCCGACTCTCCGGCGGCGGTGAAAGTCGCAATCTTTGATGTTTGCCGGGAGCCCGTCAAGCGGCCCTTCGGCGGGGCGCTGGCACGCGGCCGGCAAAGCCAATACCATTGGAACCTGCCGCGCGCGCCGCTCCGCACATTCACCTGCGCACCATGATCCAGTTGCAGACCGCATCCGACGGGGAGAGAACGGCCATCGCATCCGGCGCGGACGCGATTCCGGGCCGGCCGCGGGCGCGCACGTTGCCGCGGCTTCGGTTGCGCCGGGTGCTTGCGGCGACGATCCTGAGCGTTGCGGCGGGTCTCTCCCCGCCTGCCGCTCGCGCGTTGAGTCCGGACGAGACCGCGCGGCTACTCGGCGGCATGTCCGCGCTGCCGGCGGACCTTGGGGAGGCGGCGCGCGCGCAGTTCCGGCCGTTCGTGCGCGACGGCACGCAGCGCTGGAACGACTACGCGCGACGATTCGGACTGCCGATCCAGGAATGGGCGCGCGGGGAGTTGGGCAGTGCCGCGGGCGCGACCGTGTTCTACCCGTTCTCCGGCCCGGACTTCCCCACGGCGCAGCAGCTCTATCCGGACGCGGACCGCTACGTTCTCGTCGCCATCCAGCCCGCCGGCCCGCCGCCCGCCCTCGATCGCATGCCGCCGGAGGAGCTTGCGACCTATCTCGCCCGGTTCCGCCGCAACTGGACGCTCTTCACGCGGTCGGGCTACTTCCGCACCAACGATCTCGACGCCGACGCGGCGCAGGCGGGGCCCCGGATCGGGGTGACCGGCCCCCTGATGGCGTTCGCCGCGCGCCTCGGCTACGAGGTCCTCGCAGTGGAGCCGGTGCGGGTGGATGCCGCCGGCGCGGGACTGGAGTTCCCTGCCGGCGGCCTCGCCGACGAGCACACGTGGGATTCGGTCCGCTTGCGGCTCGCCGCGGGCGGGCGCGAGGTGCTGCTCGACTACCTCCGGATCGATCTCTCGGACGCGAATCTCAGGCGGGATCGGGCCGGCGCGGCCTTCCTGGAGGCCATGGCCGCCAATCGCATCGTGCTCAAGGCCGCGTCGCACCTCCTGCAGCGGCCGCACTACTCCGTCATGCGCAATGCGATCCTGGCGCGTGCCCCCAGCATATGGCAGGACGAGACCGGGATCGACTACGCGAACTTCGCCGGGCTCTTCGACGTGACGCTCTACGGGCGCTTCACGAAGGCGCACCGCCTTTTCGCGCCCGGCTCGCAGAGCGCGCTTGCCGATGCCTACCGCAGGCACGCGGACGTGCGCCCGCTGCCCTTCGCGGTCGGCTACGAGAAGGAATCGGGTTCGAGCGTGCAATTCGCGCTCCGCATTACACCGCCGAGCCGCGACGCCGATCCCGAGCTCTCGCGCCTTAAGTCACGCGTGGAACACCAGCTCGCGGAGTACGCCCGCCGGCCGCGGATGCTTTTCCTCGGCGGCAGCCCCGTGGAGCCTGCCCAGGCGCAATACGTCCGCTCCGTCCGCCTGCAGCTCGCGCGCGTGCTAGCCGGCGCCGGGGTCGCGCCGGGACGCGCACCGATCATCTCGCTCACGCTCGCGGGCGACGGGTCGCTGCGGGCCACCGACATCGCCCGCAGCTCGGGCAGCGAGGCGGTCGACCTGCGCGTGCGCGCGCTCGTGCGCGCGGGCGGGCCGTTTCCGCGCTGGCCCGAGGCGATGCGCGAGCGCGCCGACCTCCTGATCCTCACGCTGCACCTGCCCGAAACCTGACCCCGCGGCATTTCGAGCGCCGCCATTCGTCGCGAACCACGATGTCACCGGAGGAGCGAACCATGCCGCCATACACCGCAACGAAGCCCATGAAGATGATCCCGAAGAGCGATCTCAGGCGCGATGTGACCCTGAAGACGCTGGAGGAGATGGCGGCGCGCACGAAGAACTGGGGAAAATGGGGCCCGGAGGACCAGGTCGGAACACTGAACTACGTCACGCCGGAGGATATCGTCAACGCTTCCCGGCTCGTGAGGAAGGGACGGACCTTCGCGCTCGCGCTCGATTTCAACTCGAACGGCCCGCAGCGCACCGGCTGGGGCGGGCGCTTCAACCCGATTCACACGATGCTCGCGACCGGCACCGACGCCGTGTCGGGCACGCAGGACGCGGGAAAGATCCGTTACGCCGACGACATGGTGTCGATGCCGCTTCAGTGCGGGACGCAGTGGGACGCGCTCGGCCACATCTTCTACGGCGACAGGATGTGGAACGGCTACGACGCCCGGCTCGTCGATTCGACGGGAGCGAAGAAGAACGCCATCCACAGGACGCGAGACCGGATGGTGGGGCGCGGGGTCCTGCTCGACATTCCGCGCTTTCTCGGCGGGGACTACCTCGAGGACGGCTACGGCATCAGCAACGCCGAACTCGACGCCTGCGCGAAGAAGCAGGGCGTGGAAATCCGGCGCGGCGATTTCGTGATCGTGCGCACCGGCCAGATGGAGCACTGCCTCGAGCGCGGCGACTGGGGCACCTACGCCGGGGGGGATGCGCCCGGGCTGCGCTTCGAGAACTGCGAGTGGCTCCACCGCAAAGAGATCGCGGCCATCTGTACCGATACCTGGGGTTGCGAAGTGCGGCCGAACGAGAGCGAGGTCGCGTTCCAGCCGTGGCACTGGATCGTGATCCCGATGATCGGCATCACGATGGGCGAGATCTTCTATCTCAAGGACCTCGCCGAAGACTGCGCGCAGGACGGCGTCTTCGAGTTCTTCTTCTGCGGTCCGCCGCTGCCGATCACGGGGGCGGTGGGCTCGCCGATCAATCCGCAGGCGATCAAGTGAACCGCGTGATCGGTGACGGGTGATGGGCGATGGGGAGACCGAGAGGGAGGAATCGATGACCCAAGGCGAGGCGGGCGGCTACCTGCCCGGCGACCCGCGATACGGACTCGCCGGTGAGGCGCTGCGGCAGTACTACAGGCAGAAGCCGGCGCAGTGGGTGATCTACGGCTGGGACGGCGCGGGTCGGGCAGGCACGCGCGTCGCCAGCCTCGCTGCCCAGAGGGACTATGCGAAGACGCTCGGCGAGCGGCTGATCGGTTACGGGCACATCGTGTCCGACGACGCCTCGGCGACGCTTGCGACCACCTGGTTCGTCCAGCTCGACGACCGCGCGGGCGCCGAGGCCTTCATCGCGAACGATCCCTTGAGCCGGGCGGGCGTCTACGATCGGACCGACATCCGCCGCTGGTCGAACAGCTTTCTGCGGCGCGCCGCCGACTACCGGCGCAAGGGGATGCAGCAGTATTTCTGCACCGGGTCGAAGATCCCCGATGCGGCGCCGTTCTTCGCGAAGCACCTGCACTCGCACGAGTCGTACTTCAAGGGCTACGAGGCGAGCTTCATCTTCCGCGGGCCGCTGCGCTCGCCGGACGGAACGGAGAACGTCGGCACCGCGTTGCTGCTCGAACTGCCCGACCGCGCGGCGGCCGAATCCTTCTGGAACAACGAGCCGTTCGCCGCGAACGGCGGATACCAGGCCGATTCGCGGATCTACCGGTGGGTATTCGGCGACTGAGCCGTTGGGGGGTCAGCTCCGGGGAAAGACCCCCGCAAGGCTTTTCGTGGGCGCTCGGCCTTACAGCAATCCCTTCCGCTCGAAGCACAAGTAGAGTTCGCGGCACGCCCAGGCATCCGTGGCGGCGTAGGTAATCTGCGCCGGGGTAAGGCGCGGGAGCGCCCAGTTGGTGGTGCGGGCACCCTTGGGAATGCGGAAGCCGAGGAAGATTCCCGCGAGGTTGCGCAGTCCCGTCTGGCCCATGCCCGAGCGCCGCGCGACGACGCCGAGGTCGACGACGTTGCGGGCCACGAACGCGAAGACCTGCTTCAGCCCGCGCAGATCGTCGCCGGTCGCGATCCCCGCCTTCACGATGCGCTCATCCTCGAGCAGTCCCGCGAGCATGGCGTGCACGCCCGGTACCTCGAAGCGGAACAGGTACACCGCCCGCGCCGTCGCCGCCTGGAGAAGGCACGGCGGGTAGGATACGCCTGGCCTGAACGCCGGGCGGGTTTCGGTGTCGAAGCCGACCACGCGCTCGCTCAGGATGTCCTCCCGCGCGCGCTCCAGCTCCTCGATCGTCGCGACGAGTTGCACCTCGCCTTCGTGCCGGCGGATGGGGAGGCTGGCGAGTTCCTCGCGCGAGATCGAACGGGAGTTCCAGGTCTCCCGGAGCGACGAGTTCGAATCGGTGCCGGTCATGATCTCGCGGTTCTCAGGCGAATCGGCGGCAGCGTGACTGCGCGTGCGACTTCAATCGGGCCCGGCATGGTGGCGGCACACGCAGGTCGCCACCGCGCAGCTCGTCACCATCATAGGGGTGCCCTGACCACCCGCCCGCCGGCCTCGACGAACCAGCGCTCGCTCGCCGGGGGCTTGCCCTCCAGCCGCGCTTTCATCCAGTCCGCCACCAGTGTCTGCGGGTGCGGGCCGAGGTTGGTCGAGGGCACGTTGCCGACCGAGTGGCGCGAATCCTGGTAGACGACGAGCTGGCGCGGCCCGCTGAGCGTGCGGAAGAGCCGTTCCGTGTGTTCGAGCGGAGAGAGTTCGTCGGCCTCGCCGGCCACGCACAGGTAGGGCGCCCGTATTCTCTCCGCATGACCTTCCCAGGTGAGGGTCTTGCGGAACGCGTCGAATTGCGCTTCGTCGGCGTAGCCGGACATCCACATGAAACGGCGCTTGAACGTGGGCGAAGCCTCCTCGAAGATCGTGTGGTGCCCGGGTTCGAGGCAGCTTGCGGTGACCGCGCAGGCCGCATAGCGCGGCTCGGCGGCGCACGCGATGGTGCCGAAGAAGGAGCCGAAGCTCTGGCCGACCAGTCCGATCTTCGCCGGATCGATCTCGGGACGCCGCAGCAGCCACGCCAGCATCGCCGGCCCGGCTTCCGTCCAGCCCGCCATCGTCACCGGGATGTCGAGCACGGCGGCCTCCGACTGCCCGGGGCCCTCGACCGTCAGCACCGCGATGCCGCGCGTGAGCCAGCGATCGCCGTAGATCGCGACGCTGCCCTCCTTGAAGCCGTCCATGCCGGGAATGGAGACGACGGCCGGGATTCGCCCGCCGTCGTAACCCGGGGGCAGGTGAAACCAGCCCGGCAGCGATCCGCCACCGCACGGCACCCAGGCCGCCTCGACGCGGTGCTCGGCGAGCGCGGCGTAGCGCGTGTAGCACTCGCGCTTGCGGGCGTTCAGTTCCAGGTTCTTCGCGCAGGTCTCGTCGAAGGTCCACTGCGAGGCCGCGTAGTGCACCGCCGCCATGAACCAGTTCTGCCGGGCCGTCACCGTCGCACCGGCTTCCTCCGCCGCGCGCGCCTGCGCTTCCCGGCGCCGCGCGACCGCTTCGAAGGCAGGCGAGATGTCGGCATACTTCTGCACGCGGGCGCGGATCGCCGCGAAGTCGGCGTTCGCCTCCGGGCCGCACGGCGCGTTGTAGCTCACGGTGCGCGGCTGGTCCCAGTCGACGCCCACGGCGCGGATCACGTTGTCGATGAGCCAGCGCTGCTCCGTCCAGCGCTTCACGCTCACCCCGCCGTGGATGCGGGACGGCAGCCTCGGTTCGTTCCCCATGGGGGCCTCCTTTCGCGAGCGGCCGATTCTACCCCGGGCGCTTCCGCCCGGGGCGCCGGCCACGTAAGATTGCCGGCATGAAGGAGGACACCTGGCTCATACTGAAAGCGCTCGAGTTCGCGGCGTCGAAGCACCGCGACCAGCGGCGCAAGGACGCGGGCGCTTCTCCCTACATCAATCACCCCATCGCGCTCGCGAACGTGCTCGCGCGCGAGGGGGGCGTCACCGACCCGACGGTGATCGCCGCGGCGCTGCTGCATGACACCATCGAGGACACCCGGACGACGTGGCAGGAGCTGCGCGGCGAGTTCGGCGACGAGGTCGCCGACATCGTGCTCGAGCTGACCGACGTGAAGTGGCTGAGGAAGGAATCCCGCAAGCGCCTGCAGGAATCGAAGGCGCGGCATTCGAGCGAGCGCGCTCGTCTCGTGAAGCTCGCCGACAAGATCTGCAACCTGCGCGACATGGTCGGCCACCCGCCGGCGGGCTGGCCGCTCGAGCGCCGGCAGCAGTACTTCGAGTGGGCGAAAAAGGTGGTCGACGGACTGCGGGGTACGCACCCTGAGCTGGAGCGCCGGTTCGACGAGGTCCACGCCCGCAAGCCGCGGGCGCCGGCGCGGGGCGCGTGAGCACGCGCATGCGCTGTCGCGCGCGCAGCGCCGTCCTCGTGAAACGCGCCGGACTGGGGTTCCGAGGAGCCGCCCGCCATCTGCCCGTTGCCGCCCGCCGGCCGTGGCCCGTCAGTCGCCGGGGCTAGGCACCGGCCGTCCTTCGTCCGTCCTCGCGCGTCACGCCGTTCAGCGCAGCGCGATGGCGAGGGCGGGCGAGCCTTCCGGAAAGCGGAACGCCCCGCGCCGCCCGAAGCCGCCGGCAATGATAGAGTGCGCGTTTTCGACATCGGGGAGTACCGTCATGGCCAAGGCCTACTGGATCGCGTGCTACCGTTCCATCAAGAACCCCGACGCACTCGCCGCCTACGCGAGGCTCGCGGGCCCGGCGATCCAGGCGGCGGGCGGCAGGTTCCTCGTGCGCGGCAGCGCGGCAAGAGCGTACGAAGCCGGCCTGATGCAGCGCGTAGTGGTGATCGAGTTCGACAGCGTCGCGCAGGCGAGCGCGACGCACGACGGGCCCGCATACCAGGAAGCGCTGAAGGTGCTCGGCAAGGATTCGGTCGAGCGCGACATGCGGATCGTGGAGGGAGTCGCGTGAACGATGAATGCGCAGCGTAGAATTCCGGGTGACGAGTGAAGAAGGTCGATGAGGCCGCCGCGCGGGTCGCTTTCGAGCGCGCGCTCGCGACGCACGAGCAGGATTTCGGGAAGTTCTTTCTCACCCGGCTCTTCGGGATGGAGTTCGAGTATGCCGGGGACGAGTGCCGCATCTCCTTCGACCTCGAGGATTTCATGTTCAACCCGCAGGGCGGGTTGCACGGCGGGGTGATCGCCTTCGTGCTCGACATATCGATGGGCCATCTCCTGCATCGCAGGAGCGGGGCCGGCACCACGGTGGAGATCAAGATCCAGTACCTCAAGGCGGCACGCTCGGGTCGCGTCACCGCCACGGGCCGCTTCCTGCGCCACGGCCGCACTCTCTCCTACCTGCGTTCGGAACTGGTGGACGAGAAAGGCGAGATGATCGCCTACGCGACTTCGACGTGGATGTCGCTGCCGAGGAAGGAGGCGTGAGGCGGAAGGATGAAGGGGTGAAGGCTGGCGCCGCTCCGCTACCAATGGCGAATGGAGCACTTCGGTAGGAGGGGGAGAGGTCTGATCGAGCCGCCGGCCGCCAGCCGGTCACTGTCCCATCTGCTCCAGTCCGACCCAGGTAAACGCTCCCGCATTGGCGGGCGCAAGAAGAAAGCGCAGCAGCGCTTCGGCCTCGGCGGGCCGTGACGAGCCGGAGAAGGTGCCCGCCGAGGTCTCGAATACCTTCTGGATCTCGTCCGGCAGCGGGCCCACGATGTCGAGGCCGGGGACGGCTTTCAGTTCGACGATCTGCTGCACCGCGAGCTCGGCCTCTCCTGAAACCACCACGCCGCCGATGTAGCCGCCGGGCCGCGTGACGGTCTTCGGCTTCATGGCGGCAGCGATGCCGAGCCGGTCGAAAAGGACCGGTACGTAGCGCCCGCTCGCGCCGTGCACCGTGTGGGCGACCGACGGCGCGGCCAGCATGGCGCGCCGGAAGGCCTCGACGCTGGATATGTCGGGCCAGGGGGCGCCTGCGCGCACCGCGACACCGACCCGCGATCGCGCGAAGGCACGCCGAGTGCCCGCACGGACGATGGCGGCCTTCTCAAGGTCGGCGACAACGTGGGATTCCAGTATCACCAGGTCCCCGGATTCGCCGGACCGGATGCGCTGGAGCATGGTCCGCGCCGAGTCGAATACGACCGAGTAGCGCTCTCCGCTCGATTGCGCGAACGGGACCGACAGCGCGTCGAGCACCGTGCGCGAGCTGTTGGAGGTGAGAATGCTGATCAAGTCGGGACTCGGCCGTGTACCGCGGCGTCGCGGCCGCCGGCGGGGCGCGATCTACTCCGGCACGAGCCAGCGCGCGCGCCAGCTCCCTTCGCCTTCCGGTGAGAGGGCGGGCCACAACCACTGGAGAAGCGAGCGTGCCGTTGCCTCGAAGCCGAACGGCGGATTCGCGATCAGCATGCCGCAGCCCGCAAGACCCGCGCCCGTGTGGCGCGCGCGCACCGCGAGGTCGAGTTGCAGGACCTTGCGCATCCCGGTCGCCGCGATGCCGCGTTCGAGCGCGGCGATCACCGGTTCGCCGATGTGGGGATACCACAGCGCGTGGACGCCGGTCGCGAACCGGCGGTGCGCCTGCGCGAACGCGCGCTTCACGCGGTCGAACTCGCGCGCGCGGTCGAACGAGGAATCGATGAGAACGAGCCCGCGCCGCTCCCGGGGCGGCAGGAACGCCTTCAGCGCATCAAAGCCGTCCATCAGCCGCACCTGCACGCGACGGTCTCCCGAGAAGAGCGCCGCGAGCGACTCGCAGTCCGTGCGGTTGAGTTCCGTCAACGCCATCCGGTCGTTCCCCCGGATGAGAGCACGCACGATGAGCGGTGAGCCGGGGTAGCGGCGCAGCCTCCCGTCGGGATTCGCGGTGTGCACCGCGTGGAGGTAGGGCGCGAGCGCCGGCGGCGCGTCGGCGCGTTCGCGGATGCGCGCGATACCGCCGAGATACTCCCGGTTCTTCCGCGCCCACGGGTGCGCGAGGTCGTAGAGACCCGCGCCGGCGTGGGTGTCGAGGTAGAGGAAGGGTTTGACCTTCGCCTTCAGGCAGAGCACGAGCTGCGCGAGGAGCGCGTGCTTGAAGACGTCGGCGTAGCCCCCGGCGTGGAAGAGATGACGGTAGGCGAGCATGGCCGGCAGTCTACAGGCGGCCGCCGCGGGCCGCGAGCGCCAGGCGCCGACACTTCGGTGATGGGCCTGGCGAGTGGAGCCCGCAGCGCCCAATAACCCGGACGGGGAGGCTGCAGCGCGCCGGCTGCCGCGGACTGCCTGGGCCCTCCGGGCGGCCTGCCCGGCTTGGGATTTTCGTAACCGTTCAGGGGATCGCGGCCCTTATCTCGAAATCGGCAGGAGAGATGGCGCTCTGTGACCTTGGAGGAAGGCTTGGCAAGCTTCCCGGACATGGTCCACGATCGGACGCTGTTGCTGCTTGAGCGTCATGAATGTGGTCAACATGCGCTCCGCGAAGCGGCTGCCGCTCTCGCTGTGGGTGCCGAAGCTGCGCTTGCGCCAGAGCACCGCTGGACGGATGGCGCGCTTGGGCGCGTTGTTGGTGGGCTCCACGCCTGGTTTTTGGGCGAACGTCCACAACGCCGTGGAGAATTTCAGGATGCGGCGGCAGGTGTGTTCGGTCTTGGCATGACCGCACTGTGCCCCCGCGGCCAAGTCGCGTTCGATCTTCCTGCGCAGATACGCGGTGCAACGGAAGAATCGCTTCCGGCTCCAGGTGCCGTCGCGCACGCGATGCCAGCGCTTGAGCACGCGCTTGGCCCGGCGCAGCAGCCGGCGCCCGATCCGGGTGGCCTGGCCACCGGCCTCGCTCATGGCCGTGAAATCGCGCAGCAAATGCGCCCAGCACAATTGGCGCATCCCGGTATGGATGTTGTACGCCGCCCAGCGGTCCGAATGCAGCACCCCGTGGAAGCGACCGAGCAGCGCGCGCGCCGCTTCCCGATTGCGCCGGGCGTGGACCTTGAACACCGTGACCAGCCGCGTGGCCATCACCCACAGCCAGGCCAGACGCCGCCGCTCGCGCCAGCCCGTCTCGTCGGCGTGAGCACTACGCTGCTGCTGCGTCCATTCATGTGCCTCGCTCACCGCGGCAGCCAAGGCCGCACTCACGGTTCGTTCGGCACCGCTCACCGCGCCCAACGACATGCGCACTGCGAACAGGTCGCGCAACACCTCTTGCGCCGTGCGTTTGGTCAAATGATACGCACCGGTCAACAGCCCCACAGTGGCCAGCAGCCGCGGCCCGAACTGTCCCACCACCCCTTCGGGCAGGCCCGCGCGGGTTTCATGCCCACAGCCCCCGCAGACCAGCGTGTGCCGCCGGTATTCCGTGATGTGCGGCACCACCGGCGGCAGTTCGGTTACTTGATGGCGGTGCGGGTGCGGGTCAGCTCCCTTCAAGGCCCGACCGCAACGCCCGCACCGCGCCGGCTTCAGTTCCACCACCGCGTCCACCTTCGTCGCCAACCGTCGCGATGTCCCGGGATGGCCGGGCTGACCGCCGGGAGCGCGCCCACTGGGTTCCTTTGGCGAGCGTTGCGTTCCGGGCGGGTCCGTGGAAGGCGGCTTCGAGGAGTTCTGCGAGTTCTGCGCGAGCCGCGCTTTCAACTGCGCCACTTCCCGTTCCAGAGCCGCCACCCGCTCGACCAGCGGGACCAGCGCCAGAACCAGATCAATGAGCTCGTCCTTGCTGCGCGACTGCAGTGCCTCTCGGGTGAGCCGCCCCACTCTTTCCGACAGGGTCATGCCGGAAACGGTATGAGAAACTCACCGAAAGTACCAGCCCACAGCGCGTTTATCGACGCGAACTCGTTTCACCTTCAGAGCGCAGAGGCTTGAACCCCCTGAACGCT
>JADZGE010000074.1 GCA_020854035.1 Burkholderiales bacterium | reverse complement strand
CACCTTCTTGATGAAGTGCTTGAGCATCTGCTCGGTGACGGTGAAGTCGGCGATGACGCCGTCCTTCATCGGCCGGATCGCGGTGATGTTGCCCGGGGTGCGTCCCAGCATCTGCTTCGCCGCGGTGCCGACTTCTTGGATCACCTTCTTGCCGTTCGGGCCGCCTTCCTGCCGGATCGCGACCACCGAGGGCTCGTCGAGCACCACGCCCTTGCCGCGCACGTAGATCAGCGTGTTGGCGGTGCCGAGATCGATCGCCAGATCGTCGTTGAAGTAGCTGCTGAGGAAACCGAACATGGGTCTTTCCCCGCCGGGAATTGGTGCTTCGCGTCAAGCGGTTATGATACCCTATGCGGCCTCCGTTTTTAAGGCCGCCGCCTTTCATTTTTCCGCATGGCGCTCACGCTCGATGAAGTCAGGCGCGCCGCGCACCTCGCGCGGATCGCGGTCGACGACGAGGAGGCGCGGGCCGTGCTCGGGCAGCTTGCGCGGGTCTTCGAGCTCATCGAGGAAATGCAGGCCGTCGACACGCACGGCGTCGAGCCGATGTCCCACGCCCTCGACATCGTTCAGCGTCTGCGCGCGGACGAGGTCACGGAAGCCGACCGGCACGCCGAGTTCCAGGCGCTGGCGCCGCAGGTCGAGGGCGGCCTCTACCTCGTGCCGAGGGTCATCGAATAAGGGGCCGCAGACCGGGATTCGATACCGGAAGCGTGAAGCCGGCGCTCTCGTGAAAGGCGCGTGCCCGGCCTCCCCTCCCCGGTGCCGGTGCCCGGTCTCCCGTCTCCGGTCCCTCATCCCGCCCCCGTGCACCGCGCAACCATCAAGGAACTCGCCGCCGGACTGGCCGCCCGGCGCTACTCCAGCGTCGAGCTGGCACGTCATTTCCTCAACCGGATCAACGTATTAAACGACAAGTACGGCTGCTTCATCAGCCTCGATCCGGCCGCCACCGTGGCGCAGGCGGAAGCCGCCGACCGCCGCATCGCGGCTGGCGACGCCGGCCCGTTGACGGGGATTCCGATCGCGCAGAAGGACATTTTTTGCGCGGCGGGCTGGCTCACCACCTGCGGCTCGCGGATGCTCGCCAATTTCCGGGCACCCTACGATGCGCACGTGATCGAGCGGCTCAACGCGGAGGGCGCGGTCAACATCGGCAAGACCAACATGGACGAGTTCGCGATGGGCTCGTCGTGCGAGACGTCGTGGTTCGGGCCCGTGAGAAACCCGTGGGACGCGGAGCGGGTGCCCGGCGGCAGCTCGGGCGGGTCGGCGGCCGCGGTGGCGGCGCGGCTCGCGCCCGGCGCGACCGGTACCGACACCGGGGGGTCGATCCGCCAGCCCGCGGCGCTCTCGGGTATCTGCGGGCTCAAGCCGACCTACGGTGTGGTGTCGCGCTACGGCATGATCGCGTTCGCGTCGAGCCTCGATCAGGGCGGCCCGATGGCGCGGAGCGCCGAGGACCTCGCGCTGCTGCTAAACGGCATGGCGGGCCACGATGCGCGCGATTCGACCTCGCTCGAACGCGCGGCGGAGGACTACACGCGGGACCTCGGCCGCCCGCTCGCCGGCCTGCGCATCGGCCTGCCGCGCGAGTTCTTCGCCGCCGGCACGGCGCCGGAGGTGCTGCGCGCCGTCGAGGCGGCGATCGCCGAGCTCGCGCGGCTCGGCTGCGAGCGGGTCGAGGTGACGCTGCCCAGCATGAAGCTCGCGGTGCCGGTGTACTACGTGCTCGCCCCCGCGGAGGCTTCCAGCAACCTCGCGCGCTACGATGGCGTGCGCTACGGCCACCGCGCCGCGGCGTACGGCGATCTCGCGGAGCTCTACACGCGCTCGCGCGCGCAGGGCTTCGGCGCGGAGGTCAAGCGCCGGATCCTCATCGGCACCTACGTGCTCTCGCACGGCTACTACGACGCCTACTACCTCCAGGCCCAGAAGATCCGCCGGTTGGTCGCGCGCGACTTCGCGCGGGCGTTCGAGCGCTGCGACGCGATCCTGGGACCCACCACCCCGACGACCGCGTTCCGTCTGGGCGAGAAGACCGACGACCCGGTGACGATGTACCTGAACGACATCTTCACGATACCGGCGAATCTTGCCGGGCTGCCGGGAATGTCGATTCCATGCGGCTGCGACGCCCGGGGGCTTCCGATCGGGTTGCAGGTGATCGGCAACTACTTCGCCGAGGCGCGGATACTGAACCTCGGGCACCAGTACCAGCAGGCGACCGACTGGCACACGCGGGCCCCCGCGGGGATCGAGACGAATTAGCCGCGGAGACGCGGAGGCGCGGAGAAGGACGCGAAAGGTCGTTTCCCCATGAAGAATGCTTCAGCTTTTCTCCGCGTCTCCTCGCCTCCGCGGCCGATCTGGATGTGACATGACCTGGGAAGTCGTCATCGGGCTGGAAACCCACGCGCAGCTCCTCACGCGCTCGAAGCTCTTCTCGGGCGCGGCGAGCGCCTTCGGGGCGCCGCCCAACACGCAGGCCTGCGCGGTGGACATCGCGCTGCCGGGCGTGCTGCCGGTGCTCAACAGGCGCGCCGTCGAATGCGCCATCCGCTTCGGCCTCGCGGTGAACGCGATGAGCGCGGAGAACGTGAGCCGGCGCTCGATCTTCGCGCGCAAGAACTACTTCTACCCCGACCTGCCCAAGGGCTACCAGATCAGCCAGTACGAAATGCCGATCGTGCGCGGGGGCGCGATCGGCATACATGTCAACGGCCGGGAGAAGCGCATCCGGTTGACGCGCGCGCATCTGGAAGAGGATGCGGGGAAGTCGATCCACGAGGGCATGCACGAGGTTTCGGGCATCGACCTGAACCGCGCCGGCACGCCGCTCCTCGAGATCGTCTCCGAGCCCGACATGAGGAGCGCGGAGGAGGCGGTGGCCTACGCAAGGGCGCTGCACGGGCTCGTCACTTCGATCCGCATCTGCGACGGCAACATGCAGGAGGGCTCGTTCCGCTGCGACGCCAACGTCTCGGTGCGCCGTCCCGGCGGCCCGCTCGGCACGCGCCGCGAGATCAAGAACTTGAATTCGTTCCGCTTCCTGCAGCAGGCGATCGAGTACGAGGCGCGCTGGCAGATCGAAACACTGGAAGGCGGGGGTCGCGTCGAACAGGCGACGGTCCTGTTCGATCCGGATTCGGGCGAAACGCACGCGATGCGGACCAAGGAAGACGCGCACGATTACCGCTACTTTCCGGATCCGGACCTGCTGCCCGTCGCGATCTCCGAGGAATGGATCGAGGAGGTGAGGCGCGCAATGCCCGAGCCTTCCACGGTGAAGCGCGCGCGCTTCAGCTCCGGACTCGGGATACCGGCGGCGACCGCGGCCGTTCTCACGGCCGATCCGGACACCGCGGACTACTTCGAGCGGGCGATCGCCGGGGCCCCGGGCGAGCTCGCCCGGCAGATCGCCAACTGGATCGCCGTCAGCACCAACGCGAAGCTGAACGAGCGGGGCATATCGATCCGGGAATCACCCGTCGCGCCGGACGAACTGCGCCGGCTCCTCGAACGCGTGGCCGACGGCACGATCTCGGGGAAGATCGCGAAGGAAGTGGACGACGCGATGTGGTCCGGCGAGGGCGGCGTCGACGCGATCATCGAGCGGCGCGGGTTGAGACAGATTTCCGACAGTGGCGAACTCGAAAGGGCCTGCGACGAGGTGATCGGCGCGAATCCCCGCCAGGTCGCGGATTACCGCGCCGGCAAGGACAAGGCGTTCCACTCGCTCGTCGGGCAGGTGATGAAGGCGACCCGCGGCAAGGCGAACCCGCAGCAGGTGAACGAGATACTGCGGCGGAAGCTTGCTTCCTGGCCGCCGGCCGGCGGGTGACCGGCGAGGGCCGGCGTTACTTCGCCTTTTCCGCCGAGCGCGCGGCTGTCGCCGCCGCGCCGGAAGGCGCGCCGGGCGCGGCGCCGGCAGCCGGCGCCTCGCCGCGAAGCTCCATGTAGCGCTTCTTCTGCTCGGCGTAACGCTGCGAGATCGCTTCCTTCTCCTTTTCCTTCGCGGCGACGTTTTGCTCCGCCCGCTGCCGGTCCGCCGCGGCTTTCGAAAGCTCGTCCTTCAGCACCGCCGATGCGCCCTTCTTGTCCTTCGCCGCGGCGTCGAACCGCGCCTTCACCTCGCTGTAGCGGTCGGTCGTGTTCTTGAGCGAGGTTTTCATCTGGCCCAGCTGGATGTCGGCCTGCTGCAGGTCGCGGTCGCGCTTCTGGTCGATCTCCTTCACGCTGGTGTAGGTGTTGAGGAGCGCCGTGTCCTGGCGGCGCTGCTCGGCGAGCCGCTTGTCCTCCTCGGCCTTCAGGCGCGCGGCCTCCTGCTCCTGCGCGCGCCGCTTCGCGGCGTCTTCCGCCGACTCCGTCGTCTTGCGCGTGACGCCGGAACGGTCCATCTCCCGCGTCGCGCTGTCCTGGTACTCCAGGGGGACCTTGTCGCCGCAGCCGATCACCTTGCCGTTCTTGTCCTTCCAGCAGACGATCCGCTTGCCGGCGTCCTTCGACTGCGCGAGCGCCTCGGCGGACAACGCGGAGAGCGCGGCGACCCCCCCCGCGAGGGCGACGGCAAGCGCGGCCAACGCGCGCGAACGCGCGGTGCTAGTCATGGGTTCCGACTCCATACTGTTCACGGTACCTCCTGATCGCCTCGAGGCTCGCCGCGCGCTCCGGATCGGATGCGAGGCAGCGCACGAGGTCGTCCAGCGTGGCGATGCTGACGACCGGAATATTATAGCCACGTTGGACTTCCTGAACCGCCGAGAGTTCGCCCGCGCCGCGTTCCATGCGGTCGAGGGCGATCACGACTGCCGCAGGTATAGCGTTCGAACCCCTGATCAGGTTGACAGACCCGCGCACCGAGGTGCCCGCGGATATGACGTCGTCCACGATCAGCACCCTCCCGGCGAGCCGCGCCCCGACGATGCTGCCGCCCTCGCCGTGGTCCTTCTCCTCCTTGCGGTTGTAGCTGTAAGGGGTGTTGCGCCCGGCGTCGGCGAGCGCGATCGCGACCGCGGCGGCGAGCGGTATGCCCTTGTAGGCGGGACCGAACAGCATGTCGAAGGCGACGCCGCTTTCGCGTATCGCTTTCGCGTAGAATCCGGAGAGCGCCTTCAGCGAAGCGCCATCGTGGAACAGCCCGGCATCGAAAAAATACGGCGAGAGGCGCCCGGCCTTGGTCCGATACTCACCGAAACGCAAGACGCCGGTCGCGATCGCGAAGCGGATGAATTCCTGCCTGAAGTCGTCTGCCATGTGTTGCCGCACGCCGCCTGATTCCGGCGCGTTGACCGGCGCGCCGCCGGAACATCCGGTCGAACCGGCGCCGGTGTTTCCGCCTCGATTCGCGCGATGAAGATTATAACTTTGAATCTCAACGGCATACGCTCGGCCGCGCGCAAGGGCTTCCTGCGCTGGCTGCCGCGCCAGAAGGCCGACGTCGTGTGCGTGCAGGAACTGAAGGCCCAGGATGGGGATATCGACCCGGAGATGCGCGAACCGGGCGCCTACCGGGGGTACTTCCACTGCGCGCGGAAGAAGGGCTACAGCGGCGTGGGGCTCTACTGCCGGCGCGAGCCCGACCGGCTCGTGGCGGGTGTCGGCGACCCCGGCATCGACGGCGAGGGGCGCTACCTCCGCGCCGACTTCGGCCGCCTGAGCGTCGTGTCGGTGTACCTGCCCTCGGGATCCTCGGGCCCCCACCGGCAGGCGGCGAAGTTCGGCTTCATGGATCATTTCTTCCCGCATCTGAAGAAACTCGCCGCGGAGGGGCGCGAAATCGTACTGTGCGGGGACTGGAACATCGCGCATCGCGAGATCGATCTCAGGAACTGGCGCTCCAACCAGAAGAACTCCGGCTTCCTCCCGGAAGAGCGCGCGTGGCTCACGCGGGTCTTCGACGAGCTCGGCTGGGTGGACGTCTTCCGGCGGGTCGATACCCGCCCCGGGCAGTACACGTGGTGGTCGAATCGCGGCCAGGCCTGGGCGAAGAACGTCGGGTGGCGCATCGACTATCAGATCGCGACGCCCGGGCTCGCGGCGCGCGCGCAGCGTGCGGCGATCTACCGGAGGCGGCGCTACTCCGACCACGCGCCGCTAACCATCGAGTACGCGCACGTCCTGGCGTGAGCGCGGGCCCAAGCCCTTTTCTCGAGGTTTTCCGCAGCCGCCGCGTGGCGGTCGTTACCGTCCTCGGTTTCTCCTCGGGCCTGCCGCTCGCGCTGACGGGCGCGACGCTGCAAGGGTGGCTGACCGTGGCCGGCGTCGATATCCGGACGATCGCGTGGTTCTCGTGGATCGGCATGCCCTATCTGCTGAAGTTCATGTGGTCGCCGCTGATCGACCGCTACGTCCCGCCCTGGCTCGGCCGCCGCCGCGGCTGGATGCTGGCGACCCAGCTCGCGCTCGCGGCCGGGATTTGCGGCATGGCGCTCACGACGCCGGAAGACTCGCTGCTCCTGCTGGGCCTGTTCGCCCTGTGGGTCGCGTACGTTTCGGCGTCGCAGGACATCGTGATCGACGCCTACCGGACCGACCTCCTGCTGCCGCCGGAGCGCGGAATGGGAGCGGCCGTCGGGGTCTTCGGCTACCGCATCGCGATGCTCGTGTCGGGCGGGCTCGCCCTGATACTCGCCGACCACATCGGCTGGAAAAGCACCTACCTCGCGATGGCCGCGCTCATGGGCATCGGCATCGTCACGACGCTCGTTGCGCCGGAGCCCGCGGCGCCGCCGGCGCTGCCGCGCTCGCTGCGGGAAGCCGTCGTCGAACCGCTTCGTGATTTCTTCGTGCGGCCGCGGGCGATCGTGCTGCTCGCGCTCATCGTGTTCTACAAGCTCGGCGATGCGCTCGCCGGGACGCTCACGACGACCTTCCTGATTCGCGGCGCCGGATTCACTCCCACCGATGTCGGCCTGGTCAACAAGGGCCTTGGGCTCGTCGCGCTGCTCTCCGGGGCGCTTTGCGGAGGCGTGCTGCTCGCGCGCGTGAGTCTTTACCGTGCGCTCATGTGGTTCGGGATGCTGCAGGCCGTTTCGAACCTCTCGTTCGTGTTTCTTGCGTGGGCCGGTCGCGACTACGGCTGGCTCGTTTTTACCGTGTCCTTCGAGAATCTCGCGAGCGGCATGGGCACGGCGGCCTTCGTCGCGCTCGCGATGAGTCTCTGCAACAGGAGCTTCAGCGCCACGCAGTACGCGCTGCTCTCGGCGCTCGCCTCGCTCGGGCGTGTCCTGTTCGGCCCGGTCACCGGCGCACTCGTGGCGTCCTTCGGCTGGGCGAACTTCTTCCTGCTCACCTTCCTCGCCGCGCTGCCGGGACTGTGGCTCGTCTGGCGGTTGCGGGAGGTCATCGTGACGGACCGATGACCGGGCGTTCTTCGCTTGACAGCGTTCGCGCCTCCCCGGTAGATTGATGCGCGCCCGGCGGATCTTCCCGTGCGCCGGGAGAACGCGTCGATGCAGCCACTCACTCGAGCCGTGCTTGGCGTGGCGCTCGGCGCGCTCGGCCTCCCGGCGAACGCACAGGGCGCCGCCCCGACCTATCCCGCGAGACCGATTCGCCTGGTGGTGCCTCTGCCTCCCGGCGGCGGCGTTGACTGGATGGCGCGTCAAACCGCGCAGAAGCTCGGCGAACGGATCGGCCAGCAGGTGATCGTGGATAACCGCGCCGGGGCGAGTGGAAACATCGGGATGGAGGTGGTGGCGAAGAGCACTGCCGACGGGTACACCCTCGTGCTGGGCCTGACGGCGCACTACGCGGTCAACCCCAGCCTGTTCGCGAAACTTCCCTACGATCCGGTCAGGGATTTCGCGCCGGTCATGCTCGTCGCCGCGACGCCGCTCGTTCTGCTCGTTCACCCGAACGTCGCGGCGAGATCCGTCAAGGAGCTGGTCGCCCTGGCGCGGGCCCGGGGCGGCAAGCTCGCGTATGCTTCCGGAGGTAACGGCAGCGCCTCGCATCTTGCCGGTGAAATGCTGAAGAGCATGGCCGGAATTGACATGCTCCACGTGCCCTACAAGGGTCTCGCCCCGGCGATCGCCGCCCTCGTGGGCGAACAGGTACAGGTGTCCTTCGGGGTATGGAGCGCCGACAGCGGACACGTCAAGGCCGGGCGACTGCGCGTGCTCGCCGTCACCACCGCGAAGCGCTCTCGCGCGTTGTCCGACCTGCCGTCGATCGCGGAAACGGTGCCCGGTTACGACCTCTCGGTGTGGTACGGCGTGGCGGCGCCGGCCCGCACGCCACGCGAGGTGGTCCAGAAGCTCAACTCGGAGCTGCTGCGCGTGCTCGCCGATCCCGAGTATCGCCAGCGCATCGAGGCGGAGGGAATCGAACCCATCGGCAGCACGCCGGAACAACTCGGCGATTACATCAAGAGCGAAACGGCCAAGTGGGCGAAGGTCGTCAGGGAAAGCGGGGTGAAGCTCGATTGACCGCGCGCCGCCGTCGCGGCGACATCCGCCTTTCACCGACGCGGATCGCGCCTTCCGGTTTCGCCGCGCCCGCGTTTCAGCCGTTCCATTCGGGCTCCTCGTACACGATCCTGCCGCCGACCATCGTCATCAGCGCGCGGATCTCGCGCAATTGTTCCGCCGGAGCCGTGAGGGGATCGGCGCTGAGGACCGCGAGGTCGGCGAGCTTGCCGGGCGCGAGCGTGCCCTTCCTGTCTTCGTCGAAGGTGAGGTACGCGCAGTTCTCCGTCGCGCAGCGCAGGGCTTCCATCCGGGTTATCGCCTGCTCCGGCGCAACGGGTTCTCCGCTCACGTCAAGACGCGCGACGACCTGCCAGATCGGCCAGAAGAGCGAGACGGGCACGTTGTCCGTGGCGAGGCCGACCCTGACGCCGGCGTCGAGCAGGTCACGCATGGGGGTTATCTCGCGATGACGCTCGGGCGGCAGCTGCCGTTTGAGCGGCCTGCTTTGCTTGTAGATGAAATTGTTGGTGTGGGTGGTGAGCGCAAGGCCCATGCGCACGATCTTCTCGATGTCGCGCGGTGACAGCGTGCTCACGTGCCCGACCACCCAGCGTCGGCCCTTGAGCGGGACGACCCGGTCCACCTCGGCGAACAGGTCGATTATCCCGGGGGTGACGACCGCATTCGTCACCGCGCGGATCTCGTTCGCGGCGCAGTGCAGGAGCAGCTCCCTCAGGCGCTCCCGCGGCATGCCGGTGTCGTAGTTGAACCCCGCCCAGCCGGTGTCGGGCGTGGTCCCCGCCCGCAGGTCGTCGGCCACCGTGTGGTTGATGTTGACGTACAAGCCGGTGAGCTTGACCCAGTCGTTCCCCGGGCCTGGCTCCCCGAGCCACCCCGCCCACGCCTCCACGAACGGCCCGAGCGGCGCGTCGCCGGCGCTCTTCCAGTTGGGACTGAAGACGAGCGAGGAGCGCATGGTGAGCGTGCCGTCGCGATGGGCGGTCTTGTAGGCGCGCAGCAACTCGGTCGCGACGCCGTGTTCCTCGAATATGCTGGTGGTGCCGAATGCGTGGTACGCGCGGGCGGCCACGGGGAGGGTGCGGGCGCGGTCGGCGTGGCTGAAGCCGGTGACATGCCGGAACCATATGAGTTCGGCACTGGGCTGCATCCCGATCTCGCTGATGACCCCGGTGGGGTCACCCCTGCCGTCGCGCTCGATGGTGAGCTCGGGAAGGGGCGACACCGTGTCGCGGGTGATGCCACCGAGCTCGAGTGCCCGCGTGTTGGCGCACGCGACGAGCGGCGGGCTGTGCCGCCAGAATCCCCAGATCGGGCGTATGAAAACCGGGTTGTCGGGGGCGGCGGCGTCCAGTTCCTGCCGGGTCGGCCACCGCTTTTCCGCGAGGATGTCGGGCACATCGAAATAAAAGGGTGGATCGCCGATCGGCATCGTGACGATCCACTCGCCGGGTTTCCTGCCCCGCGCGAGCTCCGCGATGCGGTCCTGGATGTCCCGGACGGAGCGCACGCGCCCGAGCGCCGGATAGACCGTCTTCAGGCCTTCCCGATCCATGTGCGCGTGACCGTCGATCAGGCCCGGAATCACGGGCCGTCCCTTGAGATCGATCACGCGCGTCCACTGCGCGATATGCGGCCGGATCGCCTCGCCGGTTCCCACCGCCTCGATGCGGTCCCCGGTGATCGCGATTGCCTGCGCAATGCTCGAATCGGCGTCGACGGTGATGATCCTGCCGTTCGTCAGGACCAGATCCGCCGGCCGGCGCGGGCCCGGCGGCGGCCCGTCGGGCGGGGTTGCGTGTGACTGCATTCTTCCTCCTGGAGCGCTCCGGTGATGGCCGCGCACGTGATCTTGCCACGGAGTGCTCGATCCGGCACCGGACGCACGCAATGCGGACTGTCCGTCCCGCGGTGTTCCGTGATGTCGGCTAGAATCGGTCTCGCCGCGCGCGCGATGGACCGCGACTACGTGTTCAACGCCCGCGCGCCGACCGCGCTCAAGTGCGGCCTCGCGCCGGCCGTCGTCGGCGCGCTCGCGCGGGGCGAGCGGTCCGCGTTCGAGAAGGCGGACGAGGAGGAACGATGCGGGCGGCACGGTTACTCGCCATCGCGGTCGCGCTCGGCGCGCCCGCGGGAGCACAGGCGCAGGGCTGGAAGCCCTCGCGCCACGTGGAATTCATCTCGGGCTCGGCCGCGGGCAGCGCCTCCGACGGCGTCATCCGGATGGTCGAACGGCTGCTGCACGAGAAGAAGCTGATCGAGACGAGCTCGTCGGTCGTCAACAAGCCCGGCGGCGGCGGCAACATCGCGTGGACGTGGGTGAACCAGCAACCGCCCGACGGGCACGTCATGACGCTCGTCATCGGCAACCTCATCAGCAACTACATCACCGGCCGCAGCGCGCTCAGCTACACCGATCTCGCCTGCGTCGCGCCGCTCTTCAGCGAGTACACCGCGGTCGGCGTGCGCGCCGATTCGCCGATACGCGACGCGAAAGACCTGCTGGCGCGATGGAAAGCCGACCCGGGCGCGCTGTCCGTGTCGGTCGGCACGGCGTTCGGGGGCTCGGGGCACATCGCGCTCGCGCTGGCGATGAAGGAGGCGGGCGCGGACCCGAGGAAGATGAAGGCCGTGGTGTTCCCAGCCTTCTCCCAGGGCCTGTCGGCCCTCCTGGGTGGGCACATCGACATGATCGCCAACCCGCATTCGAGCTTCCTCGCGCCGGTGCGGGAGGGCAGGATGCGAATCGTTGCCGTCGCCGCGCCGCAGCGGCTGCCCGGCGAACTCGCGTCGGCGCCGACGTGGAAGGAACTCGGCGTCGACGCCGAGATCGAGGCCTTCCGCGCGATCGCGGGGCCGAAGGGACTCGGGAAGGCGCAGGTCGACTACTGGGAATCCGTGCTGCGGACGATGGCGCAAACCGCGGAATGGAGGGATATGCTGGAGAAACGCGCCTGGATCGACCGTTTCGCCGGCGCCGAGGGCTGCCAGCGGGCGATGCGGCGCCAGTACGACCTGATGCGCTCGGGGCTTCAGGAGCTCGGGCTCGCCAGGAATTGAGAACGCGGAACGTGAATCGGCACGGCGCCCATCGGGGCGGGAAAACCGCGGGTGCCGGGATTCACCGGCGCCTCGCGCTGGACGCACATGCCGGAGGTGCCGGCGATCGCTGAGGTGGTCCCGGATTCCACATGGACGCGGGCTGGATGGGCTGGCTCGCGCCGGCGCACGCCGTTTCCCCGCATGGAGAGCACGCATGGATGAAACGCTCGATCCCGCGCGGCGCAGTTGGGTCGCGACGGCCAACGACCACCCGGAGTTCCCGATCCAGAACCTGCCGTTCGGCGTTTTCAGCCCCCCGGGCGGCGCGCCGCGCGGTGGCGTCGCGATCGGCGGGCGGATACTCGACCTCGGGGCGGCGCTCGATGCGGGGCTTTTCTCCGGCGAAGCGGAGCGCGCTGCCGCCGCGGCCGCGGGGCCCGTGTTGAACCCGCTGATGGCGCTTGGCGCCGGGCCGCGAGCCGCCCTGCGACGGCGGCTCTCCGGGCTCCTCGCCGCCGACGGCGCCGAGCGCGCCCGCGTCGAGCGGCTCGCGCCGCGGCTGCTTCCTGCGCGCGCGGAGTGCACGCTGCACGTGCCGGCCGCCATCGGCGATTACACCGATTTCTTCGCCGGCATCCACCACGCCTCGAATTCCGGGAAGCGCATCGGCCGCGAACCCCCGCTCATGCCGAACTACAAGCACGTGCCGGTCGCCTATCACAGCCGCGCCTCGTCCGTCGTGGTTTCGGGCACGCCGGTCCGCCGGCCCGCCGGGCAGCGCGTTCGCGCGGGCGCCGGCGCGCCTTCGTTCGGTCCCTGCGAGAGGCTCGACTTCGAACTCGAGCTAGGTGCGTGGATCGGGCCCGGCAACGCGCTCGGCGAGCCGGTCCCGGTGGGGCGGGCCGCGGGGCATGTCGTGGGGCTGTGCCTGTTGAACGACTGGTCGGCGCGCGATATCCAGCGCTGGGAAATGCCGCCCCTCGGGCCCTTCAACGCCAAGAACTTCGCCACCACGATCTCGCCGTGGGTCGTGACGGTGGAGGCGCTCGCGCCGTTTCGCCAGGCGCAGCGCCCGCGGCCGGCGGACGATCCGCGGCCGCTGCCCTACCTGTGGGACGACGGTGACCAGCGGGAGGGCGCCTTCGATGTCGCGATCGAGGCATTGATCGAGACCGCCGCCATGCGTGAGCGCGGGACGGGCCCGCACCGGCTCGCGCTCTCGAACGTGAATCACCTCTACTGGACCCTCGCCCAGATGGTCGCGCACCACACCTGCGGGGGCTGCAACCTGCGCCCCGGCGACCTTTTCGGCAGCGGCACGATCTCGGCGCCGGAGCGCTCGGGCTTCGGCAGCTTCGCCGAGCTCTCCGACGAGGGCAGGACGCCTCTCGCGCTGCCGACGGGGGAGCAGCGGAGCTTTCTCGAAGACGGCGACGAACTCGTCCTGCGCGCCGCCGCGCGCCGCCCGGGTTGCGTCTCGATCGGCTTCGGCGAGTGCCGGGGCCGCATCGTCCCATGAATCGGCATGCGACCTGAAAGGAAACCGGCGTGATAGTCGATACCCACGTGCACGTTTTCACCGACGACCGGAAGACCTACCCGCAGATCCGGGATACACCGAAGGCGGGGACCATCCCGTCGATCACGGAAATCGGCCAGACCGAGTGGCCGCTCACGACCGTGGAAATCCTGGCGGGAATGATGGACGAGGCGGGCGTCGACAAGGCGACGCTCGTGCAGGCGTACTTCGTCTACGAGTACGACAACCGCTACACGGTGGATGCGGCGCTCGCTCGCCAGGACCGCTTCACCGCGGTCGTGGTGCTCGACCCCATGGATCCCGGATCACCGGACGAGCTCTCGCGTCTCGCGCAGGAGCGCAAGGTGACGGGGCTGCGCTTCATGCGCGGGCGGCTGCCGGAATCCTCGCTCGGGAGGCCGGAGACGTTCCCGCTGTGGGAGCGCATGCAGGCGCTTCACGTCCCGCTCGCGATCGGCGATCGCATCGGCGACATCGCGAAGATCCGCCCGGCGCTCGAGCGCTACCCCGGCGTGAAGGTCGCCTTCGAGCACGCGTGGGGACACAAGGTGGGGCTGCCCCCCTATGCGATCCTCGACCCGCTCTTCGCGCTCGCGGCGTACCCGAACGTCCACATCAAGACCGCGATCAACAACATCGCGGCGGCGCGTGACGCGGGCGGCGCGCCCGAGGCGCTCTACGAGAAGCTCGTCTCGGTCTTCGGCGCGAAGCGGATCATGTGGAGCTCGAACTACCCGGCGCACCCGAAGTTCGGCGGCATCGCGGCGCGCCTGGAGGAATCGAGGAAGGCGCTCGCGACTCTCTCCGCGGACGACCGGGAGTGGATACTCGGGAAGACGGCGCTCTCGTTCTACCCCGCGCTGCGGGCGCGTTGAGAAACGGCGGGAAACACCCGCAAGGGAGGATGCAGTGAGACTCGTGACTTTCGCGCCCGCCCGGGGCGCCGCGCCGCGCGTGGGACTCATCCGCGATGGCGACCGGGTGGTTGACCTTGCGCGGGCAGGCGCGGGCGCCCCGTTCGATCCGCGCGACATGGTTTCGCTGATTGCGTCCGGCGCCCGCGGGCTCGCCTGGGTGCGCAGGGCGGGTGCCCGCTCGGGGAAGGCTCTCCCGCTCGCAGGGGTGAGGCTCCTCGCGCCGATCCCGCGCCCGCGCAAGAACGTGTTCTGCGTCGGCTGGAACTACGTCGAGCACTTCGAGGAAAGCAAGGTCTCGAAGCTGCACGAAGTGGAATTCCCGGCGCACCCGACGTTCTTCTCCAAGGTGCCGACCACGGTGAACGCTCCCCGCGGCGCGGTGCCCCTGCATGCCGGGGTGACGAGCCAGCTCGACTGGGAGGCGGAGCTCGGCGTCGTCATCGGCAGGCGCGGGACGGACATCCCGGAGACCGCCGCCGCCCGCTACGTGTTCGGCTACACGGTCGTGAACGACATCTCCGCGCGCGAAGTGCAGAAGCGTCACGGCGCGCAGCTCTTCAAGGGCAAGAGCCTCGACGGGACCTGCCCGATGGGCCCCTGGATCGTCACGGCGGACGAGGTCCCCGACCCGCACGCGCTGCGCATCACGAGCCGGGTGAACGGCGTGACCAAGCAGGACTCGAACACGCGCTGCATGTACTTCAGGATCCCGCGCCTGATCGCGGAGCTCTCCGCGGGCACGACGCTCGAACCCGGGGACATCCTCTCGACGGGCACGCCGGCGGGCGTGGGCCACGCGCGCAAGCCCCCGGAATTCCTGAAGGCGGGCGACGTGCTGGAGACCGAGATCGAGGGCCTCGGGCTCCTGCGTAACCGGATCGGGAAGGCGCGGCCGAAGTGACCGGGTCCGGGGCCGCTCCCGGTCACTCCGCCCCGTTCCCGAAGTGATAGACGGCGAGCGCGCCGAGGAGGTTCGGCCACCACGCGACCGGCCGGTCGTGCGTGAGAACCTTCCGCTCCAGTATCACCACGCCGCGCTCGGCGCAGAAGCGCTCGAAGTCCTCGATCGTGCAAAGGTGGATGTTCGGCGTCTCGAACCACTCGAAGGGCAGATTGTCGGAAACCGGCATTCTGCCGCGTGCGACTTCGAGGCGGTTGCGCCAGTAGCCGAAATTGGGGAAGGTGACGATGCCCTCGCGCCCCACTCGCAGCATCTCGCGGATGATGCGCTCGCTGTTGCGCACCGCCTGCAGCGTCTGGGACAGCACCACGTAATCGAAGGAGCGGTCGCGGAACTCCGCGAGCCCGCGTTCGAGGTCGCCCTGGATCACGTTGACGCCGTTCTTCACGCAGGCGAGCACGCGCTCGTCGTCGATCTCGACGCCGCAGCCGCTCGCGCCCCGGCTCTCGCGCAGGTACGCGATGAGGCTCCCGTCGCCGCAGCCGAGGTCGAGCACGCGCGAACCCTCGCGCACCCACCCGGCGATGGCGGCGAAGTCCGACCGCTGTATCCCGCGCTTGCTTCTCATGCCCGGCATGGTCAAGCCGCGGATCGACGCGGATACGCGCGGATGCCCGCCACGGGCATGCGTGCTTTCCGGGCCGGCCTATCCGCGTTCATCCGCGTTCGTCCGCGGCTCGGGCCTCTCGCCCGCGATCCGGTCGAAATAGGCGGCGACCAGCCGGTGGTAGCGGGCGTCCTCCAGCAGGAACGCGTCGTGGCCGTGCGGCGCGTCGATCTCGGCGTAGGTCACGTTGCCGTGGTTGTCGAGCAGCGCCTTCACGATTTCGCGCGAGCGCTCCGGGGAGAACCGCCAGTCGGTCGTGAACGAGATCACGAGGAAGTTCGCGCGCGCGGGCGCGAGCGCGGCCGCGAGGTCGCCGCCGTGCTCGAACGCGGGATCGTAATAGTCGAGCGCCCTGGTGATCCTGAGGTAGGTGTTGGCGTCGAAGTACTCGGAGAACTTGCCGCCCTGGTGGCGGAGGTAGGACTCGATCTCGAACTCGGTGTCGAAGCCGTAGGTGGGCCGCCCGTGCCTGAGCTGCCGGCCGAACTTCTCCGCCATCACGTCGTCGGAGAGATAGGTGATGTGGCCGACCATGCGCGCCACCCGCAGCCCGCGCGTGGGGCGCGTGTCATGGCCGCCGTAGTGGCCGCCGTGGAAGTCGGGGTCGGTCAGGATGGCCTGGCGGGCGATCTCGTTGAACGCGATGTTCTGCGCGGAGAGGTTCGGCGCGCACGCGATCAGCACCGCGTGGCGCACCCGGCCCGGATTGAGGTAGGTCCACGCGAGCGCCTGCATGGCGCCGAGGCTCCCGCCCATGACCGCGGCGAAGCGCTCGATGCCCAAGTGGTCGGCGAGCCGCGCCTGGGTCGCGACCCAGTCCTCCACCGTCACCACGGGAAAATCCCCGCCCCAGGGCCTGCCGGTGGCGGGATTGACGCTCATCGGGCCCGTCGAGCCGTGGCAGCCCCCGAGGTTGTTCACCCCCACGACGAAAAAGCGATCGGTGTCGAGAGGTTTCCCCGGTCCGATCATGTTGTCCCACCAGCCGACGTTGGCGGGATCCCTCTCGTAGCGGCCGGCGACGTGGTGCGAGGCGTTCAGCGCGTGGCACACGAGCACGGCGTTCGAGCGCGCGGCGTCGAGCGTCCCGTAGGTCTCGTAGACGAGCTCGTAGTCGCTCATCACCACGCCGCAGCGCAGCCGCAGCGCATCGGTGAACCGCGCCGTGCGCGGGGTGACGAAACCGGCGGAACGCGGCGCCCCTGAACCCGATGCTGTGTCCATGAAAAACGAAACCCGGCGGGCTTGCGCGGGCCGGGTCGGAAAAAACAGTCGCGTGTTTTCTCTTTAGCCGGATTTGTAGCGCGCCCGCAAGCTGAAAATCAAATCGGCGCGGCCCGGCGCACCGTGCACCGGTGGGCGGAAACTTACCCCTTCCCGGGGCAGACTGTCAAATTGGCGCCGGGGGCGGGGCCGGACTACGAGCTTCACTCTTGGCCATGAGCCATGAGCCTTGAGCCTTGAGCCTTGAGCCTTGAGCCATGAGCCTTGAGCCGTGGGCTTGGGGCTGTGGGCTGCGTGGCTCATGGCCCAAAGCTCACAGCTCATAGCCCATAGCTCATAGCCCATAGCTCAAGGCTCATGGCTCGCAGCTAGCTGTTCAGCTCCTCCAGCAGCCCCCGGAGTCTCGCGGGATCGGTCGCGCGCAGCATCTTCGCCCCGAGCGGCTTCAACTGGGCGAGGTTCGAGC
Source organism: Burkholderiales bacterium (assembly GCA_020854035.1). GTDB lineage: Bacteria > Pseudomonadota > Gammaproteobacteria > Burkholderiales > SG8-41 > SG8-41. The sequence goes on along the minus strand of JADZGE010000074.1, from coordinate 24,764 downwards.
GCAGCACCTGCTGCTTCACGTCGAGCAGGTGCGCGGAGTGCATGGAGAAGTGCCGCAGCCCGAACGCGAGGAGAAGCCGAGTCAGCATGACGTCGCCCGCCATCTCGCCGCACAGCGCAACGGGGACCCGCGACTTCCCGGCGGTCCTGATGATCCCGGCGATGAGGTTCAGCACCGCCGGGTGCAGCGGGTCGTAGAGGTGCGAGACCGCGTCGTCCGTGCGGTCCACCGCCAGCGTGTACTGAATGAGGTCGTTGGTGCCTATCGACAGGAAATCGAGCTTGCGGGTGAACATCCCCAGCGCGAGCGCGGCCGCCGGCACTTCGATCATGCCGCCCACCTTGATGCCGCGGTCGTAGGCGATGCCCTCCTCGTCGAGGCCCGCCTTCGCCAGCGCGATCGCGGCGAGCGTCTGGTCGAGCTCGAATGCGGAAGCAAGCATCGGTACGAGTATGTTGACCTTGCCGTAGCACGAGGCGCGAAGCAGGGCGCGCAGCTGCGTGAGGAATCGCCGCGGCTCGGTGAGGCACAGCCGGATCGCGCGAAGCCCCAGCGCGGGATTGGGCGTGCGCCGCTCCAGGCCGTCGTCGTTCTTGTCCGCGCCGAGGTCGTAGGTGCGGATCGTGACGGGGAGCCCGTCCATGTCGATCGCGACCCGGCGGTAGGCCTCGAACTGCTCGTCCTCGTCGGGCAGGTCGCTGCGGTTGAGGAACAGGAATTCGCTGCGGAAAAGCCCGATGCCGGTCGCGCCGTTGTCCTTCGCCTCCGGGACGTCGGCGGGGAGTTCGATGTTGGCGTGCAGCTCGATCGCCACGCCGTCGAGCGTGCGCGCGCGGGTATCCCGGAGGCGGCGCAGCTTCCGGCGTTCCAGGTCGAACTCGTTCTGGCGCAACCGGTACTCGGCGAGCGCGGGCGAGTCGGGATCGACGATCACCACGCCCTGCGTGCCGTCCACGATCACGAGCTCGTTCTCGCGGATCAATTGCCGCGCCGAGTGCAGCGCGACGATCGACGGGATATTGAGGCTCCGCGCCACCACCGCGGTGTGGGAAGTCACCCCGCCGAGATCGGTGAGGAAACTCGCGAACTGGTGCCGCTTGAACTGCACGACGTCCGCGGGCGAGAGGTCGCGCGCGACGAGGATGCGGTTGTCCGCGTTCTCGCCGGAGGGCGGCGGCGGCAGGTAGCCGGGCTGGCCGGCGAGCGCCTTCATGACCCGCTCGACGACCTGGATCACGTCGCTCTTTCTCTCGCGCAGGTAGGCGTCCTCGATCTCGTCGAAGCGGGCGAGGAGCGCGTCGAGCTGCACCTTGAGCGCCCACTCCGCGTTGCACAGCTCGTCCTCGATGATCTTGCGCGGCACGACCGAGAGGGTCGAGTCGGCGAGGATCATCTGGTGCAGATTCACGAACGCGCCGAATTCCTCCGGCGCGCCCGGCGGGATCGCGGCGCGCACCTCCTCGAGCTCGTCGTGCACGGTGCGGATCGCCTCCGCGAGGCGCAGCGATTCGTCACCCACCTGGTGCGAGGGCACCACGTAGCGCGCCGCTTCGAGCCGCGCGTGCGAGACGATGTGCGCGTGGCCGATCGCGATGCCGCCGGAGACGCCGATGCCGTGGATGGTGAAGCTCATCGGCCTGCGCCTTCCTCCTTCCGTTCTACTCGTCCTCGTCGAAGCGCCCGGCGACGAGGCGCGCGACCGCCTGCATCGCGGGCTCCTCGTCGGGACCGTCGGTCTCCAGCACGATCCGCGAGCCCTTCGACGCCGCGAGCATCATGACTCCCATGATGCTCTTCGCGTTGACGCGGCGCCCGTTGCGGCTCACCCAGACGTTGCACTGGAACCGGGCGGCGACCTGCGTCAGCTTCGCGGAGGCCCGGGCGTGCAGCCCGAGCCGGTTCACGATCTCAACTTCCCGTTGCAGCATTATTGACGATCAGCGCCGGGATGCGCACGACGCCCTCGCAGCCCCCGCTCACCGCCTTGGTGACGATGGTGGCGATCGGCTTGTCACGGTAGGTGAGCACCCGGATCAGCATGGGCAGGTTCACCCCCGCCACGCCTTCGACGCGGCCGGGCGCGAGCAGCCGGGCGGCGATGTTCGCCGGCGAGCCGCCGTACATGTCCGAGAGGATCAGGACGCCCTCGCCCTCGTCGAGCTCCTTTACCAGGGCACGCGCCTGCGGGAGCAGGCTGAACGGGTCGTCCTGCGCCGTGATGGAGAGCTGCTTCAGGAGCGGCGGGCGCCTGTTGAGGACGTGGCTCGCGCAGTGGATGAGGCTTTCGCCCAGCGTGCCGTGGGTGATGAGCAGAATCCCGATCATGAGAAGTGTCCGGCGCCGATCCCGCGAACGGCCATTTTACCTCTTTTGCACCGCACAACGCAGCGCCGGGGCGGCGCGCCGCCGTGGCGGTCCCGCCGGCCCGTCGCCGGCGTGAATTTTTCGCGCGGCGGGTGCGTGAAGCTCACTACCCGCGGCCGGACCCGGGCATTAGTCTACTGGAGATCACCGGGGGAGGGGCGCCATGGGGATCGAGACGGGCACCGCGCTCGGGCTGGCGGGAGTCGCCTTCACGCTCGCGAGCTTCGCCGTCCGGAGCATGGTGCCGCTGCGTTCGCTCGCGCTCGCCGGCAACGTGCTCTTCATCGCGTACGGGATCGTCGAGTCGCAGCTCCCCTCGATCCTGTTGAACTGCGTGCTGATCCCGCTCAATGCGAGCCGGCTGCTGGAAATCCGGAAACTCACGCGGGAGATCGCGCGCGCGACGGTCGGCTCGCCGCTCGCGCAATGGCTGCTGCCGCACATGCGCCGCCGCGAGCTCCGCGCGGGGGAGACGCTCTTCAGCAAGGGGGACGCCGCGGACCGGGTCATCTACCTCGCCCGCGGCGAGCTCGCGCTCGTCGAGGCCGGGGAGCGGGTCGGCGCCGGCGAGTTGATCGGGGAGATCGGGCTCTTCTCCCCGGAGGGCCGGCGCACGCAGACGGTTAGGTGCGCGGCGGACGCCGAGCTCTACGAGATGACCGCGGAGATGCTCTTCCAGCTCTATTTTCAGAACCCGAAGCTCGGCTTCCACGTGATGCGCCTCGTCGCCGGGCGGCTGCTGAAGGACGTGCAAAGGGCGAAGCCCGCGCGGGCGGCTGCGTGATCGCGCGGCCGCGCGCGAGGCCATGTTGATGAACGGAACGACAGGGAGGGAGACGCATGAATCGCGTATCTGGCCTCGCGGAAGTGCCTGACCGGGCCGCTGCCGGCGTAATCCCGTGGCGCGGACCGGGCACCGGGCCGGGAGCGGGAAACGAAAGGCGCCGGGCGTTCCGGCGGCGCCCGGTGATTGCCGCCGGCCTGTCGGTCCTGCTCGCCGGATGCGGGGTATCGTCGGTGTTCATCAAGTCCGAGGCGATCAACTTCGGCGGTGTCATAGAGGACACGACGAACAAGCTCCTCGTGATGAATCTGCTGCGCGCGCGCGACAAGGCTCCGCTGCACTTCTCCGACATCCCCGTCGTGCGCGAGTCGATCCAGCAGAACGTTTCGGTGAGCCTGCTGCAGTTCCTCGGCGGCCGGCTGCCCGCGACGACCACCGATACGCTGGCGGCCGGCGCCGGCGTGCAGGTGTCGCCCAGCTTCGAGATCAACCACCTGCATTCCAAGGACTTCATCACCGGCATCTCCTCGCCCATCGACCCGAGGGTCGTGAAGTACGCGCTCGACCGGGGCATCGACCGGCGCATCGCCCTGCTGCTCTTCTTCTCCGCGGTGGAAATCATCGAGACCCGCTCGGAAAAGGGCCCGGTCAGCACCATCCGGATCGCCAACGCGCCGCGCGAAGCGATCGAGGTCATCAAGCGAAGGACCGCGGCCTTCACCGGCACCGAAGAGCTGCGCTGCGACTCGCAGTCCGACTTCGAGCGCTACCTCAAGCTCTTCAACACGCTCCGCACCTTCTTTGCCACCTCCTACCGCGAGCGGCGCCTGCTCGCCCGCGACCTCAGGCCGGGCGACCCGAACGACAGCAGGAACCTGCAGGCGTTTGCCGCCCTCGACCAGTCCAGGGTGCAGCTCCAGTACGACCGGGAGCGCGGCACGTACAGCCTCTTTTCCCTCTCGAACGAGCAGAAGGTCTCGTTCTGCTTCTACGACGACGAGCACGCGCTGGGAGGAGCCGTCCCGCAGTACGAGGCGATCGAGTCCGGTTCCGCGGGGGCCGGCAGGAGAAGCTGCTCGCAGTCGATCGTGGATGTCGGCGTGGAAGCGGCGCCGGGCCGCGGGATCGCATCCACCCCGATCTTCTTCCGGGGCGAGGCGGCCCTCGACCGGCCTTCGGCCTACTGCGGCATCTTCAACCGGTTCGTCGGCCTGGGACCGGCCGTGAAGCCCGGGCCGGGCGGCTACCCACGGCTCGAGCTGAAGCTCTACCTCCGCTCGGTCGCGGAGATCTTCCAGTTCCTGGGTGACCTGCTCTACTACCAGGAGGAGGTGCGGGGCTTCGTGGACGCGAATCCGCTGCTCGCGCTGAAGCTCAACAGCCCGGTGACCTTCGGCTACTGCGGGGACCGCGACGAACCCGGCTGCGACGACATCTTCCTGCGGCTCGACGGCGACCCGTGCAACGCACGCTTCTCGCTCAACTACCGGGGCAGGGACTACCACGTGAGCAACTTCGACCCACCCGGCGGGGCGGCGGGCCGGGGCGAGAACTGCCGCCCGGAACCGGCGGCCCGCAGGGATCACACGCTGGAAATCCTCGCCGTCCTGCACCAGCTCGTCGGACTCAACAAGTCGGCGAGCGACATCCGGGGGACGCCGGCGGTGCAGGTGCTGCCGTAGGGGCTGCGAGCACGAGACACGAGTTGCGAGCCGCGGGCTGCGGGCTGTGGGCTATGAGCGACGGGTTGAATCGAGCTTTTGGACAAGCCTGATCAGCATGCGCCGCACGTCGATCAGTTGCCTGAACAGGCTATCGCGCTCGGAAGTTGGGATGAAACCAAGATCGGCCGCGAGAAGCAGATGATACTCCAGCTCGCAGGCTGAGCCGATTGCGATGTGCAGGTGCCTTGCGAAGTTCCGGTCACTCCCGCCCGAACAACCTTCTGCGATGTTGGCGGGAATCGACACCGCCGCGCGGCGCCGTTGAGAGGCAAGCCCGAACTGCTCCTCCTACGGGAACACACGGGTCGCTCCGTACGCCGACAGCACCAGAGCGTGTGCTATCCGCCAGACGCGAAGGTTACGAAAACCCTGCATGCACCCAATAACGCAAGGCGTAGGGTTCGGATGACAGCTTTCGACTTGCCACCCGTGGTTGATAGCTCCGAGGGCTCAGCCCACAGCCCATAGCCCACAGCCCGAAGCCCAGCGTCATTGCCGCAAGGCCGTGACGTTGAACGCCTGCACCGAACGGTGGAAGCCCTTCAGCGCCAGTTCGCCGATGGATTCCACCGCCACGCCGGCCTCGACCCGCCCGCACACGCGTTGCGACACCAGGATCTGCCCCGCTTTCGCTTCCGCGCACAGGCGGGCGGAGAGATTGCAGACCGGCCCGATCGCGCCATAGTCGCGGCGCCCCTCGAAGCCGATCGCGCCCATCGTCGCGTAGCCGTTCGCGATGCCCACGGCGAAGCCGAGGTCGTGGCCGCGCTTGCGCCATTCGAGGACGAGCAGGCCGACCGCATCGCGCAGGTCGAGCGCCATGCGCACGGCGGCGAGCTCGGGCTGCTGCACCGGGACCGGGTCGTTGAAGAGGATCATGACCCCGTCCCCGGCGAAGTGCTCGATCGTGCCGTCGTGCGCCATCACCACGTTGCCGAGCGTCTCGTGGTACTCGCGCAGCACGCCCATGACTTCCTCCGGCTCCGCGGAGTCGGTGAATGCGGTGAAGCCGCGAAGATCCGTGAACACCACCGCGATCTCGCGCCGGTGCGTTTTCAGGGGATCGTCCACTTCGCCGGCAAGGATCAGGTCGCCGATCCGGGGCGAGACGAAGCGCTTCAGGCGCGAGTAGCGTTCGAGCTCGGTCACCTGCTCGCGGACCCGCTCCTCCAGTTTCGCGTTCCACGCGCGGAGCTCTTCGGCCTGATGCGCGACGCGATCCTGGAGCGACTTCACGCGCAGGAGCGATTTCACGCGCGCGAAGAGTTCCGGCTGGTTGACGGGCTTCTGCAGAAAATCGTCGGCGCCCGCCTCGATGCCCTTCACGCGCTCCGTCTGGGGATCGAGGGACGTGCACAGCACCACGGGCAGGAGCGCCGTGGCCGCCTCCTCGCGGATGCGGCGGCAGACATCGTAGCCCGAGAGACCCGGCATCATGACATCGAGCAGCACGAGATCGGGCTTTTCGACTGCGAGCCGCGCGAGCGCCTCCTCGCCGCTCGCCGCGGTGGCGACGGCGTAACCCTTCACCTCCAAGAGGTCCTTGAGGAGCTTGACGTTGGCCGGCGTGTCGTCGACGACCAGGATCTTCGCCGGGGCGCTCACGGCTTCCGCGCCTTGACGGTGCCACTCACGGTGTCGAGGAGGTTCTTCAGGTTGACGGGCTTCTCGATGAAACCGTCGAAGCCCGCGCCCACGATCTGCTGCCGGTCGGTCTGCATGACCGATGCCGTGATCGCGACAACCGGGATCGCGGCGGTCTCCGGGTCGGCGCGCAGCGCCTTCAGCGCGTCGATGCCGCTCATGCCCGGGAGCTGGATGTCCATGAGGACAAGATCGGGCTTCTTCTCGCGCGCGACCCGGACACCATCCTCGCCGGTGCCGGCGTCCACGGTTTCGTAGCCCTTCACCTGGAGCACGTCGCGCACGAGCTTCAGGTTCTTCTCGTTGTCTTCGACGATGAGTATCAGGCTCATGACGTTATCCCGGTTCAAGAGTTCGGACGAAAGACATCAGCCACGGAAACACACGGAAGCACACGGACGAAGACTCCTCCCCCCATCCCGACCTTCCCCCTCAAGGAGGGAAGGAGAGCGAAGAACCTTCCTCCCCCCTTGAGGGGGAGGATTGAGGTGGGGGGTCATACTTTGCTTGCAACGGCATCGAGAATCACCTGCGCCACGGCATCGGAATCGGCCAGTACATCGTTGTTCCAGAACCGCAGCACACGATAGCCTCTATCCTCCAGCCAGCGTGTACGCACGTCGTCATAGTGCGATTGCTCCACATGCTGACCACCGTCCACTTCGACTATCAAGCGGCATTCGAAGCAGACGAAATCCACGATGAAATCGCCAATTGGCTGTTGGCGGCGGAACTTCACGCCCGCAAGCTGCCGGCGCCTGAGCGTTTGCCAGAGCCGTCGCTCCGCGTCGGTCAGGTTGCTGCGCAACTGTCTTGCATGCGCTCTTTCCATCCCCCCCATCCCATCCTTCCCCCTCAAGGGGGGAAGGTGAAGACTGCCTTCGGAGCAGGGGTTGCCCCCCATCCTAACCTTCCCCCTCCAGGGGGGAAGGGATTCTGCTTTATCCGTGTGTTTCCGTGGCCCACGTGCCGTGCTCTGTCATCGGCGTTCATCGGCGGCTCATGGCTCATAGCTCAAGGCTCACGGCTCATAGCTCACGGCTCGCGAGCGGCAGCGTAAACGTGAACGTGGAGCCCTTCCCCACTTCGCTCCGCAACCCGATCGTCCCCCCGTGCAGTTCCACGAACCGCCGCGTCAGCGCGAGTCCCAGCCCCGTTCCTTCGTGCTTGCGCGTGTAGTCGCGCCCGACCTGCCGGAATTCCTCGAACACGACCTCCTGGTCCTCCGGCGCGATGCCGGTGCCGGTATCCGCGACCGCTACCTCGACCACTTCCGCGTTCAGGTGCGCGTCGACCGACACCTGTCCGCCGTCGGGGGTGAACTTCACGGCGTTGGAGAGGAGGTTCAGCATGATCTGCTTCACCTTGCGCTCGTCGGCGCGGATCTCGCCCACGGCCGGGTCCACGGTGAGCTTCAGCGCGATCCCGTGGTTCTGGGCGCGCTGGCGCACGAGCGCGAGCGTGTTCTGCAGCGCCGAGGGCAGGTGGAACACGGAGGGCTCCAGCTCCATGCGTCCCGCCTCCACCTTGGAGAGATCGAGGATGTCGTTGATGAGCGAAAGCAGGTGCTGGCCGGAGGAGTGGATATCCTTCAGGTACTCCTCCTGCTTCGGGTTGAGCTCCCCGAACATGCGCTCGATGAGCACTTCGGAGAACCCGATGATCGCGTTCAGCGGGGTCCGCAGCTCGTGGGACATGCTGGCGAGGAAGTCCGACTTGTGCTGGTTCGCGGCCTCGAGCTGGCGGCTCTTGTCCTGGATCTCGTTGAAGAGGCGCACGTTCTCGATCGCGATCACGGCCTGGTCGGCGAAGGTCTCGAGGAGCGCGACCTCCTTTTCCGTGTAGGGCCCGGGCGCCACGCGGTTGATCGCGATCGTGCCGATCACCCTGTCCTCCCGCATCATCGGCGCGCACAGCGTGGCGCGGTAGCCTCGCCGCCTCGCCTGCTCCCTCACCGTCTCGCCTACCCACTCTTCGGCCAGGACATCCGGTATCTGAACCACTTCCCGGCGCAGAACGGCTCGCGAGGTACCGGATCGGCCGTCGAGCGGGAGGGAAGCCGCGCCGGCGGCATCGGACGGATAGGTGCTCGCCGTCAGCTCGAGCCGATCGTCCTTGAGCAGCCGCAGGGCCACGTCCTGTCCGCCGAAGAGATTAAGGCCGCTCCTCGCGATCGCCTCGAAGACAGGTCGGGTATCGGTCGGCGAGGCGCTGATGACGCGCAGGATCTCGCTGATCACCGTCTGCCGGTCGAGCGCCTGGGTCAGTTCCCGGGTGCGCTCCTCGACCTTGCGCTCGAGTCCCGCGTAGAACGCCTTCAGCTCCGCCGCCATCCGGTTGAACTGTCCGGAGAGTTCTTCCAGTTCATCGCCGGTGTGCACCTCGATGCGCTGGTCCAGTTGTCCCGCCCCGATCTGCGCCGCGCCGCGCTGCAGCGCGCGGATCGGGTTCACCATCAGCCGCGCGAGATAAACGCTGGCGAGCATGGAGAGCACGAGACCCGCGAGGAGCAGCAGCCCCGTGCGCAGGATGGACGCGTGGAGGGGCGCGAACGCCTCGGCGACGGGAACCTCGACGAAGACCGTCCAGCCGAGCGTCGGCATGCGCGCGTGCGAGGTCAGCACCTCCTCTCCCTTGATGTTGCGCGCGATGGGTTCGTTGCCGCCGTCCGCCGCGGCGAGCGCGGCGACCTGCGGCAGCTTCGAGAGATCGGTCTTCTGGAGCACGAGGCTGATGTCCGGGTGCGCGATCAGGGTGCCGGCGGAATTGACGACGTACGCGAGGCCCGCCTTGCCGATCTGGATGCGGGAGACCACCTCCCAGACGAACTTGAGGTTCACTTCGGCGACCGTGACCCCCCCGCCGGCACCGCCCGCCGGCCGCGAGATCGTCATGTACGGCTCGGTCTCCTTGCGGAAGTAGACCGGGCTGTACCAGGTCCCGCCGCCTTTCGTCTGCACGAACTTCGGATCCGCGGAGAAATCGGCGCCGGAGCCCGCCGCGCCCATCGCGAGGCGCGACTCGCGCAACTGCTCGCGCCCGGAGCCGTCGAGCCACGCGACTTCGGTGATCGCGGGGACCTGCCGCAAGAGCTTGAGGTATTCATAGCGGCGCTGCTCGATCGCGTCGCCCCCGGCGCTGATCCACGGCAGGGCGGTCCAGCCCAACTGGTGCTCGATGCCGGCGATGTACTGCTCGATGCGGGTCGCGGCGGCGCTCGCCTTCTCGCGCTGCAGCGCGACGAGATGCTCCTGGCTCTCGCGCCAGGAGAAGTAGAGGCTCGTGACTCCACTCGCGAGGAGCGCCGCGGTGACGAGCGCGATGATGAACGCGGCGTACTTGGCGAAAAGGCGCCAGCGGGGGCTCATGTCCGGCCTTCGTCGACGAGTCGCGGGCCCGGTCCCGGTCGCATTGCCGCGGCGCCCTGGTTCACGAACGGCTCGAACCGCGTCGGTGGCTCGATGGTGAGATCGCCCGGCTTCGCGTCCTTGAATATCCGGTCGACGCGGGTTGCCGCGCGGCGGCGAGGCTCGATCGCATCCGGTCCGCAACTACCAGCCCCGGCCGGATTGTGCAATAATCCAACTTTCCGACTTTCCGATATCCGGGCTGCAACATGGACCTTGTGAAGCTGGGCAAGAAGGGGCAGGTGACCATACCCAAAGCGATCCTCAAGCAGGCCGGCATCGCCGAGGATGCGCCCCTGCTGATCGCTGCCGCTCCGGATGGTTCCATCGTGCTCCGCCAGGCCGGGGTTTACCCGATCGAGATCTATACCGACGAGCGCATCGCCGAGTTCGAGCGGGAGAACGCGATCCCGCCCGAACTGGCCGCGCGGGTGGAGAAAGCGCTCGCCGGTCGCCGCAGGAAATCGCGCTAGATGCGCATTTTCCTCGATGCGAATGTCCTGTTCAGCGCCGCGCATGCCCCCGGGAGCCCGCTGCGCGGCTTCTTCCGCCTCGCGGAAGCGGGAGCATGCGAACTCGTCGCTTCGCCGTTCGTGCTCGACGAGGCACGGCGCAATATCGCGCGCAAGCATCCTGCCCGGGCAGCCGAACTGGAGCAACTGATCGCACTGATCGCGGTCTGCCGCGAAGCCGGCGCGGAACAAGTGCTCCAGGCGCGATCGACTGGCCTTCCAGAAAAAGACGCGCCGGTGCTCGCGGCCGCAATCCAGGCGAGGGCCGTTATTCTGGTTACCGGAGACCGTACGGACTTCGGCGGTTTCTATGAGCGCGAGCTGCATGGGGTCGAAATCCTGCCGCCACGCACCGCACTCGAACGGATTCTCGCAGCGAGCGATTCCCGGTAACGGAATCCGGTTCATTCGATCACCCTCGTCGCCTGCAGCAGAATCGATTGCGGGAGCGTGATCCCAAGCGCCTTCGCGGTTCTCAGATTCAGTGCAATCTCGAATTCCCGCGGCTGTTCTATCGGGAGATCTCCGGGCTTCGCGCCCTTCAGGATGCGATCCGCGTACCAGGCCGCGCGCCGGTAGTGCGCCGGCGAGGCCGCGCTGTAGCTCAACAGCGCTCCATCCTCGACCCAGGGTGTCGTCTGGGCCACGACGGGCCATCGCTGCGCCTGCGCGAGGCGGAGGATCCGCGTGCGCTCGGTGGAGAGCAACGGACTCGCCATGACGATCAACGCCTGCGCACCGAGGGCGGAAAACCCCTGCACGTCGCGTTCGATCTCCTCCCACGTGGTGGGATGCGCGATGTGCGCTTCCACTTTGTAGCGGGCCGCCGAGCGGCGCGCCGCATCGAGTGGACCCTTCGAAGGCTCCTTGCGGGTATTGAAGGGGACGAGAACCCCGACGCGCTTTACTCCCGGCTCGATCGCGACGAGCAGTTCGAGGAGCTTCTCGGCCAATTCGGTCGGCAGCGTGGTGATGCCGGTGACCATGCCGCCCGGCCGCGCGTAGCTCGCCGCGAGTCTTGCCGCGACGGGATTGGAGCCGCCGGCCATTACGATGGGTATCCCGGGGGCGCTGCTCGCCAGCACCTGGGCGACCTGTAGCGAACCGGCCACCATCAGCGCCGGGCGTAACGCCGCCAGCTCGCGCGCGAGGTCGTGATGCCGCTCCGGCCGACTCTCCGCGGACCGAGCCTCGATCACGTAGTCCACGCCCTCCTTCCAGCCGAGCGCCGCCATGCCCTCCCTGAACGCCGCGAGATTCCTGCCCGGCCCTTGTGATGACATCGACCCCGTAACCAGCCAGCCGATCACCGCTGCTTTCGGTTTCTTCTGTGCCGGCCCGATGCGTGGGGACAGGCCGGCGAGCAGGCCCGCCGCCCCGAGCAGCAGGCGCCGCCGCGTTGAGCGACGCACGGCGTCCGCTCCAATGCGGCGACGCGAACCGGGACGGCAGTATCCGGATTCGCGGCTCATTCGCTCACCCGATCGGAGCGCACGGGCAGATCGCGCGCGGCGTCAAGCCGGGCTGATCGGCTCCGCCTCAGGGCCGCGGCTTCACGCCACCCAGTTTCCGCAGGCGCTCGATCGCCGATGCGAGATCGAGCACGCCGCGCGTCGAACTCGCCGCCGGAGCCGGCGTCTGGCATACGAGGTATCGATGGTCCGCCAACACGAAGTCCGCGGCGCGCTCGAGTCGGGCCAGCTCGTGCGGCGCGGCGCTCGCCGAGAGCTTGACCTCGATCGCCACGAGCTTCGCGCCGAGCTTCAGCAGGAGGTCGATCTCGTAGCCGTCGCTCGTGCACAGGAAGTGCGGTGCCGGATTCACACCGCGAGCGGAGAGCGCGCCCAGCAACTGCTCGATCACGAAGCCCTCCCAGCTCGTGCCCGCCGCCGGATGCCGGAGCAGATCGGTGCGCGAGCCGATGCCGAGCAGGGAATGCAGGAGCCCGGAGTCCCGGAAGTAGACCTTCGGGCTCTTGACGAGGCGCTTTCGCACGTTGCCGCTCCAGGGTGCGAGCCGGCGTACCAGGTACGCGCCTTCCAGGTAGTCCAGGTAGCCGTTCACCGTGTGGTAGGAGAGGCCAAGGCTCTGGCCGAGCGCGGATGCGTTCCAGACCTGGCCGTGTACTGCCGAGAGCATGTGCACCATCCGATCGGTGACCTGCGGGCGGGCGGTGAGTCCCCATGCGGGCAGATCGCGCTGCGCCATCAAGGCGAGATAGTCGCGTTGCCAGACGGGAAAGCGCGACGGCCGCAATGCGCCGCCGTCCGGAAAACCACCCGCGAGCCACAGCCGTGACAGGGCGTCCCCGTCCAGCTCCGGCAGCAGAAAGGGCGTCAGTTCCACGAGCGCGAGCCGGCCTGCCAGCGATTCGGAAACCTCGCGCATGAGCGCGGGCGAGACCGAGCCCACCAGGAGAAAGCGGCCGTTTCGGCGCCGGTCCGCGTCGATTGCGGCGCGCAGGCGCGGCAAAAGCTCCGGCCAGGTCCGGGCCTCGTCGATCACCGCGAGTTCGCGCCCGGCGACGATCGTGTCCCATTCGAGATCCAGCCGCACGCGGTCGGCCGGCTGCTCGGCGTCGTAGTAGCGGCGCGACAGCGCGCGGGCGAGCGTGGTCTTCCCGCTCTGGCGCGGCCCGAGCAGCGCTACCGCGGGAAAGCGCGCGAGGCGGGAGCGCGCGAGCGCGGCGGCGAGGCGGCGTTTCATCTACTTGCATTATAGAATTCCATTTCTATTTTGCAATATCTTCATTCGATCACCCTCGTCGCCTGCGGCAGGATCGATTGCGGGATCGTGATCCCCAGCGTTTTCGCGGTTCTCAGGAATCCGCGGCGGGAGCTCATTCGCTCACCCGGCCCGCGCGCACGAACGATCCCGGGGCGAGCGCCTTGCGGGTGGCGATGCATCTGTGTAATATCTGTATTACGCCCGCCGAACACCCGGCGCGCCACCGCGGCCATTCGCCATGACTCTGACCGTCCGTCTTGAACCCGAACTCGAGCGCAGGCTCGAGGCGGCGTGCAAGCGCCGCCGCACGACCAAGTCCGAGGTGGTGAGCGGCCTCGTCCGGGAGTTCGTGGCGCGCGAGCCGGAGGTGAGTTCCTACGAAGTCGCCGCGCGGCTCGGCGTGATCGGGGCCGACGCTACGTCCGGGGGCGATACGGCCGCCAGCGCGAAGAAGCTCTTGCGCCGCGCACTGCGTGCGAAACATCGTCGTTGACACCGGCCCGGTGGTCGCGCTCTTCCGGCGGCGCGACAAGCACCACGCGCGCGTCGTGCGGTATCTCCGGGACAATCCCTGCCTGCTGGTGACAACCTGCCACGTCGTGACCGAGGCCTGGCATCTGCTCTCCGGCCCGGCGCGGCTCGCCATGATGCGCTGGATCGATGCCGGGGGCGCGGCCGTATTCGAGATCGATGCCGAGGGCGCGAAGCGCATGCTCGCGCTGCTTGCGAAATACCGCGACCGTCCGATGGACATCGCGGATGCATCGCTCGTCGTGCTGGCCGAGCGTATCGGCGTCAATGAGATCCTCACCATAGACCGCGCGGATTTCGACGTGTACCGGCTGTCGAATGGGGGGAGGTTCGTGCAGGTCATCTGACGGCGTTTCATCACTCGATCACCCGGTCGGCGCGCACGAGGATCGACTGCGGCAGGGTGAGGCCGAGCGCCCGCGCGGCCCCGGCGTTCACCAGAAAAGTGAATCTCGTCGGCTCCTCCACCGGCAGGTCGCCGGGATGCGCGCCCTTGAGTATCCGGTCCACATAGAACGCCGCCCGGCGGTACGGCTCGATCGGGTCGGGGCCGTAGCTCATCAGGCCGCCCGCCTCCGCGTACTGGCGGGCCGCCGCAATGGACGGCAGTCGATGTTTCGCCGCCATCTCCGCGATGCGGCGCCGGTGCGTGGCGAGGAGCCCGGCCATCACGACTACCGCCCGCGCGCCCTGCCTGCTCGCCGCTGCGATCGCGGTCTCGATTTCGAGTTCGCCTCGAACCTCCGCCGGCAGGACCTCCATCCCCATGCGGGGAGCCGCGTCCTGGACGCTCTTCAGTATTCGGTGATGAGATGGTTCGTCCGGATGCAGCAGGACGGCGACGCGGGCGAGGCCGGGCACCATTTCGCGGAGCAGTTCCAGTTGCTTGGGCCCAAGCTCGCCGATGCGGGTCGAAACCCCGGTGATGTTCCCGCCGGGACGCGCGAGGCTTCGCACGAAGCCGGCCTCCACGGGGTCGGTGACGTTCACCATCACGATCGGGATCGCGGCCGTCGCTTTCTGCACGGCGCCGGTGACGGCCGGCGTCGCCGCCACGATCACGTCCGGCTTTATCCGGGCCAGCTCCGCCGCGAGCGCGGGAAGCCGCGCGGCGTCGCCCCCTGCGAGCCGCGATTCGATCACGATGTTCCGTCCTTCCACGTAGCCGAGCTCGCGCAGGCCTTCGCGCAACGCATTGGACGAGTCGGGAGCGCCACGGCCGGGCACGATGAACCCGATGCGCCAGAGCTTGCCCGTTGCCCGCAGAGGCTGTGCGAGCGGCACGCGCGGTGCGAGCGCCGCGGCGCCGGCGAGGAAAATCAGATCGCGCCGGCGGTTCACTCGATCACCCTCGTCGCCTGCAGGAGGATCGATTGCGGGAGCGTGATCCCGAGCGCCTTCGCCGTCTTCAGGTTCACCACCAGCTCGAACTTGGTCGGCTGCTCGATCGGCAGATCGCCTGGCTTGGCGCCTCTCAGGATGCGGTCCACGTAGTATGCGGTACGGCGGGTAAGCCAAACGCGGTCCACGCCGTAACTGAGGAGCGCGCCTGCCTCGGTCGCCTCGCTCGACCCGCTGACGAGCGGCCAGCGCCGCGCGAGGGCGAGCTCCGCAATGCGCTGCCTCTCCACGAGGAGCGGTCCGGTGGTCCCGTTCAGGACGACGAGAGCCTGCGCGCCATCCTTCGCCAAACGCGAGATCGCTGACTCGATTTCTTCCGCCTTTCCGGCCTCGGCGAAGCGTGCTTCCACGCCGTGCTGCGCCGCCGAGCGCCGCGCCGCATCCATCGTCGGACGAGCAGTTTGATTCGAATCGAACAGGAAGCCGACGCGCTTCACCTTCGGCGCGGCGGCGAGCAACAACTCGACATACTTCTCGGCAGTTTCGCTGCGAACAGCGGAAATCCCCGTGACCATGCCCCCGGGCCGTGCCAGGCTTTTCGCCAGGCCCACGCTGACGGGATCGCCGGTCATGACGATGGGGATTCGGGGAGCGGCTTTCGCCGCGGCGCGCGCCGTGATCCCCGCTCTGGCGACGATCACCGCCGGCTTGCTTGCGGCAAGCTCGCCGGCAAGAGCTTGCAGCCGCTCCCATCGCCCGTTCGCCCAGCGCTCTTCGAGCACGTAGTCCGGACCCTCCTTCCAGCCCAGCACCGCGAGTTCGTCCTTGAACGCGGCAAGACGGGCTGGCCCGCCCGAGCTCGCGCTGAGGTGGCCGATCACGACAGGCGCCTTCTTCGCCTGGCCGAGCGCCGCGCCCGCCCACGCAAGCATGGGCCACGCCGCCGCGGCGAGGGTCAGTGCCCGCCGTGCCGGGCCGCGCCCGGCGCCTGCCGGGACGCCGTCATCCCTGCTCGAAAAACGGAATCGCGAGCTTTCACTCATGGAATCGCCTCGCAGGCGCGGGCACCGCTTTCGAGATCGCCGCTTGGCGCGCTCGGCTCCGGCTGATATCATTTCTTCCCGGTGATATCGTTGGCGAGCGTCCCATGATTCGCACAATCATCAGCCTCGACCCCGAGGACAAGGCCTGGCTCGACCGCGCGGCCAAGGCGAACCGCACGCGCATGACCGAACTCGTGCGCCGCGCCATCCGGCAGTACCGGGAGCGAAGCGAGGCCGATCCCGGGCAGTTCGCGCGGGTGCTGCGCGAAACTGAAGGAGCCTGGCGGCACGGTGACGGCCTCGCGTACCAGAGGCGGCTGCGGCGGGACTGGAACCGGCGCAAGTGAAGCTCCTGCTCGATTCCGTCATCCTCATCGATCACTTCAATGGCATCGAGCGGGCCTCCCGGTTCCTCGCCCAGACGCATGCCGAGGCCGCGATTTCGGTCATCACGCGCGCGGAAGTGCTGGCCGGCTTTACGACCGGAACCGTGCCGAAGGCGGCGCGGCTGCTCGACCGGTTTCCCAACCTGCCAATCGACGCGCCCACTGCCGATCTCGCCGCCGCACTGCGGCGGGCACATGGCTGGAAACTTCCCGACGCCTTTCAGGCCGCGATTGCGCAGCGGCACGGCCTCAGGCTTGCAACCCGCAATCGGCGCGATTTCCCGCCCGGACAATTCGCGTTCGTGGTGATCCCCTACCGCGTCTGATCGAATCCCGGCGCGGCGCCACAAGTCGGGGCGCGGCGAGCAGCACGCGGTGATCGCCCGCAGGCCTTCGCGCAACGCACTGGACGAGTCGGGAGCGCCACGGCCGGGCACGATGAATCCAATGCGCCAGACTTTCGCCGCCGCCGGCTTTGCCTGCGCGATTCCCTCGCGGGGCGCGAGCGCCGCGCCGATCGAGCCGACCACGGGCCACGCCGCCGCAAGCCCGAGAAACTCCCGCCGCGTTGAGCTGCGCGGTCCCGCGTCCGCTCGAACGCGGCGACGCGAGCCGGCCACGATCGATTCGGAAACGGCGTCCGCACCGTTTCCGCTGGAATCGCCCCTCTCCACTCGGGAGAGAGGGCTGGGGGTGAGGGATGCATGTCCGCAGTCCGGCTCCCCCCCTTCCCCCTCTCCCGAGAGGAGAGGGGAAATGGACAGCGGAAATGGTTCCAAGTCCATTTCCGATCGATGATGGCGGTTCACTCGATCACCCGATCCGCGCGCACGGCGAGCTCGCGCGGGGAGGAGCCGCACACCGACGCGATATCGCCTCCGGATATGCGACAATCCGGAATCCCGGAAGCCGGAGAGAGCCATGGACATCGTCAAGCTCGGCAAGAAGGGCCAGCTCTCGCTGCCCGCCGGGGTGCTGCGCAAGCTGGGACTGCAAGGTGCCGGAACGCTCATCGTCGAGGCGACGGACGACGGCGCCGTGATCCTGCGGCCCGCCGCCGTGTATCCCATCGAGCTGTACACCGATTCCCGCGTCAAGGAATTCGAGGACGCCAACCGGCTCACTGAACCGGAGAAGGCGCGGGTACGAAAAGCGCTCTCACGCCGCAAGCGTTGAAGCTTTTCTTCGACGCCAACGTGATATTCTCGGCCGCGCATCGCGCGGAAGGCCGCGCGCAGGAGCTGGTCGCGCTGGCGCGGGCGCGCCGCTGCGAGTTGGTTACGTCCAGGCACGCGATGGAAGAGGCGCGGCGCAATCTCGCCGTCAAGTCGGCCGGTTTTGAAGATCGCCTCGCTTCCGTGCTTGCGCAGACCGCCCTCGTCCCCGAAGCGCCTGCGGCGCTGGTGGAATGGGCGCGCGAAGGGGGCTTGCCGCTCAAGGACTCGCCGATACTGGCCGCCGCGGTGCATGCGGGCGCCGATTTGCTCGTGACAGGCGACGCGGGCGACTTCGGACGCCTTTACGGGCGCACGCTGCGGGGAGTCCTGATCGTGCCTCCGGTTCGCGCGCTCGACATCGTGCTCAGGGATTCCGGCGTCTAGCGCCCACTGTGTTGATCCGCGCGGTACCGTGGCCGAACGACGCGAAGTCTCCGCTCGAATGCCGCGGCCCGGATTGACTTGATCGGATTCGCTCTTCACTCGATCACCCTCGTCGCCTGCAGGAGGATCGATTGCGGGAGCGTGATCCCGAGCGCCTTCGCCGTCTTCAGGTTCACCGCCAGCACGAAACTCGCGGACTGCTCGATCGGCAGATCGCCGGGCTTCGCGCCTTTCAGGATCCGGTCGACATACTCCGCGGCGCGCCGGAAGTTCGCCCGGGAATCGGCGCTGTATGCGAGCAGCGCGCCCTCCTCGACGAACGACTGGGGGCCGGCGATGACCGGCCAGCGCCGCGCCAGCGCGCCGCGAACGATCCGCCGCCTTTCGGACGTGAACCAGGTGCTGGGCAGGAGGACGAGCGCCTGCACGCTCTCCTTCGCGAGGCGCTGCATCGCCGGTTCGATCTCCGCGGGCGTCCTCGCTTCGGCGAAGCGCACCTCTACCGGGTAGCGGGCCGCCGCGCGGCGCGCCTGCTCCATGCTCGCGACACGCCACGCGGGGCGGGCGTCATCGGTCAGGAAGCCGACCCGCTCGAGTCCGGGTGCGGCGTCGATCAGCAGCTCGAGGTACTTTCCGGATACCTCGGTGATCATGTTGATGACTCCGGTCACCATCCCGCCCGGGCGCGCGAGACTCGCCGCAAGCCCGGAATCGACCGGCCCGCGGCCCTGGACCTGCACCACCGGGACGTTCGGCGCTGCCTTCGCGACGGCGATGGCCGAGACATCGAGCACCGCAACGATCACCGACGGGTGACTGGCCTTAAGCTCTTCGGCGAGGGCGGGCAGGCGTTCCACCTGCGTATCCGCCCAGCGCGCCACGACGACGTAGCTCGAACCGTCCTTCCAGCCGAGCGCCGTCATGCGCTCCTTGAAGGCCGGAAGACCTCGGCCGCTCGCCTCGCGCGATCCCGGGTGCAGCCAGCCGATCACCACGGGTCGCCTCTCCTGAGCGAGCGGGATTGCGGGCCAGGCGAACACGCTCGACGCGGCGCCTGCCAGGAAGAGCCTTCGGCGATTCTCTGGACGCATCCCCGACATCCCGCACCTCCCCGCGCAGCCGGCATCCCGGCGGCATCGAGGCCATCATAGGCCCGCTGCGGAGGGGAGGGCGCGCAGTCCTGCGGATGGCGCGTGCGGAATATTCACGCGCGGCCGCCGAGAGCACCGGTGGCGGCGCCGGTGCTGCGCCCGCCCCGCGGGGGAAATGGCCCTACGCGCGAGGCCCCGGAGGGCGCCCGGTATGCCGCCGCGCCCCGACGCGATCTCCGCGCGAGGTGCAGCCGTTGACATCAAGACATCAAGATTGTTATGCTTTGATGCATGCGGACCACGCTCAGTCTGGACAAGGATGTGGCAGCGGCGCTGGAGCGGGTGCGCCGCGCGCGCAATGCGACGCTCAAGCAAATCGTCAACGAGGCCCTGCGGCAGGGCCTTGCCCGCATGACAGCCCCGCCGGTGATGTCCCGCACGTCCTTCCGGACGGAGAGTCTGTCTCTCGGGCGCTGCCTCCCCGGAAACGTCGACAACGTGGCCGAAGTGCTCGCGGTGGCGGAGGGCGAGCGCTACCGTTGATCCTGGTCGACGCCAACCTGCTGGTATATGCGAGCGTGGAATCGTTTCCCCGGCACGAGCGCGCCCGGCAGTGGCTGGACGGGCGCCTGAACGGCGCCGCGCCCGTCGGTCTTCCCTGGTCGAGCCTGCTCGCTTTCCTGCGCGTGACGACCAATCCCCGGGTGTTCGAGCGGCCCGCCACGATGCCGGCTGCGTGGCGGCAGGTGCTCGCATGGCTCGCCTGCGAACCGGTGTGGATTCCCGAGCCGACGGAGCGCCATGCCGAAATCCTGGGCGAGCTCCTCGCGGCGCCGGGCGTTCACGCCAACCTGGTGCCGGACGCCCATCTCGCCGCCCTCGCAATCGAGCACGGCCTCATCGTGTGCTCGACCGATGGCGACTTCGGCAGATTCTTCGGTATGCGCTGGGAGGACCCGCTCGGATCGGCGCGATAGCACGCGCCGGGCGAGCGGCGACTACCACCGCGGCGGCGGGGTGCGCTCGATCACCGTGCCGCGGCCCTCGTTCCGGATGTAGCCGCCCGCCGTGAGATCCTTGAGGATCAAGCTCACCATCTCGCGCGAGGCGCCCACCCGGCTCGCGATCTCCTTCTGCGTGAGGCGCTCGGCGATGACGAGCCTGCCATCGCGCTCCTCGGCGAGTTCGAGGAGCACGCGCGCGATGCGCCCGTAGACGTCCATCAGCGCGAGGCTCTTCACGGTCTCGGTCAACGCCCGCACGCGGTGTATGAGCTTCTCGATCACGCGCGCCGCGAACGCCGGGTTGCGCGCAAGGAACTCCTTGAAATCGTTCTTCGGCACGATGAGGAAGCGGGAAGGCTCGAGCGTCACCACCGAGGCGGAGCGCGGCCCCTCGTCGAGCGCCACCTCGCCGAAGTATTCCCCCGGCCCCTGCGTGGAGAGCACGGCCTCCCTGCCGTCGGCGTCGGCGACGTAGGCCTTCACGCGGCCTTCGACGATGATGTAGAGCGAGTCGGTGCGGTCGCCCTCGTTGATGACCACCGCGTGCCTCGGGAACGAGCGCGTGACCGCGTGCGCCGTCATGCCCCGGAGCTCCTCGGGGCTCAACGCGAACCGGTTCCGGCCGCCCGCGACGCTCACCCGGGGCCGCCCTTCCCGCCGGCCGCGCACGCCGCTTCGAGCGCGTCGACGAACAGTCCGGCGACGTTGAACCCGGTCTGCTCCATGATCTCCTGGAAACAGGTGGGACTGGTGACGTTGACCTCGGTCAGGTAATCGCCGATCACGTCGAGCCCGACGAGGAGCAGCCCCTCGGCGGCGAGCGCCGGGGCGAGCGTCTCGGCGATCTCGCGGTCGCGCGCGGTGAGCTCCCGCGCGACACCGGTGCCGCCGGCGGCGAGGTTGCCGCGGGTCTCGCCCGGCTTCGGGATCCGCGCGAGGCAGTAGGGTACGACCTTGCCGCCGATCAGCAGCACGCGCTTGTCCCCGTCGCGGATCTCGGGGATGTAGCGCTGCGCCATGATGGTCCGGCGCCCGTAGTGCATGACGGTCTCGACGATGACGTTGAGATTGTGGTCGCCCCTGTGCACGCGGAATACCGACGCTCCGCCCATGCCATCGAGGGGCTTGAGAATGATGTCGCCGTGCTCCTCGAGGAACTCCCTCACCGGCGCCTCGCTCCGGGCAACGATGGTGGGCGCGATGAAGCGCGTGAAGCGGGTGATGCCCATCTTCTCGTTCCAGTCGCGGATGGCGCGGGCGCGGTTGAATACCCTCGCGCCCTGTGCTTCGGCAAGTTCGAGGAGGTAGGTGCTGTAGACGTACTCGATGTCGAAGGGCGGGTCCTTGCGCATCACCACGGCGTCGAATTCCCGCAACGGGACGCGTGCCGGGGCCTCGACGCGATACCAGCGCGGCTTCTCGCCCGTCAGCACGGTGCGGCGCGACTCGCCCAGCACGACTTCGCCGGCCCAGAGGATGTCCTCCGGCGCGAGCGTGTGGAGCTCGTGACCGCGCGCGGCGGCCTCGCGCATCATCGCGAAGGTGGTGTCCTTGTAGATCTTGAACGAGTCGAGCGGGTCGACTACGAAGGCGAGTTTCATCGGGCAATCGCCGGCGGCTGAAATCGGGAGGACCCGGGCGAGGACCCGGGCGCGACACCGGTCCCCCCGCCCCTTGGCCCTCGCTCCGCCGCCAAGTGTAGCGGAGGATCAGGCCGCGCCCGGGGAATCCCGCGGTTCGAGCGGGGCGTCGGTTTCGAGCTCGATCGCGGCGGCGAGGAGCGCCAGCCGGGCGATCGCGCCGTAGGCGTAGAAGCGGTTGGGCGGGCAGCCCGGGTCGTCGGGGTTGGGCGAGGAGCAGGGCGCGGCGAACGCGAGCGGCTTGAACTGCATGCCGGGCGCGTTGAGGTTCTGATCCTTGCCGCGGGCGGTGTGCACGCGGTAGAAGCCGCCCACCACGAAGTGATCGATCATGTAGACGACGGGCTCGGCGACGGCGTCATCCACCGTCTCGAAGGAGTAGACGCCCTCCTGCACCATCACCTCGTGGACTTGCAGCCCTTCCTTCACCACGGCCATCTTCTTGCGCTGGTTACGATTGAGGTCCTTGACCTCGGAGGGATCCTTCACGGTCATGATGCCCATGCCGTAGGTGCCGGCGTCGGCCTTGACGATGACGAAAGGGTCTTCCTTGATGTCGTACTCGCGATACTTCGCGCGGATATCGTCGAGGATCTCCGTGACGTAGCCCTCGAGGCACTCCTCGCCCTTCCTCTCCCGGAAGTTGATCCGGCCGCATTTCTCGAAGAACGGGTTGATGAGCCAGGGATCGATGCCGAGCAATCCGGCGAATTCCTCGGCCACTTCCTTGTAGGCCTGGAAGTGGTGCGACTTGCGCCGCACCGTCCAGCCGGCGTGGAGCGGGGGGAGCACGCGCTGCGCCAGGCCCGCGAGGATTTCGGGCGTCCCGGAGGAAAGGTCGTTGTTGAGCAGGATCACGCCCGGGTCGAAGCCGCCCACCACGATGCGGTTGCCGCGCCGCTCGATCGGCTCCAGCACGAGCTTCGCCCCGCTCGCGAGGGCGACCTCGGTGGGCGCCGTGATGTCTCGCAGCAGGCTGCCGATGCGCACCTCCATGCCTGCGTTCCGCAGCATGTTATGCAGCACCACGACGTTCTGCAGGTAGAACTGGTTGCGCGTGTGGTTCTCGGGTACGAGCACCATGCGCCGGGCGTCGGGGCAGATCTTCTCGATCGCCGCCATCGCCGCCTGCACGCACAACGGGTGGAAGTCCGGATTGAGGTTGTTGAACCCGCCCGGAAAGAGGTTCGTGTCGACCGGCGCCAACTTGAAGCCGCTGTTGCGGAGATCGACGGAGCAGTAGAACGGCGCCGCGTGCTCCTGCCACTTCCCGCGCAGCCAGCGTTCGATGTCGGGCTGGGCCGCGAGGAGCTGGCGTTCGAGGTCCGGCAGGGGGCCGGCGAGCGCTGTTTTCAGGCGCGGTACGGTCATGATTCCTCCTGCGGTGCGCCGTTGTCGTCGGACTCGCCCCGCCCCGGCGCGGGGCGGATTCCTATTCTACCGGTCGCGCCAGGGGATTACGACCCGACGGCTTCGAGCGGTCCGCCGGGTGCTGGCAAGGCGTTGAGCGCGCACGACTTCTCGGTCCGCCCGGGAAGCGGTGAAGGGGCGGGCTCCACTACCGGGAAGCACGCGATACGCGCACAAGAGCAATCCCTTCGGTATCCGGTCGACGGCACGGTCACCCGCACCGTCCTGACGGCGGCTCGAGTTCCCCGATGGCGTGGGCCGGATTTCGCGCCCTGCCGGGCGCACCAAGAAGAAACCCCGCCGCGGCGGGGTTTCCTGTTCGGAATCAGCCCGGCTCCCGGGTTCCCGGTGGCCGGTTGAGCGGCGGGGATCGCCCTCGCCGCTACCATTCGCTACATGTCCATCCCGCCCATGCCGCCCATGCCGCCGCCGTGCGAATGGCCGCCCGCCGGTTCTTCCTTCGGCATTTCCGCCACCATCGCGTCGGTGGTGAGGATGAGGCTCGCGACCGATGCCGCGTTCTGCAGCGCCGCGCGCGTGACCTTGGTCGGGTCGAGCACGCCCATCTGCACCATGTCGCCGTACTCGCCGTCCTGCGCGTTGTAGCCGAAGTTGCCCTTGCCCTCGACCACCCTGTTGACGACCACCGAGGGCTCGTCGCCCGCGTTGGCGGTGATCCAGCGCAGCGGCTCCTCCAGCGCGCGCATCACGATCTTGATGCCCGCCGTCTGGTCGTCGTTCTCGCCCTTCACCTTGACGCTCGCGCGGGCCCGGAGGTACGCGACGCCGCCGCCCGGGACGATGCCTTCCTCGACCGCCGCGCGCGTCGCGTGCAGCGCGTCTTCCACCCGCGCCTTCTTCTCCTTCATCTCGACTTCGGTCGCGGCGCCGACCTTGATCACCGCCACGCCCCCGGCGAGCTTCGCGACACGCTCCTGAAGCTTCTCGCGGTCGTAATCGCTGGTGGCTTCCTCGATCTGGGTGCGGATGTTCTTGACGCGCCCTTCGATCGCCTTCCGCTCGCCCGCGCCGTCGATGATCGTCGTCGCTTCCTTGGCGATCTCGATGCGCTTCGCCTGCCCGAGGTCCTTCAGCGAGACCTTCTCGAGCTGCATGCCGGTCTCCTCGGCGATCACGACACCGCCCGTGAGTACCGCGATGTCTTCCAGCATCGCCTTGCGGCGGTCCCCGAACCCCGGCGCCTTCACCGCGCAGGTCTTCAGTATCCCGCGGATATTGTTCACCACCAGCGTCGCGAGCGCCTCGCCTTCGACCTCCTCGGCGACGATGAGGAGCGGCCGGCCGGCCTTGGCGACGAGCTCCAGCACCGGGAGGAGCTCGCGGATGCCGGAGATCTTCTTCTCGTGCAGCAGGATGTACGGGTTTTCCAGAACCGACATCTGCTTCTCGGCGCTGTTGATGAAGTAGGGCGAGAGGTAGCCGCGGTCGAACTGCATGCCTTCCACGACTTCGAGCTCGTTGTTCAGGCTCTTGCCGTCCTCGACCGTGATGACGCCTTCCTTGCCCACCTTGTCCATCGCGTCCGCGATGATCT
>JADZGE010000073.1 GCA_020854035.1 Burkholderiales bacterium | reverse complement strand
TGTCAAGCGCACAACCAAAACGTTTTGCACTACATCACCGAGTCCACTGGGAGCCGACCCAGAGGAGAAACACGGACTTGCGTGCACTCGAACGCCCCCAACCCCGCCGAAGTGTCAAACTTGGGTCAAAGGCGCCAGCGGTTTCCGGCCGGCTACCAGAGACCCGGAACGAGGCGCCAGCGCGTCCGGGCGGCGAAGGCGGGCCAGTCCCCGTGCCGTGACAGGATCCGCTCTTCGGCGCGGATGCGGTGGAGAAGGGCCGCCCAGCCCGCCGCGACGAGAAGCAGCGTGCCGGCATTCGCGCCCTGCAGGTTGTAGCCGATGTCCGCGATCACGTAGGCGAGGTACATCGGATGGCGCACGAGCCGGTACGGGCCGCCCGTCGCGAGCCCGCGCAGCGCCGGGCGCACCCCGAACCGGCGCCCGAGGGCGAGCAGGCTCGCGCAGCTCAGGCACGCGGCGAGCGTCACCATGACGAGTCCGCCCGCGGGCCATGCCGCCTCGGCGCCCGCCCAACGCAGGCATGCGACCTGGGCGTAGGGATACGTGTAGGCGACGAGGACCGCCGCGATCGTGGCGGGGGAGGAGTCCCGCGCGACCGGTGCGCCGCGAGTGAGGGCAATCCCCAGCACCACCGCGTGCTGCACCACGTAGACCCAGTCCGCGAGGCTGAAGGCCGGGGTCAACCGGAAGAGCAGCGCAAGCTCCGCCGCAGTGACCGCGAAGAGCAGCAGGTCGGCAAGGGTGCGGCGAGACACGCTGGTCATCTGTGCGCGGGACGATCGGGCGGGCGCGCGTGCCGCGCGCCGCGGCCACCCGCGGTGCGCCCCCGCCCCCGGCAGGCAGGCATGATACGCGAGCCCCCTGCCGCCAGGCTGCCTTGCCCCGGGTCCGGGCCTCGCCACAGCGCATCACGCGCCTGTCGTTGCGATCGGTTCTATACTTCACCGGCGCCATGAGACAGGTCATGCAGCCGCGGGTGAGGTCGGGTGGGGTTGCCCGAGTGGCGGCTGCCGCCCGCGTTCTTCTGGCGGGCGTCTCCGCCCTCGCGTTCGCCGCGATGCCCGCGAGCCTCTCCGCCGCCGCCGGGGAACTCCCGCAGGGACGACGCGTGCTGCTGCTGCAGTCCTTCGGCCACGAGTTCGCGCCGTTCAGCGAGTACGCGACCTATTTTCGCCCGGCGCTCGCGGGCCGCTCCGGGGAACCGATCGACTTCTTCGACGTCTCCCTGCACGGCGCCCGGCACCCGTATGCCGTCGAGGCGGAGCCGTTCCTGCGCTACCTCGCGAATATCTTCGCGGACCGTCCCCCGGACCTCGTCGTCCCCATAGGCGGCCCCGCCGTACGCTTCGCGCAGGCGCACCGCGATCGCCTGTTCCCGTCGGCGCCGATGCTGCTCGCCGGCTCGGATCGGCGCGTCGTGCGCGATGAAATGCTCGGCCCGAGGGACGTGGTCGCCGCCGTCCGGTTCGACTTCGCCCGGACGGTCTCCGACATCCTGGCGGTGCTGCCGAAGACGACGCGTCTCGCGGTCGTCCTCGGCGATTCCGCGATCGAGCGCTACTGGGTCGAGGAGTTTCGCCGCGACCTGCGGCCGTTCGCGGACAGGCTGGAGCTTGTCTGGTTCAACGGGATCACTTTCGACGAGCTGAAGCGGCGCGCCGCCGCGCTGCCGCCTGACTCCGCCATCCTGCTCGCGCTCTTCTCCGTCGATGCGGCCGGAGTGTCCCACCGGTTCGACCAAGTCCTGCGCGAAATCCACGCGGTCTCGAGCGCCCCGATTTTCGGGTTCTTCGAGACGCAGCTCGGCATGGGGATCGTCGGGGGGCGCCTCATGTCGACGCAGGTGCTCGCCCGCAACGCCGCCGAGCTCGTGAGCGGCGTGCTGCGCGGCGGCGCGACCGGCCCGCCGGGCCTGCCGCCGCTCGAGCCCGGCGCGCCGGTGTACGACGAGCGCGAACTGCGGCGCTGGCGCATTGACGAGGCGCTCCTGCCCGCCGGCAGCGTCGTGCAATTCCGCGCGCGTTCCACCATCGCGCGCTACGGCCGGTACCTCGCGGTAGCCGCCGCGGCGGTGGTGCTCCAGACGGCGATGATTGCGGCGCTGCTCGCACAGCGGCGCAGGCGCCGGCGCGCGGAGACGGAAGCGCTCGCTCTTTCCGGACAGCTCATCACGGCGTACGAGGACGAGCGGCGCCGGCTCGGGCGCGAGCTGCACGACGACGTGTCGCAGCGGCTCGCCCGCCTCGCGATCGACGCGGGGCGGATCGAGCGCGCCGGACGCGACCGTGAGGACGCAGGCGCGGCGCGCGAGATGCGCGAGGAGCTTGCGCGGCTCTCCGAGGACGTGCATGCGCTCTCCTACCGGTTGCATCCGTCCGTGATCGAGGATCTCGGGCTCGTCGAAGCGATCCGGGCGGAGTGCGACAACGTCGCCCGCCGGGAACCGATCCGCGTGGAAACCGACGCGCCCGAACTCGCGGGCAAGCCCCCGCGCGAGGCGGCGGTGTGCCTCTTCCGCGTGATGCAGGAGGCGCTCCGCAACGCCGTGCGCCACGCGCGCGCGAGCGCGGTCCGGGTGAGCCTCGCGCCGCGCGACGGCGGGCTCGTACTCGTCGTCGCGGACAACGGGGTCGGGTTCGACGGCGCCAGCGGGCGGCCGAGCCTGGGGCAGGCAAGCATGCGGGAGCGGGTGCGGCTTCTCGGCGGGCGCTTCGAGGTCCGGAGCGCGCCGGGACGAGGTACGACCGTGACAGCGTGGGTGCCACTCGCGGAGACGCCGGCATGAACCGCGCCCGCGTGCTTCTCGCCGACGACCACCTTATCGTGGCGCAGGGCCTTGCGAGCCTGCTCGCCACGGAGTTCGACCTCGTGGGCGTGGTCGAGGACGGACGCGCGATGGTCGAGGCGGCGCGCCGGCTCAGGCCCGACGCGATCGTCGCCGATATCACGATGCCGGAACTGAACGGCATCGACGCCATGCTCCGGATTGCGGAGCACGATCCGGCGGTGCGCGTCGTGATGCTCACCATGCATCGCGATGTCGCCTACGCCCGGCGCGCGCTGGAGGCGGGCGCGGTGGGCTTCGTGCTCAAGCACTCCGCGGCGGCGGAACTGATCCTCGCCGTCAAGTCCGCGCTTCAGGGCCGCACTTTCATCAGCCCCGCGCTGGCGGGCGAGCTGCTGCAAGCGGCGCGGCGGGCACCGGGGGATCCGGGCGACCCGGTCGCGACGCTCACGTTAAGGCAGCGCGAGATCCTGCAACTCCTCGCGGAAGGTCTCACCGCCAAGGAGATCGCGGCAAGACTCGACATCTCGGCGCGCACCGTGGAGTTCCACAAGTACCGGATGATGGAAACGCTCGGGGCGCGCAGCAACGCGGAACTCATCCACTTCGCGATCAAGCACGGCATCTCGGGTTCGTAGCTCTTGCCGCCGGCTACCGTAGATTTTCGAGGTCCCAGGCCGCCGTCGCGGTGGTACGCTTCGGACCGGTTCACTCCGGGTATCGGGCGGCACCGTCGCCGCGCCGATAACGACATGCGCGAGGCGTCGGCGGGGGGCGGGTGTGTCATTCTGGCCGAGCGGCACCACGCCCTGAGCGAAGGGGTGCGCGGCCTGCTCGAGACCGCCTTCCGCAGGGTCTTCGTCGTCGCTGACGAAGCCTCGCTCATCGCGGGCGCAGGCAGCCTCGATCCCGACCTCATCGTGGCCGAGCTTGCGATGGCCTCCGGCGACCTGCCGGGCTTCGTCGGCCGGTTGCGCGGGGCGGCCCCGGCGGCGCGGCTGCTGCTGCTCACGGACCGCGACCATCCCACCCTCGCCCGGATCGTTGCGGCAACCGGAGCGGATGGCTACCTCGCCAAGCGCGCCATCGCCACCGAACTCCTGGCGGCGGTGGATACCGTGCTTGCGGGACAGCGTTACCTGTCGCGGGCCGCGGCCCGCTTATAACCGAAAGGAGAATCGAAATGCATGGAGTCGTTGCGTTGATGCTCGTCGCGCTGGCTTTCGGGCCGCTGGCGGCGCAGGGGCAGACCCAGAAACCGGGCGTAGCGGGCGGCACCGTGATCGCAAGCGAGCCGGGCAAGGCCGCCGCGGTCACGACCGTGGAGGTGACGGCGACCGTCACCGCCATCGACAAGGCGACGCGTACCGTCACGCTGAAGGGGCCGCAGCGCACGGTGGACGTCGTCGCCGGCGAGGCGGTCCGGAACTTCGACCAGATCCGGGTGGGAGACCGCGTGCTGGTGAAGTACGTCGAGGCGCTGACGCTCGAACTGAAGAAGACGAAGGCGCCGCTCGACGCCAAGGGCGAAGTCGCGGCGGTGCGGGCCCAGCCGGGCGCGACACCGGCCGGCGCGGTCGGGCGGGAAATCACGGTGCTGGCCGACGTCGTCGCGGTCGATCCGAAGAAGAGCGTGATTTCCCTCAAGGGGCCGCGGGGCAACGTCATCGACCTCAAGGTCCGGAATCCCGACCACTTCAAGGTGGTGAAGGTGGGCGACCAGGTCGAGGTCGTGTACGCCGAGGCGGTCGCGATGGCGGTCGAGCCGGCCCCGGCCGCCAAGGGGAAGAAGTAGCGGCACGGGGAGAGAAGCGATACCACGAGAGTGTGGAACTGGAACGATGGGGCGAGTGGGGCTACACACGCCAATCGAATGAAATCATGAAGGATTCTTCGGAAAAACTGGCACGCTCGGCGGAGCTGGCGGCGAAGGTCGGAACGCTCCTCCAGAAGCGGTTGAAGCTCGCGCGGGAGCGCTTCACCGCTCGCGTGAAGGAAATCCACGACGGCTACCGGGAAAGCGCTGCCGCCCAGCCGATCACCCCGTGGGGACTGTGGCAGGCGGGGTGCGAATACGCGGTGGACCTCGGCCAGCGCGCGGTGCTCTTCTGGGACACGCTGCGGCAACGCGGCAACGCGTTCATCGAGCACGAGCGCGCGGGGAAACCCCCGCTGCTCCACTTCGACTTCGAGACGGTGCTCGACGGCCGGGGGCTCGAGCGGCCGGTGAATTACGCGCTGGTGAGGATAACCCCACCCGAGGGAGTGAGCGTCGATGCGCGGCGCAGGCCCTACGTGATCATCGATCCACGGGCGGGTCATGGCCCCGGCATCGGGGGCTTCAAGGACGACTCGCAGGTGGGCGTGGCGCTGCGCGACGGGCACCCCGTCTATTTCGTGATCTTCTTCCCCGAGCCCGAGCCGGGTCAGACGCTGCTCGACGTCTGTGCCGCCGAGCAGGTATTCGTGAAGAAGGTGCGCGAGCTCCATCCCGCCAGCCCCAAGCCGGTCGTCGTCGGCAACTGCCAGGGCGGGTGGGCGGCGATGATGCTCGCCGCCTCGAACCCGGAGGACACGGGACCGATCGTCATCAACGGCGCACCCATGTCGTACTGGGGCGGCGCGTTCCAGGAAGGCGAGGGCGACAACCCGATGCGATACGCCGGGGGGATGCTCGGCGGCACCTGGCTTGCCTCCTTCGTCTCGGACCTCGCGAACGGCAAGTTCGACGGCGCGTGGCTCGTGCGCAATTTCGAGAACCTCAATCCGGCCAACACGTACTGGGACAAGTACTACCATCTCTTTGCCAACGTCGATACCGAGCCGGCGCGCTTCCTCGAGTTCGAGCGCTGGTGGGGCGGGTTCTACCTCATGAACCGCGAGGAGATCGAGTGGATAACGCGTAACCTCTTCGTCGGCAACAGGCTCTGGTCCGGGGAGGTCGCCTCGGCGAACCGCAAGGTCTTCGATCTGCGGGAGATCCGTTCGCCGATCGTCCTCTTCGCTTCGATGGGCGACAACATCACGCCGCCGCAGCAGGCGTTCAACTGGGTCGCCGACGTCTACGGCTCCACCGAGGAGATCAAGGCGCGGGGCCAGGTGATCGTGGGGCTCCTTCACGAGAACGTCGGCCACCTCGGCATCTTCGTCTCGGGCAGGGTGGCGAAGAAGGAGCACGCGCAGATCGTCTCGGTGCTGAAGTCGATCGAGGCCCTGCCGCCGGGGCTCTACGGCATGCGGATACACGAGGAGCGCGGCGCGAAGGAGAAAGTCGAGTACCAGGTCGATTTCGTCGAGCACCGGCTGGAGGACATCGTCAAGCGCCTGAACCGTCTTGCGCGGGCGGACGAGAAGCCGTTCGAGGCGGTCGCCGCGATCTCGGAATTCAACCAGCGCGCCTACGAGCTTTTCGCGCAGCCACTCGTGCAGGCGGCCTCGACCGAGCTCGGGGCGAAGCTGCAGCAGGCATTCCACCCGCTGCGCTTCCAGCGCTGGGCGGTATCCGACATGAACCCGTGGCTCGCGTGGCTCGGACCGGCCGCCGCCGCCGTGAAAGCGCAGCGCCAGGCCGTGGCACCCGATGCTCCTGCGCGCAAGGCCGAGCAGGCGATGTCCGGCGTCATGAGCGCGGCGCTGGACTATTACCGCGACGTGCGCGACGCGATGAGCGAGGCCGCGTTCTTCCAGGTGTACGGCAATCTCTTCTCGCTCCATCTCGCGGACCGGCGGGAAGCGCTGGAAGAAACCCGGTCGCGGGCGGTCGAGCCCCGCGAGCTGCCCGTGGTGAAGGAGGCGCTCGCCGCGATCGAGCGCGGCGGCTACGCGGAGGCGGTCGCGCGCGCGGCCGCGCTCCTCGCCCGCCCGGGCGAGCCGTTGCCGCTCGAACGGCTCCACCTGCGGCGCGAACTCGCCCAAGACTATCGCGAACTGCTGCCGCAGACGGCGCCCGACGAGCGGCGCCGCATCCGCGGCGAACAGGACATCATCGTGCGCTACGAGCGCGAGCGTGCGATCGCGACGCTGCCGCAACTCGTCCGGGACCCCGCCGACGGGAAGCGCCTCGCGACGCTCTTCGAGAAGCTGCTGGCGGACCGGCGCCTTCACGCGCTCGAGCCCACCGCGGAACAGCGGGCGATGCTGCGGCGCATACAGGAGGCGCTGCACGCGGCACCCGGAGGAAAGCGCCTTTCGGCGGTCAAGGGCTGACTGGTCTTTGCGAATGCGAACCGGCAACCCGGAAGGACACATGAGCCAGGATCGCAAGCACGAGAAATACGATCGCCTGATCGAGCGCTGCAAGGCATTGCCCCCGACGCGGACCGCCGTCGCGCATCCCTGCGACGAGAGCTCGCTGAGGGCGATCGTCGATGCGGTCGGAGCGGGCCTGATCGCGCCGATACTCGCCGGCCCGCGCGCGCGCATCGAGGCCGTGGCGAGGCGGCATGGAATCGACCTGAAGGGCATCGAGATCGTCGACGCTCCGCACAGCGAGGCTTCCGCCGCGGCGGCGGTCGCGATCGTGCGGGAGGGCCGAGCAGAAGCGCTCATGAAGGGGAGCCTCCATACCGACGAACTCATGGGCGCGGTGGTGCGGCGCGAGAGCGGCCTGCGCACCGCGCGGCGCATCAGCCACTGCTTCATCATGGACGTGCCCGGTCATCCGGACGCGATCATCATTACGGACGCGGCGGTGAACATCGCGCCGACGCTGAGGGACAAGGTCGACATCGTCCAGAACGCGATCGACCTCGTGCGCGACCTCGGTGTCTCCGACGTGCGCGTGGCGATCCTGTCCGCGATGGAGACGGTGAATCCCGATGTCCCCTCGACGCTGGAGGCGGCGGCGCTCTGCAAGATGGCCGATCGCGGCCAGATCACCGGCGCCGTGCTCGACGGCCCGCTCGCGCTCGACAACGCCATCAGCCAGGAGGCGGCGCGGATCAAGAAGATCGATTCTCCGGTAGCCGGCCGCGCGAACGTGCTGGTCGTGCCGGATCTCGAAGCGGGCAACATGCTCGCGAAGAGCCTCTCGTTCCTCGCCGGGGCGGACGCCGCCGGCATCGTGCTCGGGGCGCGCGTGCCGATCATCCTCACGAGCCGCGCCGACTCGCTGGAGACGCGGCTCGCCTCCTGCGCGGTGGCGGGGCTCGTCGCCCACGCCCGGCGTGCGAGCGCGGCGAAGGCGGTGAAATGAGCCGTCCCGTACACCGGCCCGCCGGCGATAGCGTGGCCGGCGCGAATCTTCCCTCCCTCTCAGGGGGAGGGATCAGAGGGTGGGGGTGGGGTGCACGTGGTCTGGCGCCGGACGGGAAGGTCGTGCGATGAGCGACGCGATTCTGGTCCTGAACGCCGGCTCCTCCAGCATCAAGTTCCTGCTCTATGCCGAGCAGGACGGGGCGCTCGAGGCCGTCGCGCGCGGCCAGATCGAGGGGCTCCACACGGCGCCGCGGTTCGTCGCGCGCGACCGGGCGGGGAATGCCGTCGGCGAGAAATCGTGGGGCGAGGGCGTCAACCTCGGGCACGAAGGCGCGGTCGCGCACCTCGCCGAATTCCTCGGCGGCCTGCGGGGCGACCACACGCTCGCCGCGGTCGGGCACCGCGTCGTGCACGGCGGGCTCGAATACTCGGCGCCGGTACGCATCGACGAGGACGTTCTGGAAGTCCTCGCCAGGTTCATACCGCTCGCGCCGCTGCATCAGCCGCACAACCTCGCGCCGATCCGCCTGCTCCTGGGGAGACGGCCGGAGCTCCCGCAGGTCGCCTGCTTCGACACCGCGTTCCATTCGACCAACCCGGATATCGCCCGCCGCTTCGCGCTGCCGCGGGAGTTCCACGACGCCGGGGTACGGCGCTACGGGTTTCACGGCTTGTCCTACGAATACGTCGCCTCGGTCCTGCCGGGGCATGACGCGCGGGCGGGAGCGGGGAAGACGGTGGTGTGCCACCTCGGCAACGGCTCCAGCCTGTGCGCGCTGGATGGCGGGAAGAGCGTCGCGAGCACCATGGGGTTCACCGCGGTGGAGGGGCTCCCCATGGGCACGCGGTGCGGAGCCATCGACCCGGGCGTGCTGCTCTACCTCATGGACGAGCGCGGCATGAACGCGCGCGCGATCGAGAAGCTCCTCTACAGCCAGTCGGGATTGCTGGGCGTGTCGGGCATTTCGAGCGACATGCGAAGGCTCCTTGCCTCGGACGATCCCCGCGCGAAGCTTGCCGTGGATCTCTTCCTCTACCGCATCCGGCGCGAGCTCGGGTCGCTCGCGGCGGCGCTCGGCGGGCTCGACGCGCTCGTCTTTACCGCCGGCATCGGCGAGAACAGCGCGGCGATCCGGGCGGGGATCTGCCGCGATGCCGCCTGGCTCGGAGTGCAAGCCGACCCGGCGGCGAACGAGAAGGGCGGGCCGCGCATCAGCACGCCGGCGAGCCGGGTGGCGGCGTGGGTCGTCCCCACGAACGAGGAACTGATGATCGCGCGCCACACGCGGCGCGTGATCGCGATGGAGCGCCGGGCATGACGGTCGGGCGTCTCGCGGTGATCGGCGCCGGCACGATGGGCAACGGCATCGCGCAGGTATGCTCGGCGGCCGGGCTCGAGGTGGTGATGACGGATGTGAGCGAGGCCGCGGCGCGGCGCGGCATGGAGGCGATCGCGGGGAGCCTCGACCGGCTGCTCGCGCGGGGGAGAATCGGCCCGGACGAGCGGGCCGCCACGCTCGCGCGGGTAAGGATCGCGACCGGGCTCGGCGAGACGGCCGGCTGCGACGTGATCGTCGAGGCGGCCACGGAGAACGTGGAGACGAAGTTGCGGATCTTCGCGGAACTCGACCGCGCCGCGCAGCCGTCCGCGATCCTAGCCTCGAACACCTCCTCGATCTCGCTTACCCGCATCGCGGCGGCGACGAAGCGCCCGGCGCAGGTGATCGGCATGCACTTCTTCAACCCGGTGCCCCTGATGCCGCTGGTGGAACTCGTGCGGGCGCTGCAGACCTCGGACGCCACCTGCGAGACGATACGGGCGCTCGCGGTGCGGGTGGGCAAGACACCGGTGGAGGTGAAGAACAGCCCCGGTTTCGTGTCGAACCGCGTCCTGCTGCCGATGCTGAACGAGGCGGTGTACTGCCTGCGCGAGGGGCTCGCGAGCGCCGCGGACATCGACGCCGTGATGAAGCTCGGGATGTCGCACCCGATGGGGCCGCTCGCGCTCGCGGATCTCATCGGCCTCGACACCTGTCTCGCGATACTGGAGGTGCTCCACGACGGTTTCGGGGACCCGAAGTACCGGCCCTGCCCGTTGTGGCGCGAGAAGGTCGATGCAGGACATCTGGGCCGGAAGTCGGGCCGGGGGTTTTTCGAATATGGATAGGATGCTCAAAGGCCGGGGCGTGGTCGTGACCGGCTCGACGAGCGGCATCGGGCTCGGCATCGCGCGCGCGCTCGCCGGCGCCGGCGCGAACGTGATGCTGAACGGTTTCGGCGACGCGGGGGAAATCGAGCGGCTGCGCTCCGCGCTCGCCGCCGAGTGCGATGTGCGGGCGGCCTGGCACGGCGCCGATCTCTCGAAGCCGTCCCAGGTCCGGGAACTCATCGCGGCCGCGACGGGCGAACTCGGCGCGGTCGACATCCTCGTCAACAACGCCGGCATCCAGCACACCGCGCCGCTCGAGTCCTTCGACGACGAGCGCTGGGACGCGGTGCTCGCCGTCAACCTGTCGGCGGGATTCCACGCCATCAAGGCGGTGCTGCCGGGGATGCGAGCCCGCGACTGGGGCCGCATCGTCAACATCGCTTCCACTCACGGTCTCGTCGCCTCGGTGGAAAAGTCCGCCTACGTGGCCGCCAAGCACGGCGTGCTGGGGCTCACGAAAGTGGTGGCGCTGGAGACGGCGCGCACGGGCGTCACCTGCAACGCCATCTGCCCGGGCTGGGTGCTGACGCCCCTCGTGCAGAAACAGATCGACGAGCGGGCCCGGCGTGACGGCATCACGGCCGAGCAGGCGAAGGGGGCGCTGCTCGCCGAGAAACAGCCTTCGGGCGAATTCGCGAGCCCCGGGGAGATCGGCTCGCTGTGCGTCTACCTGTGCTCGGATGCCGCGCGCCAGATTCGGGGCGCGGCGCTGCCGGTCGATGGCGGCTGGCTCGCCCAGTAAACCACGGCGTGCCAGCCCGACGGGCGCGCTCGCTTGAATGCTTGAACCGAAAGGAGCAAGACATGTCCGCAGTTCGGAAGTCCTCCGGCGAGAACCGGGATGCCGCATGGCGCGGGTTTGCGCCCGGCATCTGGCAACACAGGGTCAACGTGCGAGATTTCATCCAGCGGAACTACACGCCGTACGAGGGCGACGGTGCGTTCCTGCAGGGCGCGACCGCCCGCACGAAGGGCATCTGGCGGAAGCTCGCCCCGCTGCTCAAGGAGGAGCGCGAGAAGGGCATCCTGGATGTTTCGCAGGTGCCCGCCGGGATCCTCGCGCACGGGCCCGGCTACATCGACAGGGCGAGCGAGATCATCGTCGGGCTGCAGACCGAGGCTCCACTCAAGCGCGCGATCATGCCCTTCGGCGGCTGGCGCGTGGTCGCGGAGAGCCTCAAGGCCTACGGCTACGAGCCCGACGAGAAGGTGGGCGAGATCTTCACCCGCTACCGCAAGACGCACAACGACGGCGTCTTCGACGCCTACACGCCCGAGATTCGCAAGGCGCGCTCCTCCGGGGTCGTGACGGGGCTGCCCGACGCCTACGGGCGCGGGCGGATCATCGGCGACTACCGCCGGGTGGCGCTCTACGGGGTGGATTTCCTGGTCGCCGAGAAGCAGCGCGAGAAGGCCGAGCTCGACGAGCGCCATTCGACCGAGGACGTGATCCGGCTGCGGGAAGAGCTCGCCGAGCAGGCCCGCTCGCTGAAGGAACTCGCCGCGATGGCGAGGCAATATGGCCACGACATCTCGGGGCCCGCCACGAACGCGCGCGAGGCGGTGCAGTGGACCTATTTCGGCTATCTCGCCGCGATCAAGCAGCAGAACGGCGCGGCGATGTCCGCCGGGCGGCTGTCCACGTTCTGGGACATCTATTTCGAACGCGATCTGCGCGAGGGCAGGCTCACGGAGTCGCAGGCGCAGGAGATCATCGACGATCTCGTCATCAAGTGGCGCATCGTGCGGTTTCTCCGCGCGCCGGCGTACAACGAGCTCTTCTCGGGCGACCCCGTGTGGGTAACGGAGGTCGTGGGCGGGATGGGCGAGGACGGGCGGACGCTGGTGACGAAGAGCGCGTTTCGCATGCTGAACACGCTGAACAACGTCGGCCCCGCCCCCGAGCCCAATCTCACGGTGTACTGGTCGCCGCGCCTGCCGGAGGGTTTCAAGCGCTTCGCGATCAAGGCCTCGATCGACACGAGCTCCATCCAGTACGAGTCGGACGATCTCATGCGGCCCAAGTGGGGCGACGACTGCGCCATCGCCTGCTGCGTGTCGGCCATGCGCATCGGCAAGCAGATGCAGTTCTTCGGGGCACGCGTGAACCTGCCGAAGACGCTGCTTTATGCCATGAACGGCGGGCGCGACGAAGTGTCCGGAGAGCAGATCGGGCCGAAGCTCGCGCCGATCACCTCGGACGTGCTTACCTACGATGAGGTGATGGACCGGCTCGACCCGATGCTCGACTGGCTGGCGAAGGTGTACGTGAACGCGCTGAACGTCATCCACTACATGCACGACAAGTACTGCTACGAAGCGATCGAAATGGCGCTGCACGACCGCGACGTCCTGCGCACGATGGCCTGCGGCATCGCGGGCCTCTCGCACGCGGCCGACAGCCTCTCGGCGATCAAGCACGCGAAGGTGCGACCGGTGCGCGACGAACGCGGGTTGATGGTCGACTTCAGGGTCGAGGGCGATTTCCCGTGCTTCGGCAACAACGACGACCGCGCCGACGAACTCGCGACGATGCTGGTCTCGACGATGATGAACAAGATCCGGCAGTACCCGGCCTATCGCGACGCGGTCCATACGCAATCGGTGCTGACCATCACCTCGAACGTGGTGTACGGCAAGGCGACGGGCAATACGCCGGACGGACGCAAGAAGGGCGAACCGTTCGCGCCGGGCGCGAATCCCTCGAACGGCCGGGACACCCACGGAGCGCTGGCCGCCCTCATGTCCGTCGCCAAGATCCCGTACGACGACGCCGAGGACGGCATCTCGCTCACGATGTCGGTGGTGCCCGCCGCGCTCGGCAGCGACGCCGAGCGGGTGACGCGCGGGGTGAACGCGCTCGACGCCTACTTCGGCAGCGGCGGCTTCCACGTGAACGTCAACGTGTTGAATCGCGAGACGCTGCAGGACGCGATGAGGAATCCCGACAAGTACCCGCAGTTGACGATCCGGGTGTCGGGCTACGCCGTCAACTTCGTGAAACTGACGAAGGAGCAGCAGCTCGACGTCATCAACCGCACCTTCCACGGGACGATATGAGCCAGACGCTGGTCGGCAGCCGCTACGAGCTTCACGTCGCCCGCGAGGGCGCCGCGGAGAGCCGGGCGGCGCGCGACTATTTCGCGGTGCACGCGGGCGACGCCGAGGAAGCGCAGGAGGGCGAGGACATTACCGGCTACGTCCACTCCTTCGAGGTGGGAAGCACGGTGGACGGGCCGGGGCTTCGCTTCGTCGCCTTCCTCACCGGGTGCCTGCTGCGCTGCCAGTACTGCCACAACCCGGATACCTGGCACAAGTACAACGGGCATCCGGTGAGGGTGTCGCGCGCGATGAAGCAGATCGCGAAGTACGCGCAGGTGCTGAAGGTGAGCAAGGGCGGCCTTACGCTCTCCGGGGGCGAGCCCCAGATGCAGCGGCCGTTCGTGATGCACGTCTTCCGCCGCTCCAAGGCGCTGGGCCTCCACACCTGTCTCGATACTTCCGGGCGGCTCGGCGAGAAGTTCACGGACCCGGAGCTGATGGATATCGATCTGCACCTCCTCGACATCAAGTCCGGCGATCCCGCGACCTACGAGAGAATCACCCGCCAGCCGCTCAAGCCCACGCTCGATTTCGCGCGGCGCCTCTCGGTGCTGAAGCGCCCGATGTGGATCCGCTTCGTGCTGGTGCCGGGGCTCTCCGACGCGCACGACAACGTGGAGAAGGTCGCCGACATCGCGGCGGGGTTGAAGTGCGTGGAGCGCGTGGAGATCCTGCGCTTTCACCAGATGGGGAAGGAGAAGTGGGCGAAGCTCGGGCTCGACTACACGCTGGGGAACGTGGAGCCGCCGGACCCGGAACTGACCGAGCGCGTGCGCGGGCAGTTCCGAAGCCGCGGTCTGACGGTGTACTAGAACGTGATTGACGGTTATTGCCGAAGAGGCGCAGGGACCACGGAGGAGTGACCGCGCCGGAATGGTTCTTCGCGGCGTGCTCTGCGTTTCCGCGGCCAATGCTCACAATGAAGGGCTCTGAACGGGGAATCGGGGGAGAAGGACAATGGAGTTCGTGAAGACACTGCTCGAGACGCAACCGCTGATGGCGCTCTTTCTCACGATCGCCATCGGCTACCTCGTGGGCGAAATCAACGTGAAGGGCTTCTCGCTCGGCGCGGGCGCGGTGCTCTTCGTCGCGCTGGCGATCGGCTGGTTCGCGCCGAAGTCGGCGCCGGCGCCGATGGTCGGCACGCTCGGGCTGGCGCTCTTCCTCTACGGCGTGGGAATCGGTTATGGCAAGCAGTTCTTCATGGGTCTTACGAGCAGTTCGGGCCAGAGGGCGAACGTGCTGGCGCTGATCGGCGTGCTGAGCGCCGGGCTGGCGAGCATCCTTTTCGTGAAGACGATGGGGCTGAACCTCGGGCACGCCCTCGGCCTCTTCGCGGGTTCGGGCACCAGCACGGCGACGCTGCAGGCCGCGATCGTCACGCTGGGCAACGACGACCCTGCCGTCGGCTACTCGGTCGCATACCCGTTCGGTGTGGCCGGGCCGATCCTCGTCCTCTACATCACCTTCATGATCCTCAAGCCGAAACTGGAAATCCCGGCTGGAGGGGGGCTGGAGATGCTGGAGATCGCGCTGCGCAACCCGGATCTTTCGGGCAGGACGCTGGGCGATATCATGGCCGCGGTTCCGGCCGGAGTGCAGATCGTGGCGCTGCGTCGAGCCGGGCGCAACGAGGCTGCCTCTCCCAACTACGTGGTTGCGGAGAACGACATCGTGCTCGCGACCGCCACCAGCAAGGACGCGCTCGCGGAGGCGGCGAAGAGCCTCGGCGAAGCCGCGCCCGGGAGGCTCGTCAAGGACCGCAGCGACCTCGACTACCTGCGCGTGTTCGCGTCTCGCCCGACCGTCGTCGGACGGGCGCTGGGCGACCTCGAACTGCCGGGCGATAAAGCGGCGATCGTAGCGCAGGTCCGTCGCGGCGACACCGACATCATGCCGCGCCCGGACCTCGTGCTGGAATTCGGCGACCGCGTAGGCGTGCTGGCCCACCGCGGGGATTTCCCGTCTCTGCGCAGGCACTTCGGCGACTCGATCAAGGGCACCGCGGAATTCAGCTTCATCTCCATCGGCATCGGCATGGCGCTCGGGTTCCTCATCGGCGCGATCCAGGTGCCGCTCCCCGCGATCGGGAAGCTCTCGGTCGGCGTTTCGGGCGTGCTGATCATGGCGCTCATCCTTGGCAACCTGCGCCGCACCGGCGGCATGAACTGGACCATCCCGCTGTCCGCCAACCTGGTGCTCCGCAATCTCGGGCTGACGCTCTTCCTCGCGCAGGTCGGGATGTCCTCGGGGCCCAAGTTCGCCGCGACGGTGGCGGACACAGGGCTGCTCATGCTGGTGCTGGGCGCGCTCGTCCTGTTCGCACTGGTCCTGCCGATTCTCATTATCGGGCTCTTCGTCTACCGCATGCCCTACGACGAGGTCGCGGGCATCGTTGCGGGCGCCACCGGCAACCCGGCGATCCTCGCCTACGCCACCAAGCTCGCGCCGACCGACCGGCCGGACATCGGCTACGCGATGATCTTTCCGGGCATGACGATCGTGAAGATCCTTTTCGTGGACATCGTCCCCGCGCTGTCATGAGAGGGAACGGGGGCGGATGGATGACACACACCGGGCACCGCATCGCGAATGCCTGTTTCGTTCCGGCCACGGGCCGTTGAAGGGCGGTCGACCATGGCCGAATCCATCCTGTACGTGCGTGAAGGCGAAGTGGCGGAGCAGAAGCGGTTGAACGACGCCCGCGAGCAGGGCATTCCCTGGAAGAAGTGGGGGCCGTATCTCAGCGAGCGGCAGTGGGGCACCGTGCGCGAGGACTACAGCGCGGACGGCAACGCGTGGGACTACTTCACCCACGAACAGTCGCGGCTGCGCGCCTACCGCTGGGGAGAGGACGGCCTCGGCGGGATCTCGGACGACGAGCAGCGGCTGTGCTTCGCGCTCGCGCTGTGGAACGGACGCGATCCCATCCTCAAGGAGCGCCTGTTCGGGTTGACCAACAGCGAGGGCAACCACGGCGAGGACGTGAAGGAGTACTACTTCTACGTCGATTCGACGCCGACGCACTCCTACATGAAGTACCTCTACAAGTACCCGCAGGGGGAATTCCCCTACCGGGACCTCGTGGAGACCAACCGGCGCCGGACGCGGGACGAATTCGAGTACGAGCTGATCGACACGGGCGCCTTCGACGACGAGCGCTACTTCGACGTGTTCGTTGAATATGCGAAGGCGGGGCCGGAGGACATCCTCGTCCGGATCACCGTCGAGAACCGCGGACCGCAGTCCGCGCGCCTGCACCTCCTTCCCACCTTGTGGTTCCGCAACACCTGGTCGTGGGTCAAGGGCGGGGCAAGGCCGGTGCTGCGGGGAGCGGGCGGCACGATCCGCGCATCGCACGTCGAACCGGGCGAGTACGCACTCGCCTGCGACGGCGCGCCGGAGCTCCTTTTCACCGAAAACGAGAGCAACGAGGAGCGCCTGTGGGGCGGGCGCAATGCCTCGCCCTTCACCAAGGACGCTTTTCACCGTTACGTCATCGCCGGTGAAAAGGCCGCCGTCAATCCAGGGAAAACCGGCACGAAAGCCGCGGCCCGTTATGTGCTCGACGTGCCTGGGAGGGGCTCCTCGGTCGTGCGCCTGCGGCTTGCCGCGAATCCTCCGGCTGCGGCGTTCGGCGCGGCGTTCGACGCGGCGATCGCGGCCCGCCTTGCCGACGCCGACGAGTTCTACGACCGGATTACGCCACGCTCGCTGACGGCGGACGAGAAGCGCGTTCACCGGCAGGCGCTCGCGGGCATGCTCTGGACCAAGCAGTACTACCTGTACGACGTCGATACCTGGTTGAAGGAGCACGAGGCGCATCCGCTCGCTGGCGCGAAAGGCCGTACCGCGCGCAACAGCGAGTGGTTCCACATGTTCAACGGCGACGTCATCTCGATGCCGGACAAATGGGAATACCCCTGGTACGCCGCGTGGGACCTCGCCTTTCACACGCTCGCCCTCGCGCTCGTCGATTTCGACTTCGCCAAGGAGCAGCTGACGCTCATGCTGAGGAGCCTCTACTGCCACCCCAACGGCCAGATCCCGGCCTACGAGTGGAACTTCAGCGACGTGAATCCTCCGGTGCACGCCTGGGCGACGATCTTTCTCTACAAGATGGAGCGCAACCTCGGCCGCGAGGACATCAGGTTCCTGGAGCGCTCCTTCCAAGGGCTGCTGCTCAATTTCAACTGGTGGGTGAACCGCAAGGATCCGCAGGGCCGCAACGTCTTCGCGGGCGGCTTCCTCGGGCTGGACAACATCGGTATCTTCGACCGCAGCGCGCCGCTGCCGACGGGGGGCTCGCTGGAGCAGGCCGACGGCACGGCGTGGATGGCTTTCTACTGCCAGTGCATGCTCGAGATGGCGCTCGTCCTCGCCGACCACGATCCGCAGTACGAGGAGCACGCGTTTCGTTTTCTCCAGCACTTCATATGGATCGCCTACGCGATGGACCGCATCGGCGAGCACCACGACGAGATGTGGGACGAGGGGGACGGGTTCTTCTACGACGTTCTGCGGCTGCCCGACGGCTCGGCCTTGCGCCTGAAGGTGCGCTCCATGGTGGGACTGCTGCCGCTCTGCGCCGCGACCATGTTCGAGCCCGAGGATTTCGCCGATCATCCCCGCCTGATCGAGCTGATCCAGCTCTTCCGCGAGCGCCATCCCGACGTGGTGGCGCAGGTCG
The DNA here is from genome assembly GCA_020854035.1 of Burkholderiales bacterium. GTDB lineage: Bacteria > Pseudomonadota > Gammaproteobacteria > Burkholderiales > SG8-41 > SG8-41. The sequence goes on along the minus strand of JADZGE010000073.1, from coordinate 26,152 downwards.
CCCCGACCGAAGCGGGCTACGCCGGGCACGCGGGGCGGCGGCTGCTCTCGCCGCTATCGAGGAAAAGGCTCGAGCGCGTGCTGCGCTACCTCCTCGACGAGAACGAGTTCCTGAGCCCCTACGGCATCCGCTCGCTTTCCCGCCACCACGAGCGCCATCCGTTCGTGTTCCAGGCGGGCGGGCAGGCGCACTCGGTCTCCTACCTGCCGGCCGAGTCGAACAACGGCATGTTCGGGGGCAACTCGAACTGGCGGGGGCCGATCTGGATGCCGGTGAACGCCTTGATCGTGCGCGGGTTGCTGCAGCTCCATGCCTTCTACGGCGACGAGCTCAAGGTCGAGTGCCCGACGGGATCCGGCATCCGCATGACGCTGTTCGAGGTCGCTCGCGAGATCACGCGGCGCCTTTCCGGCATCTTCCTGCGGGACGCGAACGACCGCCGGCCGGTCTACGGCGGCAGTTCGAAGTTCCAGAACGATCCTCACTGGCGCGACCTCATCCTCTTCTACGAGTACTTCCACGGCGACAACGGGGCGGGACTGGGCGCGAGCCACCAGACCGGGTGGACCGGCGTGATCGCCCGCCTCATGGATCTCTTCGGCCGCATCGAGGCGAAGGATGTGCTGATGACCTCCCGGGAGCGGCTCGAGGCCCGGATGGTCCGGGGCCAGGTGCGTGGAGAATAGAAGATGAGCCAACGTCAGGTGGCGCGGGTACCGGCGTTCGCGAAGGCGCTTGCCCTCGCGGCGACCATCCTCGGCAGCACGCAGCTCGCCGGTTGCGTGGTCTACGAACCGTACCCCGGCTACTACTACGGCGGCTCGAACTACGAGCGCGCGTGGAGTGCGGCGGTTGGCGGCGTGCAGGACGCGGGGATCCGCGTCACGTCCTCCGATGCCGCTTCGGGCCTGATCCGCGGCAGCGCGGAAGGCGGCGATGTCGTCGTGACCGTGGCCCGTCAGCCGGACGGGAGCGTCCGGGTGCAGTTCGACGCGCAGGGGCCCGCGCAGCGGGAACTGGCGGACCGCTTTTCGCGGGCCTACGACCGCCGCATGGGCCGCTGAACCGCCACGATCGAGAGAGGATGAGAGCGTGACCACCAGCGTTCCCCGACCGGTACTGAAGGATGCCCGGGCGCTCGTCGCCGGCATCGCGAACGAGCATTCGATCGCCTGGGGCTGCGCCGCGGCGTTTCGCGAACTGGGCGCCGATCTCGCGATTACCTACCTCGACGAGAAGGCGAAGCCGCACGTCGAGCCGCTCGCGCGCAGGCTGGAGGCCCCGATCTTTCTCCCGCTCGACGTCTCGAAACCCGGGGAGCTCGAGGCGGTCTTCGAGCGTATCGGGAGCGAGTGGGGCCGCCTCGACATACTCGTCCACTCGATCGCCTGGGCTCCGAAGGACGACCTGCAGGGCGGGCTCCTGAATTGTTCCGCGGAAGGATTCGCCAAGGCGATGGACATTTCCTGCCACTCGTTCATCCGCATGGCGCGGCTTGCCGCGCCGTTGATGACCGGCGGCGGCGCGATGTTCGCGATGAGCTACCACGGCGCGCGGAAGGTGGTGGCGAACTACAACGTGATGGGGCCGATCAAGGCGGCGCTGGAAGCGGCCTGCCGCTACCTCGCCTGGGAGCTCGGGCCGAAGAAGATCCGCGTCCACCCCATCTCGCCGGGGCCGTTGAAGACCCGGGCGGCTTCGGGGCTCAAGGATTTCGACCTCCTGCTGAACGCGGCGGTGGGACGCGCGCCGATCGGCGAACTCGCGGACATCATGGACGTGGGCTTCGCCTGCGCCTACCTCGCGACGCCGTTCGCGAGGCGCATGACCGGTCAGACACTGTATATCGACGGCGGCGTCAACATCATGGGCTAGCGGCATGTCGGGCATTCGCCTCGACAGGCTGCTCAATTGAACTTTTGTTCAGGAGAGGTTGCAGTCGACCCGAATGACATTGGGACGAAACCGGATCATGCAAACGAACCCCCGGGCCCGGCGCGGGAACGCCGGACGGCCGGCGCCATGAAACGAGCGGGACACGCAGGCGAAACCGGGAACCGCGAGGCCGGGTTTGCGCCGGTACGCGTGGCGCTGCGCGACGGGCGGAGCGTCATGGTGCGCGCGATCCGTCCGGACGATGCCGATGCGATGCGCGCCGCGCTCGACGACCTGTCCCCGGAGGCGCGCTACAGCCGCTTCATGATGCCGCTCAAGCAGTTGTCACCCGTCCTGCTGGAGCGCGCTGTCCGGGTCGCCGGGGAGCGCGAGCGGGCACTCGTGGCGGTAATCGGCGAGTCACCGGCCGAGACCGTCGTCGGCGGTGCCCGCTACGCCGGGGGACCCGATGACGAGGCCTGCGAGTTCGCGATAACGGTCGCCGACGGCTGGCGCGGGGCGGGTCTTGCTTCCCGCATGCTGAAGGTGTTGATCGCGGACGCGCGCGCCCGCGGGTGGCGGCGCATGGAAGGCTACGTGCTGGCGTCGAACCGGGCGATGCTCGATCTTGCCCGGCGCCTGGGCTTCGAGGTCGGTGCGAGCGAGGAGGGTCCGTCGGTGAAGCTCGTCCGGCTCGACCTGGTGCGCGCCGGGGAGGATGATTGACAGGGGCAGCGCGGACGGCGGCAGCGATGGAGCGATCGACCGCGGTCGAGGCTTGATCGAGATCACCCGCGGGAGGTGGCCGGAAGGCGATTCTGTTAACGTGATGTGGATGGGCCTTGTTCCGCGATACGCGGAAGGGGGCCGGTCCCGGAGAAAGAGACACAGCCATGGCGAAGAAGGACAGGGAAGCAGGCGGGGACGACGGGAAGGGCGACGGCAAGCTGAAGCGCCGCAAGTACGAGAAGGAGCTGCGCAAGCTCCAGGCCGAGCTTTGCAGGCTCCAGGACTGGGTGAAGCACAAGGGACTGCGCGTCATCATCGTGTTCGAGGGGCGCGACGCCGCCGGCAAGGGCGGAACCATCCGCGCCCTCACGGAACGTGTGAGCCCGCGTGTCTTCCGTCTCGTCGCGCTGCCGGCGCCTTCCGACCGGGAGAAGTCGCAGATGTATGTCCAGCGCTACATGCAGCACTTTCCCGCCGCCGGAGAGGTCGTGATCTTCGATCGGAGCTGGTATAACCGGGCGGGCGTGGAGTATGTCATGGGCTTCTGCACGGACGAGCAGCATCGGCGCTTCCTCAAGCTCGCGCCCGTGTTCGAGGGCTACATCGTCGAAGCGGGCATCCTGCTGATCAAGATCTGGCTGGAGGTGAGCGACAAGGAGCAGCGGCGGCGGTTCGAGGCGCGCATCGACGACCCGCTGCGCCAGTGGAAGCTCTCGCCCATGGATCTTCCCTCGCGCGAGCGCTGGTTCGAGTACTCGCGCGCGCGGGACATGATGCTGAAGGCGACGGACACGAAGCACGCGCCGTGGTACATCCTGAAATCGGACGACAAGAAGCGCGCGCGCCTGAACTGCCTTGCGCATATCCTGAAGCTGATCCCGTACAAGAAGCTGCCGCGCGAGAGAATCAAGCTGCCCAAGCGCTCGATGAAGGGCGCCTACGACGACAGCGCGCCGTTGAAGGGGCGCAGGTTCGTTCCCGAGCGCTATTGAGGAGTATGATGGCCATGATCAAGCTCGTGTGGGTCGCCGCGCTCGTCGCGCTTGCGCCGGGGCTGGCGCAGGCGGCGGAGGTGCGGACGGCCCTCGAAACCGGGGCGGATCCCGCGAAGTTCCGGACCTATTCGTTCGTTCAGCCCGATCCGAAGGCGAAGGGTGCGATCAAGGACAGCCGCGTGCGGCACCGGCTGGAGCAGCTCGTCGGGCGGCAGCTCATGGATCGCGGCTACACGCCCGCCGCGCCGGGGCAGGTGGGGGAGATCGGGGTCAACCTCGCCGGGCACGTGGAGCCGAAGCAGAAGGTTTTCGTCGTCGGCAGGCCGGGGCCCTACGATTACGGCTGGGGGCGGACGGAAATCGGCGGCTACCGCATTCACGACTACCGCGAGGGGACGCTCTTCGTCGACGTCGTGGATCTCGCCGGCAAGCGCCTCTTGTGGCGGGCGCACATCACGGAGGCGCTGACGCAGGGCTACTCCGAGGAGAATTTCGAGAAGGTCAACCGGGCGCTCGCCGAGGCGTTCAAGACATTGCCGTCGAGAAAATGAGCGCCGGCGCGAGGACAGGAGGCAGCGGGACATGAAGAGCATCAGGAGCATCGTCAGGACCGGCGTCGTATGGCTGATCGCCGCGGCGGTAACGGTGACCGTGAGGGTCGGCGCGCAGGACGCGTCGGAGCCCGCGCCGTTCAAGGCGGAGGAGATCGAGCAGCTCGTGGCGCCGATCGCGCTCTACCCCGACGCGCTGGTGGCGCAGATCCTCATGGCGTCGACCTACCCGCTCGATATCGTGCAGGCGGCGCGCTGGGTGAAGCAGAACCCGAAGGTGACGGGCAAGGCGCTCGAGGACGCCATGCAGAAGCAGTCGTGGGACCCGAGCGTGAAATCGCTCGCGGCCTTCCCCCAGGTGCTGGCGATGCTGAACGACAAGCTCGACATGACGCAGAAGCTCGGCGACGCCTTCCTCGGCCAGCAGAAGGAAGTCATGGCGGCGATCCAGAAGCTGCGCGGCAAGGCACAGGCCGCCGGAAACCTGAAATCGAGCAAGGAGCAGACGGTCTCCACCGCGCAGGAGGGCGGCACGACCGTCATCAAGATCGAGCCGGCGAACCCGGAGGTCGTGTACGTGCCGACCTACAATCCGTCGGCGGTCTACGGGCCGTGGCCCTACCCGGCCTATCCGCCGTACTACTACTATCCCCCGGGCTACGTGCCGGGCGCCGCGCTCTTCACGTTCGGGGTGGGCCTCGCGGTCGGCTCGGCGCTCTGGGGCGGCTGCAACTGGGGCGGCAACAACGTCTACATCAATCACAACAACTACAACAACTTCAACCGGACCAACATTTCGGGGAACCAGAACTGGCAGCACAACGCCGAGAACCGGAAGGGCGTGGGCTACCGCGACCAGGCGAGCCGGGAGAAGTACGGCGGCGGGCAGCGCAAGGACGCCGCTTCGCGCGACCAGTTCCGCGGGCGCGCCGAGCAGGGGCGGCAGGACATCGCGCGCGGCGGCGACCAGATGAAGCGCGATGTCGCGTCGGCCGACCGGGCGAGAGGCGGCGACCGGGGACCGGGGGTGAGCGACCGCGCGGGTGGCGCCGACGGGCGCGCCGGGAGCGATCGCGCGGGTGCCGCGGGCGACCGGGGCGGCATCGGCGATCGGGCGAGCGGAGGCGCGGGCGATCGCGGCGCAGGCATCGGCGACCGCGGTGCCGGCGCGTTCGACGGGGCGGGCCGCAATTCCGGCGCGCAGGCCCGCGATTTCAGCAACCGCGGCGCATCGAGCCGTGCGTCGGCCGGAGCCTCGCGTGGTGGCGGCGGCGGTCGTGGTGGTGGTGGCGGCGGCCGGCGCTGACGGCGGGCACCGGCGGGCAACCCGTTCTCATGCACTCGAATCGAACGAAGGAATCGAACATGTCTGCGATACAGACGGGAGTTACGTTCCGCCGCGGCGTGGCGGCGGCCATGCTCGCCGCCGCGCTCTGCGCGCTGCCCGGCCATGCGGCCGAGACGAAGGCGGCGGGCGAAGGCAAGGCGAAGGCGGCCGCGGTGATCCAGAAGACCTACGCAACGCCCGAAGAAGCCGTCAAGGCACTCATCGCGGCGGCGCGCGCGCAGGACTCCAGGGGCCTGCTGGCGGTGCTGGGCCGCGATGCGAGGGCCATCGTCAGTTCCGGCGATACGGTGGCCGATCGCGAGGGGCGCGAACGTTTCGTGAAGGCCTACGACGAGGCGAACAAGCTCGACAAGTCGGGAGAGGCGATGGTGCTCACGGTGGGCAAGGACGCCTGGCCGCTGCCGATCCCGCTCGTGAAGGACGAGAAGGGCTGGCGCTTCGACGCAAAAGCGGGGCGGGAGGAGATTCTCAATCGACGGATCGGGAGGAACGAACTCTACACGATCCAGTCGGTGCTCGCCTACGTGGACGCGCAGCGCGAGTACTACCTGCGCAACCCGCAGAACGACAAGCTGCTCAACTACGCCCAGAAGTTCGTGAGCGCGAAGGGCAGGAAGGATGGCCTGTATTTCCCGACGAAGGCGGGTGAGCCGCAGAGCCCGCTCGGACCGCTCTTCGTGGCCGCGCGCGCCGAGGGCTACGGCAAGGGGGAAGGCGGAAAGCCGCTGCCCTACCACGGCTACCACTACCGCATCCTCAAGGGACAGGGGCCCGACGCGAAGGGCGGCGCGTACGATTACGTCGCGCAGGGAAAGATGATTGGCGGGTTCGCCCTCGTCGCCTGGCCCGCGAACTACGGCAATACCGGCGTGATGACCTTCATCGTGAACCACGACGGCGTCGTCTACGAGAAGGACCTCGGGCCGGACACGGCCGCCGCCGAGCAGAAGGTGACGAAGTTCAACCCGGACAAGACGTGGAAGCGCGTCGAACGGAAGGGCACATGAAGTCGATCACCGGGAGGGTGCTCGCCGCGGCATGTGCCGCGGTGATGGGGCTTTCGGGTGGCGCAGCGATTGCCGGGGAGGGCAAGAGCGCGGCGGGCACGATAAGCGGCGAATCGCGCGCGGCGCTCAATCGTCTTTACGCGAGCCAACCCGCCGCGAAGGCACTCGGGGAGAAGGCGGTCGCCGTGCTCGTGTTTCCCGGTATCACCAAGGCCGGTTTCATGATCGGCGGGCAGTACGGCGAGGGCGCGCTCTTCAAGGGTGGCAAGACGGTGGCCTACTACAACACCACCGGCATTTCGTACGGGCTTCAGGCGGGCGCGCAGAAGTACGGCTACGCCATGTTCTTCATGAACGAGCGCGCGCTCTCCCAGTTGAACAAGGCGGAAGGCTTCGAGGTCGGCGCCGGCCCCAGCGTCGTCGTCGTGGACGAAGGCATGGCGAAGTCCGCGACCACCACCACGATGAAGGACGACATCTACGCCTTCATCTTCAGCCAGAAGGGCCTGATGGCGGGCCTCGGGCTGCAGGGCAACAAGATCACCCGCATCAGCCCGAAGTAGCGGGCGCGCCGTCGCGCCGGCGGGGCGGTTGCCGTTCGCTGCGCACCGGATGCTAGACTGCTGCGGGAGGATGGATCCGCGATGGAAGCCTGCACCCGGATGCGTCGCGGGACGGCCGCGCTCGCAGCGGTCCTGACATTCGCTGCTCCCGCATGGGCAGGGGAGCCCGCCCCGGCGCCGAAGGCGCGCGGGCTCGCTCTGGAGAACAAGCCCTGGAAGGGCGACTTCGACGCGATGCTGGAGGCTCGCCGAATCCGCGTCCTCGTGCCCTACAGCCGCACGCTTTACTTCAACGACAAGGGGCGCGAGCGCGGCGTCATCGCGGATCTCGTGCGCGATTTCGAGCGCTACCTCAACAAGACGCACGCGAAGCGGCTCGGCAAGCGCCCGCTGACGGTTGTCATCATCCCGACCACCCGCGACGAGCTGCTCCCGGGGGTGGCGAACGGACTGGGCGACATCGCCGCCGGGAACCTCACCGTCACCGAAGCGCGCCTGAAGATCGTGGACTTCGTGACTCCGACGGGCCGCAAGCAGCTCACGCAGGAGCTCGTCGTGACCGGTCCCCGGTCGCCCGCCATCGGGTCCATCGAGGAATTGTCGGGGAAGAGGGTGGACGTGCGGCCCTCCAGCAGCTACCACGAGAGCCTCGTTGCCCTGAACGAGCGCCTGAAGAAGTCCGGCAAGCCGCCTGTCGCCATCGTTGCGCTGCCCGACGAGCTGGAGGACGAGGACATTCTCGAGATGCTGAATGCCGGGTTGTTCGAGTTCGCCGTGGTGGACGACTGGAAAGCGCGGATGTGGGCGCAGGTGCTGCCGAAGATCAGAGTGCGCGAGGATCTGGTGCTGCGCGCGGACGCCGAGATCGGCTGGGCGATACGGAAGGGAAGTCCGCAGCTCGCGCGGGCCGCGGCGGACTTCTACGCGAACTTCCTGAAGGCCCAGGGCGGGATCGAGGCGCGCCTCGCCCACTACCACAAGCGCGTGAGGCAGATCACCAACAATACCGCCACCGCCGAATACAAGCGCTTCGAGGCGACCGTGAGGCTCTTCGAGGTGTACGGGACCCGGTACGGCTTCGATCCGCTCATGCTCGCCGCGCAGGGCTACCAGGAGTCTCAGCTCAAGCAGGAGGCCCGCAGCCACGTCGGCGCGATCGGCGTCATGCAGGTCATGCCGGCGACGGGCAAGGACCTGAGGGTGGGCGACATCAACCAGGTCGAACCCAACATCCATGCCGGCGCGAAGTACATGGACCAGCTGATGAGCCGGTACTTTCCCGACGCGAAGTTCAGCGAACGCGACCGGCCGCTCTTCGCCTTCGCGAGCTACAACGCGGGGCCGGGCAACATCTCGAAGTACCGCAAGGAGGCGGCGAAACGCGGCCTCGACCCCGACAAGTGGTTCAACAACGTGGAGCTCGTCGTCGCGGAGCGGATCGGCATGGAAACGACCACCTACGTGCGCAATATCTACAAGTACTACGCGGCGTACAGGCTCACGCGGGACGCGCAGCGCGCCGCGCAGGCCGCCCGCGAGAAGCTCAAGGGGAGGACTTGATGACCTGCGCACGAGCAGCTTGCCGGGCCGCCGCCGCGTCGGCGATCTTCGCCGCGCTGCTTTTTGGCGTGTTCACGGCAGCACCATCCGCGGCGCAGCAGGGGGCGGGCGCGCTGCTCTCGCCTGCCGAGGTCGAGCGCACCCGCGCCGAGAAGAAGGCCTGGATCGCGCTCAACATGGCGCTTGCGCCCGGCGAGGACGAACGGTTCTGGCCGCTCTACGAGGCGTACCAGAAGGAGCTCGCGCAGGTGAATCTGCGCCTCGTGCGGCTGGTGGAGGCCTACGGCGCACACTACCGCGACAACACGCTGACCGATGAACTCGCGCGCAAGCTCGCCGAGGAGGCGCTTGCGATCGACGAGGCGGAGTTGAAACTCAAGCGGAGCTACCTGCCGCGCCTCGCGAAGGCGCTCTCCGCGCGCAAGGCCGCGCGCTACCTGCAGCTCGAAGGGAGGGTCATGACCCAGGTGCGCTACGAGCTCGCGGCGAACCTGCCGCTGGTGGGCGATGTCAGGCCGGGCATTGCCGGTTCAGGGAAAAAGTAGCGCGGCTGCCGGATTTTCCGCGCAGGCGCGGTGACCGCCAAACCAGGGAGGATGACGATGGACTTCCAGCTGATCTCCGATACCGTGACCAACGCGCTGACGACCTTCGGCCTGAAGGTGCTGGGCGCGCTGCTCGCCTGGATCGTCGGGCGCTACCTCATCGGTCTCGCCGTGCGGCTCGTCTCGGCGGCGCTGACGCGCCAGCAGGTCGATCCCACGCTTCTCCGCTACGTCGGCAACATCGTGAGCGTGGCGCTGAACGTGGTGCTGGTCGTCGCGATTCTCGGCTATTTCGGCGTCGAGACGACTTCCTTCGCGGCCCTCATCGCGGCGATGGGCATCGCGATCGGCGCCGCGTGGGCGGGGCTCCTTGCGAACTTCGCGGCGGGCGCGTTCCTGATCGTGCTGCGGCCCTTCAAGGTGGGCGACTACGTGCGCGCGGGCGGCGTCGAGGGCACGGTGAAGGAGATCGGGCTCTTCGCGAGCACCATTCTCACCCCGGACAACGTGACGACCTTCGTCGGCAACAACAGGATCTTCTCCGACACGATTCAGAACTACTCGGCGAGCGCATATCGCCGCGTCGAGCGTACCGCGCAGCTCGATCACACGGTGGACGTGGCCGACGCGATCCGGCGGCTGAAGGAAGCGCTCGCGAAGATCCCCAACGTCGAGAAGACGCCCGCACCGGACGTGGAGATCGTGGACTTCTCGGTGCGCGGCCCGGTGCTGGCGGTGCGGCCCTACACCCACACCGACCACTACTGGCAGGTCTACTTCGATACCAACCGCGCGATCGTCGCCACCTTCGGGGCGGCGGGCTACCCGGTCCCCGAAGAGCGCCTGCGCATGCGGCAGGCATGACGCGGGGAGAGCGCCTTTTCGCGCTGCTCGGCGCGGTGCTCGTGGCGGGATGCGCCGCCGTCGCGACGCCGGCCGCGGGGACCGCGTGACGGGCTTTTCCGGATGCAACACCCTGTCGGGCGCCTATCGTCTCGAGGGCGACAGTCTCGCCTTCGGCCCGCTGGCGATGACGCGCAAGGCGTGCCTGCGCGGCGAGGCGGGACGGATCGAGGCCGCGTTCGGGCGAGCGCTCGGCGAGACGGCGGCGTGGCGGATCACGGCGGGAACGCTCGAACTGCGGGACAGGACCGGCGCGATCCGCGCCCGGTTCCTCGCAGGGGAGGAGCGTTGAGCGCAGCGCCGGCCGCATCAATCACCGGGACGGCTCGACCCCATGGATTCCATGGCGCGCACCGCGATCGCCGCGAGGAGCGCGATCAGTAGGACCCCGGTGATCGCGATGGCGATCGCCAGCACGCGGGACACGGTCCGGCGCGGGACGAGATCGCCATAGCCGACCGTGAGGCCCGTGACGAACGCGAAGTAGACCCCGTCGAGGAGGGGCCAGCGCTCGAGTAGCGCGACGCCCGCGCCCATCGAGGCGATCGCGCCCAACAGGATCGACAGGATCGGCCAGACCACCCGCAGCTCGCCCGCGAGCCCGCTGAAAAACCGGCGCCTCAGCTCCCGTGAGTCCATGCCCGCAGGATTCTAATCCCGCATCGGCGCCGCGGGGGCGGCGGTGGATCGACCCGGATCAACCGGGTCCGGGCAGGCCGGAACGCGCCCCGGTTTCCGGTATCATCCGCTCTCGCATGGGTACGCCCCCGCCATCCCGCGACCTCGCGCGCATCACGCTCTCGGTGCTCGCCATCGGGCTCATGATCGTCGCGAGCCTGTGGGTGCTGCAGCCCTTCCTCGCCGCGACCATCTGGGCGGCGATGGTGGTGGTGGCGACCTGGCCGATGATGCTCGCGGTCGAGGCGCGCCTCGGCGGCAGGCGCTGGGCAGCGGTCACGGTGATGACGACGGGCATGCTGCTCGTGCTGGTCGTGCCGCTAACCGTCGCGACCGCCACGATCGTCGAGCACGCGGACGAGATCGTCGGCTGGGCGAAGGCCGCCGTGCGCGCCGGGGTGCCCGCGCCGCCCGACTGGCTGGAACGCATACCGCTACTCGGGTCCCGGCTGAGGGGCGAGTGGAGCCGGCTCGCGGCGACCTCGCACGAGGAACTCGCGGCGCAGGCCGTTCCCTACGCGCGCAGCGCCGTCCGCTGGTTCGCGGGACAGGCGGGCGGTATCGGGTTGATGCTCCTCCACTTCCTGCTGACGGTCGTGATCACCGCGATCCTCTACGCGACCGGTGAAACCGCCGCGTCCGGCGTGCGCCGCTTCGCGCGGCGGCTGGCGGAGGACAGGGGCGAGAACGCCGTGGTGCTCGCCGGGCAGGCGATACGCGCGGTCGCGCTGGGAGTCGTCGTCACCGCGCTCGTGCAGTCCACGGTGGCGGGCCTCGGGCTCGCCGTCACGGGCATTCCGTACGCGACGGTGCTCACCGCGATCATCTTCATGCTGTGCATCGCGCAGCTCGGCCCGGGGCTGGTGCTCCTGCCGGCCATAGTCTGGCTCTACTGGTCCGGCGACGCGGTGTGGGGCACCGTGCTGCTGGTGTGGGGCGGCTTCGCGGCGACGATCGACAACTGGCTGCGGCCGATGCTGATCCGGCGCGGAGCGGACCTGCCGCTCATCCTCATTTTCGCGGGCGTGATCGGCGGTCTCGTGACGCTCGGCATCATCGGCCTTTTCGTCGGGCCGGTCGTGCTCGCCGTCACCTATCGCCTGCTGGAGGCGTGGGTGGCGGACATCGACCGGCAGGTGGAAGCGCCGCTCGCGCCGGCGGCCGCGGCGAGCGCCACGGCGGAGCATCGTCCCCCGGCGGGATAGGCCGGGACGATCGGGCGCGGGGCGCCCGGAACGGGGGCTGCATGAAGTTGATCGTTCGACGATACATCGCATGCGTCGCGCTCGTCTCGCTGGCGCTCGCGGCGGCACCGCAGGCAGGGGGCGCGGATGTCGATCCCGGCAAGGAACCCGAGGCGCGCGAGTCGCTGCCGCTCAAGGTCGCCAACCGCACGATTATTCGGCTCCGAGGCCCGATCGCGGGCTACACGGCCAGGGAGCGCGTCACGAGCGCGCTCGCCCGCATCGAGGCGGCACTCGCCGGGGAGCACCTCCCCGCGGTCAGCGTCGGAGACCACGAATACGGCACGCGCGTGCTGGTCGGCGGCAAGCACGCCTTCGTCGTGACCCGGCTCGACGTGGACCCGCAGGCGGGGGAGACGACCCGCATCGTCGCCCAGGAGGCGGCGAAGCGCCTCGAGCGGGCTCTCGCCGAGCGGCGCGAGCAGGAAACGCCACGCTACCTTGCGGTGCACCTCGCGTACGCGGTGGCCGCGACGCTCCTCTACGCGCTCATCGCGTTCGCGTTGATCCGGGTCAACCGCTGGGCGGGCGCGCGGTTCGCCGGCGCGGCGGACAGGCGGGCGGGCGCCGCGGTGGCGGGCACCGGGAATTATCTCGACCTGCCCCACCTGCTGCTCGTCGGACGACGGCTGGTGACGCTCGCCGCCTGGCTGGTGGCGCTCGTGATCGGCAGCGGGTGGCTCACCTTCGTTCTCGTGCAGTTTCCCTACACCCGCCCCTGGGGTGAAGAGCTCGAGGGGAACCTCGTCGAGATGTTGAAGGAGATCGCCCTCGCCGTTGCCGGGGCGCTGCCCGGTCTCGTGTTCGTGGTGGTGATCTTCCTGATCGCGCGCACGGTCATTCGCCTCGCGCGGCTCTTCTTCGTTCGCGTGGAGCAGGGACGGATCGAGGTCGCGTGGCTCGACGCGGACGTGGCGCGGCCCACCCGCAAGATCTATGAGGTCATCGTGTGGCTCTTCGCGCTCGCCATGGCCTATCCCTACCTGCCGGGCGCGCAGACGGAAGCGTTCAAGGGGCTCTCGGTGCTCGCCGGGCTGATGGTGACGATCGGCGCCTCCAGCGTGGTGGGGCAGGCGTTCAGCGGGTTGATCCTCATGTATACGCGGGCGTTTCGCGCGGGCGACTACGTGAGGATCGGCGAGAGCGAAGGCACCGTGACCCTCCTCGGCGTATTCGCGACGCGCCTGCGCACCGGGTTGGGCGAGGAGATCACGCTCCCCAATTCGTCGATCATGTCCTCCTCGATGAAGAACTATTCGCGCGCCGTGCCAGGGACCGGCTACGTCGTGGACACGATGGTGACGATCGGCTACGGGACGCCGTGGCGGCAGGTGCACGCGATGCTGGAGGAAGCGGCGCGCCGGACGGCGGACATCGCCGCGGTACCTCCACCGCAGGTTCGGCAGACGGCGCTGGCGGATTTCTACATCGAGTACCGCCTCGTCGCCTACACGCCGGTCGAGCATCCGGCACGGCGCATCGACGTGTTGAACAGGCTGCACGGCAACATCCAGGATGTCTTCAACGAGCACGGCGTGCAGATCATGTCGCCGCACTACATGACGGACCCGAAGGAGCCGCAGGTGGTGCCGAAGCAGGACTGGTACGCCGCGCCGGCGCGCCCGCCGGAGGGCCCACCGCCCGCGTAGCCGGCCGGAATTGCCACGGAGGCGCGGAGACCCCGGAGGGGCGGATGCCGTACCCGGTCCCGCAGCGGGGGAATGCCACGGACCGCGCGAACAAGGCGTCGGAGCCAGCTCTCGCGCCTCAACGCGCACTGCGTGCTTCTGCTCTGCGCTCTCCGCGTCTCTGTGGCCGAAGCCCGGGGGGCGGCTACAGGTGGCGTGCCGCGTTGGCGAGAAGGTCTTCCTTCGGCGGCAGCTCGGCGCGCGGGCAGCGAACGATGGCGATGACGGCGTGCAGGTTCTCGGCGATGACGAGCTCGGCCAGCGTGATCTCGTTCGCGGGCTCGACGGCATTCACGTCGAGCTTGATGCCCGTGCGGCTTACGCGCAGCGGCAAGACGCCGAGCATCACGTGTTCGCCGGGGCGGCCGAACACCTCCGCGATTCTTTCGAGCTGGTCCTCGATCGTCGCGATGCCGCCTTTCGCCTCGATGTAGTCATCGACGGTTTCCTTCAGCTCGCGCTCCACCTTTTCGATCTCGGCCGCGCTGTCGGTGGCCTCGAACATTCCGCCGGCCCCGTCGCGTGAAAGCGTCAGCAGCCGCAGCCGCGCGGCGAGGTAGGCCTTGCGCTGCTTTAGCTCCGTCGCCCGCTCGTCGAGCGCGATGATGCGGGAGAGCGCGACCTGCGCCATGCGCCGGATGATGCGGATGCCGGTCTCGAGGCGCGCCTCGGTTTCCGTGCGGCGCGGGGCGACGATGCGGTGATCGGAGAAGCTCACGGAAACCTGCGCGACGTCGTGCCGCAGCGACTCGCCCTCCAGCGCCGGCGCGAATATGGTGCGCTCGTTCTTCCTCATGCCGAGGATCGCGTACGCTTCCCGCGCATCGGCAACGAGGGGATTCTCGAAAAACGCGCGCAGCTCGCGGCTGCGCCCGATCGTGGCCGGAACGTCGCCCGCGGTCGCGAAGAAGGCGTTCAGCCGCGGGTCGGCGGCCCAGCTCCCGCGCTCGAGCAGCAGGGGTTCGAGCGGGGTGCTCCCGAGGCGGCGCAGGTGCGTGATCGTCGCCCGCATGCTGTCCTGGAGCTTCTGGTTGTAGCGCGAGACCTGCCGCACGCGCGGCTCCACCGTCTCGACGACCATCTCGATCATGTCGTCGACGAGCTGGCGGCCGATTTTCGCGTCCTCGCCGCGGCTGCCGCCGAAGAGGGAACCCACCACGCGTTCGATGAGGGAAGGTGTCGCCATGGTTCGACCCTGGAGGACACGGGCGCGCGACGGTACGCCGGATCGCGCTCGACAACCCGTTCGATCGAACGATACCATGGCGGCGGTATCGGCTGCGAAACGGCAATGGAGTCATGGCATGCGCATCGTGATCGGCAATCTTCCCGGCGACGTGACCGAGGAGGGGATACGGGAGGCGCTCAACGCGTTCGCCCCGGTGGACGCGATCAGGCTGGTGAAGGAAAGCGGCACGCCCACGGCCGTGATCGAGCTGGAGGTGCCGCGACCGCAGGCCGAGGCGCTCGCGAAGCGCATCCACGGCCGCCTCTACAAGGGGCGCGAGCTGCGCGCGTGGGTGCCGCTCATGGACTGGTAGGGGCGGGCCGGCGCGGCGCGGCTGCCGCGTGCATGTTTGAGAAATGTAAAGTAGTAGTTTAGAATTCTCATTCATGCGATATGTCCGTCGCGAGCTGGAGCGACCGCTGGCAGCGGCGGCGCGGCGCTTCCCGGCCGTGATCCTCACCGGTCCGAGACGGGCCGGCAAGACCTCGCTCCTGCGGCGGTTGTTCCCCGCCGCCCGCTACTTCCTGCTGGAGGATCCGGACGTCGTGATGCGGCTGCGCGCCGATCCGCAGGGCTTCCTCGACGCGGTGCGCCCGCCGGCCATACTGGACGAGGTGCAGAACGTGCCGGAGGTGTTCGCCCACGTGCGCGCCCGGATCGACCGCAATCCGCGCCGCACGGGGCAATGGCTGCTGACCGGCTCGCAGGAGGCGCCGCTCATGGCCGGATTGACCGAGTCCATGGCAGGCCGCGCGGCGGTGCTCCCGCTGCTGCCGCTCTCGGTTCGCGAAAGCGCCCGCGTGACGCCGCTTTCCGGCGGCTATCCCGAGGCCGTGGCGAGGCGAGCGGCGCCCCGCCTGTGGTTCAGCTCGTACCTCCAGACCTACCTCGAGCGCGACGTGCGCGCCGTCACGGCGGTGCGGGATCTCGCCACTTTCCGGCGGTTCCTTGCGCTTCTCGCGGCGCGCCACGGGCAGGTCCTCAACCGCAGCGCGCTCGCGGCGCCTCTGGGCGTCAGCGTGCCGACCGTCTCGCAGTGGCTCGGCGTGCTCGAGACGACCGCGCAGATTCTCCTCGTGCCGCCGTTCTACGAGAACCTCGGCAAGCGGCTCGTGAAGTCGCCGAAACTCTACCTCGCCGATTCCGGGCTGGCTTGTCATCTCCTGGGCATCGACACGGCCGCGGAGCTTGCCAAGTCGCCGTTTCTCGGTGTCCTGTTCGAGGGCTTCGTCGCGGCAGAGATACTCAAGAGCCAGGCGAATGCGGGCCGCCGGCGCGAGCTCTATCATTTCCGAGACGAGCAGGGGCTGGAAGTGGATTTCGTGGTGCCGGGGCGGGGCGGCGCCGTGGAACTTGTGGAGTGCAAGGCATCGCGTACCGTCGTGCCGGAGATGGCGGGCCCGATGATGCGCCTCGCGCAGGCGTTCGGGAGCAAACGCGCCCGGCCGGTCCCTGTCGGCATGCACCTCGTCCATCAGCCCTCGCCCTCCGGGCTGCGCAGCCCGGCGCTGGCACCCGGCGTGCGGGCGGAGCCGTGGCCCGAGTTCCTTGGGGGGCTGCGGTGAAGCCCTACCCTCGACATCGCGACGGGCGGCATGACGCCGGAGCCGTGATAGCATCCCGCTCGCGTAACCGGGAGAGGAGAGGATTGCCGTGAAGATCGCGAATCTCATCGCCGCGGCGGCGGCACTGCTGCTCGTGGCGCCTTCGTTCGCGCAGGGCAAGCCGCCCGCGAACAGGGCCGACGGGAGCATGCAGGTCCTGCGCGAGCAGCTGATGAAGGACAAGAAGCAGGTCGTATCGGCCAATCTCGATCTCACGCAGGCCGAGGCGAAGACATTCTGGCCGCTCTACGAGGAGTACCAGAAGGAGTTGCACCGCGTGAATGACCGCATCGCCGTGCTGCTCGTCGCCTACGCGAAGGAACACAACGCCGGGAGCCTGACCGATGCGAAGGCGATCAAGCTGATCGAGGCGGCGCTCGCCGTGGACGAAGACGAGGCGAAACTCAGGCGCGCGTTCCTGCCGCGGCTCGCGAAGGTGCTGCCGGGGCGCAAGGCGGCGCGTTACCTCCAGATCGAGAACAAGGTACGCGCCATCGTCCGCTACGAGTTGGCGGCCGAAGTACCGCTGGCGCGGTGACCATCCGGGGCGGGATGGTGCGTGATGCGTGATGCGTGACGGGTGACGAGCGATGAGTGACGAACGGGGCAAAGCAATTCCGGTGACCCGGGTCGGGCGGGTGGTGATCGCGATGATGCTTGCGGTTGTGCTCCTGAATGCGGGAGGCGCGGCGCTTGCCCAGACGGAGGGCGCGCCGCCCCCGTTGACGCCCGCGGAGAAGGAAGCCGAACAGAAGGCGCGCCTGAAGATCGGCGCCGACGGCCTCGAGCGGCTCTACAAGCTGCAGCCCGATGCGAAGGCGGCGATCGAAAAGGCGGCGGGCTACGCCGTGTTCGACGTGACCTCGATCTACGCGATCCTCTTCGTCGGGCAGCGGGGCACGGGCGTGCTCTTCGACAACGCGACGAAGAAGCCGACTTTCATGAGCAGCCTGCGGGCGGGCACCGGGCCGGGCGTCGGGCGCCAGCGCGTCTACCAGATCTTCGTGTTCAAGTCGAAAGGGGCGATGGACCAGTTCATGCTGGCGGGCGGTACCGGCGGCGACGTCAGTGCCTCCTACAGCGCGGGCAGGGATGGCATGGTGCGCTCGTTCAATCCGTCGATCGACATCTACCAGGTCCCGGAATCGGGCATGGCGCTGCAGGCGAGCTGGGGCGGCACGGTGTACTCGGTGGATGAACAATTGCGCTGAGCGAAAATAGGTGTCAGGCGAGGAGATGCGTGGTGTGGTGGGCATCGCCCAACGGCATATCGCCGCGTTCCAGACAATCGAGTATCGAGCGCAACCGCGATTGCTCATCGCCGCCCTTGCCGGGAATGCGCCCGCTGGCCGCGCCCAGCATGGCGCGCTGCCCAGGCACGGCACACCCACTATCCGGCAGATCGGAAAACCCAGGCCAGGCCGCAGGCTGCGTGGTTGTGGCCTGATGGACGCCTTTCGCCTTCGTCCCGAGGCGCGCGGGCGCGGCGGTGTCATTCGCCGCGCGTATGATCTCATGCGTTTCCGGTCTTTCCGTGGTCTGGCTATTGCTCTATGATTTCCGGCGCGGCGCACGCCGGCGGGCGGGGAGCATGCATTCGGTCCGGTGCGACGACTCCGCATCCTGTGTACTGCTGGCGGCGGCTCCGGCAAGCGGGACGCGGAGCCTCCACCCGGCGCGAGGCGGCTGCCCCCGCAGGCTTGCCCACGCCTGCGGAATCCGCCTTGTTCCCGCGAAGGGAGCCCGAACGCATGAGCACCGGAGTGGAGATACCGCCACCGCGCGGGAAATTTTCGCGCGTGAAAACGGTCTCGGTCGCCAACGCGAAGTTCATCTATCTGTCCGGCATGACAGCCGGTGGCGAGGCGCCTTACGATGTCGCCGAACAGACCGGGATCATCTTCCGCAGGATGGACCAGCTCCTGCGCGAGCATGGCGCGAGTCTGCGCGATCTCATGAAGATCACCGCGTTCCTCGCGGATATCCGCGAATACGACCGGTACAACGAAGTCCGGAACCGGATCTTCGGCGAATTCCCGGAGCCCTCGGCGAGCACGTCGGTGGGGATCACGCTGCTCGCTCCAGCGATACGCGTCGAAATCGAAGGTGTCGCGGTGGTCACGGAGCAGCGCTGATGTTGCCGCCGGCGCGCGGAAGGGCACGTGCGACCTCCGTCCGGTTCGCCACGCGCACGGGCGCCCGCGGGCCGCAAATGGTCGCGGAGGAACCGAGTCACGGTGCGGTGCGCGATCCCGACGCCGCAGGCCGGTTGACCGTCGATCCGTGGCGGTCGGCCAATTCTCGAGAGAGGACTGTACGATGTCCAGACAAGTGATTCCCAGCACCTGCTCGGAGTGCTCCGTCCGGTGCGGCGCGCTCGTCCACGTCGAAGACGGCAAGGTCGTCAGGATCACGGGCAACCCCGCGCACCCCGGATCGCGGGGCGCCTTCTGCGTGAAGGGCATGAACGCGCCGCTCGCGGCGCTCGATCACCCGGCGCGGATCACGCGCCCGATGCGGCGACTCGGCGCGCGCGGCGAAGGCCGCTGGGCGCCGGTTTCGTGGGAGCATGCCCTCGATGAGATCGCCGATCGGCTGGGCGAGATCAAGGGGACTCACGGCGGGCCGTCGATTGCGGGTGCCGTGTCGAACCACGAGCAGAGCAGGGCGATCGCGGTCCGGCTCCTGCTGCGCAGCCTCGGTTCGCCGAATTTCATGATCAACCAGGACCTCTGCCACGGGTGCCGGTACACGGCCTCCATGCTCACGGGCGCCGGTGGCCTTCCCGGGAGCGAACTCGCGAAGGCGCGTGTCATCCTCGTCGTCGGCGAAAGCCCATCGGATTCGCACGTCGTCGAGTGGATGCACATGAAGGCCGCAAAGGCAAACGGCGCGCGGCTGATCGTGGTCGATCCTCGCCGCTCGCAGAGCGCCCGGCTGGCCGACCATTGGCTGCGCGTGAAGCCGGGCACGGACGCGGCGCTCGCGCTCTCCATGATCCATGTGCTCTTCGGCGAAAACCTGTTCGACCGCGAGTTCGTCGAGCAATGGTGTACGGGCGCCGGCGAGTTGCGCGAGCGCTGCACCAGGTATCCGCCCGCCGTCGCGGCGAAGATCACGGGCGTCGCGGCCGAATCGATCGTCGAGGCCGCGCGCCTTTTCGCGACCACGCGGCCGGGATCCATGCTGATCGGGCACGGCGTGGACGCACAGGCGAACGGTGTCGCCACGATCATGGCATTCCAGGCGCTGCTTGCGATCACCGCCAACCTCGATCGCGAAGGCACCAACCGGCCGCGCAAGCAGCTTCGCGGATGGCGCGGCAACTTCCGCGAGGATCCGCGTTTCCGGCTGCCGCGCGAGATCGAGACGAAGATACTCGGCGGAGAAACCTATCCGCTGTGGGCCGGTCCCGAGAGCTCGCTCAACTCCTGCCACAATCCGGCGGTACTGCGGGCGATCCACACGGGCGAACCATACCCCGTGCGGGCGATGTATGTCGCGAACAACATCGTCTGCACGTATCCCGACATCCACGACACGGTCGCCGCGCTGAAGAAACTCGACCTGCTGGTGGTGCTGTCGGACCAGATGACGCCCACGGCCGAGTTGGCGGATTTCTTTCTGCCGCGCACCACGCTGCT
The DNA here is from genome assembly GCA_020854035.1 of Burkholderiales bacterium. Classification (GTDB taxonomy): domain Bacteria; phylum Pseudomonadota; class Gammaproteobacteria; order Burkholderiales; family SG8-41; genus SG8-41. Next base: position 5,990 of record JADZGE010000073.1, on the reverse strand, counting down.
CGAGGAAGAAGACGTGTTCCTCGACCAGAACGGCCCCTGCGTTTCGATCACCCAGCGCATCGTGCAGCCCCGCGGCGAGGCGCGGACCGGGATGCAGATCGCGATCGACCTCGCCGCCGTCCTGCGCGAGCGCGGAGTGCTCGATCACGATTTCATTCCGTGGAAGAGCGAGCGCGAGTTCAACGAGTACCTTCTCGCGGAGACGGCGGTCGACTGGCGCGAGCTTCGCGCGAGGGGCTTCTGCGAGATGCCGTTCGGCTACGAGAGCTACCGCGCGCGCGGCTTCAGGACGCCGAGCGGCAAGATCGAGCTCGCACCGGGCCGCCTGCGCGCGCTCGGTCTCGACCCGCTGCCGGACTACCGGCAACCGGTCTACGCCAGGCCCGGGGCTCGCGAATACGATCTCACCCTTCTCACCGGGATTCGCAGCATGGCCTACCACCATTCGCGCTTTCGCGAATTTGCGTGGGCGCGCAGAATCCAGGACGCGCCGGAGCTGCGGATCCATCCCGCGACCGCGGCGCGGCTCGGCATCGACAGGCACGACTGGGCATGGGTCGAGATGCAGCCTGGCATGCCGCGCGTATTGCTGAAGGCGTTCGTCACCGACGAGATTCCCGAAGATATCGTCGCGACCGGCATGGGGTGGTGGTATCCCGAGATGGAGGGCCCCGACCACGGTGCGGCGACGTTCAACGTGGACGTGGCCGTGCCCTACGGACCGGAGTACGACCCGGTGACGGGCTCCGCCGAGGCAAGAGTCATGGCGTGCAAGGTGATGCGCGCCGACCCGGAGGACGTGAAAATGCGCCTGCCGCGGGCCGCGCGGGCGCCGGCGGGAATCGAAGACCTCGTGGCCACCGGTTGAGGGTCGCTGCCGGACCGGGTTCGCCGCACGAGGCGACGCGACTCGGGCGGCCCGCGCGAGGCTCTGATCTCCGCCCGGCCTTGAAGGCGTCGTGAAGGCGAGCGCGCGGCGAACGCGAACCGACGGAGCGGCCGCGGCAGCCGGTTTGCAACGGCGGGGCGCGTTCTTGCTGATTTTCGTCGTAGCCGTCGCAGCCGTGGCCGCGGTGTGGCTCGGGTGGCGCACGTGGCCGCGCGAGACCGGCGCCGGTTCGCCTCCGGCCCCGCTGGCTGCCGCGTTCGCCGGCAGCGCTGCCTGCGCCGCATGCCATGCGGAACCGGCGGCGGCATGGGGCAAGTCGCAGCACGCGCGCGCGATGCAGGCCGCCTCCGGCGCGACGGTGCGGGGCGACTTCGAGAATGTCGAGTTCCGCCACGCGGGAACCACGTCCCGCTTCTTCCGGCGCGAGGGCCGATTCATGGTCCGCACCGACGGCCCCGGCGGCAATCTCGCGGATTTCGAGGTGAAGTTCACCTTCGGCGTGGCACCGCTGCAGCAGTATCTCCTCGAATTGCCGGGCGGCCGGCTGCAGGCGCTGTCCGTCGCCTGGGATACGGAGCGCAAACAGTGGTTCCATCTCTATCCGGGCGAGCGCATCGGCCACCGCGACGAGCTGCACTGGACGGGGCGCCAGCACAACTGGAATTTCATGTGCGCGGACTGTCATTCGATGGACGTTCGGAAGAACTACGATGGGCAGGCGCGCGCCTACCGCACCACGTGGAAGGAAATGACGGTCGGCTGCGAGTCCTGCCACGGCCCGGGTTCCGCGCACATCGAATGGGCCCGTCGCGGCGGCAAGGGCCCGGCGGCGGGACTCACGGTCCGTCTCGACGAGCGGCGGGGTGCGGGCTGGGCGATCGACCCGCACACGGGCAGCTCGGTCCGCAGCGTGCCCCGCGCGAGCGAGCGCGAAATCGAGGTCTGCGCCCAGTGTCACTCGCGCCGCGCCCAGTTCGCCGAGGGCTACCACGCCGGCAAGCGGTTCCTGGACCATTATTCCCCGTCGCTCCTCACCGCGCCGCTCTACCACGCGGATGGCCAGCAGCGCGAGGAGGTCTATACCTGGGGCTCGTTTCTGCAGAGCCGGATGTACGCGAGGGGGGTGACGTGCGGCGATTGCCACGAACCCCATTCCGGGAAGCTGCGGGCCGCCCGTCCCGACTCGGTGTGCCTCGGCTGTCACGCGGCGGACCGGTTCGCCGTGACGGCGCACCATCTCCACGAGCCCGGCTCGAAAGGGGCGAGCTGCGTCGAATGCCACATGCCGGCGACGAACTACATGGTCGTGGACCCGCGGCGCGACCACGGCTTTCGCGTTCCCCGGCCGGATCTCTCCGCCACGCTCGGCACGCCCAATGCGTGCAACGGCTGTCACGCGGAGAGGACGGCCCGGTGGGCGGCCGACGCGATCGCGGCAGCGCACGGCAGCGAGCGCAAGGGCCACCAGAACCATGCCCCGGTGCTCGCCGCGGCGCGGCGCAACCATCCGAACGCGGGACGGCTGCTCGCCGCGCTCGCGACGGATGCGGCAGCGCCCGCCATCGCGCGCGCAACCGCCCTGCGTGAACTCGCGCGCGACCCGTTTCCGGGGGCTGCGCTCGCCGTGCAGCGCACGGCTGGATCGTCGGATCCGTTGCTGCGTCTGGCGGCGGCGGAAGCGCTCGAAGCGCTTGCGCCGGGCGAGCGGATTCGCCCCGGAGCCACGCTCCTCGGCGATTCCCTGCGTGCCGTGCGCATGGCGGCGGGTCTCGCGATGGCGGACGTGCCCGACAGCGCCCTAGAACCCGCGCAACTCGACGCGCGCCGCAGCGCGCTCGATGAATACACCACGGCGCAGCAGCATGGCTCGGAACGGCCCGAATCGCATCTCAACCTCGGGTTGCTGGCGCTGCGGCAGGGACGGGCGGACGACGCGGAAGGCCACTACCGGGCGGCCGTCGCTCTGGCACCGGACTACGCGCCCGCGTACGTGAATCTCGCCGACCTCCACCGCGCGCGTGGCAGCGAGGACGCCGGCGAGCGCGTGCTGCGCGAGGGACTCGACCGGGCGGGGGCGAGCGCCGAGCTCTGGCACGCGTTGGGACTGCTGCACGCCCGGCGCAGGCACTACGACGCCGCGCTTGCGGCGCTCGCGCGGGCGGTAAAGATTGCACCGGAAAATGACCGCTACCAGTACGTGCTTGCCGTAGCCCTGCACGATCGCGGGCGAGGGCGCGAGGCGGTACGGGTGCTGGAGGAGGTGCTCCGTCGCAACCCGGTCGAACGCGACGTGCTGATTGCGCTGACGAAGTACCTGTCGGAACAGGGGCGGCGCGAGGCCGCGCTCGGACATGCGCGCACGCTCGTCACACTCGCACCGGACGATGCGGCCTTGGGCGATCTTCTCGCGGCGCTCGAGCGCGCGCGCTGAGCCGAACGGAATCGGAGCTTCCACTGCATTCCCGCCTCGACGCGGTACGGGACCTCGGGCATTGCGCCGTCTCGCAGTCGGAATGCGCATGTGGAGTCGGCTATACTTGGCGCCGCCGTTCAGGACGCCGCGCAGGCCTGCCGAATCCCGCGGGAACCCTGCCGGCGAGCGAAGGATGCCACATGATGAATGCACGCTCACTTGTGACGGGGCTCGGCCTCGCGATCGTCGTCATGGTGGCGGGTGGCGCGCCGCTGGCGGCCGAACGCAAGCCGGCGCCGCGCCCGCACATCGTCTACATCGTGTCCGACGATCAGGGATGGAAGGATGTCGGCTTTCACGGTTCGGACATCGGGACCCCGAGCATCGACCGGCTCGCCCAGGAGGGTGCGCGCCTGGAACAGTTCTACGCCCAGCCCATGTGCACGCCGACGCGGGCCGCGCTCCTGACGGGCCGCTACCCGTTCCGTTACGGATTGCAGACGATCGTCATTCCGACTCCGGCCAAGTACGGCCTGCCGACCGATGAGCGGTTGCTGCCGCAGGCGCTGAAGGAGGCGGGTTACCGTACGGTCATGATCGGCAAGTGGCACCTGGGGCACGCCGACCGCAAGTTCTGGCCGCGCCAGCGCGGATTCGATTACCACTACGGCGCCATGGTGGGGGAGATCGATTACTTCACGCACTCCTCGATGAAGGTGAGGGACTGGTATCGCAACAACCAGCCGGTCAGGGAGGAGGGCTACGTAACGCAGTTGTGGGGAAAGGACGCGGTCGCGCGGATCATGGAGCACGATCCGAGAACACCACTCTTCCTGTATCTCGCCTTCACCGCGCCGCATGCGCCGTACCAGGCACCGAAGGAATATCTCGACCGGTACCAGCATGTCGAGGATCCGACGCGGCGCGCCTACGCGGCCATGATCTCGTCCATGGACGACGAGATCGGCAAGGTGGTCGCCGCGCTGGAGAAGAAGAAGATGCGCGAGAACACGTTGATCGTTTTCATGAGCGACAACGGCGGGAACGTCAACCCGATGTTCTCGGGCGACGTCGACGTGTCGAAGCTGAAGCTCCCGGCCGACAACGGCCCGTATCGCGGGGGCAAGGGCATGCTGTACGAGGGCGGCACGCGCGTCATTGCGCTCGCCAACTGGCCCGGCCGCATCAAGCCCGGCGAGGTGAAGGAAATCATGCACGTCGTGGACATGTTTCCGACGCTGGCGGGGCTCGCCGGAGCGAGCCTCGACAAGGGCAAGCCGCTCGACGGGCTCGACATGTGGCCCACCCTCGGCGCGGGCAAGCCCTCGCCGCGGCAGGAAGTCGTCTACAACATCGAGCCGTTTCGCGGCGGCGTGCGCCGGGGCGACTGGAAGCTCGTCTGGCGCACGCCGCTGCCGTCCTCTCTGGAGCTGTTCAACCTCGCGCAGGACCCCTCGGAGAAGACCAACCTCGCCGGGAAGAACCCTCAGAAGGTAACCGAGCTGCAGAACCGGATCGAGGAACTGGCCCGGGAAAGCGCGAAGTCGCTGTTCCTGCTGGATGCATTCGGGGCGGTCAAGGGCGCGGCACACGGGGCGCCGGCGCTGCCCAACGAGGACGCGTTCTACACTCGATACGATTGAGCGCGCGCATGGGCGGGGACGGTGAACATGGCATGCAGGTCGAGTGAAGGAGGCAGGGGAATGAAGCTTCGGCAATGCGTAAACGCGGTCGTGCTGGCAGCTCTGGCGGTAGCGAGCGTGCTCCTGGCGCCGGGTGCCGCCAGCGCCCAGGGCGCTGCCGATCAGTGGAAGTTTTCCCTCATGCCCTACCTCTGGCTTCCCAGCCTGGAGGGCACCCTGCGCTACGGTCCCCCCGCTGCGGGCGGCGCGTCGCCGAACGTGAGCGTCGACGCCGATACGCTGATCGGGAGCCTGGATTTCGCAATGATGCTCTCCGGGGAGGCGCGCAAGGGCAGATGGTCCGTTCTCGCCGACGCGATTTACCTCGACCTCTCGGGCGACACGAGCCACGTGAAAAGCGTGGATTTCAACCCGGGACCGGGACCGGTCAACGTCGTCAACACCTCGCTCAATCTCGGCACGCAGACCGACTTCAAGGGCACGATCTTCTCCCTCGCCGGCGGCTACGCCGCGGTCGAAGATTCCAGCGCCACCCTCGACGTGATCGGCGGCATCCGCTATATCGACCTCGAGGCGACCACCACCTGGCAGCTCACGGCGAACGTGACCGGGCCGGCGGGAACGACGCCTCTCACGCGGTTCGGCAGCGTGACCAAATCGGACCGGCTCTGGGATGCCATCGTGGGGGTCAAGGGGCGCGTGAAGCTCGGCGGGGCCAACTGGTTCGCGCCCTACCACCTCGATGTCGGCGGGGGCGATTCGAAGCTCACGTGGCAGGGAATGGCGGGCGTCGGTTACGCCTGGAAGTGGGGCGAAGTCCTGCTCGCGTACCGCTACCTCTACTACGAGCCGGGGAAGAACCGGGTGATCGAGGATATCGCCTTCGGCGGACTGGGCCTCGGCGTAAACTTCCGTTTTTGACCCAAGTTTGACACTTCGGCGGGGTTGGGGGGCGTTCGAGTGCACGCAAGTCCGTGTTTCTCCTCTGGGTCGGCTCCCAGTGGACTCGGTGATGTAGTGCAAAACGTTTTGGTTGTGCGCTTGG
>JADZGE010000072.1 GCA_020854035.1 Burkholderiales bacterium | reverse complement strand
TCGCGCACGCCATCCTCGAGCGCGCCGGGAAGCAGATCGCGGAGTCGGCCGAGGGGTTCACGAACGTCGACGGGATGGGCGCGAAAGCGCGCCTCGGCGGCGACGCGCTCCTGATCGGCAACCGCCGCCTGATGGATGCCGAGAAAGTGGATCTCGGCGGGCTGCAGGCGAAGGCGGCCGAATTGCAGGGCGCGGGCCGCACCGTCGTGCACGTCGCCCGCGCGGGAAAGCTCTGGGGCCTGATTTCGATCGCCGACGCGCCCCGCGAAACGGCCGTGGCAACGGTGCGCGCCCTGAAGGCGCGCGGCGTCAAGGGCGCCATGCTCACCGGAGACAACCGGGAGACCGCCGAGCGCATTGCCGGCGAGCTCGGCATCGACAGCGTGCTCGCCGAGGTGCTGCCGGGCCAGAAGGCGGACGAAGTCAACAAGCTGCAGAAGCAGGGCAACCGGGTCGGCATGGTCGGCGACGGCATCAACGACGCCCCCGCGCTCACCCAGGCCGATGTCGGCTTCGCCATCGGCGCGGGCACCGACGTCGCAATGGAGAGCGCGGACGTGGTGCTGATGAAGAGCGACCCCTACGACGTCGTGGCGGCGATCGAGCTCTCGCGCCTCACCCTGCGCAAGATGCATCAGAACCTGTGGTGGGCGGTCGGCTACAACGTGATCGCATTCCCGGTCGCGGCCGGGATGCTCTATCCGCTGACCATCAGCCCGGAGCTCGCCGCGCTGGCGATGTCGGGCAGCTCGCTCATCGTCGCCATGAACGCGCTGCTGCTCAAGCGCGCAAAGCTCGCCGGGCTGGATGCAAATCGCGACGAGCGCGGCGTCGCCGAGGCCGCGCCCGCAGCCGCCCCCGAGCACTCGGCAGCCGGCGCCGTGGCGCGCCGCGTGCATGCGGCCGGAGAACGTTCACACAAGGGGTCCCACTAATCGAGATGGAGGTACACGATGGAAGTCACCGACCCGGTGTGCGGCATGAGTATCGACTCGGGCAAGGCGGCCGCGACCGAGCGCCACGAGGGGCAGGATTACCACTTCTGCTCCATGCGATGCCGCGACACCTTCAAGGCCGATCCCGCGCGGTTCGCGCGGAAAGCGTCGGGAGGCAGTGGCGCCGATGAGGGGCATGGACACGGAAGCGGACATCGTCCCTGAGGAACGTTTAGGGGCACGCCGCGCTTCAGACAAGACGCAAGGACGATGTGTCCGGAGGTGAGCAGATGAGCGACCACGCCCTGCAGCGTTTCCTGTCGACGCCGCGCATTGCCTACTTCTCGATGGAGATCGCGTTGCACGCGGAGATCCCGACCTACGCCGGCGGCCTCGGCGTCCTGGCGGGCGATGTCATGCGCTCGGCGGCCGACCTCGCACTCCCGATGGTGGCCGTGAGCCTGGTGAGCCGGCGCGGCTACTTCACGCAGGCGATCGAGCCGCCGGGGCGGCAGGTCGAGCGCCCCGCCGAGTGGCGGCCCGAGGACCGGGCGCAGCCGCTCGACGCCAAGATCGCGGTCACGCTCGGAGGGCGCGACGTGTGGGTCCGCGGGTGGTTGCACGTGATCGAGGGGCACATGGGCGGTCAGGTTCCGATCGTCCTACTCGACAGCGACCTCGCGGAGAACGGCGCGGAGGACCGGCACCTCACCGAATCCTTGTACGGCGGCGCAGATGAGTACCGGCTAAAGCAGGAGGCGCTCCTCGGCATCGGCGGCGTGCGGATGCTCGCGGCGCTCGGCTTCCGGGTCTGGCAGTTCCACCTGAACGAGGGGCACTCGGCGCTGCTCGCCCTCGAGCTCTTGCGCCGGCACGCGCGGCCGGAGGCCGAGCTGCGCGGGGACGATTCGCCCTACGACGTCCCGCGCGTGCGTGCGCTCTGCAACTTCACCACCCACACCCCGGTCGAGGCCGGCCACGACCAGTTCGACTACGGGCTCGTGTCGCGGGTGCTCGGCGACTATTTCGAGCTCGACGCGCTCAAGGAGCTCGCCGGCGCGGAGCGGCTGAACATGACCCGGCTCGCGCTGAACCTCAGCGAGTACGTGAACGGCGTCGCGGAACGCCACGCCGAGGTCTCCAGCAAGATGTTTCCCGGCTACCGCGTACACGCCGTGACGAACGGGGTGCACCCGTTCACGTGGACGTGCGCGAGTTTTCGGGTGCTGTATGACCGGCATCTGCCGCGCTGGTGCCACGAGCCCGACCTGCTCGTGCGGGTCGACCAGATTGCGGACGACGAGATCTGGCAGGCGCACCGCGAGGCGAAGTTCGCGCTCATCGAGCGGGTCCGCATCGCGACCGGGCTCGCGCTCGATCCCGAGCGGCCGATCCTCGGGTTCGCGCGCCGCATGACCGCGTACAAGCGGCCCGAACTCCTCTTCTCCGACCTCGACCGGCTGCGCGCCATCGCGCGCCGGTTCCCGTTCCAGGTCGTGATCGCCGGCAAGGCGCATCCCCGCGACGAGGGCGGCAAGCGCCTGATCGAGCGGCTCCACGGTTTCGCGCGCGAGCTCGGGGACGCGGTCCCGGTTGCCTTCCTGCCGGGCTACGACATGAACCTCGCGCTCGTCATGGTCTCTGGCGCCGACGTCTGGCTGAACACGCCGCAGCCGCCGCTCGAAGCCAGCGGGACGAGCGGGATGAAGGCGGCCCTTAACGGCGTGCCCAACCTGAGCGTGCTGGACGGGTGGTGGGTGGAAGGGTGCATCGAGGGCGTGACCGGCTGGGGCATCGGCGAGGAGCAGTCCGATGCGCGCGCGGACCATGCCACGGTGCTGTACTCGAAACTCGAGAGCCACGTCCTTCCCCTGTACCAGAGCGATCGCGCCGGATGGGTCAAGGTCATGAAGGGCGCCATCGGAAAGAACGCCAGCTTCTTCAACAGCCACCGGATGATGCGTCGCTATGCGACCGAGGCGTACCTGCGATGACCATCAGCGTCTCGGAGGGCCGCCCGCCCGCTGCCCTTCGGGTCCACGGCATGCAAGACTTGCGCGTCGTCGACGCATCCGTCATGCCGACCCTGATCGCGTGCAACACGAACGCGCCGACGGTCATGATCGCGGAGAACGCGGCGGACCTGATGGTTGTCGAGGCGCATGGCCGCGCCGCCTCGCCGCATTCTGGGGCGACGCGAACGATCCGGAGCGAGGCTGCGGCGGACGGATGCGCTCCGGAGCGGTCCCGGTGATCTTCCGTGCGCGACGTCTCCTAGCGTGCGCGCGCCGCGGGCGCGGCGCTGGACTCGAGGTCTTCGAGCTCGCATTCCTCGACATAGTGAATGAAGTCGCGCCCGAGCTTCGCGCCGATTCCGTTGCCGAATCGCCCGCCGACTTCGGCGATCCTGCGCTCGAGCTGCGCCATCGTCGCCTCGAGCAGGTCGTAGGTGATCTCGATACCACCGATGCCGGCGGGCGACTGGGGCTCGCCCCGGGCCGGCCGGGAGGATGGCCCGCGCACGATTGGCGCCTCGACGCACTCGACGTCGATCACGCCCATCATTTCACGGAGGGCCGCAATCAGCGCCGCCGCCTGCGCCTGTGCAAGCGGATGGCCGAGCAGGACGCGCCGCCGACGGATCAGCTTCTTTCCCGCCTCCTTCGGCGCGGGCCGCCTGCGCACGCCGACATACAGCCTCGGGCGGGCAAGGAAGCGCTCCCGGCACTGCAGCGAGCAGAAGGCGTAGCGACTCCCCTCGTGGGCGGCCTCGTGCTGCCCGGACCTCACCCTCATCTCGCACACCGGGTCCCTGACCAGATCTGGTGAATCGCTCATGTCGCGCCCCGCCTTGCTGCCATGAATTGCTGCGCTCGCACGCACTTTTCCGCTCGACCGGATTGGCGCGTCGAAGTTCCCCACTGGCCCGATGCGCGGTCCGATATCGCGATGGGTCCGCTGAATGCTTGACCTTCGTGCTGCTCGCAGGAATTAGAGTTTCTTCTTGATGAAAGTGCGCATCGGCATCGTCGCATGGCGACCGGACGCACGACCAACCCACTGGAGGTGGACCATGAGCAAGAAGGCGACGGCAAGAGAAATTTTCGTCCCCGCGGCCGGTCCGGCCGGCGGTTCCGCGCCGCCCGGGGAAATCCCTACGCCGCAGGCGGCGGAGGGAGCCGATGCGGCTTTGACCGACGCCACGCGCGAGCTGCGCCGGCGAATGATCGCGGAGGCCGCCTATTTCCAGGCGGAACGGCGCGGGTTCACACCCGGCTGCGAGCTGGAGGACTGGCTTGCGGCCGAGGCCCAAGTGGACGTCGGGCACTCGAGGGCGAGCGCGTAGGCGAGCGGCCGAAGCGTAGCGCGCACCGCGCGGCGCGCACCACGGCAGCCTTCGGCGCCGGCGCATCGGTCTGCGGTATCACAAGCATGATGCAGGAGCATTGGCGATGAGCGCCTCCCGAGGCATGCCGGGCGCCGACTCGCGTCCGCTTTCCGACGCCGAGCTGCGGCAGATCCACGCGTGGTGGCGGGCCGCGAACTACCTGTCGGTGGGGCAGATCTACCTGCTCGACAACCCATTGCTCGCGGAGCCGCTCACGCCGGCGCACGTCAAGCCGCGGCTGCTCGGGCACTGGGGCACGACGCCGGGGCTGAATTTCATCTACGCGCACCTCAACCGCGCGATCAAGCGGCACGACCTCGACGTGATTTACGTCACCGGGCCCGGACACGGCGGCCCGGGGCTGCTCGCCTGCACCTGGCTCGAGGGCACGTACGGCGAGCTGTACCCGAACGTGCCGCAGAGCGCCGAGGGCATGCGGCGGCTGTTCCGGCAGTTCTCGGTTCCCGGCGGCGTGCCGAGCCACACGGCGCCGGAGACGCCGGGTTCGATCCACGAGGGCGGCGAGCTCGGCTACTCGCTCGCGCACGCCTACGGCGCGGCGTTCGACAACCCCGGCCTGATCGTCGCCTGCGTGGTGGGCGACGGCGAGGCGGAGACCGGGCCGCTCGCCACGGCGTGGCATTCGAACAAGTTCCTCGATCCGGTCCGGGACGGCGCGGTGCTACCGATCCTGCATCTCAACGGCTACAAGATCGCCAATCCCACCGTGCTCGCACGCATCGGTCGCGAAGAGCTGGAGAGCCTCCTCGTCGGGTTCGGCCACAAGCCCTACTTCGTTGAGGGGTCGGAGCCGGACGCGATGCATCAACGAATGGCCGCGACCGTGGAGCAGGTCATCGTCGAAATTCGCGCGATCCAGCGCAGGGCGCGCGATGCCGGCGCCGCCGGCGAGCGCCCGCGCTGGCCCATGATCGTCCTCGTCAGCCCGAAGGGCTGGACCGGCCCGAAAGAGGTGGACGGGAAGCCGACCGAGGGCTCCTGGCGCTCGCACCAGGTGCCGCTCGCCGAGGTGGCGACTCGGCCCGAGCACCTCGTCCTGCTCGAACAATGGATGAGGAGTTACGGCCCCGCGGAGCTTTTCGACGCCGACGGGCGACCGCGCGCGGAGCTGCTCGAGCTCGCGCCGCACGGCGCGCGCCGGATGGGCGCGAATCCGCGCGCCAACGGCGGCTTGTTGCTGCGCGATCTGCAGATGCCGGACTTTCGCGAGCATGCCGTGGACGTTCCCCGGCCGGGTGCGGCGCAGGGCGAGGCGACGCGCACGATGGGCGCGTTCCTGCGCGACGTGATGAAGCGCAACGCCGAAAGCAGGAACTTCCGCGTGTTCGGCCCGGACGAAACGGCCTCCAACCGGCTGGGGGCGCTCTTCGAGGTGACCGAGCGCGCGTGGTCCGCGGAGCGCCGCGCCGATGACGACCACCT
>JADZGE010000071.1 GCA_020854035.1 Burkholderiales bacterium | reverse complement strand
GAGGCCGTGACCGGAGAGCAGCAGCAGGTTGCCGGTCTGGGTGCAGCCGGTGCGGTTGTTCTTGGGGAAGACGAACGCCGGCGGCAGCTCGTATCCCATCTGCTTCAGTCGCGATTCGATCGTTCCCACGGTGCGTGCTCCTGGCGAGGGCGGGTCACTCGGGCTTGATGCCGATCGCCTGCGCGAGCTTGCGCGTGGCGGCGATGTACTCGCGCGAAAACGTCTCGAAGGCCACGGGGCCCGACGGGGTCGGCCCGGCGCCGAGCGAGTCGAGCCGCTCGCGCACGTCCGGCAGCGCGAGCGCGCGTGCCATCGCGGCCGCGACGCGCTCGCGGATGGGCAGCGCCGTGCCCGCGGGGGCGTACACGCCGAACCAGTCGTCGCCCTCGTAGCCCTTCACGCCGGCCTCGGCGAGGCTCGGCACCCCCGGCATGAAGCGCGCCCCGGCGGGCGAGGTGGTGACGAGGATCTGCAGCTTGCCCTGCTTGGCGAGCGGGATCGCGTTCGGTCCCGGCGCGAAGGCGTACAGCACCCGCGCGGTCAGCGCGTCGTTCACGGCCTCGGGCGTGCCGCGGAAGGCGACGTGCTCCGCGCGGAAGCCCGCCAGATGGGCCGTGGCCGCCGCATGCAGGTGCGCCGTGCTGCCCACGCCCGCGGAGCCGTAGAGGATGCCCTTGGGCTGGGCCTTGGCGTAGGCGATCAGGTCGGCGAGCGTCCGGAAGCCATGCGACGTGGAGACGACCATGAAGCTCGGCGAGCGCGCCATCATGCCGACGCCGGAGAAATCCTTCGACACCTCGTAGGGCACGGTCGGATCGATGGCCGCGCGCACGCCGAAGGCGCTCGCCACTGCGAGGAAGTGGCGGCCGTCGTTCGACTGGCGGCTGAGGTACTGCGACCCGACCACGCCGCCGGCGCCGACACGGTTGTCGACGATCACGTTCACCTTCCAGGCTTCCGCCAGGTGCCGGGCCACCAGCCGCATGATGACGTCGGTGCCGCCACCCGCCGCGAACGGCACCACGAAGCGGATCGGGTGGGTCGGGTAGGTCGCGGGGTCGGGCGACTGCGCCAGCGCGGGCGCGGCCAGCGCGGCCGCCAGCAGGATCGCGGGGGCACGGGCGAGAACGGTGCGGCGGAGGGGGTCGGGCCGGTGCTTCGTCATCGTCGAGCTCCTGGCAGGGTCGTCCGCGCGGACGAGCGGTGGGGCGGAAGGCGATCAGCGTGCCGCTTGCGGCACGTACACCCACAGGTCGAGCATGACACACGCGCCGGGCACGCCCAGGTCGCGCACCTCGATCGCCGAGAAGGGGAGGTAGGCCCCGGGCAAGCGCTCGCTCCACATGCGCCACGCCCCGTGGAAGTCGGCGAGGTCGGTGTGGAACTGCTGCACGCGCACGACGTTGGCGAGCGTCGTGCCGGCCTTGCGGCAGAGCCGCTCCGCGGCGTCGAGCATCACGCCCATCTGCCGCTCGACGGCGGAGCCGAAGAAGGGCTGGCGCGGATCGATGCGCGCCGCCCGCGCCAGCGCGCCATCGCGATCCACCGCCATCAGCCCGGACAGGAACAGCAGGTCGCCCGCGCGGATCGCCTGCACCTGCCCGGCGAAGGGCATCGGCACCCCGGCGTCGATCGGCTGCCGGCGCGTGGCGCCGCCGCGCCGCACGCTGATCGTGTTGATCTCGATGCGCCCGGCCTCGCAGATGAAGCCGGGGTCGGAGGTGACGACGATCGTCGTCGCCGGCCGGCCCTTCGGGAAGCGGGCCGTCCAGGCCTCGTTGAAGGCCGGGATGTCGGCCGGATCGCGCAGGTAGACCTGCGCCTTCACCACCTCGGCGAGCGTGTTGCCGACGGTCGCGAGCGCGGGCTCGAGCTTGCGCTCGACGATGAAGTTCGTCTCCAGCTTTATCGGCGTGCCTTTCCACAGGTGCCCCGCCGGCATGCGGGCCTGCGGGTCGATCGGGCCCTCGGCGCCGACCAGCGCCTCGGCCGTCTGGCCGGCGACGAAGACGTAATCGCCGCAGGTGAGCACCGGGCTGTAGCCCGAGGTCGCGTGCACCGGCAGATTCGCCGGCCGGTGCTGCGTCACCGCGAAGCCGCGGCCGGGCACCGCCGCGACGAGCTGCACCTCCATCGCCTGCCCGGCGAGCAGGACGCGCTGGTGCAGATTCGACGTGCTGGGCGGAATGCGGCCGGCGAAGAACGCGCGCCGGACCTCGTGGTAGGGATCGACGGCGCGCGCGGCCGTGTAGTACTGGTCGATGCGCACCACGTGCTCGCGACCGCCGCCGCCCGCGGCGAGCACCCTGGCGAAGTTGGCGAAGACGTGCCGGGCCTCCTTCCCGTGCCGCGGCAGTCCGTGCAGCGGCGCCTGTGCGTCGACCACGTCAGGTGCCATCCCGCTCACGAAGTCGGCCGTGCCCTTGTGACCGGTGGCGAACACCCAGCTGCCGGCGCGCATACCGGGCGCGTAGCGCACGCCGCCGGGCTCGATGCTCACCGGCAGGAGCGGGGTCACGGCGGCGCCGGTCGTCCTCGTGCGGGTTGCCATGTCGCGATGTCTCCGCAAAGGCCGCCGAGAGGCCCGGATCAGATCTCGGTGGCGGCGCGCGCGAGCATTTCCTCTTGCGTCTCGGCGCGCTCGGGCCAGTTCGTCTGCTCCTTGAGCATCTGGCCCATGGAGGGGAAGAGCGCGCGGTCGACGTGCCGGGCGGGATCCCACAGCCGCGAGCGCATGAGGGCTTTCGCGCAATGCAGGTAGGCCTCCTCGACCGAGATCTCGATGACGACGCGCGGCGGGTGGCGCTCGTGCGGATGACGCGCGAGGATCTGCGGCTCGTCGCGCAGGCGCGCGGTGCCGTTCACGCGCAGCGTCTCGTCCATCCCCGGCAGCATGAAGAGCAGCCCGGCGCGGCCGGTCTCGACGATGTTCGCGAGGGAGTCGAGGCGGTTGTTGCCCAGCGCGTCGGGGAGCTCGAGCGTGCGGTCGTCGAGCACCGCGGCGAACCCCGGGGCACCGCCGCGCGGCGAGGCATCCAGGCGGCCGTCGCGGCCGCTGGTGGCGAGCACCGCGAAGGGCGACAGCGCGATGAACTGGCGGCAGTACTTGTCCAGCCGGTCGAGCTGCTTGGCGAGCGTGCGCGGCTTGGGCGCGGGATAAAGGGCGCGAAGGGCCGCCAGGCTGGCGATCATCGTGCGTCTCCGGGGACGGGGAAAGGCTCGCAGCGTAGCCCGCCGGGGCGCCGCCGCGCAAGCCGCAGCGGCGCCGGAGAGACGCCCCGACACGGATGTCGCGGCTTGCGCCCCGGAACCCTGTCGTAGCGTCTCCTCCCTCACCCCCGACCCCTCTCCCGGCGGGGCTCGCGCGGGGTTTCGCCGAATCCGGCTGCCCGGATTCGGCGCCGAGCGAGCCGGTTCGCCCTGCAGGGCGAACCGTGGG
>JADZGE010000070.1 GCA_020854035.1 Burkholderiales bacterium | reverse complement strand
CTCCCCGAGGAATGCGTCGCCCTCGAGCCCGCCGTCGCGCCGATGAAGCATCGCCTGGTGGGCGGGCGCCTCTACCCGGACGATGAATCCGGCGACGCCTACAAGTTCACTGTCGAACTGGCGAAGAGATGCGTCGCCGCTGGGGTGGACTTTGCCTTTGATTCCGAAATCCTGGGGTTCTCCGTGGCAAACGGAAAAATCCTTTCGGTCAAGACCCGTACGTCCCCGGTCGATGCGGACGCCTACGTGCTGGCGCTCGGAAGCTACAGTCCCCTCTTAGCCCGCCCGCTCGGCATCGACCTGCCGATCTATCCGCTGAAGGGCTACTCGGTGACCATGCCGGTGAAGGACCCGGAGGCGGCCTGGACGATGTCGCTGTCGGACGAGGCCCACAAGCTCGTGCTCTCGCGCATGGGCGAGCGGCTGCGCATCGCCGGCACGGCGGAGTTGAACGGCTACGACACCTCGATCAACGAAACCCGCTGCCGCGCGATCGTGAAGCGGGTGACCGAGCTATTCCCGGACGCGGCGGACTCATCGAAGGCCGAGTTCTGGACGGGCCTGCGCCCGGCGACCCCGGACAACCTGCCCTGCCTCGGCCGCACGAAGTATTCCAACCTTTTCCTGAATACCGGGCACGGCACGCTCGGATGGACCCACGCTTGCGGGTCCGGAAAGCTCATCGCCGACCTGATCAGCGGGCGTAAGCCAGAGATCGCGATCCCTAGCTGAGCGTCCCGGCGCGCAGGCGCAGGCGCTCGATGGCGCGCGCAAGCTCCGCGTGCTCGCGCGTCTGCGGCGCGAGCTGCGCGAGCAGCGGCTCCCAGTACTGGAGCGCGCGGCGGTAGTCCTGCGCCTCTACAGCCGCGCTGCCCGCCATCTCCAGAGCGCGCGGGTGGCTGCCCTTCAGGTTGAGCGCCTTGTCGATCATCTCGCGCGGCCGGCCGCGCAGGCTGCCGCCCTGTGCCATGGCGAGCGCGTCGGCGAGCTCGCACCAGACCTGCGGATCCTGCGCCACCTTGCGCGAAACTGCCAGCGCGCGCTCGTAGGCAAGCGCCGAGTCCGCGAACCGGTCGATCGAGAAGTGCATGCGCGCGAGGATCACCCAGCCGCGCGCGTCGCGCGGGGTGCGCTCCAGGTGCGCCTGCATGCGGGGAATGAGCGCCGGCACCTCGGTGGCCGAGGTTTGCGGGCCGAAGGCCGGCAAGACGCCTTGCTCCTCCACCGCGCAGCCGGCGGCGAGCAGCGCCGCGGCGAGGATACCGGCGAGTGCGGCGGGCCGCGTCATTTCGCCGCGCGCTTCGACTTCACGGCGTCGTCGAGGATCTTGATGCCCTCCTGCGAGATTGCCATCGAGCGGTTGAGCGACTCCTTCGCCTGATCCGGGTTGTGCATCGATGCGCCGTTGGTCGAGGTCCACCACTCCCAGTGCACGTGCGCCTCGTAGTGCTTGTCGCGCGCGGCCTTGAGCGCCGCCTCGTCCACGCCCAGGCCGATCGCCTCCTCGAACTTGTCCACCAGCCGCGTCAGCCAGAACTCGGCCTTGCGCGTCTTGCCCTGGATGTGGCCGGCGAGCGAGTCCATGACGTAGAGGGCCTTCTTCTCGTTCCAGCCGGCGTGGCAGCCGAGGCAGGTCTCCTTCACGTAGTGGCGCGGGTTGGTCTGCCAGTGCGAGGTGTAGCGCTTGCCCGTCTTCTTGTCGGTGAGCTTGGGCATGTGGCAGTTCTGGCACTGCACGCCGGCCTTGTCGTGCTTGGAGTTCCAGTAGGTCTCCGCATCCGGGTGCTGCGATTTCCAAAGCAGCGCGCCGGTGATGGCGTGGCGGAAGTCGCGGAACTTGAGGTCGGTGTAATGCTTGGCGATGTTCCAGACGTCCTTCATCGGGAAGTGGTTGGTGCGCGCATCTGCCATGCCGATCGGCTTGCCGGACTCCGGGTCGGTCCCCGGGTTGCAGTTGTATTCGACGTGGCACTGCGCGCACTGCAGCTTGCTGTCGTACTTTTCCAGCAGGGCGATCTTGCGCGTAAAGCCGCGCACGCCCAGATCCTTGACCTGGATCTTCGTCGCGCGCGCGTCCTTGTGCCACAGGGTGTCCTTCTCGGGCCGCGTCAGCGCCTGGATCAGGCCGTCGCGCACCACCCGCGGCCCGGCCGAGTGCGGATCGTGGCAGAAGTAGCAGTTGAGCGCGTGGTTCATGTCCTTGGCCATCTCGTTGACCTTGGAGGTCCGGCTCCACTTGGCGCCTGGAACCGGGTCGCCCAGGTAGGCCCAGTCGAGAATGTGGTCCTGCGTCTTGCACGACAGGCACACCGGGTTGGCCGCGGCGGCGGTGCCGGGCTTGAAGGCCTTGTGGTCCTGGCCGGGGTACAGGTCCTCCAGCACCTCCCAGGCCTTCTGCGGCCCCGACAGCGCCAGGTACTGCCAGCCGATCTTGGGCTGGAAGCGCCCGCCGAAGGCGCGGTCGATCAGGAGCTGGTCCATGAGCGCGAACGCGTGCGAGCGCGGCAGGTTGTGCTCGCGCGTGAAGCCGTGCGGCATCATCAGCTTGTCCCAGGCCGGGTTTGGCGACGGCCCGGTCATCTGCGACTTTTCGAAGCGCGCCGGCCGGTTCCAGTTCATGGTGGCGAAGGACTCGAACTGCAGCTTGTGGCAGCCGCCGCAGTTGGCGGGGTCGGTGCGCGTCACCGGCCGCTGCGCACTGTCGGCAAGGTGCTTGTCCACGCCATCGTGGCACGACGCGCAGCTCACCCCCTTGTGTTTGCTGCCGGCGTGGAATTCCGGGATCGGCGCGTGGCAGCCGTAGCAGGTGTTCACGTCGATGCCGGCGGGCCTGGCGGGGGCTTTCTTGCCTTGCGCGAGCGCCGCGCCGCTGAAAAGGAAGAAAGCCGCCAGCGCGGCGGCCGCGAACATTGACTTGCGCTCCATGCTTGCCTCCCAGGTTCGCCGGATTATGGCGGGCGGCAGCATTGCGAAGTGCGCAAGAAAGGAAGGTTCTTGATCTAGGTCAAAAGGCTTTCGACATCAAATTCCGCCGCCCCAGCGGTACTGCCAGGCGACGCCGAACAGGTCGTAGTTGTTGCCGGTGCGCGCCGACACGCCGCTGCTCGCCTGGAACTTGATGGAATTGCGCGCGTCCACCGGCAGCGCCAGCG
>JADZGE010000069.1 GCA_020854035.1 Burkholderiales bacterium | reverse complement strand
GTGGTAGGCGCACACTTAGACTAACAGGAGAAGGCCGAACCTGGTGCGGCTGGAGAGAGGAGTAACGGCAGCCCGCGCCGCGGGCCGTGTTAGGCTAATCTACCGGCGTGGAAATTCAGGCTAGCGAACACCGTCGTCGAACGGATCATCACGATGGTTGACGGTCTCGAGGAAGTCGAAGACGTAAGCGAGCTGATCAGACTGGTTTCCTGATCGCGGATCTCGGTGGGACGCCTATCGGATCATTATGAATCAAACGCTACGCACGCAGAACGAGGAGGCAAGCCATGAAGCAACTACCGCGCGCGGCCCTCTGCGTACTGCCGGCAATGCTGCTTTGCTCTCCCAGCGTGCCCGCGCAGTCCTACCCGATCAAACCAGTACGCGTGATCGTCGTCTATCCGCCCGGCGGCTCCAACGACTTGGCAGCCCGCATCGTGTTTCCCAAGCTCTCGGAAGTGATGGGGCAGCAGTTCGTGATCGAAAACCGGGGAGGCGCGGCAGGATCTCTCGGCGCGAGCCTGGTGGCCAAGAGCCCGCCTGACGGCTATACCGTTATGGTGCATTCGGCATCTCATCTCGCCAACGCATTCCTGTACAAGAACCTGTCCTACGACACGCTCAAGGACTTCATCGGCGTGACCACCTTGATCAGGCAGGTGGGCGTGCTCGTCGTGCACCCGTCGATGCCGGTGAAGTCGATCGGACAGCTCATCTCGCTGGCGAAAAAGCGGCCTGGCGAAATCCTGTACGGATCCGCCGGCGGCGGCAGTGGTGGGCATCTGATGATGGCGCAGCTCATCTCGATGGCTGCATTGAACATGGTGCACGTGCCCTATCGCGGCGGCGGCCCTTCCATCACTGCGACGATCGCCGGAGAAGCGCAGGCGCTGATAACCATCATCGGCCCGGTATCTGCGCATATTCACGCGAAGCGGGTGCGTCCGCTCGGCGTGACCTCGGCGGCGCGGGTCAAGCAGCTTGCGCAGGTTCCAGCGATCGCGGAGGCCGTTCCCGGGTATGAATTCACGGCCTGGGTAGCATCGTTCGTGCCCGCCGGAACGCCCAAAGCGATTGTCGATCAACTCAATGCGGGTCTGAAAAAAGTCCTGAGCGACCCCGCCGTATCGGAAAGACTGAGCGGCCTGACGGCGGACCCCCAGTATGCGACACCCGAGGAGTTCGCCCGGCGCCTGCAGTCCGATTACGCCAGATACGAACGGCTGACCGCGATGACGGGCGCCAAGGTGAATTGATCATGCCCGGTTGCCTCGTGCGAGGCGAGTCGCCGCGAGACCCGACCTCGATCGGATTGGCGCGGGCACCCATACGGCTGGCGCCCAACGAGCGATGACCGGCGGGCCGCTCGCGGGCATCCGCATCCTGGACCTCACCGCCGTCGTGGTCGGTCCGATGGCGACTCAGACCCTCGCCGACTATGGCGCCGAAGTGATAAAGGTTGAGACGCCCGGCGGCGACATTCTGCGCGACCTCAACGGTCGCTCGATCACGCCGGCTATGTCTTCGAAATTTCTGCACCTGAACCGCAACAAGCGCTCGATCGTCCTAGATCTCAAACAGGCCATAGGGCGCGAAGCGCTGCTCCGATTGGCCGCGCGGGCGGATATCTTCCTGTGGAACTTCCGTCCGTCTGCGATGAATCGGCTCAAGCTTACCTACGAGGATGTGCGGGTGGTCAACCCGAGGATCATCTACTGCGGAATGTTCGGCTTTGGTCGCGGTGGGCGCTACCGGGAGAAGGCCGCCTACGACACGATCATACAGGGCGGATCCGGCGTGGCGGCGCTGCATCATCGGGTGACGGGAGAGCCGCGCTACGTGCCCATCGTTATCGCCGACCGTAGCGTCGGTGCGATAGCGGTGCAGATGCTCCTTCTGGCGCTGATTAACCGCCAGCGCACGGGCGAAGGCGCCGAGATCGAGGTCCCCATGTTCGAGAACATGGCCAAGTTCGTGCTCGAGGAGCATATGTACCTTAAGACATTCGACCCTCCTTTGGGGGGTACCGGGGATACCCGGGTGCTTGAGCGCGGCAACCGGCCGATACCTACGAAGGACGGTTTCATCTGCATCACGGCCAACACCAACGCGCAGGCTTTTGCGTTGTTTGATGCGATCGGGCGGCCGGAGCTCAAGGCGGACCCGCGCTTTGGCAGCGTCACGGCGCGCTTCGCGAACGTGACCGAGTTTTACGCCATGCGCAACGAGAGCCTAAGGCAGAAAACCACTGCCGAGTGGCTTGCGATTTTCGACCGCACCGGCATTCCCGCCATGCCGTATCACACGCTCGACTCGCTGATGGAAGATCCGCACTTGCACGACGTTGGTTTTTTCGAGAAGGTGAACCATCCGACCGAGGGCAAGATTGTCAACATGACGCTCCCGAACCGGTGTTCATTCGGCAGCCGCCGGGATTTCCTTCCTGCGCCCAAGCTCGGGCAGCACAGTGTCGAAATTCTCCGCGAAATCGGTTACGACGATCCTGCCATTGCGGAGATGATCGAAAGCGCCGCGACGATCGACGGTCGACTGGGTAGGCGTGGACTAGCCGGCTGAGCGAGGAGCGCGGGCGAGCCCGGAATTCGACGAACGCGCCTGCGCACGTACGAGCCGGCGAACGCCCGCCACCCCGGCCAAACAGCGACAGGCTTGAACCGGAGAGGTGCCGACCGTCGCGCCAGGATCTGCCTCGTTCGCTGTCCTGGTCAGTGGTGTCGTGCGCTTTCAGTCAGAACGCGCCGTCTCCCGCAGCATCCCCGCGAGCCCCGTCACCACCCGCGCCAGCCGCTCGTAGTCGACCTTGTCCGGCGTGTCCTGCGCGCTGTGGTAGTGCGGGTAGCGGTAGGGCGCCGTGTCCGTCACCATCAACGCCGGGTAACCTTCCTTCCAGAACGCCCAGTGGTCCGACCAGTCCACGCCGGGAATGAACGCGGGGGCGGCGACCCCCTCCGACGGGAACGCGGCATGCCGGCGGAACGCCAGGAGCGCCTCGTGCAGCAGCCCGCGCGAGGACAGGTTCGACACGAACGCGAGGAAACCGCCGGCCGAGGGATAGAAGAAGGAGAGCGGAAACGGGTAGCGCTGGCTGCCCGGGCGATCGGAGTAGTAACCGATCGTCTCCAGCGAAAACATGGCGACGACGTTCTCGCCGCGCTCGCGCGAACGCCGCGCGTAACGGCGGCTGCCCATCTCCCCGCCCCCGTAGAACGGCGGCTCCTCGTTCACGAATGCGACGAAGCGCAGCGCGCGGGCCGGCTTCGCGCCCTTCAGGAGCCGCGCGAGTTCCAGCAGGGCGGCGACGCCCGAGCCGTTGTCGTTCGCGCCCGGGGAGCCCACGACCGAATCATAATGCGCCCCGACGACGACGATCTCCCCGGCGCGCGCGCCCGCGGGGATCGCCGCCTCGATGTTGCGCACTTCCTCCCGGCCGACCTTCCAGCGCTGGGTGTCGACGTCGTAGCCCAGCGCGAACAGCGCGAACTCGATGTGGCGCGCCGCGGCTTCGAGCGCGGCGGGATGGTTGATCACGTTGTGCTCGCGCGCCGCAACCGCCGCGACGTGCCGGCGCAGGTTCTCCGCGATCACGCGCTCCTCCGGCGTGAGCGGTGCGAGTGGGCCGTTGTGCGATCGTCCCGGTACGACGACCATGTACCAGACGAACCCCGCAAGCGCCGCGCCGAGGGAAAGCCAGAGAAACACGCGTACCGCCCGTGTGCAAGTCGGGTCGCAGAAAAGGCGCCTCAACTCGTCCTCCCGCCCCTCCATGGAGAGGGCCGGGGTGGGGATGGGGTCAAGGCGATCGCGCCAACCCCACCCCCATCCCGACCTTCCCCCTGAGGGGGAAGGCGGGCAGTGCGCGCCACGAAGCCCGGATGCCCACCCCCATCCCGACCTTCCCCCGAGGACGAAGGGAGATCATCCATCAGGCGGGCGGCTCGACGTCGAGCTCCTTCGCGAGCTGTTCGAGCGCCGCCGCGAGGGCCGGCGGCAGCGGGATGCCGTTCCTCAGGCGATCCTCGCGCGCCGCGTGCGCGCCGTCGCCCGGCAGGCGCACCGCGTCGAAACCCGGCAGGCGCCGCGAATTGCGCAGGTCGCGGGCGAGCGCGTCGACCGCCCGCTTGAACTCCGCGACTGGCTGGAAAGCCGCGACGTCGATCGCGACGATGCAATGCCCGGTGTTGGTGGGCGTCGCGTCGTCGGCGTTGAAGTCCACCACGTCGCGCCCCATCGCCGCGCCGTTCAGAGTCCCGGCCAGCAGCCCGAACACGAGCGCGAGCCCGTAGCCCTTGTAGCCCCCGATCGGCAGCAGGAAGCCCTCGTTCGAGCGCTTCGGGTCGGTGAGCGGGCGGCCCCCGCGGTCCATCATCCAGCCCTCGGGCATCATCTCGCCGCGCTGGGCCCTGGTCTTGACCTTCCCGTACGCGGCGACGGTCGTCGCCATGTCGAGCACGATCGCCGGTTCGTCGCCGCCCGGCACCGCCACGGCGATCGGGTTGGTGGAGAGCAGCATGTCGAGGCCGCCCCACGCGGGAAGATGGTTCGCGTTCCCCACCGCGAGGTAGAGACCGATCATGTCGTGTTCAAGCGGCATCGTGGCATACAGGGATGCCGGGCCGGCGTGGTTGCTCCACTTCACGCCCACCCAGGCGACGCCCGCGGTCCTTGCCTTCTCGATGGCGCGCCCGGTCGCGAAGCGCATCACGAGGTGGCCCATGCCGTTGTCGCCGTCCACCAGTGCCATGCCGGCCGCCTCCCGCACCACGCGTATCGTCGGCTTGACGTTGACCGCGCCGCCCCTGATCCGGCGGATGTACTGTGGCAGCCGGAAGACGCCGTGGCCCTCGGAGCCCTGCACGTCGGCCCGCACCATCAGTTCCGCGATCGACCGCGCGTCGGCGGGCGGGATCGCGACCTTCTCCAACGCGCGCGCAACGAATGCCTCGAGCGCTCCCGGCGCAATGCGCCGCGCCGCCGTCGTGTCAGCCATGTCCCGCCTCGCCCATCGCTCCTCCGCCCGCGCAGTGGTCAGCCGTCAACCGCCAGTCGGCAGTCGTCTCCGCCGATCGCTGGCGGCTCACGCGCTCCGCTCCTCGAGTTCGACGAGCGCCCCCAGAAAATCCTTCGGGTGCACGAACGCGATCAGCTCGCCGTGCACGTTGCGCGTTTCGCCCGCCGCACCCAGCACTCGCGCGCCCTTTGCCGTTATCGCTGCGGCCGCGGGCACGAGCCCGTCGACGTTCAGGCAGAAGTGGTGGATGCCACCGGCCGGATGGTGCTCGAGGAACTTCGAAATCGACGAGTCGGGCCGCGCGGGCTCCATCAATTCGATGCGCGCGTTGCCGAGATCCACGTACGCGAGCCGGATCCCCTGCTCCTCGTTGACCACGGCCTCGCCGGCGGCAAGGCCGTAGAGTTCCTTCAGCCGCTCGGCCGCGCCCGCGAGGCTGGGAACGGCGATGGACACGTGGCTCAGTCCGGTGATCACGTCACCCTCCCGCAGGTATCCCGCCGCAAAGGCGCAACGACGCAGACGGGCAGCCTGAATCGAGCGAGCGAGGTGCTCGCTCCGTCGTCGATATCAACGAAGCGCTGCGCCCGCCGAAGACGGACCCCCGATCCCGGTGACTGCCCCGCGCCTCTTCATCTCTGCGGCCAATGACCTTCAGACAACCTTCTCGGCGCGCAACTGCGCGATGCGCTCGGCCGTGAACCCCAGTTCCTCCCGCAGCACTTCATCGGTATGCTGCCCGAGCAGCGGCGGCGGGCGGCGGATCGTCGCCGGGGTGTCGCTGAACGCGTACGGTATGCCCACCATCTTCACCTGCCCGGCCGCCGGGTGCTCCACCGTGCGCACGAGCCCGCGCGCGAGCGTATGCGGGTCGTTCAGCGCCTCGGCGACCGAGTGGATCGGCCCGCACGGCACCCCCGCCGCGCGCAGCTTCCCGATCCACGCATCCGTCCGGTCGCGCTTGAGCGCTTCTCCGATGGCCGGGTCGAGCGTCTCACGGTTCGCGACGCGGTCCGGATTCTTCGCGTAGCGCGGATCCGTTCCCCACTCGGGATGGCCGGCGATCTGCGCGAAACGCGCGAACTGGCCGTCGTTCCCCACCGCGAGGGCGATCATCCCGTCGGCGGTGGGATAGGTCGTGTAGGGAACGATGCTCGGGTGGCCGTTGCCGTAGCGCCGCGCGTCGCGCCCGGTCACGAGATGGCTCGAGGCGACGTTGATCAGCATCGAGATCCCGGAGTCGTAGAGGCAGACCTCCACGTGCTGGCCGCGCCCCGTGCGAGTGCGCGCGGCGAGCGCCGCGAGCACGACGTTGCAGGCGTAGAGGCCGGTCGTGACATCCACGATCGCGACGCCGAACTTCGTGGGCGTGCCTGCGGGCTCGCCGCACACGCTCATCAGCCCCGACTCCGCCTGCAGGATGAAGTCGTAGCCCGGCAACCCCGCGTCGGGCCCGCTCGAACCGTAGCCCGTGATGGAGCAGCGAACGACGCGCGGGGCGTGCTCCTCGAGCCACGCATTGGTGAAACCCCATTTCTCCAGCGTACCGAGCTTGTAGTTCTCGATCAGCACGTCGCACTTCGGCAGCAGCCGCGCGAGGATCTCCTGTCCCGCCTTCGCGGCGAGATTGAGCGTCAGCGAACGCTTGTTGCGGTTGATCCCGAGAAAATAGGCGGACTCCCCGCCGGTGAAGGGCGGGCCCCACGTGCGCGTGTCGTCACCGGCGCCGGGTGGCTCGACCTTGATCACGTCGGCGCCCATGTCGCCCAGCATCTGGGTGCAGAAGGGCCCGGCGAGGATGCGCGTGAGATCGAGCACGCGCAGCCCGGCGAGCGCGCCGTTGTCGGAGTTCATGTCGGGAATCCGCCGCAGAGACGCGGAGACCGCGGAGGAAGGCGACAGGGACCGGAGTATCGGTGTCGGCGGGCTCGCTTACCGCGATTCGGCACGGCACCCATGGACGATCCCGGCCACGGCATCCATCCGCGGTGTCCTCTGCGGCCTCTGCGCCTCCCTGGCCTATCGCTGCTTGGCATTCTTCCCGCGCATCGACGGCGGCGCGTTGAGATCCCTCGCGTTTCCGTCGAGGTAGCCCGCCAGTTCCTTCTTCGCGCGCAGCCGGAACTTCTGGAAGTCCGGCGGCCGGCCGGCGAGGAACGCGTCCATCCCTTCCTTCGCTTCCTCCGAGCCCCACACGTGCGCGAGGAGCTCCATGCCGTGCTGCCACGACGAGTAGAGGTTGTCGGACTCGAAATTGAGCGAGCGCTTCGTCATGCGGATGGTGAGCGCGCTGTGCCCTTTCATGGTCTCGCACCACTTGAGCGTCTCCGCGAGGAGATCCTCCCGCGGCACGCACTTGTTGATGAGCCCGATCTCGACCGCCTCTTTCGCCGTGAAGCGCCGGGCGCAGAAGATCATCTCGCGCGCGAGGCGCTCGCCGATGATGCGCGGGAGGTACTGCGTCGCCCCCACGGTGGGGCACGCGCCCACCTTCGCGCCGGTCTGCCCGAGCACGGCGTTCTCCGAGGCGATGACGAGGTCGCACCACAGCGCGAGCTCGTGCCCGCCGCCCATGCACCAGCCGTTCACCATCGCGATCACCGGTATCGGGAGCCCGCGTATCGTCATCGCTAGTCCCAGCATCCGGTCGTTCCACATGGGGGCGTTGGTGAAGTCAAGCCGTTTCATCGCGTAGAAGTCCCCCCCCGCCGAGAACGCCCTGTCGCCCGCGCCGGTCACCACCGCGCACACGATGGAGGGGTCCTCGCGGGTGGACTTCAGCGCGTCGATCATCTCGTCGAGCGTGTGTTCGCGGAAGGCGTTCAGCACGCGCGGGCGGTTGATCGTGACCCAGGCGACCTGGTCCTTCACTTCGTAGCGGATGTCCCGGTATTGCCGCGGCGCGGACCCGGTGGCCCGCTTCTTCCTGCTGGCTGCCATGTTCCCCCTCGATTGAGCCGTTCCCCGCTCCGGCGGAAAGTGGCGTGGAGTTTACCAGATGCGCTCGGACACCCGCGCGGTGATAAGCTCACGTGACGACAATTCCTCACTCCCCCGGAAGGAACTGCGATGGCTGACGAGAAGGACTCCTATTTCATGTACTTCCCCGGCAACTACCGCTGGTCGGCGGCATTCGTCAACATGATCGGCTCGATCGCCTACGGCGGCGCCGAGATGGGCGAACTGCACAGGATCGGGCGGCTGCTCCGGGGCAAGGGGCCCGAGGACGACGCGGCGTGGTTCGACGCCTGCGTGCAGGTCGCCGACGGGGTGCGCGCCTACGCCGAGAAGTGGGACAGGGGCGGCTACCGCTACTCCGCCGCGCACGCGTATCTACGTGCGTGCAACTACTACCAGATGGCCGAGCGCTTCCGCACGCCGAAGGACGAACGCGCGCTCGCCGAGTACCGCAAGGGCGTCGACTGCTTCAAGCGCCACGCGCAGTTGACCGACGTGAAGATCGAGGCGGTGGAGGTGCCCTTCCTCGGAAACCAGAGCCTGCCGGGCTACTTCGTGCACGCCCGGAACGCGAGGTCCGCGCGCGCGCCCTGCGTCGTGTTCTTCGACGGCCTCGACGTCACCAAGGAGATCCAGTTCATGCGCGGCGTGCCCGACCTCGTGAAGCGCGGCATCTCCTGCCTCGTGATGGACGGGCCCGGCACGGGCGAAGCGATCCGCTTCCGCGGCCACGCCCTGCGTCACGACTACGAGGTGGCCGGGAGCGCGTGCATGGACTACCTCGAGCAGCGCCCCGACGTCGATGCGAAGAAGGTCGGGATCGTCGCGATCAGCCTGGGCGGCTACTACGCGCCCCGCTGCGCCGCCATGGAGCCGCGCTTCGCCGCCTGCATCGCGTGGGGCGCGCAGTGGGACTACCACGACACGTGGAAAAAGCGCATCGACGCCGCCTTCCAGACCTCGCTCTCCGTGCCCGGCCACCACATCGTGTGGATCATGGGCGCGGAGAACGTCGAGGACGCCCTGAAGAGACTGGAGCCCTTCCGTCTCGACGGCGTGATGCAGAAGATGCGCTGCCCGTTCCTGCTGGTGCACGGCGCGGACGACGAGCAGATCCCGCTCTCCGACGCGCAGCGGCAGTTCGACGCCTGCGGCTCGAAGGACAAGACCTTCCGCGTCTACAGGGCAGAGGAGGGCGGCGCCCAGCACTGCCAGCGCGACTACCTCACGCTGGTGGTGGCGGAGATGTGGAACTGGTTCGAGGACAAGCTCGTGCGCGCCTGACGCGGCCCGCGGGTCGCTCGCGGGGTGCACCCCGACGCGGATCTCGCACGGCCGCGAGCCGCGGGAGAACACCCGGCCGTCATGGGAGTTCGTTCATGAAGACCAATGCGAAGTCGAGCGTGCGCGCACTGGCGATCGCGGTGGCTCTCGCCGGCCTGCTCGTATCGGCCGCCGTATTGCCCGGAGCGGCCCGGGCCGCGGAAGCCTGGCCGGCGCGGCCGGTGAGGCTCATCGTGCCGTTCGGCCCGGGCGGCGGCACCGATATCGTTTCGCGGCTGCTGCAGCCGAGTCTCAACGAGATCCTCGGGCAGCAGATCGTCGTCGACAACCGCCAGGGCGCCTACGGCAACATCGCCGCCGAACTCGCCGCCCGCGCGGCGCCCGACGGCTACACGATCTTCATAGCCAACGTGTCGGTGGCCTCGATCAACCCGGCGCTCTTCGCCCGGACGCTGAGGGTCGATCTCACCCGCGAGATCGCCGGCGTGACCCTGCTCGCTTCCATACCCGACGTGCTCGTCGTCCAGCCGGCCTTCCCCGCGGGCAACCTGAAGGAGTTCGTGGCGCACGTCAGGGCCAATCCGGGGAAGTTCAACTTCTCCAACCCGCTCGGCTCGTACTCGCACCTCGATACGCTGGATTTTGCCCGGCGCACCGGCATGAACGTCGTGCTCATACCCGCGCAGGGGGGCGGCCAGGCCGTCGCCGGCATCCTCGGCGGCGAGATTCACTTCGCGTTCCTCAACGCCGCCAGCGTCTTCCCGCACGTGAAGTCGGGACGGATGAAGCCCATCGCGACGACCGCGCAGCGCCGCCTGCCCGAGTACCCGGCCGTCCCGACCATGGCGGAGGCGGGCTACCCCGACGTCGGAGGGGAGAACTGGAACGGCTTCTTCGTGCCGGCGAAGACGCCGCGCGCCATCGTCGATCGGCTCTTCTCGGCCTCGGTGGAAGCGGCGCAGCGCCCGCAGGTCAAGGCGGCGTTCGCGAAGGCTTCGGTGCCGCTCCTCGTCAGCCGATCGCCCGAGGAGTTCCGCGGCTTCGTCGCGAGCCAGCAGCAGCGCTGGTCGCGGATCATCGGGGAAAACAACGTCAAGGTCGATTGAGCGGTTGCGCCGTGACCGGCGCGTGCGCGACCGCGGTGCGCGGCAGATGAACGGCAATGAATGAGCCGCTCGCCAGGCCGAAGCTGCTGGTGATGCAGTTCAAGTATCTCGGCGACGTGGTCGTGGCGACGCCCGTGCTGCGCGCCTTGCGCGAAGCGCTGCCCCACTGGGAACTGCACCTGCTCGTGCCGAGCGAGGCGACGCCGCTCGTCGCGCGCCTGCCGTGGCTCGACCGCGTCTGGGGATTTCACCGCGCGCGCGGCGGGATCGGCAGCGGGGAGGCGCTCGCCGTGATCCGCGCGTTGCGCCGCGAGCGCTACGCGGTGTCGATAGACCTCGCCGGCAACGATCGCGGGGCCCTCGTCACCCGGCTCGTCGGGGCGCGGCGGCGGATCGGGCGCGTTGCCGAGAGCGGCCACCGCCTGCGCCGGGCCTGCTACACCGACCCGGTCGAGGATTTCGACCTGACGCGCCACGAGTCCTTAAGAAGCTGGGCGATCACCGCTCCGCTCGCGATCCCGCCGCCGCGCGACATGCGCATGGAGATCGCGGCCGATGAAGGACTCTTCCCGGCTGCCGACGCGTACCTCGACGGCGCGGGGGTGCTCTGCCATGTCACGGCGAGCCAGCCCAAGCGCGAGTGGCCCGCAAGGCATTGGGCTGAATTCCACCGGATGGCGGCCGCGCGCGGGCTTCCCATCGCCTTTACCGGCGGAAATTCCGCGCGGGAACGGCAGAGCCTCGCGACGCTCGCCGCGGCAGATCCGCGGCTGCCTGTGCTCCCGCCGCCGGAACCGCTGGAATTTCTGCTGGCGGTGATTTCCCGCGCCCGCGCGTTCGTCAGTGGCGACGCCGGCCCGATGCACTTCGCGGCGGGGCTGGGGGTGCCGACGGTGTCGCTCTTCGGCCCGACCTCCGCGCAGCGCTGGGCGCCGCTCGGCCCGCGCCATCGGTGGCTGCAAGGCGGACTGTGCCCGTGCAGCGGCCATGCGGCGGTATGCCGCGCCGAGCAGCCCTGCATGGCGCATATCGCGCCGGACGCGGTACTCGCGGCGTGCGAGGAGGCGCTCGCGCAACCCCGGTAGGACGCCGTTCAGTCGCCGCCGCGGTAGAGCTGGGGGTTCAGCGCCGGGTCGTTGTACATCTTGAACTGGAAGTAGGCGCGGAAGCCACGCGTGCCCCGCGCGACGCCGCGCATCAGCTCGACGAAGGCATCGCCGAGATCCTCGCGCTGGCGGAGAATGACGGCGAGCCTGCCGCGGCACGCCGCGCGGTGCTCCTCCGGCGCGTCGGCGCGCTCCGCTTCCTCCCGCATGTGGTAGGCCTTCAACGCGAGGATGGACAGGCGATCGAGGATCATTCCCGGGGTCTCGGAGTTCATCGGCGTGCCCTCGGCGAACGCGCCGACGCGCTCGAGTATCCAGCGGTCCAGCCGCTCGATGCAATCGTTGCGGCGCTGGTTCCAGCCGTCGATGCTGCGTTTCGCGCGGTAGACGTGCTCGTGGCCCAGGTCATCGCGGCGCGCGCGGTCCTCCTCGTGCCAGAGCTCGAAGTTGCAGCGATGATTTTCCTCGACGAGACCCAGGAGGCCGGAATGCGACGGCTCGGCCGGCAGAGCGTGCCAGTCCGCGGTCCTCGCCTCCTGCAGGGCGAGCGCGGCTTGCAATTCGTGGTCCGTCGGCAACATGCGCGGTGCTCCCCGTGGCCCCCGTCGCGGGCGTCCCGCGGGCGAGTCCGGATTGTACGGGAAACGCGCGCCGCGCCGGCCCCGCGGCGTTGACCGCGGCGGCGAGTTTGGCCATAGTTTCGAGGGCCGCGGACCGGCCGGGACAGGACCCCGCCGGTCCGCCGCCACTTCTGCATCCGAGACGACGGGAGCACGCTGTGACAGAGGCATACAAGAGCGAAGTTCGGGACGGCATGCGCATCGACTGGGACACACCGATCGCGATGGACGACGGCATCGTGTTGCGGGCGGATGTCTATCGCCCGGTCGCCGCGGGGAAGTACCCGGCGATCGTGAGCTACGGACCGTACGGCAAGGGGCTCGCGTTCCAGGACGGCTACCGGACCGCGTGGGAGATCATGTCGCGGGAGAACCCGGACGCCGTGTCGGGCACCACCAACCGCTACCAGAACTGGGAAGTGGTCGACCCCGAGAAATGGGTGCCGGACGGCTACGCGGTGGTGCGCGTGGACTCGCGCGGCGCGGGACGCTCGCCGGGCTACCTCGATCACAACAACGCGCGCGAGAACCGCGACTTCCACGACTGCATCGAGTGGGCCGCCGCGCAGCCGTGGTGCAGCGGCAAGGTGGGGCTGAACGGCATTTCCTACTACGCCGCGAGCCAGTGGCGCGCCGCCGCGACGCAGCCGCCGCACCTCGCGGCAATCTGCGTGTGGGAGGGCTGGTCAGACTGCTACCGCGAGTCCGCGCGGCACGGCGGCATCATCTGCAGCTTCCGCAAGAACTGGCAGGAGATGCAGGTGATGACGGTCCAGCACGGGCGCGGCGAACGCGGTCCGAAGAGCGCGGTCACCGGCGAGCTCGTCTGCGGGCCCGAGACGCTTGCCGAAGCGGAACTCGCGAAGAATCGCGCCAACATGTGGGAGGATTTTCTGTCGCGGCCGCTCGACGGCCCCTACTACCGCGAGCGCTCGGCGGACTTCTCGAAGGTGACGGTGCCGCTCCTTTCGGCCGCCAACTGGGGCGGGCAGGGCCTGCACCCGCGCGGCAACTTCGAAGGCTTCACGCGCGCCGCCTCCACCGAGAAGTGGCTGGAGGTCCACGGCGGCTCGCACTGGGCGCCGTTCTACACCGACTGGGGTGTCGCGCTCCAGAAGAGGTTTTTCGATCACTTCCTGAAGGGAAGGCAGAACGGCTGGGACCGGCAGCCGCGCGTCAGCCTCAAGGTGCGCCACCCCGGCGAAAAGTTCGTCGAGCGCGCGGAGAACGAGTGGCCGCTCGCGCGCACGCTCTGGACGCGGTTCCACCTCGACCCCCAGGGACAGCGCCTCGCGACGGAGCCGGTGAAGGTCCCGCGTTCGGTGACCTACGACGCCACGGGCGAGGGCGTCACCTTCTCGACCCCGCCACTCGAGAAAGACACCGAGGTGACGGGCCCGATCGCGCTGAAGCTCTGGATTTCCTCCTCCACAGCCGACGCGGACATCTTCGCCGTGGTGCGCGTGTTCGATCCCCAGGGCAGGGAACTCGTCTTCCAGGGCGCGCTCGACCCGCACACGCCCGTCGCGCAGGGGTGGCTGCGCGCCTCGCAAAGGAAGCTCGACCCGAAGTTGACGCTCCCGTACCGGCCCTGGCACGCACACGACGAGAAGCAGCCGTTGACGCCCGGAGGGATCTACCAGCTCGACGTGGAAATCTGGCCGACCTGCGTCGTCGTGCCGAAGGGCTGGCGCCTCGCGCTCACGATCCGCGGCAGGGACTACGAGTACGAGGGAGAAGCCTTCGAGCTCTCCAACATGAAGAACCCGATGCGCGGCTGCGGCCCGTTCGTGCACGACGATCCCGCCGACCGGCCGCCCGCTATCTTCCACAACAAGGTGACGCTGCACGCGGGAGCGGATCGCCCGGCCCATCTGCTACTGCCGATCATTCCATGAACCGGCGGACCGGCCCCGGCGCGCCCCTCGCGAACGAGGCCCGTGACGGCGCAGTCCGGCGGGTCTGCGCATCCGGCGCTGCCGCCGTGTTGGCCTGATCGCCGCATACCGGAGGGGATGCGCCGTGCGCGCGGCACGCACGCTGCGGTTGCGGCCGCCGCTCTTCGGGTTCGTCGCGCCCCCGGGGATCTGGCCGGGCTGCGGTTACTACCGGCATGTTTTCCGCATTTCTCCGCGCCCTCTGCGCCTCTGCGGCTAATCCTGATTCCGCCTGGCAGCCCGTATCGCCTCCCACACCCGCGCCGGGGTGTAGGGAAACTCGAGCTGCCGTATCTTCAGCGGCGCGAGCGCGTCCAGCACCGCGTTGGCGATGGCGGGCACGGCCCCGGTCGTGCCGGCTTCGCCCGCCCCTTTCACGCCGAGGGGATTGCCCGGCGCGGGCACGCAGTGGTCGAAGAGCCGCACGTCGCGCAGCAGCCCCGCGCGCGGCATGTAGTAGTCCATGAAGCTCCCGGTAAGGAGCTGCCCCGTGGCGGGGTCGTAGCGGCAGTGCTCGCCCAGCGCCTGTCCCGCCCCCTGCACGATGCCGCCGTGGAGCTGCCCGTCGAGGAGCGTGTGGTTCAGTACCCGCCCGCAGTCGTCGGCCGCGACGTAGCGCAGGAGCTCGATCGCGCCGGTCTCGGGGTCGATCTCGACCTCCGCCACGTGCGCGCCGCCCGCGTAGGAGCGCGGCGTCGGAATCTCGCCCATCGAATCGAGCGCGCTTGCATGCCTGCGGGCGAGGGTTTCCATCGCCACCCTCAAGTCCGTGCCCTTGACGCGGAACTCGCCGGCCACGAACTCCAGGTCGGCGGGCGCGACTTCGAGGTCCTTCGCCGCGAGATCGAGCGCCTTGCGGATCACCTCGCGCGCCGCGAACACCATCGCGCTGCCGTGCGAGATCGACGAGCGCGAGGAGATCGTGCCACCGCCGACGAGCGCCGGTCCTGCCGGGTCGCTCGCGTGAAGGACCAGCTTCTCCGCGCTCAGGCCCAGCACCTCCGCGACGATATCGGGAAACACGGTCTCGTGCCCCTGCCCCGACGGGCCCGCGAGAGTGTAGATCGACGCGTTTCCGGAATCGCCGAACTTGATCGCGACCTCCTCCCTGGGCGCGGTCCCGCCGCCCGAGGGCTCGATGAACACCGCGCAGCCGATCCCCCGCAACCTGCCCTCGCGCTTCGAGGCATCGCGCCTGCCATCGAATGTCTTCCATGAGGATTGCTCGACCGCGAGATCGAGCAATCCCGGAGGGTCGCCGCTGTCGTAGACGACGGTCGGCGTCTGATGTGGGAACGCTTCTCGCGGGATGACGTTGCGGCGCCGGAGCGCCACTCGGTCGATACCCGTCTCGCGCGCAGCCTGCTCCGCGAGGCTTTCGAGGAGGTAGCTCACGTTCGGCCGGAAGGCGCCGCGATACGCCGTGGTCGGCGCCGTGTTGGTGAACGCCAGGCGGTGCCTGCCGTGAAGCACCGGGATGCGGTAGGCGTTCACCATGTGCGTCGTCGCGGGGAGAGTGTTGATGATCGGGCCGGGCTGCGACAGGTAGGCGCCCATGTTGCAGAGCCAGTTCACGCGGAGCCCGATAAACCGGCCCGCGCCGTCGAGTGCGAGCGCGCCCTCCAGCAGCACGTCGCGGCCCTGGTAGTCGGAGAGGAAGGTCTCGGAGCGCGAGGACACCCACTTCACCGGCCGGCCGAGCCGGCGCGCGGCGACGAGCGCCGCCGCATACTCGACGTAGGCGTCGGTACGTATACCGAAGCCGCCGCCCACGTCCCGTGCGTGCGCCCGGAATCTCGCTTCGGGCAGCCCGAAAATGCCCGACAGTCCCGACAGGATATGCGACATCCCCTGCGAGCACGACCACAGGTCGTAGCGTTCCGCCGCGGCGTCCCAGGCCGCGAGGCAGGCACGCGGCTCCATCGGGTTGCCCACCATCCGCTGCGCGGTCAGGGTGACGCGCGCCACGTGGGCCGCGCGCGCGAAAGCCTCCGCCGTTCTCGCCTCGTCGCCGTACTGGTAGTCGAAGCAGAGGTTACCCGGGATTTCCGCGTGCAACTGCGGCGCGCCCGCCGCCAGCGCCGCCTCGCCGACCGTCACCACGGGAAGGTCACGGTAAGCCACGTCGAT
The DNA here is from genome assembly GCA_020854035.1 of Burkholderiales bacterium. Classification (GTDB taxonomy): domain Bacteria; phylum Pseudomonadota; class Gammaproteobacteria; order Burkholderiales; family SG8-41; genus SG8-41. The sequence continues at coordinate 61,054 of JADZGE010000069.1, read as the reverse complement.
GAGATCGGCGGCGTCGCGCGCGGCAGCAGGGGCTTCGGCGAGAACCAGCGCCACTTCCTGTCCGACGAAACGCACCCGGTCTCGTGCCAGCAGGTCGCGGTGCGGAACCTTCAGCGCCATGCCGCCGCGTCCCGGGAACTTGACGTGCGGCGGCGGGACGCCCAGCTTCTCGGAAGCGAGGTCCGCGCCCGTCAGCACCGCGACGACCCCCGGCGCCTTCTTCGCCCGCGCCGTGTCGATCGAGACGATGTCCGCGTGCGCCCGGTCCGCGCGCAGGAAGGCCCCGTGCACCTGCCCCGGCAGGTTCCAGTCCGATGCGTACCTGCCCTGTCCCGTCACGAGGCGGTAATCCTCGCGCCGGCCCTTGAACTCGCTGGTCACGGCTCTGCCTTTTCGCGCAAAGGAGGTGGCAAGATACGGGTGACGGGATACGGGTGACGGGATACGGGTGACGAGATACGAGTGACGAGATACGAGTGACGATGCGAACCGCGCGTCACCATCATCCCGTCACCTTTACCACGTCCCGGCCGTGCGGCGCCATGAAATCCCGCTCGTCGAGGCGCGGGCCGATTGCGACCACACCGCTCGGATTGACGCGCGGCTGGCTGCGGTAGTAGTGCTCCTTGATTTCCTTGAGATCCACGGTCGCCGCGACGCCGGGATACTGGTAGAGCTCGCGGGTATAGGCCCAGAGGCCCGGATAGTCGGTGAGCCGCGCGAGGTTGCACTTGAAGTGGTAGTGGTAGACGCTGTCGAAGCGCACGAGGGTCGTGAACAGGCGCCAGTCCGCTTCCGTCACGCTGTCGCCGCAGAGATAGCGGCTGCCCGCGAGATGCCGCTCCAGCCGGTCGAAGGTATCGAACACGCCGCGCGCGGCCTCCTCGTACTTGTCCTGCGCGGTGGCGAAGCCCGCGCGGTAGACGCCGTTGTTGACGGAGGGGTAGATCAAGTCGTTCCAGCGGTCGATTTCCCCGCGCAGTGCGTCCGGGTACATGTCCGGCAGCTCGCGCGTCGCGAACGCGTCGAACGCGGTATTGAGCATCCGGATGATCTCGGAAGACTCGTTGTTGACGATGGTCTGCCTCTCGCGGTCCCAGAGCGCCGGCACCGTCACCCGGCCCGTGTAATCGCGCCGCGCCCTGACGTACGCCTCGTGGAGATGGCGCACGCCGTTCGCGGTGTCGGGCCGGCTCTCGTAGGTCCAGCCGTTCGGCTCGCTTACCGGGTCGGCCGCGGACATCGTGATCACCCGCTCCAGTCCCTTGAGGGCACGGAAGACGATCGTGCGGTGCGCCCACGGGCACGCGTAGGAGACGTACAGGTGGTAGCGCCCCGGCTCGGCCCTGAAGCCCGAGGACCCGTCTGCCGTCACGCGGTCGCGGAACACGGACTCGGGCCGCACGAACGCGCCGCCCGTCGCACGCGTGTCGCGCGGGACATCCTGCCACACGCCCTCTACCAGCATTCCCATGTCGTCTTCCTCGCTATGAGCTATGAGCTATGGGCTGTGAGCCTTGAGCCATGGGCTTTGGGCTATGGGCTACGGGTTGCGAACGAGGGGCGACCTCACAGCTCACAGCCCACGGCTCACAGCCAATAGCTCAAAGTTCATGGCCCGAAGCGCGCAGCACGGAGCTCAAAGCCGATAGCTCATGGCGCGGAGCGGTTAAAATACCGCGGCGCCGGACGCCCATTCCCGGTTTGGCGCTGCAGAGGGAATTATGCCAGTAACCGAGCTCAATCATTACCTCATGCGTGCCAACAATCTCGAGCGCACGAAGGATTTCTACGTCAAGGTTCTGGGCTTCGAGGTCATGCGCCGGCCTGAGTTTCCGTTTCCCGGCTACTGGCTGGGCGTGGACGGCAAGATCCAGGTCCACCTGGCGCAGGCCGGCGTGCCCAACTCCGCGCTCTACTACCTTGGCAGCCCGAGGAACGCCGCGAGGAACAACTCCGGCGTAATCGACCACATTGCCTTCCTGGCGACCGATCCCGGCGGATTCGTGGAGCGCTTTCGCAAGCTCGGCATCAAGGTGCGCCCGAGGAGCCTCCCCGAGGCGGAGCTTTTCCAGCTCTTCCTCAAGGACCCGGACGGGCTCACCATCGAGTTGAACTTCTTCGGCGTGGTGAAGGCCGATCCCGGCTGGGGCGGCGAGGATTACTCGAAGATGCCGCGCGCGAACGGCAGGGCCCGCGCGCGCCGCGCCGGCCGGAAGGCCACGCCGCGGCGGGCCGCTCGCGGCGCGCGGCGGTAAAGCGCGCGTGGACTCCCTGCGGCGGGCGCCGGACTTCTCCGGCGTCAGCTACGAGGAGGCTATCGCGCGAGCGCGAGCGCTCGTGCCCCGGCTGCGGGAGCGCGCGGCGGCCGCCGAGGCGGCGCGCACGCTCGTCCCGGAAACCATCCACGACCTGCACGCGTCGGGCCTCGTGCGCACACTCCAGCCGAAGCGGCGGGGCGGGATGGAGTTCGACTACGTCGCGTACGTGGATTTCCCGCTGGAGATCGCGCGCGGCTGCGCCTCGACGGCGTGGTGCCTCGCCAACCTCCAGATCCACCACTGGATGCTCGCGATGTACGACGAGCGGGCGCAGGAGGAGGTCTGGGGCGTGGACCCCGAAGCCTTTATCGCCTCCGGCGTCGCCTTTCCGCAGGGCCGCGCGCGCCGGGTCGGCGGCGGTTTCGTGCTCTCCGGCCGCTGGAACTTCTCGAGCTGCGTCGGCCTCTCCGGCTGGAACATGCTCTCGGCCGTGGTGCGCGAGGGCGAGCGGGTCGTCGATCATCGAACCTGCCTCGTGCCCTCTTCCGACTACGAAGTGGTTGACGACTGGCACGTGCTCGGCATGCGCGCGACGGGCAGCATGACGGTCGTCGCGAACGACGTGTTCGTGCCCGATCACCGGGCGCTCTGCGCCTACGACGTGCTGGGCGGGGGCCGCTTTCCCGGCGCGCTCTTGAATTCCAGCCCGCTCTACCGCGTGCCGTTCTCCGCGGTCGGCGGCCACGGCATCGGCGCGTGCGCCGTGGGCAACGCGCAGGCCGCGCTCGAACATTCGATCGCTCTCGTCAGGGAGCGGAGCACCAGCTACACCGGGTCGAAGATGCGGGAATTCCAGACGGTCCAGCTGCGGATCGGCGCGGCCGGCGCGAAGATCGACACCGCGCGCCTGACGCTGCGCGGGGACTGCCTGGAAGCGCAGGAGATCGCGAATCGGGGCGAAGTGCCCGATATCCAGACGAAGCTCCGCTTCAAGCGCAACCTCGCCTACGCGGTCGGGCTCGCCACCGAAGCGGTGGATTTGCTGCACGCGATGGCGGGCGCGAACGGCATCTACACGAGCTACCCGCTCGAGCGCCTCGTTCGCGATGCCCACGCACTCGCCGGACACATCAGCTTCAGCATGGACACGCAGGCTTCCGCGTGGGGGTTCGCGGCGCTGGGAGGAGAGGTGGTGAACCCCACCCTGTAGCGCAACGACGCGCGAGAGCGGCAGGCGCGCTCCCGGCGCCTACTTGACGTTCGCCGCGAGCCAGCGGTGTATCAGCGCCGCGATCTCCAGGTTGTTTTTCTCGATCATGACCATGTGCCCGTTGCCGCGAATGCCCTCGTCCTCGAGCCGGACGAAATCCGTCTTCACGCCGGCCTGGTTGAGGAACTTCGCGGTGCAATGGTCGTATGTCGCGTGGTAGGACGCCTCCGCCGCGAAGATCATGACGGGGATGCGCTGCAGCGACGCGAGCCTGCGGGCCGGTTCCGCCTGCAGGATGCAACGCACGAGGTTCGGCCCGTCGGGGGCGGCCTGCTCCTGCGTCCTCAACTCCTTCGGGTCGGCGACCGGGGGATCGTACTTCATGGGAGTGGACGTCACGCCCCAGGGCCGCGCGGCGGTGGTGTTGAACACGGCATTTCGAAACGGCGGGCCAGTCGGCTCGGCGGCCACGATGGCCTTCACCAGCGCGGGGCGCTCGTCGGCGACGACCCAGCCGAAGGGGCCTGACTGCGAGTGGGTAAGGATGATCGCCGGGCCGATCCGGTCGAGGAGCGCCGCCAGCGCGCTGCGGTTGTTCGTCTCGTTTACCGTCGAGGCGCCCACGTACTGGACCTGCGACGCGTAGAACTGATCGAACACCGGATCGCCGCGCAGGCCCTTCTTCGGCCCCTCCCCCGGCCATTGCGTGTGGAGAGCCGCCTGCGGCCACAGGTTGAAGTTCGCGGTCGCGGTGAAGCGCTGCTCGAGCTGGTGCGCCGGGAAACGGATCACGGGCGCGACCGACTCGTTCCACGCCGACCGGCCCCGCGCCGGCTGATCCACCACGTACACGGCGTAGCCTTGTTCGACGAACCACTCGGCCCAGCCCTTGCGGCCATCGGGTGTGCCGGTGAAGTTCGTGCCGGTCTGCGCGGCGCCGTGGATCATCACGATCGGCCAGCGCTGCGACTGCGCGGCGGGCACGCGATACTCCACGTACATCTGCCGCTCCATGATCGGCCCGGCCTTCGTGTCCACGTAGCGCCCGCCGACGAAGAAATAGCCCTGCTTCACCGCGCCGCCGCCCGAGGCGGCGCACCCGGCGGCGGCCAGGCAGGCGAGGGCCAGACCGGTTGCAAGCGTACGGGCAGACGAAGGGAATCGGCGGATCATTCCTTCTCTCCTTTCGGGGTGGTGCGTACTCCGTTGCCCCGCCACCCCCTCATCGGGGGGTGGACGGCGGCGCGGTGGACCTCGGGAACCCGCCCGTTACGCCGGAATGCCGAGGAGCTTCGCCGCCGTCTCCCCCAGCATCGCGCGGCGCTCGTCGTCGGTGAAGCCCGGCGCCTCCATGATGTGGGTCACCGGGTCCTGGTGCCACGGTATCGGGTGGTCGGTGCCGATCACGAGCTGGCCCGATCCCACTTCCGCCGCGAGGTGGCGCAGCATCTCGGAGGTGAAAACCAGCGTGTCGTAATACATCGTCCGCAGGTACTCGGTCGGCTTCTTCTTCAGCCGGATCTCCGGGTTGCAGTGCCACGGCGCGACACGGCACGGATGGTCGGAGCGCGGCGCGTAGGAGGGCAGGTAGCCCCCGCCGTGCGCCGCGCAGATCTTCAGCCCCGGGAAGCGGTCGAGCGTGCCCTCGAAAATAAGATGCGACAGGCAGATCGTGGTGTCGAGCGGGTTGCCGATCGTGTTGGCGAGCCAGCCGTTGCCCCTGAAGCGCTTCGCGAGGTCCGGCGTGCTCTGCGGGTGGATGAAGATCAGCACCCCGAGTTCCTCCGCCTTCGCCCAGAACGGGTGGAACTTCGGGTCGGAGAACTCGTCGCCGGCGCAGCTCGCGCCCACCGCCGCCCCGCGCAACCCCTGCTTCTTCACGCCGTGCACGAGCTGCTCGACGGCGAGCTCCGGAAACTGCAGCGCGACGGAGGCGAACGCGACGAACCGGTCGGGATACCGGGCGCACATCTCGGCGAGCCGCTCGTTTTGGATCCGCACGAGCTCCGCGGCGAGATCCCGCTCCGCCCGGTACCAGAACGGATTGATCGAAAGCGCCTCGATATCCACGCCCTGCCGGTCCATTTCGCCGATGCGCTTCGGGCCCACTTCGTCGAGGTCGGGAAACTGCTGCTCGTCCGCACCGCGGCCCATCAGCGCGAGCGCCTCGGGCACGACGCAGTGCGCGTGGACGTCGACCGTCGTCACGCGGCGTCCGCCCACCGTCACGTGGCGGCGCCGCCCGCCCGCCTGCGGCGCGCCCGGCATGGCGCTCGTTGCCCCGCAACCGGTGAATACGAGCGAGCCGCCCGTTCCCCGGGTCCTGCTGCCGTTCTTCATGGGAAATCGCTCCTGTTGGGAAACTTCGGTCACGGCGCTCGCGGAGCGCGCGGCGGCGGTTCGCGAGGCGCTCTCCGTGGTCTCTGTGTCCGCCGCGGAACAGCCGGCGATGCGCAGCCGGCCCGGGCGGCGAGCTACTTTTTCGCCATCACTTGCGCGCTGCGCTTCACCGCCTTGATGATGTTGATGTAGCCGGTGCAGCGGCAGAGGTTGCCCTCGAGCCCGTGGATGATCTCGTCCTCGGTGGGGTCCGGATTGTCCTTCAACAGCCCCGCGGTCGCCATGATCATTCCCGGCGTGCAGAAACCGCACTGCAGCGCGTGGCACTCGGAGAACGCCTGCTGGATGGGATGGAGCTCGCCATCCTTCGCCATGCCCTCGATCGTCAGCACGTCGGCGCCGTTCGCCTGCGCGGCGAGCATGGTGCACGACTTCACCGCGCGGCCGTCGACGTGCACCGTGCAGCAGCCGCACTGCGAGGTGTCGCAGCCGATGTGCGTGCCCGTCAACCCCAGATGGTCGCGCAGCAGATCGACCAGCAGCGTGCGGTCTTCCACCTCGCGCGCATGCTTCGTGCCGTTGACCTTCAATTCGACCTTGGCCATGTTTCCAGTCCTTGTGTCTATTGGCCACGGAGCCGCGGAGTCCGCAGAGAAGGAAGAGCCCTTCCCCGTTTCGCAGTCCTCCGTGGCCTCCGCGCCCCTGTGGCGAAAATGATGCGAGAGCTACCTGCCGGCGAGCTGCGCGAGCGCGCGCTTCGTCATGACGCGCACCAGGTTCGCGCGGTATTCGCGCGTACCGTGGATGTCCTCGTTGAATTCGCCGGCGGCGAGCGCGAGACCCTCGAGCGCCGTGGCCGCCATCGATTTCCCCAGCGCCGCTTCCGCCTCGCGCCAGCGGAAGACGCCGGGACCCGCGCCGGTCACGGCCACGCGCACGCCCGAGTCCGTGTCCGCGACCATGACGCCCGCCATCGCGAAGCCGGATGCCGGATGCGGAAACTTGGCGTAGGCCGCCGCCTTCGGCAGCGGGAACTCGAGGCGCACGAGGATTTCGCCGTCGGCGAGCGCCGTGGCGAAGATACCCTTGAAAAAATCGTCGGCCGCGATCTCGCGCCTGCTGGTGACGACGACGGCGTTCAAACCCAGCACCGCCGCCGGGTAGTCCGCCGCGGGATCGTTGTTCGCGACCGACCCGCCGATGGTGCCCATGTTGCGCACCTGCGGGTCGCCGATCCGTCCGGCGAGCGACGCGAGCGCCGGGATCGACTTCGCGACGGCGGCGGAAGTCGCGACCTCGTGGTGCTTCGTCCCCGCGCCCACGACGAGCCTGCCGCCCTTCACCTCGATACCGGCGAGCTCGGCGAGCCCCCCGATGTCCACCAGATGCGAGGGCCTCGCGAGGCGCTGTTTCAACGTCGGGATGAGCGTCATGCCGCCCGCGAGCAGTTTCGCCTCCGGGTTGGCGGCGACGAGATCCACCGCCTCCGTCACCGATTTCACCTTCACGTAGTTCAGCGCGTACATCGGTTCTCTCTCCTTGCGATTCAGCGGCGGGAAACACGGAGGTCACCGACGCGGGCCGGCACGTCCCCCGTCACCATTTCCCGTCACCCCTTCCCGTCACCATTCCTCGTCACCCCTTCCCTTCACCCCTTCCGCTGCCGCGACTGCAGTGCAAGCCAAACTCGCGACGGCGTCAACGGCATGTCGACGTGTCCCACGCCCGCGCTCCGGAGTGCATCCATGACGGCGTTCGCCACCGCCGGGATCGACCCGGTGCAGCCCGACTCGCCCATGCCCTTCACGCCGAGCGGGCTCACCTTGCTCGGCGTCGCATGCTCCTGCCCGCTGATGCCGCGCAGCCACCCGGCGCGCGGCATGCAGTAATCCATGAAGCTCCCGGTGAGGAGCTGGCCCGTCGCGTCGTCGTATACGATCGACTCGCCGAGCACCTGGCCGATGCCCTGCATGACGCCGCCGTGGAGCTGACCTTCCACGATCGCATGGTTGATCACCCGGCCGCAGTCGTCCACGGCGCTGTAGGCGGTGATCCCGGTCGCGCCGGTCGAGGGATCGACCTCGACCTCGGCGATGTGGCAGCCGTTGGGAAAAGTGGAGCCGAACCTGCCCTCCGCAGCGACCGCGAAGGGCGTCCCGTCCCGCGCGAGGTCCGCGAGCGCGACCTTCTTCCCCGACTCCGTCGAGCCGAAGACGCCCCGCGCGTAGGCGACCTGCGAGGGCTCCACGCCAAGGACGAGCGCCGCCCGGGCCTTGCCCTCGTCGATCGCCTTCAGCGCGGCGAGATGGCAGACGCTGCCCGCGCCGACCGTGCTCCTCGATCCCCCGGTGTGGTTGCCGACCATCGACTGCTGCTTCTCCGGCGCGCATTGCATGACACGCACGCGCGCAAGCGGCAGCTCCAGCGCCCCGGCGACGATCTGCGCGAAAGTCGTCTCGTGGCCGTGCCCCTGCGCCTTGGCGAGCGTGTGCACGGTGACGATGCCGTCCGCCCCGACCTCGATCTCGGCGTCGTCCTTCGGCGCGTTGCCCGCCCCGGTGTTCTCGATCACCGTCGCGATGCCGAGGCCGCGGAGCTTCCCGTTCTTCTCCGTCTTCGCGCGGCGTTCCGCGAAACCCGTCCAGTCGGCGAGCTTCAGCGCCTTCTCGATCAACCCCGGCATGTCCGCGTACTCGTAGGTCGAGCCAGTCGGGGTGGCGTACGGGAAGGCCTCCACCGGGATGAAGTTGCGCCGCCGCAGCTCCGCCGGGTCGATTCCGAGTTCGGCCGCAGCCTCGCTCACGAGGCGCTCCACCACGTAGGCGATATCGGGACGGCCCGCGCCCCGGTAGGCCGCCACCGGGGTGGTGTTGGTAAGGGCCACCCGGTACGAAGCGTAGAGCGCGGGGATGCGGTAGACCCCGGTCATGCAGGTCGTCGTGTTGCGGATGTGTCCCATCGCGCCGGGCGAGAGGTACGACCCCATGTCGTTCACCCACGACAGCCGCAGCCCCAGAAAGCGCCCACCCGCGTCGAGCGCGAGCTCACCCTCGATCACGTTCGCCCGCCCGTGCGAATCGGCCATGAAACCCTCGCCCCGGGTGGCGACCCACTGCACCGGCCGCCCGAGCTTTTTCGCCGCGATCATGAGCGCGCAATACTCGGGGTAGGCGAGCGTGCGCTGGCCGAAGCCCCCGCCCACGTCGCGCGCGTGTATCGTGAACTGCGATCCCTTGACCCCGGTCCAGGCCGACATCTGCTGGCGCTGGGTGGTAATGCCCTGCGAGCAGACGTAGAGGGTGTAGTGATCGCGGGACGCATCCCATTCGACCATACAGGCGCGAGGCTCCATGGGACTGGGGGCGACGCGGTTCGAAACGACCTTCAGCCGCGTCACGTGCGCGGCTGCCGCGATCGCTGCCGCGACCGCCTCCGCGCTGCCGGCCTCCGATTCGAAAGGGCAGTTGCCCGGCACCTCGTCGTGAATCCGCGGCGCCCCCGGTGCGAGCGCCGCCTCGGGCGCCGTGACCGGGACCCGGTCGCGATACTCGACGGCGACGAGTTCGGCGGCATCCTGCGCCGCGGCGGGGGTCGCGGCGACGACGAGCGCGACCGCTTCGCCGACGAAGCGCACGCGCCCGTGGGCGAGCGCCGGGCGCCTGGGCGCGATCGCCGTCATGCCATTCCTGCCCGGGAAATTGAGCGCGTTCGGCGCAGTGAAGTAACCCGCCTGCACCGCGTCCTCGCCGGTCAGCACCGCCTTCACGCCCGGGTGGCGCAGCGCCGCCGTAGCGTCGATCGAAACGATGTCGGCGTGCGCCCGGTCGGCGCGCACGAAACGGGCGTGGAGCTGCCCCGGCAGCCGCCAGTCGGCGGCGTACTTGCCGTTGCCCGTGACGAGCCGCGCGTCCTCCACGCGGCCGACCGGGTCGTGATGGCCGTGTGCCTCCCTGTTCGCCTTCGCCGCCATGTCGTCAAACCCCGAAATCTAGCCGCCGATGAACGCCGATGAACGCCGATTCTGGCGACTCGTCATGCCTCGACCACAATGCGTTCCACGCCTCAGGACCGGGACGTTCCCGGCAGCGACAACGGCGCGGCGCCGATGCGCCACCGTGGCCGTGCTCATTCTATCGGCGTCCATCGGCATCCATCGGCGGCGTCAACCTGCCTTGACCTGAGCCTTCGCCGAGCAGATCGCGTGCCACACCTTGTTCGGCGTGAGCGGCATGTCGAGGTGCTCTATCCCCAGCGGCCGCAACGCGTCCAGCACGGCGTTCGTGAGCGCGGGCAGCGACGCGGTGCAGCCGGATTCGCCCACGCCCTTCGCGCCGAGCGCATTGGTCGCGCTCGGCACGGGATGGTCCGCGACGCCGATCGCCCGCAGCATCCCGGCGCGCGGCATGAAGTAGTCCATGAAGCTCCCGGTGAGGAGCTGACCGGTATGCTCGTCGTAGGTCACCTTCTCGCCGAAGACCTGGCCCGCGCCCTGCGTAACGGCCCCGTGCACCTGTCCCTCGACCACGGTGTGGTTCACGATATTGCCCGAGTCATCCACCGCATGATAGCCCACGACCCGGGTGACGCCGGTGTCCGGATCCACTTCCACTTCGGCGATGTGGCAGCCGTTGGGGAAGGTCGAGCCTACCGTCGCTTCCGCCAGCGCGGAGAGCGGCTCCCCTTGCGCGAGGCCGAACAGGGTGACGGTCTTCTTCGATTCCTTCGACCGGAACTCGCCGCGCGCGTACTCGACCTGGGAGGGCTCGACGCCGAGTTTCTGTGCCGCCCGGGCTTTTGTCATTTCGACGAGCTTCAGCGCGGCAAGCCGGCAAACACTGCCCTGCCCCACCATGGAGCGCGAGCCGCCCGTGTGGTTGCCGATCAGCCCCTTCTCCTGCACGCTCTGCCGGATCCGCACCTTGTCCATCGGCACGCCCAGCGCATCGGCCACCACCATCGCGAACGTGGTCTCGTGACTCTGCCCCTGGGAGTGCGCGAGCGAGAACACGGTGACGCTCTCCGCGGTGCACTCGATCAGAACCTGGTCCTTGGGAAACATCCCCGCGCCGGTGGGCTCGATCACGGTGGACAGGCCTATCCCGCGTAGCCGCGCCCGCCGGTTCGCCTCCGCGCGCCGCCGCTCGAATCCGCTCCAGTCGGCCGCGCTGAGAGCCTTGTCGAGGCATCCGGCGAAATCGGCTTCCTCGTAGGTCGCGCCGTTCGGGGTCTTGTACGGAAACGCGCCGCGCGGTATGAAGTTGCGCCGGCGCAGCTCGGCCGGGTCCATCCCGAGCTCGGCGGCGGCCTGCGTGACCACCCGCTCCAGCACGTAGGCGATGTCCGGACGCCCCGCCCCGCGGTACGCGGCAATCGGCGTGGTGTTCGTGAACACGAGCCGGATGCGGTTGTAGAGCGCCGGGATCCGGTAGACGCCGGTGAGGCAGGTCGTGGGGTTGCGGGTATGGCTCGCCGCGCCGGTTGCGGACAGGTACGCGCCCATGTCCCCGACCCAGTCGAGCCGCACCGCCAGGAACTTCCCATTCCCGTCGAGGGCAAGTCCGGCCGTGACGATATTGCCGCGGCCGTGGGTATCGGTCATGAAGCCTTCGGCGCGGCTGGAGATCCAGCGCACCGGGCGGCCGAGTTCCCTCGACGCGAGCATCTGCATGGCGTATTCCGGGTAGAAAGCGCTGCGCTGTCCGAAACCGCCGCCGACGTCCGCGGCGTGGACGTGGATCCTCTCTTCGGGCACGCCCGTCGCAAACGAGGCCTGCTTGCGCATCATGTTGATGCCCTGGATGCACACGTACAGGTGATATGCATCGTCCTTCGGGTCGTAAGCCACCGTGCACCCGCGCAATTCCATCGGGCTCGGCGCGACGCGGGTCACCTCCAGCCTGAGGCGCGTGACGTGAGCGGCCCTCGTGAACGCCGCCTCGACCGATTGCTCGTCGCCGGTCTCGTAGTCGTACGCGAGATTCCGGGGCGCTTCCTCGTGCAACCGCGGCGCGCCGTCGGCCAGCGCGCGCTCGGGGGACACGACCACTGGCAGGTCGCGGCAGGCAATCTCGATCAACTCGGCGGCATCCTGCGCGGCGGCGGCGGTGTCGGCGACGACCATCGCCACGGCATCGCCGACGTGGCGCACCCGGTCCGTGGCGAGCGCGGGGCGGCGGGGCTTCCGGATAGGCTCGCCGTCGCGCCCCGGAGCGTTCAGCATCACGAGAAACCGGTCGTAGCCGGCGCGCATTGCATCCTTGCCGGTGTAGACGCGTCTCACCCCGGGATGCCGCGACGCGAGCGTGGTATCCACCGACACGATCGCCGCGTGCGCGCGGTCCGATCGCAAGAAATGCGCGTGGAGCTGCCCCGGGAGCCTCCAGTCGGCGGCGTACTTGCCGGACCCGGTGACGAGGCGGAAGTCCTCCACCCGGCCACCCGAATGGGGCGATGCTTTGGCATGCATGGCGGTTGCGGTGTTCCTCGCGGAGCAGGCCCTCGAACGACGCGTTCAGCAATCGGCTGCCGGCCGGCAGCATGCCACCCGGGACAGGCCGCGACGACAGCGCCCCCTTGTTGCTGCACGTTCGATATCGCAACGGCGGAACCGCCTGCCGCACCGAGTCGCCTTCTTCGCGTGAGCGCACGCCGGGAGGCGACGGATTATAGCTACCGCCCGTTTGCGCGGTCCACTCCGGACTCCCGGGGTCGCGCCCCTTTGTACACATGATGGACTTTGCGCAGGGCGGAGCGACCGCGCAGAATACGGGAGCGGCTGACCCACCCACTGCGTCCACCCTGACCGCGCATTCCCATGAAGAAAGACACGCTCCTCGCCCGAACCGGGCGCGACCCAGCCCGCTACCAGGGCATGGTCAACACGCCGGTGTTCCGCACATCCACCGTGATCTTCCCCGACCTCGCCGCGTACGAAGCGCGCGGCGACGATGACTTCAAGAAAGTCCGTTACGGGATTCACGGCACGCCCACGACCTTCGCGCTGGAGGACGCCGTGGCGCGTATGGAAGGCGGCTACGCGGCGGTCGCCGTGCCCTCGGGGCTCGCCGCGATCACCGCGTCGCTCTCCGCGTTTCTCAAGCCCGGCGACCACGTCCTCGTCACCGACTCGGCGTACGTGCCGACGCGCAATTTCTGCGAGCGCCGCCTGAAGCCGGGCGGGATCGAGGTCGACTACTACGATCCGCTCCTCGGCGCGGACATCGCGCGGATCATGCGGCCCAACACGAAAGTGGTGTTCTGCGAGTCGCCGGGTTCGCTCACCTTCGAGATGCAGGACATTCCGGCGATCGCGGCGGTCGCCCACTCGCGCGGCGCGCTCGTTTTCGCCGACACGACCTGGGGCACGCCGTACTTCTTCCGCTCTTTCGAGCACGGCGTGGACCTCTCCATACACGCCGCCACCAAGTACATCGCGGGGCACTCCGACGTGATGATGGGCGTCATCGTCACGACCGAGCGCTGCTGGCTGCCGCTGCGCAGAACCGTCGGCGGGTTCGGTTTCTGCGTGAGCCCGGAGGACTGTTACCTCGCGCTGCGCGGGTTTCGCACCATCGGCGTGCGCATGAAGCAGCAGATGGCGAGCGCTCTCAGGGTCGCGCGCTGGCTGCAACTGCGCTCGGACGTGAAGCGCGTGATCTACCCCGCGCTCGAGAACGATCCCGGCCACCAGATCTGGAAACGCGACTTCGAGGGCGCCGCCTCCCTCTTCTCGCTGGTGCTGATCCCGGTGACCGACCGGGCGGTCGCGACGTTCATCGATTCGCTGAAGCTCTTCGGCATCGGTTCGAGCTGGGGCGGCTACGAGAGTCTCGTCCAGGTAGCGCACGTAGCGAGGAACCGCAGCGCGACCCGGTGGGATCCCGGCGGCCCGACGATACGGCTGCACATCGGGCTCGAGGATCCGGACGATCTCATCGCGGACCTGGAGCAGGCGTTCGCGGCGATGAGGAAGGCGTGAACGGAACCGCCGATGGACGCCGATAGACGCCGATAGAGTCAACAGCGCGTCATCTCACGTGCCGCGTTGTGACGTCGGGGGTTCCCCGCCGCTCGCCGCCGCGCGGAGCTTGCACTCGTCACATCGGCGTTCATCGGCGGCCAGTCTCGAGGAGACAACATGAAAGTGGGATTCATCGGTCTCGGCCTCATGGGCTCGAGCATGGCGTTGAACGTGCGCGCGGCCGGGCACGACCTCGTCGTGACCGACCTCAGGCGCGCGGCGGGAGACCCGCACGTCGAGGCGGGCTGCAGGTGGGCCGACGGCGCGCGGCAGGTGGGGCAGGCCGCCGAGGTCGTGTTTACCTCGCTGCCGGGCCCGAAGGAGGTCGAGACAGTGTCCGAAGCGCTCCAGGTAGGCATGCGCCCGGGCACCGCCTGGTTCGACCTTTCGACGAACTCGCCGACGGTGATGCGGCGCATCGCGGACCGCTTCGCCCCGAAGGGCATCGCGGTGCTCGACGCGCCGGTCTCGGGCGGCCCGGCCGGGGCGAAGTCGCGCAAGCTCGCGCTGTGGGTCGGTGGCGAGCGCGCCGTCTACGACCGGCACAAGGCGCTGCTCGACGCCATCGCGGACGAGCCCATGCACATCGGGCCGGTCGGCGCGGGCTCGGTGGCGAAGTTGACGCACAACATGGCGGGCTACGCCCTCATGGGCGTGCTGGCGGAGGTGTTCTCCGTCGGCGTGAAAGCCGGTATCGACCCGCTGGCGCTGTGGACAGCCGTGCGCCAGGGCGCGATGGGACGAAAGCGCGTTTTCGACCGCCTCGCCGAGCAATACCTGCCGGGCAGCTACGACCCGGCCGCCTTCGCGTTGACGCTCGGGGTGAAGGACGCCGTGCTCGCCACCGAGCTCGGGCGCGAGCTCAACGTGCCGATGCGCATCGCCAATCTCACGCTCGCGGAAATGACGGATGCGCTGAACCGCGGCTGGGGCGAGCGCGACACGCGCTGCTTCATGCTGCTGCAATCCGAGCGCGCGGGAGTGGAAATCTCGGTAGCCGAAGCCGCCCTTCAGGAGGTGCTGAAGGGCGGCTGAGCGGCGGCCACGCCGCCCAAGAGCCGGCAGCCGTCAGATGTCCGCCGCCAGTTCGCAGCCATTGGCGCGCGGTGCCGGCTCCGGCTGCTTGCCGCTGGCGGCCGACCGCTGGCGGCTCGGATGGCGAGCGGTTCCCCTTTCCTCCCGGGGCGCGACCGGGTCGGGACCGCGCGGCGGGTCACCGAATCGCGACAGGGCGTCCCTTCGCCGCCGACGCGACGATCGCCTCGAGCACCGCCACGCTGTTCACCGCCTCGTCGGCCGGCACGACGAACGGCCGCTTCGCCGCGACCGCGTCCGCGAACGCCTCCAGTTCCGCCTGCTCCTTGTTCACGGCGTCGAGCGCGATCCTCTGCGGAGCGCCGTCGAGGCCGCGGATCGCGAGGTCGGTGTCCCCGCGCGACTCGATCCATCCCTTCGAGCCGAAGGCGTGCACGCGCCAGAACTCGCCCGTCACGAAAATCGTGCTGAGATAGCCGGTCGCGCCGCTCGCGTGCCTTAGCAGCATTGTGGTCGTGTCGTCCATCGTGAACTGCGGCTCGGGCATCTTGCGCCGGTCGCTGAACGCGTAGACGCTGGTGACGAGCCCCGCGATCTGGATCATCGCGTCGAGCGCGTGGATGCCGCGCGCGGTCATGCCGCCGCCGGGCGCTTCCTCGCGCGTCGCGCGCCAGGCGCTCTGCGTGCCAAGACGATAGCCCGTCGATCCGGAATGCGCGCCCTCCACGTGCAGCACATCGCCGATCTCGCCCGCGCGGATGCGGCGCACCATCTCGACGATCGCCGGAGCGTGGCGACGGTTGAACCCGACGCCGAGGGTCACGCCAGCGGCGCGGCAGGCCTCGACCGCTTTCTCCGCGCTCTTGCGCGTCAACGTCATCGGCTTCTCGACGAAGACGTGCTTGCCGGCCTTCGCCGCCTGCATGATCTGCTTCGGGTGCAGCGAGTGCGGGGTTGCCAGCACGACGGCGTCGATCCCGGGATCCTTCAGCACGCGCCCGTACGACGACACGATCCTGATCCCGGCCGACTTCGAGAACTCCTCGTGATTCGCGGGATTGCGTGAAATCCCCCTGACGAAGCGGAACTTCCGGCTGTCCTTCACCGAGTCCACCAGCGTGCTGCCCCAGCGGCCGAGGCCGTAGATCGCCGCTTTCAGCATGTTCGATGCTCCTTTCCTCCTCGAAACAGTCGCGCACGATACCACAGCGTGGCGCGGAGGCGATTCGCGCCGGGACAGGGCGCGAGACGGCGGAGCGGCGGCGGATTGTCGCGCGCATCGGACACGAGAAGCGCGCGCGCGCGGCGCGGACGCCGGCGCACGTCGTGGCGGCGGGAACTCAGGAAGCCGGGCGCGGTGGAGCGACGCCTGGCGGCGGGGGCGGCGGCGTGCCCGGCGGCGGGGGCGGCGGGATGGAGTAGCCGCGCTGGGCCGGAGCATCCTGCCGCTCGCCCGCCGGCGCGGTGTAGCCGCGCGAAACCGGCACGCGGTGGCCTTTGGAGTACATGCACTGCGTGTAAGCGATGTCGTAGCGGTACTGCGCCTCGTATGCGGACAGGTTGCCGGCGCTCGCCCCGGCGAGGCTCCCCGTCAGCAGGCCGACGCCGGCACCGATCGCCGCATCCTGCGAATGGCCGCCGAGCGCCGCACCGGCGGCGGCCCCGAGGACCGTCCCGATGACCGCGCTCTTCACCGCGGCATCCTGCTGCACGCCCGCCGCGGTCTGGCCGCCGATGCTCTCGTAGGCATACTGGCGGCACACGGATTCATCCGCGCGGAACCGATCGAAGCTCTTGCCGGTGCCCGGCAGGACCATCACGCTCGGGCCGGTCGGCACCGTCACGCAGCCACCGATGAGCAGGGCCAGCAGCGGGGCGAAAGTTCTCGATGCGGAGATCATGCGGGACCCGCTCACGACGGCGGCGGCAGCGGCGACACCCGCTGCCACGGACCGGCGCACTCCTTCACGTAGGGATAGTAGGCGTGCGACTCGGCGCAGAAATACCAGTACGCTTCCGAGGGGGCGGCCGGCGCGGCCGCCGACGGAGCGGGCTGCCCTTGCTCGATATAGACGGGCGGAGCGGAGGGAACGACCACCGCTGGAGCGTAATAGGGATAACCGTAGTACGGATAGCCGTAGTAGGGGCGATAGTACGGCCGGTAGTAGGGCGCCCCGTACCAGTATCCCGGCACGCCGACCCCGATACCGATGCTGACGCTGCTCCGGTGGCGCGGGTAGTAGTAGCCGCGCCCGTGCGCGAACGCTTCCGCGGCGAGCGCGAACCCCACCAGCGCGATCACGGAAAGAACGGACGCCTTGACGGCTTTCATGGCCCTGCCTCGCAAGCCTGACGCTACATGGGCGATGGTAGCTAAGGGTGCTGTATCCGTGCTGTGCAAATTGTTACAAAAGGTATCCGGATCCCGGCTTCCGCCGGGCTCCGGATCACATAGGACAGGTCAAGAGGCGAAGAATTCCGCTGAATAGCCGGGTACTTGTGCTGCCAGACCCGCCGAAGGTTTCCGCCGCGTCGCCACGAGACGACAGGGAGAGCCGGGACCGAAGCGATGCGGCCCGGCGCAATGGATGGATCGGCCCGAGCGCCAGGTCTCCAGCATCCAGAAACATGGCGGCATCGGCCGGCATTGTTCTGGTAGGCGGTGGGGGATTTGAACCCCCGACCAACGGATTAAAAGTCCGCTGCTCTACCCCTGAGCTAACCGCCCATGAATTCGTGACGCGCCAGGGGTTCGTGGCGCGTCACGAATTCATCAAGTGAAAGGCTGCGAATTCTACCAATCCGCAGGGGGAGGCGAAAGGCGACAGCAGGGAGAGGAGCAAGCCACACTGGCGGGCGAACACCAGGCGGTGACAAACCGGGCCCGCCCGTCTCCCGCCTCCGGTCCCGAGTCTCCGGTCACGCCTTTCCCGCGTAGCGCGTCGGATCCGGCACACCCGCCGCCGCGAAACCCGCCCGTCGCAACCGGCACGCATCGCACACGCCGCACGCCCCGGCCTCCGCGTCCGGCTGGTAGCAGGAAAGCGTCATGCCGTAGTCCACCCCGAGCGCGGTGCCGCGCCGGATGATCTCCGCCTTGCTGAGATCGATGATGGGGGTCCGCAACGCGATCCGGCGGCCCTCGACCGCCGCCTTCGTCGCCAGGTTGGCGAGCGTTTCGAACGCTCGCATGTACTCGGGGCGGCAGTCGGGATAGCCGGAATAATCCACGGCGTTCGCGCCGAACCAGATCGACCGTGCGTCAAGGACCTCCGCCCACGCAAGGGCGAGGGAGAGGAACACGGTGTTGCGCGCCGGGACGTAGGTGACCGGTATTCCCGCCGTCGGGCCCGGCGGGACCGCGATGGCCGGGTCCGTGAGCGCCGAGCCGCCGAATGCCGCAAGATCGAGCGAGATCACCCGGTGCTCGGCCGCGCCGAGCGCGTCGGCCACCCGGGCGGCCGCCCCGAGTTCCGGGCGGTGGCGCTGGCCGTAGTCGACAGTGAGGCAGTGGCAGGCATAGCCCTCTCTGCGCGCGATGGCGAGCGTCGTCGCGGAATCGAGCCCACCCGAGAGCAGCACGACTGCGAGATCGGTCATCGCGGGCTAACGGAAGCGGACAGCCGCAGTCGCTTGGTGCGTGACCTCATGTTCGGCGACTCGCGACGGACTGGGCGCTCGAATTCCGGCGTCACCGGTCGCCCACCGCTCATCACCCATCACTTGAGGGTGGCGAGCCGCCGCTTCGCTTTCTCCGCCGCCTCGCTCGCGGGGTAGCGGGTCACGAGGCCGTCCATGGTGCGCCGCGCGCCCACCGTGTCGCCGAGTTCGATCTGGCAGCTCGCGATATTGAGCAGCGCGTCCGGCACGGAGGAGCTCTCGGGATAGGTCGCGATCAGCCGGTTCTGGCTCGCGATCGCGTTCTTGAAATCGCGCAGGTTGTAGTAGGAGTCGCCGATCCAGTACTGCGCCCGCGGCGCGAGCGTGCTCTTCGGATACTGCGCGACGAAGTGCTGGAATCCCGCGATCGCGCCCTGGTAGTTGCCGATGCGCCGCTGGCCCTGCGCCGCCTCGTACGCGCCCGCCTCGGCGGGCGGCGCCGCGGCGGGCGCTCCGGGGGCCGGTGGCTTCGCGGATGCCACGGCGGCGGGCGCCGCGCCCGCAGCGGGTGTGCCCGCGGCCGCAGGCCCGGACTGCTCGAGACGCTTGAGCCTCCCGTCGAGATCGACGTACATGTCGCGCTGCCGCCGGGCGCTCTGCTGCACGTCGTTGCCCAGCACCTCGATCTGCCCGCGCATCTGCCGCAACTCCGTGCGCAGCAGCTCCAGCTGCTGCGCGAGTTCGAAACCGGAGCTGGAGGAGGCGAGCGACTTCATGGCGTCCTCGATACGCGCGAGCCGCGCCGCGAGCGCGTCGTTCTGTTCCTTCAGCGCGTCGATGCGCCGGCCCTGCTCGGCGATCTGCTTGCGCGCGAGTTCATCGCCGCCGAAGAGCTGCGCCTGCGCCGGGCCCGCGAGGGCCCCGGCGCAGAGCAGCGACAGCGCGACCCGCCGCACGGTCCTGCCCGTCACTCGTCGCCCGGGGTCATTCGCCCTGGTAGACGATGTCCCCGCGCCGGTTCTGGGCCCAGCATGATTCGCTCGACTCGTTGCAGCGCGGCTTCTCCTCGCCGAAGCTCACCGTCTCCACCTGGTTCGCCTTGGCGCCCAGGATCTGCATCATCTGCTTCACCGCGTCCGCGCGCCGCTGGCCGAGCGCGAGGTTGTACTCGCGGCTCCCGCGCTCGTCCGCGTTACCCTCGATTCGCATCTTCGTTGCGGCGTGTTGCTGCAGATAGCGGGCGTGGGCCGCGACGATCGGCTTGTACTCCTCCTTCACGAGGTTGCTGTCGTAATCGAAGAAGATGCTGCGCTTGGACAGGATGTTCTTCGGATCGCGCAGCGGGCTCCCCGCAAAGGAGTCGGTCTTCAGCCCCTTCGCCGCCGCCGGGTCGACCGGCCTCACCGGCGGGCGGTCGACGACCACCGGCGGCGGGCCCGCGTCGGGCTTGCGGTCCTCGACCGCGGCGCCCTCCTGCTCCTTTGTCGGCGTGCTGCTGCAAGCAGCCAGCCCGACGAGGAAGACCACGCTCAATGCCGTCATCGCGAGTTGTTTCATGTGTCGGTCTCCTTGCGGTTCACTGCTTCATGAGCGGGCCCCACGCCGGTTCCCGCACGTCGCCGGCCTCCGATACGAGCCGCTGCTTCACCCGGCCATCGCTCGAAACCGCGGACAGGATGCCGCGGCCGCGGACCACGGTCGCATAGAGGATCATCCTGCCGTTGGGCGCGAACGTCGGCGACTCGTCCACGGCACCCTCCGTCAGCACTTGCACCTGCCGCGTGGCGAAGTCCTGCGTCGCCACGTTGAAGCGCGAGCCGTTCCGCTGTATGAACGTGAAGCCGCGTCCGTCGGGGCTGTGCCGCGGGGACACGTTGTAGGTGCCCTCGAAAGTGACGCGCTCGGGCTGACCCCCCGTCGCCGGCATGCGGTAGATCTGGGGGCTCCCGCCGCGGTCGGAGGTGAAGAGGATGCTCTTGCCGTCGGGCGAAAAATTGGGCTCGGTATCGATCGCCGAGCTGCGGGTAAGCCGCGTCTCGCCGCTCCCGTCCGCGCCGATGAGGTAGATCTGCGAGCCGCCGTCCTTCGTGAGCACCACCGCGAGCTTCACGCCGTCCGGCGACCATGCGGGCGCGCTGTTGCTGCCCCAGAAGTTCGCCACCGCCCGGCGCGCGCCGGTGGTGAGTGACTGCACGTAGACGACCGGCTTCCTCTGCTCGAAGGAGACATAGGCGACCCGCCCGCCGTCGGGGGACCACGCGGGGGAAATGATGGGCTCGTTCGACGCGAGGATCGTCTGCGCGCCGTGGCCGTCCGCGTCCGCGACTTGCAGCTCGTAGCGGCGACCCTGCTTCACGACGTAGACGATGCGCGTGGAGAATACGCCGGCATCGCCGGTCAGCTTCTCGTAGACGACGTCCGCGATCTTGTGGGCGGTCAGCCGCAACTGCGCGGCGGACGCCGTGTAGGCAAAGCCGGCGAGCTGGACCTGTTTCACCGTATCCATGAGGCGGAACTGGACGTCGAAACGCCCGTCGCCGCGCGGGGAAACGCCGCCGATCACGAGCGCCTCGGCCCCCCGCGCGCGCCAGGTGCCGAAATCCACCTCGCCCGGCTGGTACGGCGGCGGGTTGACTCCACCCGGATCGACGAGCCGGAAGAGGCCGCTTCGCGCGAGGTCCGCCGCGATGACCGGCGTCAGCTTCTGGGAAAGCCCCTCCTCGGCGCGAAACGGGGCGATGGCAACGGGAAGCTGGTTCGTGCCCGCGCCGATGATCTCTATGGTGAGCGCGGCGTGAACGGATGCGGCGAAGAACGCCGGCGCAACGATCAGGAAGCCCGAAACCGCGCCGAGCCGCACGAGCCGTTCGACTAGCCTCATGTCCGATGATTATACCGGGCGGCACGCCAAAGTTCAGCCTCCGGAGCGCCGCGCGCGGCGCTCCCCCCCCGCGATCATTCTTTGGGCCGGAATTTCAGGTTTAGTTCCCGGAACTCGCGGAACAGCGTGGGGTCGGGCGGCAGCGGCAGCGGCTGCGCCTTGAGGATGGCGCGCTCGACCGCGTTGTCCCAGGCCGTGCCGCTCGCCCGGCGGGTTTTCACGCCGAGCACTTCGCCCCCCGGCAACAGCACGACATCGAACTCGACCTCGGGATTGCCCTGGAGATTGGGCGGCTCGACGATGAAGCGCTTGATCCGCTCGGCGATCCTCCGCTTGTACTCGTCCACCAGTTTCGCCTGCGCGGTTGCCTGCTGCGCGGCGAGCTTCTTCTGCGCCTCCTCCTCCCGCGCGGCGCGCTGTCTCGCCTCGGCGGCCTCCTTTGCCTGCATCGCCGCCTGTGCCTGCGCCTGCTCCTGCTCCCGGCGCTTCTTCTCGGCGAGCGCCGCTTCGGCCGCCTTGCGCTCCTGCTCCTTCTTCTCGCGCAACGCGATGTCGGGTTTCACGGCGGGCTTGGGCTCGGCCTTGGCGACCGGTTTCGGCACCGCCTTCGGTTCCGCCTTGGGGACCGGCTTCGGTTCCGCCCTGGGCTCGGGCTTCACCGCCCGCGGCTCGGGCTTGGGCGTGGGTTCCGGCGCCGGTTCCGCCCTCGGCACGGCGAGCGGCGGCAGGTTGTTCCAGAGATCCACCACCATCGCCTCGGGCTGTCGCTTCTGCCACGTCACGCCGAAGACGATGAGCGCGAGGAAAAGGAGATGCGTCACGACCGCCAGCGCGCCGGAAGCGGCGCGCTCGTGGGCAGTGGTGAAGGGGTCGGCCGTCATCGACAGGTTCGGTAGCCGGGTGCTTCGCGCGCCCTGGAAACCGCGGGGAGCGCGGCCGCCTGCTTCACGGGCGGGGCTTGGCGAGCAGCCCCACCTTGCGCACGTGGTTCTGCTGGAGCATGTCCATCACCTCGAGCACGGACTCGTAGCGGACCTCCTTGTCGCCCGCGATCACGACGGCCTGCTCGGGATTCATCTTCTGCTTCTGCCGGATCGCGGCAAGAAGCTCGCTGCGCGAGACCTTGCGCTCGTCACCGGCGCGCGCGCGATCGCGCAACCACAGGGAGCCGTCCGCACGTATCGACACCTCCATCGGCTGGACCGGCGGGTCCGAGGTCTTGCCCACCTGCGGCAGTTCGATCTGGCCGGGATTGATGAGCGGCGCGGTGACCATGAAGATCACGAGCAGCACCAGCATCACGTCGATGTAGGGCACGACGTTGATCTGGTTCATCAGGCGGCGACCGCTGCGCCGTTCAATCAGCATGGTTCGCCCCTCCTCCCGCGTCCCTCGTCACCCATCACCCATCACCCATCACCAGACTTAGTGCGTCTGCCTCTGCAATATGTTCGAAAACTCTTCCATGAACGAATCGAAGCGCGTGGCGAGGCGGTTCACGTCCCCGGCGAAGCGGTTGTAGGCGATCACCGCCGGGATCGCCGCGAACAGCCCCATCGCGGTGGCGATCAGCGCTTCCGCGATACCCGGCGCGACGTGTCCCAGGGTGGCCTGCGCGACGTTGGCGAGGCCCCGGAACGAATTCATGATCCCCCAGACCGTGCCGAAGAGCCCCACGTAGGGACTCACCGAGCCGACCGAGGCGAGGAAGGAGAGATGGGACTCGAGGCGCTCCATTTCGCGCTGGTAGGTGGCGCGCATCGCGCGGCGGGTGCCGTCCATCACCACCGCGACGTCCATCCCGGGCTGCTTGCGCAGCTTCGCGAACTCGCGGAACCCCGCCTCGAAGACGCGCTCCAGCGTTCCCGCGCCGCGGGAGCCTGCCGCCCGCTGGTAGAGCTCGTTCAGGTCGCCGCCACTCCAAAAATCCTTCTCGAACTCGTCGGCGAGGCGCGTCGCGCGCTTGAAGGTGAAGGTCTTGAGGAAGATGTAGTACCACGAAAGGAGGGAGGCGAGCAGCAGCCCCGCCATCACGAGCTGCACCAGCACGCTCGCCCCGGTGATCAGGCCCAGCACCGACATGTCGTGGGTGACGCCAGGGCTCATACCGGGTCCTCGTCCGCGATCTCCGTCAGACGCCGCACCGGTCGATCGCCGCCGATACGACGCCGGGTATTCTAACGGGGCGGAAGGAGCCCGTGTTGACGCACGCGATCTTAACGCGCGCGCTCGCGAGCGTCGCGCCGTCGCGCGCGACCTCCTGCGCGAGCAGGATGCTCCCGCCCTTCAACGCCTCCAGCGCGACGCCGACCACCAGCGTGTCGTCGTAGCGCGCCGGCCGCAGGTAGTCGATCGCGAGCGCGCGCACGACGAAGGCGATGCGGTGCCGGGCGGCGAGCGCCGACTGGGGAAACCCGAGGGCGCGCAGCCACTCGGTGCGGGCCCGTTCGAGGAACCTCAGGTATCCGGCGTGATAGACGACGCCCGCGCCGTCGCAGTCCTCGTGGTAGACGCGGACGGCCCAGGTGAACTGCCGGAACGATGAGCCATGACCGACGGGACGGCTTTCACCCCGCGGCCGGAACCCGCGCGCGGAGTTCGATGCATCATTCCACATGCATCATTCCGCATCAATCATCCGGCGGGCGGCTCCGACCACAGGTCCGGCGTGGCGGCGCGCGCGGGCTGCGCCAGGCCGAAATGCCGGTACGCCGTGACCGTGCACACGCGCCCGCGCGGGGTGCGCTGGAGGTAGCCCTGCTGGATGAGGTAGGGCTCGAGTACGTCCTCGATGGTATCGCGCTCCTCGCCGATCGCCGCGGCGAGGTTGTCGACGCCCACCGGGCCGCCGGCGAACTTGTCGATCACCGCGAGCAGCAGCTTGCGGTCCATCACGTCGAGTCCCAGCGGGTCCACGTCGAGGAGTTTCAGCGCGGCGTCGGCGACCTCGCGCGTGACGGTCCCCTGCGCCCGCACTTCGGCGAAATCGCGCACGCGCCGCAGGAGGCGGTTGGCGATGCGCGGGGTGCCGCGGGCGCGCGCGGCGATCTCGGCGGCCCCTTCGGGCACGATTCCGATCGCGAGCAGCCGCGCCGAGCGCTCGACGATGCGGGCAAGCTCCGCGGCGTCGTAGAACTCCAGGCGCGCGACGATGCCGAAGCGGTCGCGCAACGGATTGGTGAGCATGCCCGCGCGCGTGGTCGCGCCCACCAGCGTGAACGCCGGCAGGTCGAGCTTGACCGAGCGCGCCGCGGGGCCCTCGCCGATCATGATGTCGATCTGGAAGTCCTCCAGCGCGGGATAGAGTATCTCCTCGACCACGGGCGAGAGCCGGTGGATCTCGTCGATGAAGAGGACATCGTTCGGCTCGAGATTGGTGAGCAGCGCCGCGAGATCGCCGGGGCGCTCCAGCACCGGGCCGGAGGTGTGCCGCAGGTTCACGCCCATCTCGTGCGCGACGATGTGCGCGAGGGTGGTCTTGCCGAGCCCCGGCGGTCCGAACAGGAGCACATGGTCGAGCGCCTCGCGCCGCCTGCGCGCCGCCTCGATGAAGACGGACAACTGGTCGCGGATCTTCTCCTGCCCCACGTAATCCTCGAGCAGGCGCGGGCGCAGCGTGCGATCAAGCGCCTCTTCCTGCGGCGAGGCCGCGGCGCCGGCGACGAGGCGGTCAGTTTCTAGCATGCCGGATGCGCAATGGGCAATGGTAATGGGCGACGCGGCCGGAGAAGCGGCGGCGCTCCGCGCGTTGCCCGCCTGTGCTCATCGCTCGTCACTGCTTCGACAGAAGCCGCAGCGCCTGCCGTATCCCGTCGGCGACCGCGGCGCCGGCGGGCAGTTGCCTGACCGCCCACGCGGCTTCCTTTTCATTGTATCCCAGCGCGAGCAGCGCATTCGTGACGTCGCTCGTCCTCGCCGCGCCCGGAACGGCCGGCTGCGCGGCGGCGCTCGCGTCGAGCTTGTCGCGCAGTTCCAGCAGCAGGCGCTCCGCGGTCTTCCTGCCGATCCCCGGTATGCGCGTGAGCCGCCCGCCGTCCTGTCCCGCCACCGCGTCGCGGAGATCGGCGACCGACAGTCCCGACAGCACCGCGAGCGCGGTCCGCGCGCCGACGCCGGAGATCTTCAGGAGCTGGCGGAAGGCGTGGCGCTCGCTCTCGGTCGCGAAGCCGTAGAGCTGGTGCGCGTCCTCGCGCACCGCGAGATGCGTGTAGAGCGCCACCTCGGCGCCGGTCGCCGGCAGGTTGTAAAACGTGCTCATCGGCACGTCCACCTCGTAGCCGACGCCGTTCACGTCCACCACGATCTGCGGGGGATGCTTCTCGAGGAGCCTGCCGGCTATCCGCCCGATCATCCGGATCCCTGATGAGCCGCCGATGAACGCCGATGAAAACCGGTTGATCGATCCGCGCTTGCCCGCGGCATCTCTTGTACTTCTACACGAGCCGGCCGCGGCGCACCCGGAAACCCGCCGTCGCGATCCGCCCCAGACCGTGGCCGCCGTGCGCGTGGCAGATCGCGCAGGCGAGCGCGTCGGCCGCGTCCGGGCCCGGATTGCCGGCCAGGGCAAGGAGGCGGCGCACCATTTCCTGCACCTGCCGCTTTTCCGCGTGGCCGCTGCCGACCACCGCCTGCTTCACCTGCAGCGCAGTGTACTCCGCCAGCGGCAGCCCGTGGAGGACCGCCGCGCAGATCGCGGTGCCGCGCGCCTGGCCGAGGAGCAGCGTCGAGTGCGGATTGGCGTTGACGAAGACTTTCTCCAGCGCGACCTCGGCTGGCGCATGGGAAGAAATCACCTCGCGCAGGCCCTCGAGGATCGCCTTCAGCCGCTCCGCGAGGTCGCCTTTCGGCGTGCGAATGCGTCCGCTCGCGACGTAGGACATGCGGTTGCCGGCCTGGTCGATGACGCCGAAACCGGTGCAGACGAGACCGGGGTCGATACCCAGGATGCGAACGCATCGTCGAGAGGATCCTGACGAGGTCGATGGCGCGCTGCCGGGCAGGAAGGTCATGACGCTTTGCGGCCGACGGGCGCTCCTCGCTCCCCTCTCCTCCCGCGTTCCACCTCACCCACCGCCGCCGTCGATGACGGCCGTGGTGTACACCTCCTGCACGTCGTCGATGCCTTCGAGCGCGTCGAGGAGCTTCTGCATGCGCTGGGCCTCGTCACCCTTCATGACGTTCTCGGTGGTGGGCTTGAAAGTCACTTCGGCGAGCTCCGCCCTGAACCCCGCCCGCTCGAGGCCGGCGCGCACCGCGACGAAGTCGTTCGGCGCCGTGACGACCTCGATGCTGCCGTCGTCGTTCGTGACGACGTCCTCCGCGCCCGCGTCGATCGCGGCGTCCATGAGCTTCGCCTCGTCGGTGCCCGGCGCGAAGACGAGCTGACCGCAGTGCCTGAAGAGAAACGCGACCGAGCCGTCGGTGCCGAGATTGCCGCCGGACCTGGTGAACGCGTGGCGCACGTCGGCGACGGTGCGGGTGCGATTGTCCGTCAGGCAATCCACCATCACCGCGGCCCCCCCGATGCCGTAGCCCTCGTAGCGCACCTGCTCGTAGTTGGCGCCCTCGAGCCCGCCGGTGCCGCGCTTGATGGCGCGCTCGACGTTGTCCTTGGACATGTTGTTCGAATAGGCCTTGTCCATCGCGAGACGCAGCCGCGGATTGGAATCGGGATCGCCGCCGCCGAGGCGCGCCGCGACGGTGATTTCCTTGATGAGGCGGGTGAAGATCTTGCCGCGCTTCGCGTCCTGGCGGTTCTTGCGATGCTGGACGTTGGCCCACTTGCTGTGACCGGCCATGACTGACCCCTGAAACCCGAAAGAGCGGGGGAACGTGTCCCCCCGCGGAGCTCCGCTCGCGCCACGCGCCGCCCGCGCTACGCGCGGCCCCTGCCCGCGTCGAATGCGGGCTAGAATGGCCCGGATTCTAACACGCGCCCCGCCATGCCCGAGCCGATTCTCGTCGCGAAAAGCGACTCCGATGCGACGCTGCTGCCGAAGTTCGCCAACCGCCACGGCCTGATCGCCGGAGCAACCGGCACGGGCAAGACCGTGACGCTCCAGCGCATCGCCGAAGGGCTCTCCCGCATCGGCGTGCCGGTGTTCCTGGCCGACGTGAAGGGGGATCTCGCGGGACTCTCGCAGCCGGGCGAGCCGAAAGGCAGGATCAAGGAGCGCATCGAGCGGCTCCGCCTCGGTGACATGGCCTTCGAGGCTTGTCCGGTCACCTTCTGGGATCCCTTCGGCGAGCTGGGACACCCCGTGCGCGCCACCGTTTCCGAGATGGGGCCGCTCCTTCTCGCCCGCATGCTGGGACTGAACGAGACCCAGTCCGGCGTGCTCGCGCTCGCCTTCAAGATCGCCGACGACAACAAGCTGCTGCTGCTCGACCTCAAGGATCTTCGCGCACTCCTCGCCCACGTCGGCGAGAACGCGCGCGCCTTCACGACGCAGTACGGCAACGTTTCCGCCGCGTCGATCGGCGCGATACAGCGCGGGCTCCTCGCGATCGAGCAGCAGGGCGGCGACCGGTTCTTCGGCGAGCCGGCGCTGAACCTCGCGGACCTCATCCAGACCGACGCGCGCGGCCGCGGGCTCGTCAACATCCTCGCCGCCGAGCGGCTGATGAGCGCGCCTAAGCTCTACTCGACGCTGCTCCTCTGGATGCTCTCCGAGCTCTTCGAAGCGCTGCCGGAAGTGGGCGACCCGGAGAAGCCGAAGCTCGTGTTCTTCTTCGACGAGGCGCATCTACTCTTCACCGACGCACCGCCCGCGCTGCTGGAGAGAATCGAGCAGGTGGTGCGGTTGATCCGCTCCAAGGGCGTGGGGGTGTGGTTCGTCACCCAGAACCCGCTCGACGTGCCCGACACCGTGCTGGGACAGCTCGGCAACCGCGTGCAGCACGCGCTGCGCGCTTTCACCCCTCGCGACCAGAAGGCCGTCAAGGCGGCAGCGACGACGCTCCGCGCGAACCCGAAGCTCGACGTGGAGGCGGCGATCACCGAGCTCGCGGTGGGCGAGGCGCTCGTTTCGATGCTCGACGAGAAGGGCCGCCCCACCGTCGTCGAGCGCGCGCTCGTCGTGCCGCCGGGCACGCGGGTGGGGCCGGTCAGCGCGGAGGAGCGACGGAAAGTGATGGCGTCTTCCGTCGTGGCGGGCGTCTACGACAAGGCGGTGGACCGGGAATCCGCCTGCGAAATGCTCCAGCGGCGCGCGGGGGTCGAGTCGCCTGCCTCCGGTGGCGCGGGCGGGAGCGCCCAGGCCGGGCGCGGCGGCGGCTTTCTCGACGCGCTCGGGGGTCTCCTCGGCGGTTCGACCGGTCCGCGCGGCGGCCGGCGCGAGGGCGCGCTCGAGGCGGCGGCAAAGAGCGCGGCGCGGGCCATCGGGTCGCAGGTCGGCCGGGAGATCGTCCGGGGCGTACTCGGCGGCCTGCTCGGGGGGCGAAAACGGTAGCTTTCGCGACAGGCTCGTTCCAGCGGCTGGCCGGGCGATCAGCTTTGGATTTTGAAGGTCAACGGACGCCGACGGATCGCGTCACCGGTTCACGCACCGCCGACATGCGCTCCGCGCTCGTGGACTATTTCCGCGAGCAGGGCCGCATCATGATCGCCACCGGGGCAGGCGCCGAGGGCATCAATCCGCAGTTCTGCTCGCTGGTGGTGAATTACGACCTGCCCTGGAATCCGCAGCGGATCGAGCAGCGCATCGGCCGCTACCATCGCTACGGGCAGGAGCACGACGTTGTGGTCGTCAACTTCCTCAACCGCAAGAACGACGCGGACCGGCGTGTGTTCGAACTCCTGTCGCAGAAGTTCCAACTCTTCGAGGGGGTGTTCGGCGCGAGCGACGAAGTCCTGGGCGCGATCGAATCCGGCGTCGATTTCGAGAAGCGTATCGCGGTATGGGCCGCGTAGAGGTTGTTCAGGTGATCGGTACCGCCTTGCGACTTGGGCCTGGAATGATCGATTTCCCAGGCGCCGCGTGCGCCGTGGTTTCCGTAGTTCGAGAATGCGATCGGCTCCCGGCACAGGTGGCAGAGCCCGTTCGACTTCTCGAATACAGCACGGTGGGTTTCGTTGTCGAATCCGTTCATGGGAGCCTCAGGCCGCAACCTTGCAGTAGTTGCCGGAAGTCGAATCGCCCTTGTTGCGGTTGTTCTCCCACTGTAGCGGCTGCAGGTTGCTGAGATTGTCGGAACCGCCCTTGGAAATCGGATAAATGTGATCGATCTCCCAACCGTACTGCATGGCCAACCCGTGGCGATTCCGCTGCATCAGTGCGCCGCAGGCGTCCCTGCGGAAGGCTGCGTAACCGGGAACGGGCGTTCCCTTCTGCCAGACTGCTTCGATCGTCGCTTCGTCAAAACTACCGCCATCTTTCTTCCTTCCGGGATTGTGCGCCATGGCTGTGCTCCGATTTGATAGCCCGGCGCCGTCCGCCGGCGGGAGGGGTTCCTGACGGTGCGGCTCGATAGTTTACAGATAGTATATAATATACATCATTTGTCAACTTGCCCATCCACCATTGCCGAGAGGCCTGCCATGATCGGTAAACGACTAGCGCTAGCCCGCAAGGCAGCGGGGATGTCCCTGCGCGACCTGGTAGCCGCCATTGACAAACGCGTGTCCGCACAAGCACTTAGTAAATACGAGCGAGACGAGATGATGCCCGGCTCGGACGTGCTTGCCGCCATCGCCAGGGCGCTGAATGTGCCGGAGAGCTATCTCCTCGGTGAGAACGACCTGAGGCTCGAGGCGATGGAATTCCGCAAGAACAAGATCACCAGCCGCAAGGAAGAGGCCTCCATCAAGGCCTCGGTTCTGAGCGCGGTGGAGCGCTACCTGGAGATCGAGGACTTCATTGGGGCACCGAGCGGCGCATGGTCGCCACCGCAGGGCGTGCCGTACCGCGTGAGCGAGCAGGGCGAGGCCGAAGCAGCGGCGGAGCGCCTGCGCTCGGCGTGGACCCTGGGCAATGACCCGATCCCCAACCTCGCCGAGTTCCTGGAAGAACAGGGCGTCAAGGTGATTCCGCTCAAGCTGGGCGAGCGCGTGTCGGGACTCATGTGCGTCGCGCGCCGCAGCAAGGGCGCCGACGTGCCGATTGTCATGGTCAATCAGGACGACACGGGCGAGCGCCAGCGCTTCACGCTCGCGCATGAACTGGCGCACCATGTGCTCCAGGTACCGGGCGGTGCGGCCGGCGAGAAGCTCGCGCACCGCTTCGCGAGCGCTTTCTTGATGCCCGCCGAGATTCTCTGGAGGGAGGTCGGCAAGCACCGCGACGCACTCTCCATTGGCGAGCTGGTCGAGCTGAAAGCGCTTTTCAAGGTCAGCATCCAGGCAATCACGTATCGCTTGAAGGACTTGGGGATCATCGGCGAGCCAGTCTTCAAGCGTCTGTTCGAGGAGTTCGTGCGCCGGGGATGGCGGAAACCGCCCTATGCCGAGCCTGGCGCGGTCCCGCCGGAGAAACCGGAACGATTCACGCGGCTCTGCTACCGCGCGGTGTCCGAGGGCGCGATTTCGGAGGCGAAAGCCGCGGAGCTTCTGGGGATCACGGTCCGGGAGCTGGGGCGGCGGCTGGAAAACCCGGCCTGAGGGCGCCGGGCGATGGACGTCCTGGTCTCGGACACGTCCGTCGTCATCGACCTCGAACGCGCGCAGTTGATCGAGCAGGTGTTCTCATTGCCCTACCGCTTTGTCGTGCCGGACGCGCTGTATGAAGCAGAACTCAAGGACTATGGCGGCGAACGCCTCATGGCCCTCGGCCTTCAGGTCCGATCCCTCTCCGGCGAGGAGGTCGCCGAGGCCCAGCGCCTGCGCTCGCGCGAACGCCGCATCTCCATTCATGACAGTTACGCACTCTCGCTCGCCAAGGCCGAGGCCGCAGTACTCCTCGCCGGCGAGGCTGCGATGCGCCGTCTCGCTGAGGCCGGGGAAGTGCGCTGTCACGGAGTGTTGTGGGTGTTTGACCACATCGAAGAGAACCGCTGCTACCAGCGCGACATCGCGCGCTTCATCCACGCGCAGATGCAGGAGCACTATTGGGAGGACGCCCCTGGTTACGAGGTCAAGGTTAGCAAGGGTTACTCGGAGTTGAAGCCGAGCGCGTATACCTGCACGGCGCAGGAGCCACCGGCCGACTACCGCGTGTCTCCATCCGACAAGAGCAACATGTCGAAGTACCTGTTTGGCGGATTCGCACGCTGCCTCTATCCGGTGCAGAAATTCGATTCCGACGCCGAGCGCAAACTGGCGGTGATCCTGGAGCGGGATGCGTTGCGCTGGTTCAAACCCGCGAAGGGGCAGTTCCAGATCTTCTACCGCCAGGGCTCGGAACATCTCGAGTACCAACCAGACTTCGTGGCAGAGGTTGACGGCGAGATCTACATGCTCGAACCCAAGGCAAGCAACGAGATGACCGACCCGGTGGTGCTTGCGAAGAAGGAATCGGCGGTCAAATGGTGCCGCAATGCATCAGACCACGCTCAGGGAAATGGCGGAAAGCCTTGGCGGTATGCTCTGATCCCGCATACCGCGATTGCGGAGAACATGACGCTGAAGGCGCTGGTGCGACAGTACTGCTGAGCTCCCCCCACTGGTTCCGATTTGGTGGAATTTAGCTGGTTTATGGAAGCACAGTAAGGTCGACAAACCCTCATCGAATCAGACGTATGGATCTATTTGAAGACCCCGTCGCACCGCCGCAAGAATGTCGCCGAAGCGTGCCGGACGAGACGGATTGCAGAAGCGAGGTTGCGTCACTCTGGATAGTGCGCGCGCGGGCCTTGCCCGGTAGCGCTCGGCTCGACTAACCGCCCCCTCTTCGGTCAGTCCCTTCGAATCCGATGTCCGCCCCCGCGCGCGGTTATTTCGTCTCCGGGCTGCTCCTCGCCATCGGCGGGGTGGTGTTCTTCTCCATCCGGCCGATCTTCATCAAGCTCGCCTACGCGCACGTCGTCGACCCGGTGACGCTGCTCGCGCTGCGGATGGTGTTCGCGCTGCCGTTCTTCCTCGGCGCGGCGTACTGGGTGAGGAGCGGCGCCGGGCATCGCCCGCTCGCGGGGCGCGAGTTCGCCGCGGTGTGCGCCCTGGGCGTCCTCAGCTACTACGGGGCGAGCTTCCTCGATTTTCTCGCGCTCCAGTACATCTCCGCCGGGCTCGGGCGACTGCTTCTCTTCGTGTATCCCACGATGGTCGTCGTGCTCTCGGCGCTGATGCTCGGCAAGCGCGTCACGCGGCGGGAGGTCGTCGCGCTCGCGCTGACCTACGGGGGTCTCGTCCTGGTCTTCGCGCAGTCGCTCGGCGGCGGCGAGCGCGACCTCTGGCTTGGCGCCGCGCTCGCGTTCGCGAGCGCGCTCTGCTACGCGGTCTACCTCGTCGCGGGTTCCGAAGTCATAGCGCGCGTGGGCTCGGTGCGCTTCACCGCCTACGCGATGTCGGCCGCGAGCGCCGCGTGCATCCTGCAGTGGGTGCTCCTGCGGCCGCTCGCCGCCCTCGACCTCCCCGCGCCGGTCTACGGCTACGCGATCGGCATGGCGGTCGTGTCCACCGCCATCCCCGTTTTCATGACCTCGGAGGCGCTGAAGCGCGTGGGCGCGAACACCGTCGCGATCGTCGGCGCGCTCGGCCCCATCACGACCATCGCGTTCGGCTGGCTGGGGCTCGAGGAAGTCATGACCCCGCTGCAGCTCGCCGGCTCGGCGCTGGTGCTCGTGGGCGTCGTCGCGATCAGCCTCAAACGGTAATCCGCCTTTCCGGCATTGGCCGGGACGTAGACGACCGTGGCGATGCCGGCCGCGGAGAGCGCGTCAGTACGGCGTGCCGTCTCGCCGCGTGAACCGCCGCCCCCGCGGGCTCGCGCGGGCCACCAGGTCGTCGTCGGGGTAGACGACGTCATCCCGCGCGTTGCGGTCGCCGACTTCGAGCACGTAGACGAACTCGTCTTCATGGGAATGCCAGTGCCGCAGCGCGGAGCTCGCGCCCGGCCGGATCGCGGTGAGAGTCACGCCGAAAACATGTTCTTCTCCGGGGCTGTTGATCCGGCCATTGTAATCGGCAGCGCGGCCCCCGGCCTCCTTGACCGTGAGATGATATGCAGGGCATCGATCCCTCGAATACGGAGACCGCCATGCTGATCGAGTTCCGGAGCGATGCCGGGGACATGACCATGTTCGGCGAGCCCGGCGTCGCGCTCCTGAAGATGATGGGCCAGAGCGGCGAGCTGCCCGGAGCCATCCTCGCGAAGGACATACCGGCCGCGCTCGAGCGGCTGGAACGCGCCCTCGCCGCGACGCCCCCCGGCGCGCCCGCGCAATCCGCTCGCGCGTCCGGCGCCGATGGCGAGCCGCGGATCTCGATCCGGCAGCGCGCCTGGCCCCTGATCGAGCTCCTGCGGCGTTGCGTGAAAAAGAACTGCGACCTCCTCTGGGGGGAGAAACGGCCGCTCGTTCCCCCGAAACCGTCGCGCTAGCCGCCGCTTCGATGAACGTGCCCGTCGTGATCCGGGCGCGACGGCGCCCGGATCACGGGCAGCGCTCGGCGAGCCGCGCCCCGGGCGGCAGCGTCTCGGCGCAGTGGAGCAGCCGCGCGAGGCGCTCGTGGCGGTGCTTCAGCGCGAGCTCGCTGGCGGTGTGCCCGCCCTTCATCCGGATGCGCGGGTTGGCGCCGGCCTCGAGGAGCAGCCGCACGGTGTCGGCATACCCCTGGATCGCGGCCATCATGAGCGGCGTGTTGACGTAGGTGATCGATTCGTCGGCGCCGCCATCGACGTTCGCGCCGAGCTGCAGCAGGAAGCGCAGCGTGTGCTGCCGGTTCTTGTAGGCCGCGTAGGTGAGCGGCGTGTAATTGTGCGTTTCCGTCTCGAGCGACGCGCCGGCCTTCACCAGCAGGCGCACCGCCGCCTCGTGCCGCGGGCTGGCCGCGCCGTCGTCGTCACCGAAGAACGCGGCGAGCATGAGCGGCGTCTCGTCCGCCGGCGTGCGGGCGTTCACGTCCGCGCCCGCGGCGACGAGATAGCGCAGCACGTCGAGCGCCGCCGCCCGTGCCGCGATCGTGATGAGCGGCGTGCCCTCCATGTACGCCGGCGCCGGCACACGCTGGTTGACGGTGACCGCCTTCGACTCGACCGCCGCGCGCACGTAGCCCGCGTCGTCCATCACGATCGCGTTCACCATCCGTACCGCGTCACCGTCCGCGTGCTGCATCGTGCCGCAGCCCGAAAGCGTCACCGCGACCGCCGCAAGCCCGGCGGCCACCACGGATCTCAAGGCAGAACTGCTCCTCCGCATACCAGCCTCCCGCCCGCTACAGTGGGGAAAGTATAACCCCGGCCCTTCCGGCCCGAACGGCCGATATGGCGGGGTTTTCGGCGATGATTCTCCGGTGGAGCCGGAGAATCATATGTTGAAGCGGAAGTAAATCACGTCGCCGTCGCGCACCACGTAGTCCCGGCCTTCCAGCCGCATCCGGCCCGCCTCCTTCGCGCGCTGCTCGCCCCCGCATGCGAGGTAGTCGTCCCACGAAATCACTTCGGCGCGGATGAACCCGCGCGAGATGTCGGTATGGATTTCCGCCGCAGCCTGCGCGGCCGTGTCGCCCCGCCGTATGGTCCACGCCCGCACTTCCTTCGGCCCCGCGGTGAAGAAGGTGTGCAGGCCGAGAAGTTCGTGCGCCGCGCGCACGAGTCGATTCAGTCCCGGTTCCTCGAGCCCCAGGTCCGCGAGGAAAACGCGCTTGTCCTCGTCGCTCATGTCCGCCATCTCGGCCTCCAGCCGGGCGCAGATCGCGACGACCGGCGCGCCTTCCGCCGCGGCGTGCGCGGCCACCTGCTCGAGGCGGGCATTCTCCCGGAAGCCGTCCTCGTCTACGTTGGCGACGTAGATCGCCGGCTTCGCGGTGAGGAGATGGAGGCGCCGCCGCACTTCCCGTTCCGCCGCGGTGAATTCGAGCGCGCGCACCGGGCGCCCGGCGTCCAGCGCCGAGCGGCACTTCTCCAGTACCGGCAGGAGACGCTGCGCCTCCTTGTCGCCGCCGGAGCGGGCCGCCTTGCCGCAACGCTCGAGCTGTCGCTCGACGGCGGCGAGATCGGCGAGCGCGAGCTCGGTCTGCACGGTCTCGATGTCCGCCAGCGGGTCGACGCGGCCGGCGACGTGCACGACGTTCTCGCCGCCGAAGCAGCGCACGATCTGGAGTATCCCGTCGGTCTCGCGGATATGCGCGAGGAACTGGTTGCCGAGTCCCTCGCCCTTCGAGGCCCCTGCCACCAGCCCGGCGATGTCGACGAACTCGACGGTGGCAGGCGTCACCTTCTCCGGCCTGACCAGCGCCGCGAGCCGCTCGAGCCGCGGATCGGACAGCGCCACGATGCCGACGTTTGGCTCGATCGTGCAGAAGGGGTAGTTCTCCGCGGCGATGCCGGCCCGCGTGAGCGCGTTGAAGAGCGTGGACTTGCCGACATTCGGCAGCCCGACGATGCCGCAGCGCAGGCTCATCCGGATCGCCCGGGGCCGCTGCCCGGGCGCTGCGCGTTCCCGCCCGCCGGCCCGGGCCCGGGTATCGGCTCGTCCGCCGGGCGCGCCCGCTCCTGCGCCGGCGCCTCCGTATGCAGCCGCAGCATCGCGCCCTGCATGTCGCCGGCGAGCACGAGCGGCAGCACCTCCAGCGCGCGCGCCATCGCCTCGTCGATCGCGGCGCGTTCCTCCCGCGCGGGGCGGTGCAGCACGTAATCGGCCGCCGCGGCGCGCTCGGCCGGCCGGCCGATGCCGATGCGCAGGCGCCAGTAGTCATGCGATCCGAGCCGGGCGGAGATGTCCTTCAAGCCGTTGTGCCCGGCGATGCCGCCGCCCCGCTTCAGGCGAACAACGCCCGGCGGCAAATCGAGTTCGTCGTGAACGACCAGCACGTCGGCGGGCTCGATCCGGAAGAAACCCGCCAACATCTGCACCGGCCGGCCGCTCGAGTTCATGTAGCTCTGGGGCAGGACGAGCCACGGACCCCCCGCGTCAAGCCGCCCGACGAGCGCCTGGAACCGGGCGTCCCGGCGCAGCGCGGCGCCGCTCGAGACGGCAAGCCGCTCGACGAACCAGAAGCCCGCGTTGTGCCGGGTCGCCTCGTACTTGTCGCCCGGATTGCCGAGCCCGACTATGAGTTTCATCGCCGCGGTGATGGGTGATGGACTGGGGTTACGATCCGGGAGCGGGACACTCGCCCGCCATGCCGCCAACAAAAAGCCCGCCGGGCCGTCGACCCGGCGGGCCATCGGGCCGCAGGGGTATCACTCCTTCCTGGGGGGCTCCTTCTTCTCCGCCGCGGCTTCCTTCTTCTCGCCCTCGGCCGCGCCCTCGGCGGGAGCCTCGCCCTCGGCGGGAGCCTCGCCGATGATCTCGGTGACCGGCGCGGCCGCCTCTTCCTCGATCACGATCTCCTTCGGCACGTGCACCGACACCACCGCCGGGTCCTCGTGCTTCACGCGCGGCAGCGGCTCCACCCCGCGCGGCATGGCGAGATCGGTGACGTGCAGCGTCTGGTTGAGTTCCAGCGCCGAGAGGTCGACCTCGATGTACTCCGGCAGGTCGTCCGGCAGGCACTGGATCTCGATCTCGTTCATGATGTGCTGCACCACGCCGCCGCCGGTCTTCACCCCGGGGCAGATCTCCGCGTTGGTGAAGTGCAGCGGGATGCGCATGCGGATCTTGCGGTTCTTGTCCACGCGCTGGAAGTCGACGTGCAGCACCTGCTGGCGCCACGGGTGCATCTGGTGGTCGCGCAAGAGCACCTGCATGCTTTCGCCGTCGAGCTTCAATTCGAGTATCGAGGCGTGGAACGCTTCGCGCTTCAACTGCTGCAGCAGCGTGCGATGGTCCACCTCGACGTTGCGCGCGGCCCCGCCGGCGCCGTAAATGATCCCGGGGACGCGCCCGCCCGCGCGCAGCCGCCGGCTGGCGCCCGATCCCCGGTGCGCGCGGGGAAATGCCGTCACTTCTATCTTCATGTCCGTCTCCCGATCCGGGGCGGCCGTTACCGGCCCGCCCCCCGAAAAAAACCGTCCCGGTGGGTTCGCTATTCGACGAAGAGCGAGCTGACCGAGTCCTCGTTGTTGATGCGCCGCATGGTCTCGGCGAACAGTCCGGCCACCGTGAGCACGCGGATCTTGCTGCACGAGCGCGCGCCATCCGAGAGCGGAATGGTGTCCGTCACCACCACCTCGTCGAGCGCGGACGCGCCGATGCGCTCCACCGCCCTGCCCGAGAGCACCGCGTGCGTGCAATAGGCGAGCACGCGCTCGGCGCCGCGCTCCTTCAGCGCGCCGGCCGCCTCGCACAGCGTGTTGGCGGTGTCGACGAGGTCGTCCACGATCACGCACGGCCGGCCGGCCACTTCGCCGATGATGTGCATGACGGTGGCGACGTTCGGCCGCGGCCGCCGCTTGTCGATGATCGCGAGGTCCGCCTCGAGCCGTTTCGCGAGCGCGCGCGCGCGCAGCACCCCGCCCACGTCCGGCGAAACGACGACGAGTCCCCGGAAGCCGTGCTTCCAGACATCACCCAGCATGATCGGGCCCGAGTAGATGTTGTCCACGGGGATATCGAAGAAGCCCTGGATCTGCTCCGAATGGAGGTCCATCGTCAGCAGCCGGTCGACGCCCACGCTCGACATCATGTTCGCGACCACCTTGGCGCTGATCGGCACCCGCGCCGAACCCGGCCGCCGGTCCTGCCGCGCGTAGCCCATGTAGGGAATCGTCGCCGTGACGCGCCCCGCGGAGGCGCGCTTCAGCGCATCGACCATCACCAGCAGCTCCATCAGGTTGTCGTTGGTCGGAGAGCAGATCGACTGCAGCACGAAGACGTCACGGCCGCGCACGTTCTCCAGGATCTCGACCATCACCTCGCCGTCGCTGAAGCGGCCCACCTTGGCGCGCCCCAGGTCGATGTTGAGGTGCCGCACGACGTCCCCGGCGAGCCGCGGATTCGCGTTGCCCGTGAACACCATCAGGCGGTCGAATGTGCCGCCGTCACCGATACGCAGCTTGTCCGGTCGCATGGCCATCGTTCAACTCAACAGGGCTGGGGAGGTAGGATTCGAACCCACGCATGCCGGAATCAAAATCCGGTGCCTTAACCAGCTTGGCGACTCCCCAGTAGCACGGCGCTCGAGGCGCCGCGCTGAAGCCGACTGTACTCGCATCGCCGCCACGCTTCGCACCGCCGCCGCCAGCCCGCCGCGTTCATTGCGCGAGCTCGCGCAGCGGGTGGCGCGCGAGCCCGCGCGCGACGAATCCCCGCATGTCCCCGGGCGCCGCCGCCCGCACCGCCCGTGCCGCCCCTTCCGAGGCGAATGCCGCGAACACGCACCCGCCCGAGCCGGTAACCCACGCCGGCCCCGACTCCGCAAGCCAGGCGAGATGCCGCGCGACTTCGGGGAATTCGCGGCACACGACGGGCTCGAGATCGTTGCCGGCGAGGCCGGCCGAAAAGGCGTGAATTGTAATCGGTTTCGAGTCTCGCTTCAATCGGTTATCGGCGAAGATGCGCGCGGTAGCGACCGCCACCGGTGGTGTCAGGACCACGTACCAGGCGTCCTCCAGCACGAGCGGAGTCAGGCGCTCGCCGATGCCTTCCACGAGCGCGTTCTCGCCGAACACGAACACCGGCACGTCGGCACCGAGCGGGAGCGCCAGGTCGAGCAGTTCCGCCCGGGAGAGGCCGGTCTTCCACAGGTGATTGAGTGCGAGCAGGGCCGTGGCGGCGTCCGAACTGCCCCCGCCCAGGCCGCCGCCCGCCGGCAGTCGCTTCTCCACGGTCAGGTCGGCGCCAAGAGCGGTACCCGTTGCACGCTGCAGCAGCCGCGCCGCGCGCACGGTCAGGTCCTCCGCGGGGGCGATGCCGGGCACGTCGTTCACGCGCGCCACCACCCCGTCGGGGCGCACGCGCACGGTGATCGCATCGCCGTGGTCGATGAACCGGATGACGCTCTGGATCAGGTGGTAGCCGTCGGGGCGCCGGCCGACGACGCGCAACATGAGGTTCAATTTCGCGGGCGCGGGAAAGCTCGCCTCGGTCATCGTTCGGTCCCGGTCTCGCGCCACGCGTCGATCACGAGGCGGATTTCCTGTCCGCCGCGCCGCAGCTCGAGACGCCGCGGCAGCCCGCCCTGCTCCCCGGGGGGGTAGTGAACCCAGGATATCCTCCACCCGTGCTGCTCGAGCGCCGTCAGGCGCTGCCGCCCGTCGTGCTGCTCGCCCGACGCGGGCGCGTCCGGCACGGGCTCGCCGCGGACCCACCAGGTGAGGCTCGCGAGCGGCAGCTCCCAGCCGAGCGCTCGTCCGGTGAGCGATTCCACGCTGGCGGCGTGGTAGCGCTGGCGGTCGGCGCCGGTGAGCGTCGCGCCGGTGTCGCCGCTTTCGATGTAGGCGAGCGCCTGCCCGAGCGGCGTCATGAGCCACAGCTCCTCGCGGCCGGGTGCATGACTCCAGCGCAGGTTCGACGAGAACGCCCGGCCATCGAAGATGACCGCCACCCGGCCGACCAGGTCGAACGGCGCGACCGAGCCGCGCGGCGGCGCGAAGAGGGCGCAGCCCGCGAGGCTCGCCGCCGCGAGGAGCGCGCAAACTGCGTGGAGCCGCGACATGCGCACGGCGCGGGGGGAAGCGCTACGGGGCCAAGCGCTTGACCGTCGCCTTCAGCACGTCGTTGGCGGGATGTTCCTTCAGCGCGTCGTCCCAGACCCGGCGCGCTTCCCCCTGCCGGCCCGCGACCCACAGCAGCTCCCCGAGATGCGCCGCGATCTCCGGGTCCGGGCGCAGCTTGAACGCGCGCTGCAGGTAGTCGAGCCCCTCGGCCGGGCGGCCCATGCGGTAGAGGACCCAGCCCATGCTGTCCATGATGAACGGATCCTCGGGCGCGAGTTTCAACGCCGTTTCGATCAGGCGGTGCGCCTCGTCGATGCGCACGTTGCGGTCGGCGAGCGAGTAGCCGAGCGCGTTGTAGGCGTGGGCGTGGTCGGGTCGCAGCGCGATCAGCTTGCGCAGACTCCCCTCGAGAACGTCGAGACGGTCGAGCTTCTCCGCCGCCATC
The DNA here is from genome assembly GCA_020854035.1 of Burkholderiales bacterium. Classification (GTDB taxonomy): domain Bacteria; phylum Pseudomonadota; class Gammaproteobacteria; order Burkholderiales; family SG8-41; genus SG8-41. Next base: position 20,630 of record JADZGE010000069.1, on the reverse strand, counting down.
GCGTAGTCGTAGAGGAGGTCCGGCTGGGCGGGTGATGTCTCCAGCCCCTGCGCCAGCACGTCGAACGCTCCCCGGTAGTCGCCCGCCTCCCGCAGGAGCTGCGCCTCGGCCTGCGTCAACTGCACGCGTTGCTGGCTGTTTCCGGCGGCGGCCTCCCGCAGGTGGCGAAGCGCCTGCGGGAGCTGTCCCTGCCGCGCGAGTATTCCCGCGTAGCGCGCCTGCGCGCTCACGTACTGGCTGCCGCCGGTGACGCCGCCGTACCACTTGAGCGCCTCGTCGGCGCGCTTGAGCTCCTCGTTCACCTGGCCGAGGTAGAAGCGGACGGTGTCGGGATCCTTGTAGTCGAGCTCGAGCACGCGCCGCAACTGCGCGTCCGCCGCCTCGTAGTCGCGCGCCTGGATCGCGAGCAGCGCGACGGCCATGCCGACTTCGGCGTTCCGCGGGTACTCGCGCGTCAGCGCCTCGAACTGCTGGCGCGCCTCTGCGTAGCGGCGCTCGTTCACCAGCATGCGGGCGTAGTTCAGCTGGACGTCACGCGCCCTGGGATGGCGCTCGAGGAACTCCCCGAGGAAGCGCGCCGCCTCCGCGTTCGAACGCCGTTGCAGCACCTGGGCCACGAAGAGCGCGGCCAGCTCCCAGTCGGGCCGCAGCTCCAGCGCGGCGCGCGCCTCCCCGAGCGAGAGCTCCGTGTCGTTCGCGTTCCAGGCGGCCTGCGCGACGGTGAGCCGCGCCTCCGGAACCGACGGGTAGCGCGCGGCGAGGCTCGCGACGAGCCTCAGCACCGCCTGCTTGTCCTGATGGCGCGCGAGCAGCGTGTTCAACTGCAGGAAGCTCCGCCCCACGTTCTCCTTGTCGGAGGCGAGCCAGCGCGCAAGGTGCGGAGCGGCGTCCTCCAGCGAGGACTGGCTCACGAGCAGCGTCGCCACGATCTGCCGGGCCTGCGCCGACTCGGGATCGGCCTGCAGCCAGATGCCAGCCGCCTCGAGCGCGGCCGACACGAAGCGCGCGTTCCACGCGAGCTCGGTCGCGCGCTGCGCGATGCGCGGATCGTGCGTTTCACGCGCGAGCTCGAGATAGGCCGGAACCGCGACGTGCGGCTGCCCGCGTTGCATCGCGACTTCCGCCATCATGATCTTGAACAGGATGTCGGTGGAGAGCTCGACCGGCGGCAGCGGCGCCTGCCGCGGCGCGGGCTTGGCGACGACAACGCGCGGCTCGGCCTTCGGCTTGGGCGCGGCGCCCGCCTCCCCGGCCGGCGTGCCGGCAGGCGGCTGGCTCGCGCAGGCGGCGACGAACACGCAGGCGGCGAGCGGAACCGGCAGGCGGTTAAACGGCATGACGCGAAAAGGGGAAACGCCGCGGCTAGGGGATTGCCGGACCCTGCTCCGGCGAACTTCTCCGGCGAAGCCGCCCGCCGGCGAAAGGAGTGGATAAATGCTTCATCAGGCGTTACATCTTAGGTATATTTGGGCCGGTTCACAAGTTTACCCGCCAGATCGAGCGCCTCACGCAAATGCCGGAACGGGACAGCCCGTCCACCATCTCAGCCAGCGGGCTCACACGTCGCTACGGCCGTCATGTCGCGGTGAACGGCATCGCGCTCGAGCTGCGGCGCGGCGAAGTCCTCGGTTTTCTCGGCCCGAACGGCGCGGGCAAGTCGACGACGATGCGGATGCTGGCCGGCAACCTCGCGCCCACCGCCGGCGAGATCCGCATCTGCGGCATCGATCTCGTCGAGCGGCCGCTCGAGGCGAAGGCGCACATCGGCTACCTGCCCGAGGTGCCGCCGCTCTATCGCGAGTTGACCGTCGATGAGTACCTGTCGCTCGCGGCCCGGCTGCACCGGGTCGCGCGCGCCGCGCGCCGCGAGGCGGTCGGCGAGGCGAAGCGGCGCTGCGGCCTGCACGAGAGCGGCGCGCGGCTCATCGGGGCGCTCTCGAAGGGCTACCAGCAGCGCGTCGGCATCGCGCAGGCCATCCTGCACCGTCCCGACGTCGTGATCCTCGACGAACCCACGATCGGCCTCGATCCGAACCAGATCCGCGAGATTCGCGCCCTCATCCGTGAACTGGGCGGCGCGCACAGCGTGATCCTGTCCACCCACATCCTGCCCGAGGTGGAGTCCGTGTGCGACCGGGTGCAGATCATGCATCGCGGCAGCGTGGTCTACAGCGACAGCATCGCGGCGCTCAAGCGCCTCGAGAGCGGCAATACCGTGCTGGTCGAGTTGCGGCGTCCGCCATCGCTCGCAACCCTCTCGGCGGTACCGGGGATCGCGGCAGTCGAAGCGCTCGAGCCGGGGCTCTTCCGCGTCCAGTTCTCGGATGCGGCGCAGGGCTGCGACGCCCTCGTCGGCCGCGCGGCGGCGGGCAGCTGGGGGCTCGCCCGGCTGCAGCCCGCGCAGACGAGCCTGGAAGAGGTATTCGTGAACCTCACCCGCCGCGAGGAGACGGCATGATACTCACCATCGCCGGCAAGGAGCTGAGGGCGCTCTTCGCCTCGCCACTCGCGTGGGTCACGCTCACCGTGATGCAGCTCGTGATCGGCTACTCCTTCCTGCGGCGGCTCGACGATTTCCTCCAGATGCAGCCGCAACTCGTGCGGATGTCGAGCCCGCCGGGCGCGACCGAGCTCGTGGCGGCGCCCGCCTTCGCCACGGCGGCGGCGGTGCTGATGTTCGCGGTGCCGGTGCTCGCCATGCGGCTCGTGGCGGAGGAGCGCCGCAACCAGACGATGGCGTTCCTTTTTTCGGCGCCGGTATCGATGGTCGAGATCGTCCTCGGGAAGTTCGCCGGGCTCTTCGCGTTCCTGCTCGTGATCGTCGCGCTGGTGACGCTCATGCCGCTCGCTCTCGCCGCCGGGACACGCCTCGACTACGGACTGCTCGCCGGGTTCGCGGCGGGTCTCGCGCTGCTCGCGGCCTGCTTCGCCGCGGTAAGCCTCTATTTCTCGTGCCTGACGGTGCACCCCGTCGCGGCCGCAATCGGCGCGTTCGCGGCTCTGCTCGGGATGCTGCTGATCGGCGATGTCGCCGGCGACGGCTTGAAGGCGCGCGGCTGGGCCGTCGCGGCGGGCCTCGCGCAGGTGCTCTCCCCGATCCGCAACTTCGAGCCTTTCGGCAGGGGCATGCTCGACAGCTATGCCGTCGCCTGCTCGGTCCTGCTCACGGTCGCGTTTCTCGCGCTCGCGGCGAGGCAGCTCGACGCGCTGCGGCTGAGGGGCTGATGCAGATCACGCCCCGCAGCCGCTGGCAGCTCTCCGCGCACCACGGCCTTTTCGTCGTGCTGCTCGTCGCGCTCACGACGCTCGTTGCGTGGTTCGCCCGCGAGTACCGCGTCGAGCGCGACCTCACGCGCGCGCACCGCAACACGGTCTCCGCCGCGACGCTGGAGGTGCTGAAGGCGATGGACGGCCCGGTCACGGTGACCGCGTACGCCATCGCGAACGACCCGCGCGGCGAGAACGTGCACCGTCGCATCGAGCAGTTCCTGCGCCCCTACCAGCGCGCCAAGCCCGACATCGCGTTGCAGCTCGTCGATCCGCGCGAGCAGCCGCGCGCGGCGGCGGAGGCCGCCGTGCGCGGCCCGCTGGAGATGGTGGTGAGCTACCGCGAGCGCACCGAGCGCCTGACCGAGTTCAACGAGCAGACGTTCGCCAACGCGCTCATGCGCCTGTCGCGCGGCGCCGAGCGCCAGGTGCTGTGGCTGGAAGGCCACGGCGAGCGCCGGCTGGACGGCGCGGCGAACCACGATCTCGGTGAATTCGGCCGCCAGTTGCGGCAGAAGGGATTTCGCGTGGGCGCCCTCAATCTTGGCGTCGCGCAGGAGGTGCCGGCGAACGCGGCGCTGCTCGTCATCGCCACCCCGCAGACCGATCTCCTTCCCGCGGAGGTGGGCAGGATCCGCAGCCATCTCGCGGGTGGCGGGAACCTCCTCTGGCTGATCGATCCCGAGCCGCTGCGCGGGCTCCAGCCCCTCGCGGAAGACCTGGGCCTGGTGCTGACGCCGGGCACCGTGATCGATCCGGCGCTCGCGCCGCGCAGCGGTCCGCCGGTGTACGCGCTCGGGACCACCGCCGGCTACGGGCGTCACCCCGTGCTCGACTCGCTCGACCTGAACACGCTCTTTCCCAACGCGCGGCAGATCGGGACGATCGAGAGCGACGCGTGGCGGGTGGTGCCGCTCGTGCAGGTCGCGCAGCGCGGCTGGGTGGAAGTCGGCAAACTGGAGGGCGAGATCACCTTCGAGAAGGACCGCGACTTCCCGGGACCCGTCAACATCGCCACCGCCTTCGAGCGCATGGTCGGGGATCGCCAGCAGCGCGTGGTCGTGGTCGGCAACGGCGCATTTCTCTCGAACACCTTCCTCGGCAACGGCGGCAACCTCGATCTCGGCGTCAACCTCGTCAACTGGCTCTCGGGCGACGATCGCCTGATCACCGTGCAACCGCGCCCGGCGCCCGACAGCAACCTCGACATGCCGCCGATGATGCTCTATCTCATCGCCTTCACCTTTCTCATCGCGCTGCCGCTCGCGTTCACGGTGACCGGCGTCCTCGTCTGGTGGCGCCGCCGCTGATCGGGACCGGGCTCCGGCATGAGGCGAGCGCTGTGGGTGAACCTGGTGTTGGCGGCGCTCGTCGCCGCGCTCGGCGCTTTCGTTTACCTGCGCCCCCGGGACGGCGGCCCGCGCGAACTCGTCATCTCCGGCCCCGTCGCCGGCGCCGCGCGCTCGATCCGCATCGAGCGCCCGGGCGCCCAGCCGATCGTGCTCGAGCGACGCGAGGAGACCTGGTTCGTGACCGCGCCGCTCGCCGCCCGCGCCGACCCGGTGCGCGTGCAGCGCCTGCTCGCGGTCGCCGGCGCGCGGGCGAGCGCGCGCCTCCCGGCGACCGACCTCGCGCGCTTCGAGCTCGACCAACCCGCCGTGCGCCTCGTGATCGACGGGCAGCGTTTCGACTTCGGCATGGTGAATGCCGTCTCGCGCGAACAGTACGTGCTGGTGGCGGACGCGGTCTACACCGTTCCGCTGGCGCTCGCCGCGGCCCCGCCGAAGGGCGCGGCGGAAATGATCGACAGGCAATTGCTGGCGCACGGCGAGACTCCCGAGGCGATCGAGCTGCCGGGCTTCACCGTTGCCCGCGAGCAGGGACGGTGGGTAGTGAAACCGGGCGGCCCGGACCTGAGCCAGGACGACATCCAGCGCTGGGTCGACGAATGGCGGCACGCAGCCGCGCTGCGCGTCGAGCCCTACGGCGGCAGGGGCTCGCCCGCCGCGCTGGTGCGGATGCGGTTTCGCGAGGGAACGGCGCTCTCGCTCGGCGTGATGGCGCGCGAGCCGGAGCTCGTACTGGTGAGACCCGACGAGAAGCTCGCCTACTACCTCTTCAAGGGCGCCGCGCAGCGGCTCCTTTCCCCGCCGGCGGCCGGGAAATGATCTTTACCGCGGGGGCGCGGGGCGCGCAGAGGGAAGATCCTGATTGCGCCTTCCATGCGTCGCAGCGGTTCGATTGCGCCACAGCCGATGCCGGAACTGCCTGAGGTCGAAACCACCCGCCGCGGGCTCGCTCCGCTCGTGACGGGCCAGCGCGTGCGGGAAGTGGTCGTCCGCGACCGGCGCCTGCGCCAGCCGGTACCCCGCGAGCTGGCACGGCGGATCGCAGGGGCCGTCATCCGCGGACTCTCCCGCCGGGCGAAATACCTCCTCTTCGATTGCGGCACCGGCACGCTGATCGTGCACCTCGGCATGTCGGGACGGCTGTGGGTGGTGCGAAGCGACGAGGCGCCCACCCGGCACGACCATTTCGATCTCGCGCTCGAGAACGGCACCGTGGTGCGGCTGCGCGATCCGCGCCGCTTCGGACTGGTACTCTGGCAGCGCGACGACCCGCTGGCGCACCCGCTTCTGAAGGACATCGGGCCGGAGCCCTTCAGCGCGGAGTTCGACGGCGCGTGGCTGCATCGCGTCACCCGCGCGCGCGATGCAGCCATCAAGCTCGTTCTCATGGACGGGCACGTCGTGGCGGGTGTCGGCAACATCTACGCCAGCGAGGCCCTCTTCAGGGCAGGAATTCATCCTCGCACCCCCGCGCGCCGGCTCTCCCGCGCACGGTGCGCGGTCCTCGTGGTAAAGATACGCGAGACGCTCGAGCACGCCATCGGCGCGGGCGGCAGCACGCTGCGCGACTACGTCGCGGCCGACGGACAGGCGGGCTACTTCCAGAACGAGTTCATGGTCTACGACCGGGCGGGCGAGTCGTGCCGCCGTTGCGACGGTACGATCAAGGGAATCCGGCAGGGGCAGCGCTCGACGTACTACTGCCCGGCCTGCCAGCGGCGTTGACATCCCGGGCGGCCGCCTCGCGAAGCCTCCTCCCCCGGCGGCGGGAATACTCCGGCGGCGGGGGATGTTTGTGCGTGGCAGGCTACGCTTCGCAACCCAACCGCTGGAGGTCCGTCATGCTGCATGCTCGACCTGTGCCCGTCCTATCGTTCGCGGTCGCCATGGCGCTCTCCTTCCCGGCGCCCGCCGTCCAGGCCGGGTTCGTCTACTACGACGCGCTCCTCGATGGCCCGTCCGAATTCCCGGCCAATGCGTCGCCGGGGACCGGACACGCCCTCGTCGGCTATGACGATACCCTCCACACGCTCGCCATCACGGCGGACTGGACCGGGCTCATCGGCCCGACGACCGTCGCCCACATACACTGCTGCACAGCCACCCCCGGCACAGCTACAGTCGGCGTAGCGGTAACACCGGGAACGCTGCCGGGGTTTCCGGCGGGCGTAACCTCCGGGAACTACGCAACAACGGTCAATCTGACGCTGGCGGGAACCTATACGAATGCGTTTGTCACCAACTTCGGCGGCGGAACGGTCGCCGGGGCCGAGGCGGCGCTGATCGCAGGCTTCGAGACGGGGCGCGCCTACTTCAACATACACAGCAGCGCTTTCCCGGGCGGCGAGATACGCGGCTTTCTCGAGCGGGTGCCGGCACCGGCGACCGCGGCCCTTCTGGCTCTGGGGCTGGCCGGCTTGGGCGCAATCCGGCACAAGCGGAACTGAAGGGCATCCGCGGGGCTTGCGCTTGCGACGAACAGGGTGCAGGCGGGCGCGTACCCCGGCGGCTCACGGCGCTCCGGAGGTGAGCTTCAGGAACTTCGCGAGGAGCTGCTCCTTCGTTTCGACGTGCCCCGGGTCGAGCGGGATACAGTCGACGGGGCACACCTTCACGCACTGCGGCTCGGGAAAATGCCCGACGCATTCCGTGCACTTGCCCGGGTCGATGACGTAAATCTCCTCGCCCTGCGAGATGGCGTTGTTGGGGCATTCGGGTTCGCACACGTCGCAGTTGATGCACGCGTCGGTGATCAGGAGCGCCATCTCGCCTGAGCGCGCGGGGACGCGCTATTCGCCGAGGTCGCGGGTGCGGGGGCGCCGGGAAGGCCCCGCATGCTGCACTTACCCCCCGCCACGTTCCCTCATCCTCGCCTGCAGCCGCTTCGCGATCTGCGGCGGCACGAACTGGGACACGTCGCCCCCCATCGTGGAAATCTCGCGCACGATGGTCGCCGAGATGAACATGTACTGCTCGCCCGGGGTGAGAAACAACGTCTCGACGTCGGGATACATGCCGCGGTTCATGCCCGCGAGCTGAAACTCGTACTCGAAATCCGACACCGCGCGCAGACCCCGCACCACCACGCGGGCGCCGTGCTCCCGGACGAAATTCATGAGCAGCCCGGAGAAGCCGACGACCGCCACGTTCTCCACGTCGCCGACGACTTCGCGCACCATGGCGACGCGTTCGTCGCGCGTGAAGAACGGGCGCTTGGCGGCGGCATCCGCGACGGCGACGATGAGATAATCGAAAAGCCTCGCCGCGCGACGCACCAGGTCCTCGTGGCCCAGCGTGATCGGGTCGAACGTGCCCGGGTATACGGCCTTGTGATTCATGCGGCGTCAGGCTCCAGCAGTTGATAGTTGACTCTTCCCGCGCGGCTCTGGCGCCGCACCTTCCACCCCGCCGGCGCCGTGGCTCGCCCACCACGCTCATGATAGACCAATCCGCCGGGGGCGAGCCGCGCCGGGAGCAGCGGCGCGAGCCGCGGCCAGTAGTCCACGGCATACGGCGGGTCGAGGAAAATCACGTCGAAGACACCGCGTTCCGCGGCGAGAAACCGGAGCGCGTCGGCGCGCGCGAGCTCGACGGCCCCGGCCCGCAGCGCTTCGCGCGCCGCCGCGAGGAAGCGCACCGTCGCCGGATCGCGCTCCACCATGACGACGCGCCGCGCGCCGCGCGAGGCGGCCTCGAAGCCGAGCACGCCGCTCCCCGCGAAGAGATCGAGGCACGTGGCCCCCGTGAGATCCTGCCCGAGCCAGTTGAACAGCGTCTCGCGCACGCGATCGGGCGTCGGCCGCAGGTCCTTGTGCGGGGGGAACTCGATCAGACGGCTGCGCCAGGCGCCGCCGATGATGCGCACGCGGTTTGCGCTCACCGCGGCGCCCCGGCGCCGGTCGCGCCGCGTCCCTCTGCGCGCCCGCGCCGCTCGCCGTAGCGCCCGTGAGCGCCGTCGCTCACGTCATTTCCCGTCCTCGCCGGCGACGACCACCGTCACCATGCGCTCCGGATCGATACGCCGCGAAAACGCATCCTTCACCTGCCCGGCGGTGACCCGCTCGACGTTCTTCACGAAATCATCGAGGTACGTGAGGGGTAGGCGATACGCGCCGATCATCGCGAGGTACTCGTGGATCCTGGCGTTGCTGTCGATGCGAAGCGGAAAGCCGCCCACGATATTCTCCCTGGCCGCCGTGAGCTCCGCCTCCGTCGGCCCGCGCGCGACGAAATCGCGCAGCACCTCGCGCGTCACCGCCAGCGCCTGCCGTGCCTGCGCGCGCTGCGTCTGCATGCCGATGACGAACGGCCCCGGCCGGCTGAGCGGCAGGAAATAGCTGTAGGCGGAGTATGCAAGTCCGCGCTTCTGGCGGATCTCCTCGTTGATGCGGGACACGAATCCGCCGCCACCCAGCACGTAGTTGCCGACGTAGAGCGCGAAGTAATCCGGATCGTCACGGCTCATGCCGAGCGCCCCGATCATGATGTGCGCCTGGGAGGCCGGGTGGGCGATCGCGCGCGAGGCCGCCTCCGGCAGCGGCGGCACGGGCGGCGGTTGCGCGTCCTCCGGCTTCCCCGCCGGCAGATCGCGGGTCACCTGCTCCGCGATGCGCTCGGCCGCCTCGCGCGACAGATCGCCGATCATGGCGACCACCGCGCGCGCACCCGCGTAATATTCCCGGTGAAACGCGACGAGTTGCTCGCGCGTGATGCCCTGCACCGTGCCGGCGTCCCCGGTAAGGCGCAGCGCGTAGGGATGGTCGCGGTAGAGCATGCGGTAGAAATTGACGGTGGCGATCGTATCGGGACGGGTATCGGCTTCGCGGAGCGCGCCGATCAGTCTCACCTTCTCGCGCTCGAGGATGTCGGCCGGAAACGCCGGGCGCGCGAGAACGCGCGCGAACACGTCGAGGGCCTGGACGAGCTCGCGCTCGCTCACGAGGGTACGCAGCCCGAGTCCCGCATGGTCGGTATCGAACCGCGCCCCGAGCTGCGCGCCGACATCGGCGAGGCGCCGCGCGATCTCGTCCTCGGCCATGCCCTCGGCCCCGAGCTGGAGCAGGCGGTTCGTCATGCCCGCGACGCCGGAAGACCGGGCGCGGTCGCGGCTCGATCCGGCGGGGAACTGCACGGAGAGATCGAGCATGGGCAGGCCGTGATTCTCCACGAAATAAACGCGTGCCCCCCCCGAAGTCTGCCAGTGCTGTATCGGCAACTGGGCGCGGGCGGGAAGCGCAGGGGCGAGTGCGAACGCGGCGCACGCGAGGAGCGCGCGCCACGCGGCCCGCCGTGCCGGCGCGCCGGCCCCCGCCGCGGCGTGCGCCGACCCGGCCGCGGCCGGAGCGAACCGGTCACTCCCCATGGCGCGACCCCGCCGGCGGCGGCGCCGGGCGCCGGCCGTCGAGCGGCTGGGGATCGAGGTGCGCGACGGTGAGCGCGTCGTCGACGTAGTACTTGCGAGCGACCTCGCGCACCTGCTCGGGCGTCACCGCCCGCAGCCGCTCGAGCTGCACGTCGATGCTCCGGTGCGAAATGCCCGACATCTCCAGCACGCCGATCTCCCGGGCCTGATACATCATGGAATCACGCTGGTAGACATGACCGGCGATCGCCTGGGCCTTCGCGCGGTCGAGTTCCTCCTGCGTGACGCCCTCGGCAATGAGCCGCTCCATCTCGCGCCGCAGTCCGCGCTCGACATCGTCGGCGGTGCGCCCCGGCACCGGCGTCGCGCTGAGGTAGAAGAAGCCCGGCCCGCGCGAGAGGCCGTCGTAGGACGCGCTCGCCGCGCTCGCGAGCCGCTCCACCCGCACGAGGTTGCGGGGCAGGCGCGCCGCCGGGTTGCCGGCGAGGACCGCGGCGAGCATCTCGAGCGCGTAGGGCTCTTCGTCGCGTTCGGGATCGCGCAGCACGGGCGCGCGAAAGACCGTCAGCACGTAGGGCAGTTCCGCCGGTGCCTTCACCGTCAGCCGCTTCATGCCGAGCTGCGGCGGCTCGTCCTGGGGCTTGCGTGGCGGCAGTGGCCGTGAGGCGATGCCGCCGAAATGCTTCTCCGCCAGCGCCACCACCTCTTCGGGGCGCACGTCACCGACCACCACCAGCACGGCGTTGTTGGGCGCGTACCAGCGCCGGTAGAACTCGCTTGCATCCGCGACGGTGAGATTCCTGAGGTCGCTCATCCAGCCGATGACCGGATTGCGGTGCGGGTGCGCCGCCAACGCCACCGCCATCAGCTGCTCGTAGACGAGCGCGCGGGGCCGATCGTCGGTGCGGTAGCGGCGCTCCTCCATGACTACCTTGATCTCGCGCGCCCATTCATCGGGACTCAACGTGAGATTCACCATGCGGTCTGCCTCCAGCCGCAACGCGAGCTCCAGCCGGGACTTCTGCAACACGGCGAAATAGCCGGTGTAATCGTTGCTGGTGAACGCGTTGTCGCGACCGCCCGCCGCCGCGATGAGCCGCGAATACTCCCCGATGCCGGTCGCGCGCGTGCCCTTGAACATCATGTGCTCGATCGCGTGCGCGACGCCGGTTGTGCCGTTCACTTCGTCGATGCTGCCCACCCGGTACCACACCATGACCACGACGACCGGCGCACGGTGATCGGGCTTGACGATCACCTGCATGCCGTTGGCGAGGCGGTGCTCCGCGGTGGCGGCGAAGGTGGAATGGGAGGGCGTGGCGCCAAGCAGGGCCGCCACGAACGCGAGCGCCGCGGCGCGGGACGATCCGGGAAAGTGCATGGTCAGCGAAGGACGGCGAGTGGATTAGAATCCGGGATTGTAGCGAGCGACGCACCGGCTGTCCCGACGCGGCGGCGTGGGCGCGCTGCCCGCCCGCGACCACAACCCGATGAGACTGCCAGGCGCGTGTTTAGTTTCCTGAGAGGTTCGAAGGGCGACGGCGGCGGCTCCCGCTGGATCGACCGCCTGAAGCAGGGCCTCGACAAGACACGCCGGCAGCTTGGCTCCCGCCTCGCGGGTCTTTTCGGGGCTGGCCGCGCTCTCGACGCGTCGCTCTACGAGGAGCTGGAGGCCGTCCTCCTCACTGCCGACGTGGGCCCCGGCGCGAGCGCGGCGCTCATCGAGGCGGTGCGCGAGCGCGCGCGCCGCGGGCGTTATACCGACGCCGCGCAACTGAAGGACGCGCTGCACGGCGCGCTGCTCGCGGCGCTCGAGCCGCTCGCCGTCCCGCTCGCCGTGGACGCGCGCCGTCCCTTCGTCATCATGCTGGCCGGGGTGAACGGCAGCGGCAAGACCACCTCGATCGGCAAGCTCGCGAATTATTTTCGGGGCCAGGGGCACTCGGTGCTGCTCGCCGCGGGAGACACGTTTCGCGCCGCGGCGCGCGAACAGCTCATCGCGTGGGGCGAGCGGAACGGTGTGACGGTGATCTCGCAGCAATCGGGGGACGCCGCCGCGGTGATCTACGACGCCATCAACGCGGCGCAGGCGCGAGGGATCGACGTCGTGCTCGCCGACACCGCTGGGCGGCTGCCGACCCAGCTCCACCTCATGGAGGAAATCAGGAAGGTGAAGCGCGTCATCGCCAAGGCGCTGCCGGGCGCGCCCCACGAGGTGCTGCTCGTTCTCGACGCGAACACCGGCCAGAATGCGCTCGCGCAGGTGAAGGCGTTCGACGATGCGCTTGGCGTGACCGGGCTCATCCTCACCAAGCTCGACGGCAGCGCGCGTGGCGGCGTCATCGCGGCGATCGCGCATCTGCGCCCGGGTTCCGCCCGCGAGCGGCCGATACCGCTGCGCTTCATCGGCGTCGGCGAAGGGCTGGATGACCTGCGCCCGTTCGATGCGGGCGAGTTCGTCTCCGCCCTGCTCGAGTGAAGGGCGACGCGGGATGAGGGACAGGAGAGCCGGGTCCCGTCCCCGGTCCCCGATCTCCGCTCGCCCGTCTTCATGATTTCGTTCAGCCGCGTCACCAAGCGCTACCCCGGCGGGCATGAAGCGTTGAGCGGGGTCTCGCTCGCGATCGAGGCGGGCGAACTCGTGTTCGTGACGGGCCCCTCCGGCGCCGGCAAGTCGACGCTCATGCGGCTCATGGCGGCGATCGAGCGCCCGACGGCCGGCACGGTGATGATCAACGGGCAGAACGTCGGCGCCCTGAGGGATCGCGCGCTGCCGTACCTGCGGCGCAATTTCGGCCTGGTGTTCCAGGATCACAAGCTGCTCTTCGACCGCAGCGCCTTCGACAACGTCGCGCTGCCGCTCGCGATCGTCGGTTTCCCGCGCCGCGAGGCGGCGCGCCGCGCGCGGGCCGCGCTCGACAAGGTCGGTTTGCTGCGGCACGAGCGCGCCAACCCGGTTGCCCTTTCCGGGGGCGAACAGCAGCGGCTCGCGCTCGCCCGCGCCATCGTGCACCGGCCGGCGATCCTCCTCGTCGACGAGCCGACCGGCAATCTCGACGCGGCGAGCGCGGCGGCGCTCGGGGAACTGCTCAAGTCGTTCAACGAGGTCGGCGTCACGGTGGTGATCGCGAGCCACGACGAGGCGCTCGCGGCGCGGCTCGCTCCGCGCCGCCTCGCGCTCGACCGCGGGAAGCTGGCGGACACCGCATGAGCGCCTGGCTTCGCCACCACTACGAGAGCCTGACCGGGTCGCTCGCCCGCCTCGCCCGCGCGCCGCTCGCGACGCTCTTCGGCGTCGCCGTGACCGGCATCGCGATCGCGCTGCCCGCGGGTCTGCATCTCGTGGTCGCGAACCTGCAGGCATCGGCGCGGGCGCTCGCGCCGGAACCGCGGATCTCGGTGTTCCTCGCGCTTGCCGCCGGAGCCGCGGACACCGCGCGGGTCGGCGAGCGGCTCAAGGGGCATCCCGGGGTCAGGGCGTACCGGTTCGTGTCGCGCGACGAGGCCCTCGCCGAGCTGAAGGCAAGCACCGGCCTTACCGATGTCATCGAGAGCCTGGAGCGCAATCCCCTGCCGGATGCCTACATCGTCGAGCCCCGGGACGCTTCGGCCGCGGCGCTCGCGGCGCTGCGTGACGAAGCGACGCGCTGGCCGGGCGTCGCGCACGTGCAACTCGATTCGGAGTGGGCGCAGCGGCTGGAGGCGGGGCTGAAGGCGGGACGCTTGGCCGTGGCGATACTGGCGGCCCTCTTCGGCTTCGCTCTCATCGCCATCACGTTCAACACCATCCGCCTGCAACTGCTGACGCGCCGCGACGAAATCGAGGTGGCGCGGCTGATCGGGGCGAGCGCCGCCTTCATACGCCGGCCGCTGCTCTACTTCGGCGCGCTGCAAGGTCTCGCGGGCGGCGCGCTCGCCTGGGCCATGCTGTGGGGTGCGGTAAAGGCGCTGAACGGCGGGCTGGGGGAATTGTCCGCCCTCTACGGCGCCCGCATCGAACTGATCCCGCTGAGTCCCCGCGATACGGCGCTCCTCCTTGGCGTGGCCACGGCGCTGGGGTGGCTCGGGAGCTGGCTCTCGGTGGCGAGGCATCTTTCCCGGGTCGATGCCGGCCAGCCACTGCGGATGTAGCTCAAGTCATTGATCGAAATCTCTTTTCATCCCTTTCTCCGGCGGAACTTTTGTCACGTTCTGGCACTCTCATCCTGGGAGTGCTAAACTCGCTCCGGTAGAGGGGGATCGTGATGAATACCTACGCCTTGCCCATTCCGTCTGCCGCTGTCGGCCTGGAATCCTATATCCAGGCCGTGAACAGCTTCCCCATCCTGTCCCAGGAGGAGGAAACTGCGCTCGCGCGGCGGCTGCGGGAGCACGGCGATCTCGAGGCGGCCCGCCGGCTGGTCGTCTCGCACCTGCGCGTCGTCGTGGCGATTGCGCGGGGTTACATGGGCTACGGATTGCCGCAGGCCGATCTCATCCAGGAAGGCAACATCGGGCTGATGAAGGCGGTGAAGCGCTTCGACCCGGAGCGCGGCGTGCGACTCGTATCGTTCGCGGTGTACTGGATACGGGCCGAGATGCACGAGTTCATCCTGCGCAACTGGCGCATCGTGAAGGTCGCGACCACCAAGGCGCAGCGCAAGCTCTTCTTCAACCTGCGGAGCCTCAAGCAGGGACTCGGGAGCCTCGGCGCCGACGACGTCAAGCGCATCGCGCGGCAGTTGCGCGTGAGCCCGGACGACGTGGCCGAGATGGAAACGCGTCTCGGCGGGCAGGATCTCGCGCTGGAGTCTTCCACCGACGATGACGAAGCGGCATACGCCCCGATCGCGTACCTCGCCGCCGAGAACGCGGAGCCGGGCCGCGCGCTCGAAGAGGCGCAGGGCGCGGAGCGCGACAGCGCGGGGCTCGCGCGGGCGTTGCAGGCGCTCGATGCCCGCAGCCGCCGCATCATCGAAGCGCGCTGGCTCGCCGAGCGGGATCCGGCGACGCTGCACGATCTCGCCCGCGAACTCGGCGTCTCCGCCGAACGGGTCCGCCAGATCGAGGCGAAGGCGCTCGCCAGGATGAAGGGCGAGATGACGCGCGCCGCGGCGTAGGCACGGGCGCACCCGCCGCGCGCGAGGCCCCGGCGTTCCGGGGCCTTTTCGTTGATCGCTCCCCGGCCGCGCTCACGCGCCGGCGAGCAGCAGCCGGATATCGTGCAGGATGGGCGCGGCTCCCCTTCCGTACGGCGCGAACAGGCGCAGGCGTCCCTCGCGGTCGAAGACATAGGTGCCGGCCGAGTGGTCCACGCTGTAGCCGCCGCTCTTCAGCGGCTGCTTCTGGTAGAACACCTTGAATTCCTTCGCCACCCGCGCCGTCGCCTCCGCATCGCCGGCAAGGCCGATGAACGAGGGGTGAAAGGCCGGTACATATTGCTTGAGCAGCGGCGCGGTGTCGCGCTCGGGGTCGACCGTCACGAACAATACCTGGACCTTTTCCGCGTCGGGCCCGAGCTCGCGCATGACCTGCGCCATTTCCCCGAGCGTCGTGGGGCAAACGTCCGGGCAGTGCGTGAAACCGAAGAAGACGGTCACGACCTTGCCGCGGAAATCCGCCAGCGTGCGCCTGCGCCCGTCGTGGTCCGGCAGATCGAATTCCCGGCCGAAGGAGGCTCCGGTGATGTCGGTGAGCTCGAACCTCGGTTTTTGCGGCGCCCGCTCGCAACCGGCGAGCGCCGCCGCGACGAGCACGCAGGCGAGGATCGCCGCGCGGCGGCGGCCCGCCGCGGCTGCGTCAGACCGGTACACGGAAGTAATGGTCGACGAGCAGCGCGGCGAAGAGCGCCGTCAGGTAGAAAATGGAATAGCGGAAGGTCCGCTGCGCCAGCCGGTCGCTGTACGCGACGCAGATCCGGACCGCGTACCACAGGAACACGGCGTCAAGCGCCAGCGCGGACGCGAGGTAGATCATCCCGCTCATCCGGGTGACGAACGGCATCAACGTGACTGCCGCGAGTATCACCGTGTAGAAGAGGACGTGCAGGCGGGTGAACCGGTCGCCGTGCGTCACCGGCAGCATCGGGATACCCGCCCTGGCGTACTCGCCCTTGCGATAGAGCGCCAGCGCCCAGAAATGCGGCGGCGTCCAGGCGAAAATGATGAGGAAGAGGATGAGCGCGTCGGGCGCGATCTCTCCCGTGACGGCGGTCCATCCCAGCACCGGGGGCATGGCGCCCGAGGCGCCGCCGATCACGATGTTCTGCGGCGTCATCGGCTTCAGGAGGACCGTGTAGACGATCGCGTAGCCGACGAACGTGGCGAGCGTAAGCCACATGGTGAGCGCGTTCACCCATTGGTGCAGGGTGATGAGCCCCGCTCCGCCCACGATGCCCGCGAAAACGAGGGTCTGGAGCGAGGTGACCTGTCCGCGGGGCAGCGGCCGGTAGCGGGTGCGCGCCATCAGCGCGTCGAGTTTCTGCTCGACCAGGCAGTTCACTGCCGCGGCGGCGGCGGCCGTCAGCGCGATGCCGATGCTGCCGGCGAAGAGAGCCTGCGGCGGCACCATGCCCGGGGTGGCGAGAAACATCCCGATCACCGCCGTGAAGACGATGAGCGAGACCACGCGCGGCTTGGCGAGCCGCAGCAGCTGGCCGAACCGCGATGCGAACGCATCGCCCGCGACACTGGTGGACATGAGAGACCCGTCGGCGGCCCGCCGGGTCGCGATCCCGATCGGGCTCATCGTGCGAAAGAGGGCGAAGTGTAGCACCATTCCGACCGTCTGCTATCCGCTTGCCGAAGCCTTCAGCAGCCGCGAGAGGTCCCGCGTCATGCCTTTCGGATCGGGATCGCGCGGGAATCGCATCATGAGGTTGCCCAGCGGATCGATGAGGTAGATGTGATCGGAAGCCGCGCGCGGCGCGGGAAACGCCTCCGCGAGGCCGGGGCCGGACGCGCGCAGCACCAACATGCCCGGAAAGCGCGCCGCAACCCCGGCCACCGGGCCGGCGCCGCTCACGAGCCATGCGCGCTCGACGCGGTCCCTGTTCTTGCCCTGCGTCAGCCGCAACTGGCGCAGGTAGACGAGCTTGCGCTCGCATTCCGCGTCGCAGCTCCCGGCGTCCACGGCGACCAGCACCCACTTGCCCCTGAGCGCCGAGAGATCGAACGGCGTGCCGTCGGGACGCGCGAGCGCGATACCGGATACCGGCCGCGGGACGATCAGCTCGCCGTAGTTCACCGTGCTCGCCGGGCGCCAGAGAAAGTACGCGAAATACGAGGCGGCGACGGGGGCAGCCGCCACGAGCAGAATCAGCCAGAACGTGGTTCGGCTGCGGCGCGGCGCTTGCCCGGGTTCGGTGGCTTTCATCCTGCTCCCGCCTGCCGGCGTCGGTCTTCGCGGTTCGCCGCTCGCGCGCCAGCGGCGCTCCCGCTTCAGACAGGCGGCTCGCGCCGGCGTTCGACCTGCGTCACGATGTAGAAGACGAGCAGCGTCACCGCCAGCAGCAGCCACTGCACCGCGTAGCCGTAATGGCGCTCGACGCCGATGCCGGGCGGGGCCCAGTCGCGCGCGAGCCCGTCGTTCGCCTGGTTCTCCTGCTGGATGAGGACCGGTTGCAGCGCGAGCGGGAAGACGCGCTGGTAGCGCTCCAGCGTCAGGTTCTGCCAGACCCGGCCCTCGATCACCCGGTCGGAAAGCTCGAAGTGGCTCCGCGCCGGCACCGTCGCGAACCCGGAGACTTCGACTTCGCCCGCGGGCGTGCGCACTTCGGGCAGGCGGGAGCGGTCGGGGTTGCCCGCGATCCAGCCGCGGTTGACGAGCACGTAGCGCCCGCCCCCGCCGAGCGCGAGCGGCATCACGACGTGGTAGCCGGGCACCCCGTGACGGGTCCGGTTGTCGATCAACACGCCGTAGCGCGGCTCGAAACGCCCGCGCGCGATCACCCGCCGCCATTCGAGGTCCTCCGCCCGCACTTGCGCCTGCGCGATCACGACCGGTGCATCGCGCGCGAGCGCGGCGAGCCTCGCGCCGAGCGCCTCCTTCTCGTGGGCGCGCCCGAGCTGCCAGCCCGCCAGCGAGAGCGCCACCGCGACGCCCGCTGCCGTTGCCAGCGTCGGCAAGACTCGCGCTTTCAGGCGAAAAGACATGCGCGGGCTGCGCCTCGGGCCGGGGCGCCGGTGGGAAAGTGCGCCACGGTCGCCGGAGTCTGGGCTACACTGGTTGCCTGCCGGGGCCGCTCGTGAAGATCGTCGTCATCCTGTTTCTGGCATTCATCGTCGGGAGCCTGTTCTCGGCGCTCTACTTTCTCGTCACCGACCGCGGCGGATCGGAGCGGATGGCGCGGGCGCTCACGGTCCGCGTGGCGCTCTCCCTGGTGCTGTTCGCGCTCCTCATGCTCGGCTACCACTTCGGCTTCATCAGCGGTCGGCTTCAGTAGCGGCGGCCCGCCGGGGCCCGAAAAAAACGCCGCACGCTCGGTGCGGCGCCGTCCCCTACTGACAGGGTGTCCCCCCTTCTTGTTGATCGGCCGTTGTTGTTTCTTCGGATTGTTCTGACTTGCCTTATAGCCAGTAGACGAATATGAAAAGGCCCAGCCACACCACGTCCACGAAGTGCCAGTACCACGCGACGCCCTCGAAACCGAAATGGTGCTCCGGCGTGAAATGCCCGGCCACGCAGCGGAACAGGATCACGGTCAGCATGATGCAGCCGACGGTCACGTGGAAGCCGTGGAAGCCGGTCAGCATGAAAAAGGTCGCGCCGTAGGCGCCGCTCGAGAGCTTGAGGTTGAGATCGGCGTAGGCGTGGCCGTACTCGTAGATCTGGAAGCCGAGGAAGGTGAGGCCCAGGCCGATCGTCGCGAACATCCACGCGATGAGCTTCTGCCGGTCGTTGCGCAGCAGCGCCCAGTGCGCCAGCGTGACCGTCACCCCGGAAGAAAGGAGCAGCATCGTGTTGATCGCCGGGATGCCCCAGGCGCCCATCGGCGTGAACTGCTCCCTGATCGCCGGGCCGGAAGCCGGCCAGTCCGCCTTGAACCCGGGCCACAGCAGCTGGTGCTCGAGGTCGCCGAGCCATGGCACGGAGAGCACGCGCATGTAGAAGAGCGCGCCGAAGAAGGCCGCGAAGAACATCACCTCCGAGAAGATGAACCAGCTCATCCCCCAGCGGAAGGAGACGTCCACCTGCTTGTTGTAGCGCCCGGCCTCGCTCTCGCGCGCGACGGAATGGAACCAGCCCACCATCATGTAGGCAAGTACCGCCAGCCCCGCGAGCACGACGTACTTGCCCGGCGCCCAGCCGTTGAACCACGACGCGGCCCCCGAAGCCATGGCGAGCAGCGCGATCGATCCGAAGATCGGCCAGCGCGACGGGTCCGGAATGAAATAGCGTGCCGACTGACTCATCATGATGCCGTTCCCTCCCGCTTCCCGCGCGCGTGCGCCCGCTCTAGCCCGTTATGTAGCGCACCAGAAACACCAGCCCCGCGACGAACAGCGCCGCGGCGGCGATGCCGGTGGCGATCACCTGCGCCGGCGTGAGCGTCGCGATGTCGCGCTCGTGCGCCGCGCCCCTGCGGATGCCGATGAACGCGCACAGCACCGCCTTCACCGCGTCCACCGCTCCGGCCTTGCGCGGGGTTTCAACCTGACCGGCCACGGGCATTCGCCTCCTCGCCGCCGCGCCTGCCCTCGACCTCGAAGAAGGTGTAGGACAGCGTCACCGTGTTGACATCGTCCGGCAGTTCGCGGTCGATCACGAACGCAACGGGCATGACTTTCACCTCGCCCGGCGCGAGCGTCTGCTGAGTGAAGCAGAAGCACTCGAGCTTGCGGAAATGGCGCGCCGCGACCTGCGGGCCGTAGCTCGGGATCGCCTGCCCGGTCACCGGACGGCCGGAATTGTTGCGGATCTCGAAGTTGACCGTGGCGAGCTCGCCGGGATGCACGCGCACGCTCGGTTGCGCCGGCCGGAACGTCCACGGCAGGTCGTTGCGCAGATTGGTGTCGAACTCGACGACCAGGGTGCGTGTCGCGTCGACCTGGGTGTTGGCCGCCGCGCCGGTCGCATCCGGCTTCACGACGTTGTTGATGCCGATCGCCTCGCACAGCGCGCGATAGAACGGCACCATCGCGTAGCCGAAGCCGAACATCATCGCGGACACGAGCGCGAGCCTGACGAGCGTCTGCCGGTTGCCGGCCTGCCTCGCGTTCACCATGGCCAGTGCCGGATCACGACGCCGACGAAGAACGCGAGCGCGATCGAGGCGAGCACCAGCGCGGTTCTGGCGTTCGCGCTCATTTCACCGCGGGCGGGGTCTCGAAGCTGTGGTACGGCGGCGGCGAGGGGAGCGTCCACTCCAGCCCGTCGGCGCCTTCCCACACCTGCGAGCCCGCCTTCCGGCCGCTGTTCACCGCCTTCACCACCGCGTACACGAAGAGCAGCTGCGAGAGGCCGAAACCGAACGCGCCGAGCGTCGAGATCATGTTGAAGTCCGCGAACTGCAGGTTGTAATCCGGCACGCGCCGCGGCATCCCCGCGAGCCCGGTGAAGTGCATGGGGAAGAAGGTGATGTTGAACGTGATCATCGACAGCCAGAAATGCCATTTGCCGACCGCCTCGTCGTAGATGCGACCGGTCCACTTCGGCAGCCAGTAGTAGACCCC
>JADZGE010000068.1 GCA_020854035.1 Burkholderiales bacterium | reverse complement strand
TCAAGCGCGCGCAATGAGCGCTGCACCCGTACGCAAGGTCCCGCTCGGCCCGGCTGACGTGGCGACCGAACGCCGGGACGATGGTGCGATCCTGCTCCGCTCGCCACACGCGCTCGGACCATACCCGACCAAGATCACCGAACGTCTGGTGCACTGGGCGCGCGAGGCGCCGGACCGCGCGTTCCTCGCCCAGCGGGAGGCAGGCGGCGGATGGCGCACGCTGAGTTACGTAGAGACGCACGCTCGCGTCTGCGCCATCGGGCAGGC
This sequence comes from Burkholderiales bacterium, assembly GCA_020854035.1. Classification (GTDB taxonomy): domain Bacteria; phylum Pseudomonadota; class Gammaproteobacteria; order Burkholderiales; family SG8-41; genus SG8-41. Next base: position 2,612 of record JADZGE010000068.1, on the reverse strand, counting down.
GCTGCTGGACCGCGGGCTGTCGGCGGAGCGCCCGGTCGCGATCCTGTCGGACAACGATCTCGAGCACGCCCTGCTCGCCCTTGCCTGCATGCACGTGGGCATCGCCTACGTGCCGGTGTCACCGGCGTACTCCCTCATTTCCACCGACTTCGTCAAGCTGCGCCAGGTCATGCGCCTGCTCACGCCCGGGCTTGTCTACGCTGCGCACGGCGAGCGCTTCGCTCCCGCGATCGAGGCCGCCGTTGGGTCCGACGCCGAACTGGTCGTCGGTCACGCGCCCGTGCATGGCCGCGCGGCTACCCCGTTCGGCGCGCTGGAGACAACGTCAGCGACGCACGCCGTCGAGCGGGCCCATGCCGCGGTTTCGGGCGACACGATCGCGAAGTTTCTGCTCACGTCGGGCTCGACCGGCCAGTCCAAGGCCGTCATCAACACCCAGCGGATGCTGTGCAGCAACCAGCAGATGCTTGTGCAGGCGCTGCCGTCGCTGCGGGAAGCGCCGCCCGTGCTGGTCGACTGGCTGCCGTGGAACCACACCGCCGGCGGCAACCACAATTTCGGGCTGGTTCTCTACAACGGCGGGACGCTCTATCTCGACGACGGCAAGCCGGTGCCGGGCCAGATCGAGAAGACGGTGCGCAACCTGCGCGAAGTGGCGCCGACGATCTATTTCAACGTGCCGCGGGGTTACGAAGCGCTGCTGCCGTTCCTGCGCGAGGACGAAGCCCTGCGGAAAACCTTCTTCAGCCGCGTTGGCCTGCTTCAGTATGCTGGTGCCGTGCTGCCGCAACCGGTCTGGAAGGCATACGAGGAACTGGCGGTACAGACCTGTGGCGAACGCATCCTTTGGATCATGGGATACGGCGCCACGGAAACCGCTCCCGCCGCGATGTTCACCAACCGGGGCGCCGGGCGCGCCGGAACAGTGGGCCTGCCGGTCGACGGACTGGAGATGAAGCTCGTCCCGGTTGCCGAGAAGCTCGAAGCGCGCTACCGGGGGCCCAGCATCACCCCGGGCTACTGGCGGCAGCCCGAGCTCACGCAGGCCGCGTTCGACGAAGAAGGCTTCTATCGCACGGGCGACGCCCTGCGTTTCCTGGATGAGGCCGACGCGGCGCAGGGCCTGGATTTCGACGGCCGCACGACCGAGGACTTCAAGCTGACCACGGGGACCTGGGTGAGCGTGGGACCGCTGCGCGCGCGCATCAATGCCGCGGGCTCCCCCTACATCCAGGACACGGTGATCGCCGGGCATAACCGCGACGATCTCGGCGTTCTCGTCTTCCCGAATGCGGCGGCCTGTGCCGGACTCGCCCCGGAGGATCTCCGGGCCCGCATACAGGAAATCTTCGACCGCCTCGCGCTGCAGAGCACCGGCAGTTCCAACCGCGTGGTGCGCGTAATGGTGCTCGAAGAACCGCCGCTCATCGACGCCGGCGAGATTACCGACAAGGGTTCGATCAACCAGGCCGCCGTGCTCAAGCGCCGTGCTGCCCTGGTGGATGAGTTGTATCGCGAGCCGTCCTCGGCGCGCGTGCTGCGCATGGACGGAGGACCGCGTTGACCCTCATGAAGCTGCAGGATCTGATCGCCATCGATATCCATACCCACGCGGAAACGTCCACCCGCGTGCTGCCGGACGAGGCCGAGCGGGACTCGCTGGAAGCGCGCGGCCGCTACTTTCGCTACGAGGTCAAGCATCCGACCATCGCGCAGATGGCTGCCTACTACCGGGAGCGCAGAATCGCGTTCGTCGTCTTCACGGTGGACCATGAGCGGGGCATGGGCATCCGCCGCATCAGCAACGAGGAGGTCGCCGAGTCCGCCCACGAGCATGCGGACATCGCGATCCCGTTCGCCAGCATCGACCCGGCACGCGGCAAGATGGGGGTGCGGGAAGCGCGCCGCTTGATCAGGGATTTCGGCGTGCGCGGCTTCAAGTTCCACCCGATCATCCAGGGCTTCTTCCCGAACGACCGTGACGTGTACCCGCTGTACGAAGTCATTGCAGAGGCGAAGCTGCCCGCCCTGTTCCACACCGGCCAGACCGGAATCGGCGCCGGCATGCCCGGCGGCGGCGGTTTGCGGATCAAGTACGCGAACCCGATCCACCTGGACGACGTCGCCGCCGATTTCCCGGAGATGCCGATCATCATGGCGCATCCTTCGGTGCCCTGGCAGGACGAGGCTCTGTCGGTGGCGCTGCACAAGCCGAACGTCTACATCGACCTGTCGGGCTGGTCGCCGAAGTATTTCGAGCCGAAGCTGGTCCAGTACGCCAACACGCTGCTCAAGGAACGCGTGCTGTTCGGCAGCGACAACCCGGTGATCCTGCCCGATCGCTGGCTGGCCGATTTCGAAAAGCTGCCGATCAAGCCGGAGGTCCGGCCGCTGATCCTGAAGGACAACGCGGCGAGGCTGCTGGGGCTGCAATGAAGCTGCATACCTACTTCCGCAGTTCGGCGGCCTTCCGCGTCCGAATCGCTTTGAACCTGAAGGGGCTCGCCTACGAAGCGGCGTTCGTGCACCTGGCGAAGGGCGAGCACCGGACGGCAGCCTATGGCGCAGTCAACCCGCAAGCGCTCGTGCCGACGCTGGAGGACGGCGGGCAG
>JADZGE010000067.1 GCA_020854035.1 Burkholderiales bacterium | reverse complement strand
GGGCTTCGGGGAGGTCTTCAACGACACCGCCCAGCAGAACGCGGTGGTGAACGTGTGGACCCATCAGTACGACGGGCAGGACCGCCTGACGCTCGCCACCGCCCCGGAAGGGGGCACCATCGCCTACGCCTACTCGCCGGATTTCCGGCACAACGTGGTCCAGGTCACCCGCACCCCGAAGCCGGGTTCGCCCCTCTCGGCCACGACGCCGAGCTATACCTACGACTTCCGCTGGAACAAGCCGGTCACGGTGGCCGTATCGCCCTGGTCGCGTGGGCGGTGTTCGCCGTCGACGAGATGTGGAACCATCCGGACACGTAACGGGGCGATAAGTAGGCTCAGTGTTTTCGCGGCGGATCTTCCGCCATGACGAGTCAGCGCCGGAACTGCGGTCCGTCCGGGGTTTTCGGGCCCCATGCCACGTAGGCGAAAAAGCTGCAGAGCCACGCGAACCACAGGCTCCACAGGGTGTGCGACACGAAATGCGCGCCCCGCGCCACCTGCACCGCGGACATCGCGAGCCCCAGCGCCAGTGCCAGGGCGAGCGCGGCACGGGCGCACGCCCGGTTGTGGTCGCGCAAGGCGAAGTAGCCGGCGAGGAGCGCGTAGCCGCCGGCGGCGTGACCGCTCGGCCAGCAGTGGCCCGGCCCCGGAGCGGCCCCCGGCGCGTCAAAGAGCGGAAACCACGCGGCCGCGCCGCCGAAACCCTCCAGATCCCAGGGGCAGGAATGCGCGCTCGCGGATCTCAGCAGCGCGACAAGGCCGGTCGTCGCCGCGGCGGCGAGGCAGAAGTATGCGAGTGGTCCGCGCCACCGGCGCCAGGCGGGCGCGCGCCAGCCGGCTGCCGCCGCGACGAGCGCGGACAGCCATATCGCCAGCGCGACCCAGCGCAGACCGGTGTGCCCGAGGCGGCTCAACGTCGCCGCGTTCTGCAGCGGAAACCCGCTCGGGGTCGCGAAGTAGCCGGCGACCGAGAAATCGATGGTCCCGTCCCGCGCGAGCCACGCCAGGCAGAGGCCCGTCACCGCGAGCGCGAGCGCGCTGGTGGCGACGAATCGCCGCGCGCCGGCGCCGGTCACCCCGGCTTCCGATGCGCCGGAGCGCCCCGCGTCGCGTCGCGCCGCTCCGGCGGCACCTGTTCCTCGTCGCGATAGAGCCCCGAGCGGAAGAGGTAGGACGCGCACTGGTAGAACGCCACCGCTTCCTCGGTGAGCGCGCGGTCTTCGATCGGCGCGAGAATCTTCCCGTCCGCATCGACCCGGTACGCGCGGCTCCGGCGCTTCGGCTGCAGCGTCACGAGCCTGCCATCGCGCAGGTAACCGAGCGTCTGGTAATTCGCGACGAACGCGCGGTCCGACGCGGCCGGGGCATCCAGCATGTCGTGCCCGAAGAATTTCGTGTAGTAGCTCAAGCCCGTCATGCCGAGCAGCGTCGGCGCGATGTCGATCTGCGACATCAGCCGGTCGATCCTGCGCGGCTCGATGCGGCCGGGGGCGTAGAAGAAGAGCGGGACGCGGTACTTGTCGATCGGTATCTCCATGGTTCCGCGGGCGTTGGCGCCGTGGTCCGCGGTGATGACGAAGATCGTCTCGCCGAACCAGGGGCGGGTGCGGGCCCGCTCGAGAAAGCGGCCGAGCGCGTAGTCCGAATACTTCACCGCGCCATCGCGCCCGCTGCCCGACGCGATGTCGATGCGCCGCGCGGGATAGGTGTAGGGCCGGTGGTTGCTCACGGTCATGATGTGCACGAAGAAGGGCTTGCGGCCCTGGTCGCCGGCTGTCCCGCGGTCCAGCGTATCGAGCACGTAGTCGAACAGTATCTCGTCGGCGACGCCCCATGCGTTGGCGAAATGGATCCGCTCTCCCGGAATATCGGTGCGATCGACGATGTTGTAGTCATTCGCTCCGAAGAACGCATTCATGTTGTCGAAGTAGCCGTAACCGCCGTAGGCGTAGGTGACGGCGTATCCCTTGTCCTCCAGCACGCTGCCGAGCGTGAAGAGGCCCTCGTTTCCCGGGCGGCGCACGATCGACTGCCCGGGCGTGGGCGGCAGAGCCAGCGTGAGGGCTTCCAGCCCGCGCACCGTGCGGTTCCCGGTCGCGTAGACGTTGCTGAACCAGAGGCTCTCGCGCGCGATCCGGTCGAGGTTGGGCGTGAGATTGCGCCGGTTGCCGTAACTGCCCAGGAACTCGGCGCCCATGCTTTCGATGCTGATCATCACGATGCTGGGCGGGCGCGCCGGGGCGAGCCGCGGCGCGACCAGGCGCTCGACGCCTTCGCCAATCAGGGGCGAGGGCCGGCTCGCCGAGGCGGCGAGGGCCGCGCGGACGATCCCGAGCGCGCGCCGTCCGTCGATGGCGGCATAGTGCCGTTCGAAGGGCAGTTCGTTCCGCCGGTTGGCGGCGAAGAACTGGAAGACGCCGTTGCCCGCGAGCTCGTTGGCGATGTCGCGCGGGGAGTACTCCCGGTAGTCGCTGTCGGCGAAACGCGCGAGCGCTGCCACCAGAGCGAGGCCGGTGGCGACCGCCACCCAGCGCATCCGCGTCGCAACCGGTGCGCCGGCGCCGCTCCAGAGCGGGCCTCGCAGCACGACGAGCGCGGCGAGCGCCGGCAGCATGAGGGCGAGCAACAGGGGCTGCAACGGGTAGCTCTCGCGGATGTTGTTCCAGACCTCGTGCGTGTAGAGGAGGTAGTCGACGGCGATGAAGTTGAAACGCCCGCCGAATTCCTGCCAGAAGAGCCATTCCGCGACGGCCACGAGCGTCAGCCCGTAGACTGCCGCCAGCCAGGCGAGCAGGACGAAGGCGCGCCACGGCCGGGTGGCGGCCAGCCGGTCCGGCGCAAGCATGAGGAGTGCAAGGAGCGGCGCGCACATGAAGGTCGCGACGACGAGGTCGAACGCGAAGCCGATGACGAGGGAGGCGAGCGCTTCGCCCGCACCGATCGCCCCGGGCGGTACGCTCGCGAGGAGCGCGGCCCGCGTGAGCGTGGCGAGCGCGATCGTCGCGGCAGCGAGCGCGGCCGCGGGGAACATGCGCCCGCCGAATCGGCCGGGCGAGCGGTTCGGGGAATTGGCGTTCATGCGGGAACCATACACCCTTGCTCCGCGGGGTGCCGCTCATCCGCTCGCGCCGAGTCGCACCGGCGGCCAGCAGAGGTCACGGCGGGGCACAGGCCGGTCGGCTTCGTCCCGCGCTTCGACCATGACGCGGCTCGCGAGGTTCCGCGGTCGCGGGTGGTCGGGGCGCGCCCTGCCGCGGTGGCGCTCGTGCAGGGGCCCATGTCGTTTCGCGAAAGCGCTCTTCGCGGGATCGCGGCGGGCGAGTCCGCATGGTGTGCCTCGCGCCGCGCGGCGGCGCCGTGGTGAAATACGGCTGGCGCGCGCGGCGGCAGGGCCCCCGCGGGCGGCCGGATCGTCAATCCCGCACGCGCGCGGATCGCGCGGGCACTTCTGGAGGAGCGCGATGGCAAGACTTCCACTCATTACCGGCAAGGAGCAACTCGCCCCCGCATACCACGCGATCGCGGACGCGGTCATCAAGAGCCGCGGCGCGATAGAGGGGCCGTTCACGATGCTCATGCATTGTCCGAACCTCGCCGAGCGCGTGATGCACCTCGGCGCCTACGTGCGCTTCGAGGGCAAGCTCGACATGCGCGTGCGGGTGCTGGCGGCGATGGTGGTCGCGCGCGATTTCGAGGTGGCCTACGTGTGGGGCGCGCAGACCGGCTCGGCGCGGCGGCTGGGCGTGCCGGAGTCGACCATCACGGCGATCCGCGAGCGCCACTCGCGCGGCATGCCGCCCGAGGACGCGCAGATCGTCGATTTCACCCGGGCGCTGATCCACCGCCACCGCGTCGACTCGGCGACGTTCGAAGCGCTGCGCCGGCGCTTCGGCGAGGAGCAATTGATCGAGCTGACCGGCACGATCGGCTACTACACCATGCTCGGCATGACGGTGAACGCGTGCGAGCTCGAATCCGGTCCGGGCAGGGACGAGCTGCCGCCGCTCTGCACCTGATCCCGGGCGCGGCGGCAGGACGGAGAGCGCGGAGAGCCTTCCCCGGATTGCGGCGAGTCCCCGCTGGATGAAAAGCGCCGGCGCGGCCGGCGTCTTTCACAGGTCGAGGCGCCTGCCCAGGTAGACCTCCTCCACGCTGGAGATCTGCGGGCTGTAGGGCCCGGCTCCCGTGCGGTCGTGCACGAACACCGCCTTGTTGAGATCGCGCGGCTTCCGGTCCGTCAGCGCGTCCTTCAGCCAGTCGGCGACGAGGGGATCGGCCAGCATCCCGCCGAAATTGCGGCTGGGGCGCGGCACGTGGTTCTCGTTCTCCAGGATCCAGATCTCCTTCGGACCCGCGACCTCCCCGAAGTAGGCGAGGCCTTCCTCCAGGTGGCAGAGCGGATCGTACTCGCCGAGCACCATGAGCGAGCAGCACTTCACCTTCGCGCCGTAGCCGAAGAGGTGCATTTTCTCCGCCATCCTGTCGAACTCCGCCTCGTCGTGGATGCCGGCCATGTACATGAAGATCTGCTTGAAGCGCGGCGAGGCTTCCTCGAAGATCGCCTTCTTGGTGCCGTAGTTCGCCGCCGAACTCGCGATCGCCTTCACGCGCGGGTCGAGCGCGGCGAGGCGGTTGCTCCAGTACGAGCCCATCGAGATGCCCATGACGCCGATTCTTTCCGGGTCGACCTCGGGCTGCTTCGTCAGCCAGTCCACGCACGCGCTCGTCGCGCGCTCGTGGTTGTCGGCGTTCACGCGGATCTTGCGGAGGTTGCTCATGCCCTGCCCGGGGCCGTCCACGCAGAGCACGTTCATGCCGCGCTTCACGAAGATGTTGTTGGACGGGTCGGGCACCGCTTCCTTGGTCTGGTCCATACCCGGAATGGAGAGGATCGTCGGCAGCTTCTTCGCGCCGGGGACCTTGTGGAAGTTGCACTGGATCTTCACGCCCTCCCAGTCGATCTCCACGCGCTCGAGGGGATAGTCGGCGGTGCGCGCGCAGCCCTCGAAGGACTCGATCAGCTTGCCGTGCAGGTAGATCTTGTCCGGGTGATCGTCGACGAAGATCGCGTGCTGCGCGATGCGGTACTGCTCGCACGCGCGGTAGTAGAGCTCGCACGCCGACTGCCGGTGCCCCGCTGCCTCCGCTGCGCGCGCGATCGTCTCCATGTGGCGGCCCGCCTTTTCCATCACCCGCGGGATCTGCCGGTAGGTCCGCACCTCGGCGGGGATCTCGCGGTGATCGTAGGCGAAGTTGTGCGTGCGGCCCGTCGTCTTCACCATCCAGTCGAGGAGCCACTGCTGGTTGTCGCGGCGCCGCTCGGAACGCAGGCTGCCGGTCTTGTCGGTCGGGGGAATCACGATGCCTCCATTCGGGAAATGGGTGATGGGTAATGGATGATGCGCACCCGGTGACGGGTGAGGAGCGACGAGCGCCGCGCTGCGCTCGCCGGCTCGCGGCGGAACTGTAGCATTATCGGGCAGGCTTGACGCCGACCTCGGACGCTCCGGAGAATGCGCGTAGCCCCGCATTCGACGCCATGGACCCACTCTTCACCGTCACGGCCGACCAGCGCGCCATCCTCGACGCGGTGGCGCGGTTCGTCGAGAAGGAGGTCAAGCCCCGGGCGGCCGCGCTCGACGCGCAAACCGACCCGGCGGCCGGTTTCTCGTGGGAGATCGTCGAGAAGGCGCACGAGGCGGGGCTGCGCACCATGACGCTCGGCCCGAAGTGGGGCGGACTCGGCGCCGATTCCCTCACGACGGCGATGGTGGTCGAGGAACTCGCGAAGGGCGATATCGGCGTGTCCGTCATCTTCGCGCAGACGCTGAAGATCGCCCAGGTCATGGAGAAGGCCCTCTCCGCGGAACAGCAGGCGCGCGTACTGCCGCGGTTTGCCGCGGACCCGCGAGGCATGCTCGCGATCGGCATCACCGAGCCGGACACGGCGTCGAATTACTTCCTGCCGCACCCGGCGCCGTTTCGCACCAGCGCGCGCAAGGTGGACGGCGGCTGGGTCCTGAACGGCATGAAGCACTTCATCTCGAACGGCAACCGGGCGAGCTTCTACCTTCTCTTCGCGCAGACCGAGCCGGGCCGCCCGCTCGCCGAAGGCGCGACCTGCTTTCTCATGGAACGCGGTCAGCCCGGGTTCACCATCGGCCGCGTGCACGACAAGATGGGCGAGCGCCTCGCGAACAACGCCGAGCTCGTGTTCCAGGACTGCTTCGTCCCCGACGCGGACGTGGTCGGCGAGCCGGGGCACGGGTTCGAACTCCTCGGGCGCTTCTTCCCGCAGAGCAACGCCTACGCCGCGGCGACGATACTGGGCGTCGCCTGCGCGCTCAATGCCAAGGCCGTCGAATGGGCGCGCGTGCGCGTGCAGGGCGGCAGGCCGTTGATCGAGCACGACGGGATACGCGCGGAGCTCGCCGAGATGCGCATGCTGATCGATGCGTCACGCGCCTACCTCCATCGCGCGGCGTGGCTCGCCGATCATCCCGCCGAGGGCTGGGACGCGACGCTCGGCGTGCTGCCCAAGGCGATGGCGTCGCAGGCGGCGTGGCAGATCGCCACGTGGACCATGGAGATTCACGGCGGCCACGGCTACATGAAGGAGTTCGGCGTCGAGAAGCTCGTGCGCGATGCCGCCGCGTTCCTGCACTCGGACGGGGTGAACCGGACGCTCTTCCTCAAGGCCGCGAACTTCCTGTTCCGTTGAGGCGGGCGGGGCGAACGGGCGTGAAGCGACGCGAGGGCCACGCGGCAACGGGAAGGGGCGCGCCCGCGCCGGGCGCGATCGGCCGGGCGCTGGCGCGCCTGGAGGACGCGCGGCTCCTCAGGGGGCAGGGAGTTTACGTCGACGACGTCCGGTCGCCCCGGGCGCTGCACGCGGTCATACTGCGGAGCTACATGGCGCACGCCGTGGTCCGCGCCATCGGCACGGACGCGGCCCTTGCGCGGCCCGGCGTGCGTGCCGTCTTCACCGCGCGCGAGGTCGCCGACGCGCTGGGTGGACCGGTGCCGGTGATACCGATGCGCCAGGACGTGCTGCCGCGGCTCGCGTGCTTCGAACAGCCCGTCATCGCGACCGGGCGAGTCCGCTACGTGGGGGAGCCCGTCGCGCTCGTCGTGGCCGACACCCAGGCGCGTGCCGAGGATGCGCTGGAGGCGATCGAACTCGACCTGGAGCCGTTGCCGGCGGTCGCGGACCGCGCCGCCGCGCGGCGGGGCGACGTGCTGCTCTTTCCGGAGGCCGGGACGAATTGCGCGCTGACGCTCGCCGGCGTGAAGGGCGAGGCCGACGCCGCATTCGGGAACGCACCGTATCGCCGCCGCGAACGCTTCAGCGTACACCGCCATACCGCCGTGCCGCTGGAGACACGCGGGCTGCTTGCCGAATGGGACGCCGGTCGCGGCCGCCTCCTCGTGCACGGCGCGGGCAAGGTGCCGTTCCACAACCGCCGGGTGCTGGCCGCGCAACTCGGACTGCCGGTCGAGTCGGTCGAGCTCGTGGAGTGCGATATCGGCGGCGCGTTCGGCGTGCGCGGAGAGTACTATCCCGAGGATTTCCTCGTCCCCTTCGCGGCGCACCGGCTCGGCGCGGCGGTCCGGTGGGTCGAGGACCGCCGCGAGCACCTGATCGCCGCCAATCACGCGCGCGACGTGGAGTGCGAGCTGGAGATCGCGTGCGACCGGGAGGGGCGCATCGTTGCCGTGCGCGGCCACGCCCATGCCGACGTCGGCGCGTATCTCCGCACGAACGGGGTCACGCCTTCGCGCAATCTCGCGCAGGTGGCGCCGGGACCGTACCGCATACCGCATCTGCGGCTCGAGGTGTCGCTCCATCTCACGAACAAGACCCCGGTCGGCACCTACCGCGCGCCGGGTCGCTTCGAGACGGATTACTTCCGGGAACGGCTCTTCGACATCGCGGCCGCCGATCTTGGCATCGATCGCGTGGAGTTCCGGCGGCGCAATCTCGTCTCGCGCGAGGAGATTCCCTACCCGCTGCCCACGATCGAGCCGTACGGCGGGCGCGCCGAGACGGACAGCGGCGACTACCGCTCGACGCTCGAGCGCTGCCTCGCGGAGTTCGACTGGCGGGGCAGGACGCACCTCGACGGCGCGTTCGAGGGCGGCCGCTATCACGGGATCGCGATCGGCTGCTACATCGAGGGTGGGGCGGCCGGCCCCGCCGAGAGCGCCCGCATCGTGATCGAGCCCGACGGCGCCTACTCGGTCTACGTCGGTTCCTCCGCCGTGGGCCAGGGGCTGGAAACGGTGCTCGCGCAGGTCGCGGCCGATGCGCTCGGCGTGCCCCTCGCTTCGATTCGCGGGGTCTTCCACGGCTCGACAGCGGGCGTCACCGACGGTCACGGATCGTACGGTTCGCGCAGCACCGTGATGGGCGGATCGGCGATCCTCGCCGCCGCGGCCGCGCTCGCGAGGCGCGTGCGCGAGGCCGCCGCCGAGCGATTCGGCTGCACGCCGGAGGAGGTGGAGTGGTCCGGCGGGCGCGAGGCGCGCGGGCCCCGCGGCAGGTCGGCGACCATCGCCGAGCTCGCGACGCGCCGGCTGGAGGCCGAGGCGCGCTTCGCGAGCGCGAAGCGCACCTACAGCTACGGGGCGCACGCCGCGCACGTCGCGGTGGACCCGGAGACCGGCCACGTCGAGGTGATCGATTACGTCGCCGTCGAGGACGTCGGCCGAATCGTCAACCCGGCGACGCTGCACGGCCAGACCGTCGGCGCCATCGTGCAGGGGCTGGGAGGCGTGCTGCTCGAGGATCTCCGGTATGACGAGGAGGCGCAACTCCTCTCCGGGACGCTGGCGGAATACCTCCTGCCGGGCGCGGCCGATTTCGCGAGGATCCGCGCCTTCGCGCTGGAGGAGCACCGATCGCCGCACAATCCGCTCGGTGCGAAGGGGGCGGGCGAGGGGGGCATCATCCCGGTCGGGGGCGTGATCGCCAACGCGGTTGCCGCGGCGCTGCGCTCGACGGGGGCGGTGCCGCGCGAGCTGCCGTTGAGCCCGCCGCGCCTTTGGCGGCTCATCCGGGACGCCCGCGCGGCGGGGGAGCGCGCTCCGTAACGAAGCGTTCCCGACCGGCCGCGGCAAGCGGTCAATCGGCCGGATACGCCGCGACGAGCGGCTGCCCGAGATCGCGCTGCAAAGCCCGCCGGTAGGCGAGGTGGGCGAGCGCGACATCCTGGCTCGCCATGCCCTGCGTGACGATCAGCACGCGCTGCGCCACGCTGGTGCGGCCCGGGTGCCGGCCGCTCACGACCTCGGCCACGGTGGCGTCCACCCACCCGGGCGCGTCCGGGCCGTAGAGCTCGGTGAGCTCCTTGCGCAGCTGCTCGCGGCTGTCGACCACGAAAAGGTCCGCCTTTTCCGCGAAGTCCCGTCCCGGCTCGGCGCTGTCGAGGGTCGCGACCACGGCGCCGGGCGCGATCCAGCGCTCCTCGAGCATGGCGCGCGCGCTGTTCGTGGCCGTGAGGACGAGGTCCGCGCCACGCACGGCGTCCTCGATGTCGGCCGCGGGCCGCGCGGCGATGCCGTGGCGGCGCCGGCGGCGGCGGCGAGCGCGCCCCGGGTTTCGGGACGCCGCGAGGCGATCCGCAGTTCGCGCAGGCGGAAGAGCCGCGCGTAGTAGTCGAGCGCTGTTTTCGCGAGGCGTCCGGCGCCGACGAGCGCGAGGCTCGCCGCATCGGCTCGCGCGAGCCGGCGCGCCGCCATCACGATGGACGCGACGGTGCGCTGGGCGTAGGTCCAGGTCTCGTCCACCAGTGCCAGCGGGCGCGAGCTTTCGACATCGACCAGCAGGACGAAGCGCGTGGCGTCCCGCGACGTCTCGTCGGTCGCGTTGTGCGCGACGAGACGGAAGCCCGCGACCGAGGGGCGCTCCAGTATGCAGGCCTTGAGGTGGTAGTGATTCTCGAAGCGGTCGCGCATGTTCATGTTGCGCGGTTCGGGCCAGCGCACTTCGCCCGCCGCGTCCCACGCGACGACGCGTTCGATCTCGGCGAGCACGTCCTCGGGCGTGATGAGCTCGCGGCACTGCAGGGCGGTGAGGTAAACGGGGGCGGTCACGGTGGTCGGCCTGTCGGGATCGGTCTGCGATTCCGGACGTGCGTTGCGCTAGGCGTCCGGCTTGATGCCGGCCCTGCGGATCACGCCGCCGAATACCTCACCCTCGGTCTTCAACGTCGCGGCGAACTCCCCGGGAGTGTCACCGACGACGTCGAAGCCCATCTGGGCGTAGCGCTGCTGCACGTCGGGCGCCTTCAGCACCGTGATGATCGCCGCGTGCAGGCGGGCCACCACGTCACGCGGCGTACCCGCGGGCACGACGATGCCGTAGCGGCCATCCACCGGGTGCATCTTCACGCCCGCTTCGGCCATCGTCGGCAGGTGCGGCGCGGCGGAAGGACGCTTGCTGCTGACCGTGCCGAGTATCCGCAACCTGCCGGAAGCGGCGTGCGGCAGCGCGGGCGTGAGATCGGCCACCATCATGTCGATCTCTCCGGCGACGACCGCCGCGAGCGCGGGGCCCGTGCCCTTGTACGGCACGTGCGCGAGCCGCGCCGCGATCGCCTGGCCGAGGAGCTCCGCGGCGACGTGCGAGGTGGAGCCGTTGCCCGAGGTGCCGTAGTTGAGCGGGTTCTTCAGCCCGCGCGCGAGCTTGATGAATTCCGGTACGGTCTTCGCCGGCACCGTGGGATTGACCGCGATCACGTAGGCGCTCATCGCGAGCTGGGCGACGGGAATGAGGTCCTTCTGCACGTTGTACGGAATCCTGGGATAGAGCTGCGGCGCCATGACGAGGTTGCCGGAACTGCCGAGCCCGATCGTGTAGCCGTCGGGCGTGGCCTTCGCCACGAGGTCCATGCCGATCGTGCCGCCCGCGCCGCCGCGAGTCTCGATGAAGAAGGTCTGGCCGAGCGCCTCCGTCAGCTTCGGCGCGACGACGCGCCCGGAGAGATCCGCCGGCCCGCCCGGCGCATAGCCGATCATGATCCGAACCGGTTTCGAGGGGTAGGCCGCCGGCTGGGCCTGCGCGCCGCTCGCGGCGATGAGCGCGGGTGCCGCGAAAGGCAGCATTGCCAGTGCCAGTACGCGTTTCGATTTCATGCCGAGTCTCCGTGTCGTGGGCGGGGTCGCGGCCCCGGTGTGCCGGCAGGGATGGTAGCATCCCGGGCACCGCGCGGTACCTGCGGTCGCCGCGGATAGCGGATGGACCCATAACGAGGGCGAGCAAAGCGAGGAGGAACGCAATGCAGATTGCACGCGCAAGAGCGGGAACGAGACGCCGCGGGCGGTTCCGGCGGACGGGCGCCACGGCGATTGCCGCCTGCCTGCTCGCGGGCGCGACGTCGCTCCTGCCTGCTGTCGCGACCGCCGCGGCGGCATACCCGAACCGGCCGATACGCCTGTTGACACCCTTCGCCCCAGGCGGCGGCTCGGACATCCTGTCGCGCCTGCTCGGGCCGCAGGTGTCGGAAGCGCTCGGCCAGCAGATCGTGGTCGACAACCGCCCGGGAGGCGGCGGCACGCTCGGCGCGGGGATCGCCGTGCGCGCGGTTCCCGACGGCTACACGCTCATCACCGTGTCCGGCAGCTACGGCGCCAATCCCGTGATGCACAAGCTCCCGTACGACTCCGTCGAGGACATCACGCCGATCATTCTCATCGGCGAGACCGGGCTCGTCATCACGATGAACCCCAAGAGCCCGATCAAGTCCGTGAAGGAGGCGATCGAGTTCGCCAGGGCGAACCCCGGCAAGCTGCGTTTCGGGTCCGCGGGTGTGGGCGGCCTCGGACACCTCTCGCAGGAGCTGTTCCAGCAGGCGACGGGAATCGAGATCACGCACGTGCCCTACAAGGGGAGCGGCCCGGTAATGAACGCGCTGCTCTCCGGCGAGATCCACTCCAGCTTCAGCAGTCTCGTGCCGAGCATTCCACACATCCGGGCCGGGCGGTTATATCCGATCGGAGTCACCACGCCCTGGCGCATCGACGCCGTGAAGGACGTGCCGACCGTCGGTGAAACGGTCCCGGGATACGAGTCCATACATTGGTACGGCATCTGGGGCCCGAAGGGTATTCCGCCGGCCATCGTGCAGCGCCTCAATCGTGAATTCGCCAGGGTGATCGGTACTCCGAACATGCAGCAGTGGCTCGCGCACGAGGGGATGCGGCCTGCGGGAGGTCCGCCGGAACAGTTCAGGGACCGCATCCGGAGCGACGTGGCCAAGTGGACCAAGCTTGCCAAGGCGGCAGGGATCGGCATCTACGCAAAGTAGCGAGGTGCGCGGCTGCGGGCCGTGCGCCGAGGCGAACGCGGGGCGAAGCGGGTCCGGCGCTACTTCATCTCGATGAACTCGAGCTGCACGCCGTCCGGCCCCTCGAAGAAGCACACCCGCCGCCCCCCGGATACCACCGTCTGCTCGAGGATGGCGATGCCGCGCTCGGCGAGCTTCGCGATGAGCGAGTCGAGTTCGTCCGTGTCGATCGCGATGTGCTCGATGCCGTAGCGCTGCTCGCGTTTCTGCTCCACCAGGAAATCGGTGATGTTGAGGTGCAGGCCGTGGAGGTCGAGGCGCAGTCCGTTCTCGCCCGCCTTGCCGATGACGGTGGCGCCCATCGTTTCGACGTAGAACCGCGCCGTCTTCTCCGGGGTCCTGGTCTTGATGTGCACGTGGTTCATCCGGAACGCCATGGGTGTCTCCTTCGCTTCGCCGGGTTCACGACCGCGGCAGTCTAGCACCGCGGCGCCTGCAAACTGGCCAGGCGGAAACCGGATTCGACCGCACCAACGGCCCGGGCCGGTCGCCGGCACGCGCCCGCCGGCCGGATCTGCCAAATAGTGCATTGCCGGGGCCGTGGCGGGCCGGTGAAAATGCACACCGGTTTCCTGCCGTGGCGCCATCGCCACTACAGCCGTGAAGTGAACGGCTTCCGGCTCCCCGAAGCACGCTCAATGACAGGTCGTATCGCAGGCAGTGTGGCGTGGCGCGGTGTCGTCGCCCTATTGGCGGCGGCTCTTGCCATGCACCTGGCGCATGCCAACCCGACCGGTCCGGCGCTCGTCAACGGGCAGGTCACTTTTCAGACCCGGGGCGGCCTGCTGTCGGTGACCAACAGCCCCGGCGCTATCATCAACTGGCAGCAGTTTTCGATAGGCGCCGGTGAAACGACGCGCTTCGTGCAGCAGTCGGCCGCCAGCACGGTCTTGAACCGGGTGGTCGGCGGGGATCCCTCGCGCATCCTCGGGACACTGCAATCGAACGGCCGGGTGTTCCTCGTCAATCCGGGCGGGATCGTGTTCGGCCCGGGTGCGCAGATCGACGTTGCCGGGCTGGTCGCCTCCACGCTGCATCTCTCGAATGCGGATTTTCTCGGCGGGCGCCTGAACTTCACCGGCGACCCGGGGCAGGCGGCGGCGGTCGTCAACCACGGCCGCATCGGCGCGGCGAGCGGCGGGAACGTCTACCTTGTCGGCGGAGCGGTCGAGAATCAGGGCGTCATCACGGCGCCGGGCGGCGGGATCGTACTGGCGGCCGGCCAGTCGGTCCGTGTGACGGAGGGTGCGGGCTCCGCGCTCCACGTGGAGATTGCCGCTCCCTCCGACCGGGCGCTCAACCTGAGCGACGCCGTTTACGGCACGCGCGGCATCTACGCGGGGCTCGTGCGCAACGGCGGCGTCATCGTCGCGGACTCGGCCGTGCGCGGTGCCGATGGCCGTATCGTGCTCAAGGCGTCCGGGGGCTTGGCGCTCGACGAAACGAGCCGGGTGACCGCGAGCGGCCGCGAGGGCGGTCGCATCGTCGTCGATGCCCAGCGCGGCGCGGCCTCGGTGGCAGGGACGATCGAAGCGACCGGCGCGTCGGGTCGGGGCGGCACGATCGCGATCTCGGGCACGCAGACGCGATTGCGCGAGGGCGCCATGCTCGACGCGTCCGGCGCCGGCGCCGGCGGCTCGGTGCTGGTGGGTGGCGATCTCCAGGGCGCGCCGATACGCGACGGCGCGCTTTCGCTCGGGAATTCGCAGGAGAGCCACGTCGCGCCGTCCGCACGCATCGTCGCCGACGCGAAGGATGCGGGCGACGGGGGCAAGGTCGTCGTCTGGGCCGACGGCGGCACCCGCTTCCAGGGCTCCATTTCCGCGCGCGGCGGGGCGAACGGCGGTGACGGCGGGGCGGTGGAAGTGTCCGGACGGAAGACCCTCCGCTTCAAGGGGGGCGTGGACACGCGCGCGCCGCGGGGCCGGGCCGGGAGCCTGCTCCTCGATCCGGCCAACATCACCGTCGTGGATGGAGCCGGCGACGGCGACGACGCGGATCTCCTCGACAGTTCCTTCTCCGGGACGCCCTCCGGCGCGGTCGGCACGGTGGCGGGCGCCGATGTCACGCCCACCGTGCTCTTCCGCTCGGAGCTCGAGGCAATCGCGGCGACCACCAGCATCTCGCTCGCCGCCACGGACAGCATCACGATCGGCGATCTCGCCGGTAACAACCTCAATCTGGCACAGGTCCCCGGGCACTCGGTGTCGTTCCAGGCCGGAACGTTCTCCATGAATCCGGGCGACGCCATCACCACGGCCGGCGGCGCGGTGAACATCACCACCACGGCGGGCGGTGCGGCGATCGGGGCGATCGCGGCGAACGGTGGCGCCGTCACGTTCGATCTGGCGGGCGCTTCGAGCGTGGCAGGCGCGATAAGTGGCGCCGGGACTTCTCTCGCCAAGCTGGGGGCGGGGACCCTCACCCTGAACGGGGCGAGCACTTATTCGGGCACCACCACGGTGAGCGCGGGCACGCTCGCACTGGGCACGAACAACGCGCTGCCCGCGGCGAGCGCGGTGGTGGTCGACGGCACCGGAACGCTAGCCATCGGCGGCTTCGACCAGACGCTCGCGGGCGTGCAGCTCGTCGCGGGCGCCATCACGGGCAGCGGCGGGACCCTGACCTCGACGAGCGCCTACGACCTGCGATCGGGGACGGTGGGTGCGGTTCTCGCCGGCGCGGTCGGACTCACCAAGAGCACCGGGGGCACGGTCACCCTGTCGGGGGCGAACAGCTACACCGGCGCGACCGCGGTCAACGCCGGCGTGCTGAACCTGCAGCACGCAAACGCAGCAGGCACGACGGCGGGCGGCGTGAGCGTCGCGGACGGTGCGGCGCTCGAACTGCAGGGCGGCATTGCTGTCGGCGGCGAGGCGCTCGCCATTGCAGGATCGGGCGTGGGCGGGAGCGGGGCCCTGCGCAACGTGAGCGGAGACAACACGTGGGGCGCCACGGTGACGCTGACCGGCGGGGGCGCGACCGTCCGGTCGGACGCCGGGAGGCTCACCCTCAGCGCGGCCACCGCGGTGAGCGGCGCCGCCCAGAACCTGACTCTCACCGGCGCGGGCGCCGGCGAGATCGGCGGGACCATCGCGACGACGACCGGCACGGTGACGAAGACGGGCACGGGCACGTTCGTGCTCGCGGCCGCCAACACCTACACCGGCGGGACGGCGGTCTCTGAAGGCACGCTGGCGGTGACCGCAAACGACGCGCTGGGCGGAACCGCCGCCGGCACCACCGTGGCGGCCGGTGCGACGCTCGATCTGCGCAATGTCTCGTACTCGACGCTCGAGCCGCTTGTCCTGAATGGCGGGATCGTGACGGCCAGCACCGGCACGAGCAGCTTCGCCAACGCGATCACGCTCGGCGCCACGAGCGGCGTTGCCGCGGGCGCGGGGGCGCAGCTCGCGCTTCCGGGCGTGCTGAGCGGCGCCGGCTTCGGCATTGCCAAGACCGGTGCGGGGACGGTCGTGCTCTCCGGCAACAACGACTACACCGGGGCGACCACCGTGCTGGAGGGCACGCTCTCGCTCGGGGCAGGCAGCCGGTTGCACGATTCCTCGAGCCTCGTGGTGAACGGCGGCGCGTTCGACCTCGGCGCGTTCAACGAGACAGTGGCGGGCGTGCAGCTTCTCTCGGGAACGATCACCGGGAGCTCCGGCGTGCTGACGTCGAACTCGACCTACGACCTGCAGTCGGGAACGGTGAGCGCGATCATCGCGGGCAACGTGGGCGTCACCAAGTCGGGCGGCGGAACGGTGGTGTTGACGCGTGTCAATACCTACACCGGGGCGACGGCGGTGAACGGCGGCACGCTTGCCGTCACGGTGAACGGCGCGTTGAGCGATCCCGCGGCTGGCACCACGGTCGGCGCGGGCGGGACGCTCGATTTCCGCAACGTTGCCTACACCACGCTCGAGCCGTTGACGCTGAGTGGCGGCACCGTGAACGCCAGCAGCGGCACGAGCAGCTTCACGAACGACATCGCGCTGACCGCCGGGAGCGGCGTTGCGGCGGACGGCGGCGCGCAGCTGACCCTCCCGGGCATCCTCACCGGTGTCGGCCTGGGCGTCACCAAGACCGGGGAAGGCACCGTCGTGCTCTCGGGTGACAATGCCTATACCGGCACGACGAGGGTCAACGCGGGCACGCTCGCGCTCGGCGCGAGCCACCGGCTGAACGACGCCTCGACGCTGGTCGTCAACGGAGGCACGTTCGACATCCTCAACTTCAACGAGACCGTCGCCGGGGTGCAGCTCCTCGCCGGGACGATCACCGGCGGCAGCGGCGTGCTGACCTCGACCTCCAACTTCGACCTGCAGTCGGGCACGGTGAGCGCGATCATCACGGGCAACGTGGGCGTCACCAAGTCGGGCGGCGGCACCGTGGTACTCACCCGCGCGAACACCTACACGGGCGCGACGGCGGTCAATGCCGGAATTCTGGCCGTGACCGCGAACGGGGCGTTGAGCGATACCGCCGCCGGCACCAGCGTGCAGGCCGGCGCGACGCTCGATTTCCGCAACGTCAACTACGCGACCGCGGAACCGGTGACGCTTGCCGGGGGCACCGTGGCGACCAGCACCGGCACGAGCAGCTTTTCCGGGCCGGTCAGCCTCACCGCGAACAGCGTTGCCTCGGTGACAGGCACGCAGTTGACGCTCGCCGGCGTGGTGGGCGAGAGCGGCGGCAGTTTCGGGCTCACCAAGGTCGGGGCAGGCACGCTGATCGTGACGGCGGACAATACCTATACGGGCACCAGCCGCGTGAACGAGGGCACGTTGGCTCTGGGCGCGAGCCACCGGCTCCACGATTCCTCGCGGCTGGTCGTGAACGGAGGCACGTTCGACGTCCTGAACTTCAACGAGACGGTGGCCGGGGTGCAACTCCTCTCCGGGACGATCACCGGCGGCAGCGGCGTGCTCACCTCGACGTCGGATTTCGACCTGCAGGGAGGCACGGTGAGCGCGATCATCACCGGCCCCGACCCGGTGGGCGTCGTGAAGAGCGGCCCGGGCACGGTGGTGCTCACGCGCGAGAACACCTATCCCGGCGCGACGGCGGTGAACGGCGGCACGCTGGCGGTCACGTCGAACAATGCGCTGGGCACCGTGGGGGCGGGCACCACGGTGCAACCCGGCGCGACGCTCGACTTCCGGAACGTCAACTACGCGTCCCTCGAACCGCTGGCGCTCGCCGGCGGCACGGTGGCGACCAGCACCGGCACGAGCGCCTTTGCCGGGCCGGTCAGCCTCACGGCGGCGAGCTTTGCCTCCGTCACCGGCACCCAGTTGACGCTATCGGGTGTCGTGAGCGAGAGCGGCGGCAGCTTCGGGCTGACGAAGACCGGCACGGGCACGCTGGTCGTCTCCGGGGACAACACCTACACCGGAACGACGCGGGTGAACGAGGGGACGCTCGCGCTGGGGGCAGCCGAGCGGCTGCACGACGCTTCGAGCGTGGTCGTGGCCGGCGGCACGTTCGACATCCGGCAGTTCAACGAGCGGGTGGCGGGGGTGCAGCTCCTGTCGGGCACCATCACCGGCACGGCGGGCGTGCTCACCTCGACTTCGGACTTCGACCTTCAGTCCGGCACGGTGAGCGCGATCATCACGGGCGCCGTGGGCGTGGACAAGAGCACCGCCGGCACGGTTACGCTGACGCGCGACAATACCTATACCGGAACAACGGAGGTGACGGGGGGGACGCTACGGGTGACCGCGCCCGGCGCTCTCGGCACGACGACCGCCGGCACCACGGTCGCTGGCGGCGCGACGCTCGCGATCGTCAATACCGCGGTGGTCGCGGAACCCGTCGCGTTGAACGGCGCCGGCGTGGGCGGCGCGGGCGCGCTCACCGGCAGCGGCACGGCCTCGCTCGCCGGGCCCGTGACGCTCGATACGGCGAGCACGATCGGCGTCGGCCTGGCGGCCGACTCCCTCGTGCTCTCGGGCGTGATCGAAGGCGCGGGCGCGCTCAACCTGATCGGCGCAGGCACCATTACCTTCGGCGATACCGTCGGCGATGCAACGGCCCTCGCGTCGCTCACGCAGCCCGCGGCCACCCGGCTCAACATCGACGGCGGGCTGGTGCGCACGGCGGGCGGGCAGACCTACAACGGCCCCGTTGTCACCGGCGGCGCGACCACGCTCCGGACGACCGCCGGCGGCAGCGTTTCGGCGCCGGGCGTCGTGAACGCGACCGCGGGCACGTTGACGCTCGATACCGGCGCCGGCGATGCCACGCTCGCAAACGCCCTGAACGATTTCGGCACCGTAGCGGTCACGAGCGGCGGCGCCGTCACGCTCGTCGACGCGAACGCGATCACCATCGGCGACTCGGACATGGGGACCCTCCTTGCGCGAGCGCTCGCCGGCAACGTGACGCTTGCCGGCGCGGTCGCGGCCACGGGGAGCGGCGACTCGATCGTGCTGGTGGCGAGCGGCAATTTCGTCAACAACGCGGGGCCCGCCGCGCTCGACTCGGGGCCGGGCCGATGGCTCGTGTATTCCACCAACCCCGAACTCGACACACGCGGGGGGCTCGCCTACGACTTCAAGCAGTACAACGCGCCCTTTGGCGCCGCAGTTCCCGGTGCGGGTGACGGGTTTCTCTACACGGTGGCGCCCGTGCTTACGCCGAGCCTGACCGGCACAGTGGAGAAGACCTACGACGCGACGACGGCCGCCACGCTCGCGCCGGCCAACTACGCGTTTTCCGGCGTCCTCGATGGCGACACGATCGAGCTGGACAACGCCGCGGGCGGCACCTACGACACGGCCGACGCCGGCACGGGCAAGCTCGTTTCCGTCGACGGGTTTTCGCTCGCCGGCGCGCGCAACGGCACCGCGATCGTCTACGGCTATTCGCTGTCTTCGACCGCGGCGAGCGGCAATGTCGGCGCGATCGATCGCGCGCCGCTTGCCATCAAGCCCGACGGGCAGGCGAAGACCTACGGCGACACGTTCACCTTCAACGGCACCGAGTTCACCTCGATCGGCCTGCAGGGCGGTCAGACGATCGGCAGCGTGGCGCTCGCGAGCGCGGGCGAGCCGGCGAGCGCGCCGGTTGCCGGCAGTCCCTACACGATCACCGGGTCGGCCGCCACGGGCGGCACGTTCACGCCGGCCAACTACTTGATCACCTACGACACCGGCGAGCTTACCGTGAACCGGGCCCCGCTCGTCGTGACCGCGAACGATCAGGTCAAGGGCTACGGCGGCAGCCCTTTCGTCTTCTCCGGCATGGAGTTCACGTCCGCCGGCTTGCGGAACGGCGAAGCAATCGACAGGGTGACGCTGACGAGTCCGGCGACGCTGCCGAACGCGCCGGTCGCGGGGAGCCCCTACCCGATCACACCGAGCGCGGCCACCGGCGCGGGCTTCGTGCCCGGCAATTATGCGATCACGTACGTGGACGGCCAGTTCACGGTGAATCCGGCCGGCGTTCCGCTGACGGTGACAGCGAACAATCAGGTGAAGCCCTACGGTACCGTGCGCAACTTCACCGGGACGGAGTTCACCGCGAGCGGCCTGCAGAACAGCGAGACCATCGGGCGCGTGGTGCTCGCGAGCACCGGAGCACCGGCGGGCGCGCCGGTGCAGGGCAGCCCTTACGTGATCACGGTGAGCGGCGCGACCGGCGGCACTTTCAACCCGGGCAACTACACGATTACCTACGTCGATGGGCAGCTCACGGTCGCGCCGGCGCCGCTGGCGATCCGGGCGAACGACGAGAGCCGGCTGGTCGGCGCGCCGAATCCGCCTTTCACGGCGACCTACCAGGGTTTCCGGCTGGGCGAGACGCCCGCCGTACTCACCGGGACCCTCCTTTTCAACACGGCCGCGACGCCGTCCTCGCCGCCCGATACCTACGCCATCAGGCCCTCGGGGGTGGCGGGTGCGAATTACGCGATCACGTTCGTCAACGGGACGCTGACCGTGCTGGCGTCCCGGGCGCTGCTCGGCCGGCTCCCGGATCAGGTCTTGATCGAGCTCTCGCGCCTCGGGGTCGACGACTGGAGCCTCAACGCGGACACCTGCCTCTACGAGGACATCGGCGCTTCGCCGGCCGTTGCGCCCGCGACCGGCATGAATCTCAAGCCGCGACGGGGCTGCGCGCCCTCCGCTGCCGACGCTTCACGGCTGCCGGCGTCTCCATAGCCGCAACCGTCCGTCCTCGGGGGCCTCGAGCCGGCACGGTAGTGGTCCCCGGCGGACACGCCGCTCACGAACCGGCGGCGGCAACCAGGCGGCGATATACCTCGACATAGCGCCGCGCGGGTTCCATCCAGCCGAAATCGCGGGCCATGCCGTTTCGCTGGAGCGCGCGCCAGGCGACCGGGTCGCGCCAGGCGTCGAGCGCGCGCCGGATCGCCGCCGCGAGCGCCGGCGCCGATGCCTCGCCGAACAGGAAACCCGTCGCGGTGCCGTCCGCGAGTGACTGCGTCGTGGTGTCCACGATGGTGTCGGCGAGACCGCCGGTCGCGCGCGCGACGGGCGGCGTGCCGTAGCGCTGGCTGTACATCTGGTTCAGTCCGCAGGGCTCGAAGCGCGAGGGCATGAGGAAGAGATCCGCGCCCGCCTCGATCAAGTGGGCGAGTGTCTCGTCGAAACCGAGGGTCACCGAAATCCGGCCGGGATGCCTGTCGGCGAGCGAGCGCAGCGCGTGTTCGTGCTCGCGCTCGCCCGATCCGAGGGCGGCGAACTGCAGCGGGAGGCCGAGCAGCCCGGGCAGCACATCGGCCACGAGGTCGGTGCCTTTCTGGTGCGTGAACCGGCTCACCATGCCGAGGAACGGTGCCTCCGGCTTCTCGTCGAGCCCGAGCCGGCGCTGGAGCGCGCGCTTGTTGGCACGCTTTGCCCCCAGGTTTTCCGGTCCGTAGCGGCTCTCGATCAGGGCATCGGTCGCGGGGTTCCAGTAGGTGGTGTCGATACCGTTGCGGATGCCGGTGAGATCGGCGCGCCGCTTGCGCAGGAGGCCATCCATTCCCGCGCCGTGCTCGGGGGTCTGGATCTCGCGTGCATAGGTCGGGCTCACGGTCGTCAAGGCATCGGCGTAATGAAGCCCCGCCTTGAGGAAGGACATGCGGCCGTGGAACTCGAGGCCTTCCATGGCGTAGCTCTCGGGCGGCAGGCCGAGCTCCGCCACGAGTCGCGGGTCGAAACTGCCGTGAAACGCCAGGTTGTGAACGGTCATCACGGAGCGGGCGCGCGGCGGCGGAGTGTAGTGGAGACAGGCCGGCGCGAGCCCCGTCTGCCAGTCGTTGCAGTGCACGATATCGGCGTGCCATTCCATCGGACTGGCGGCGCTGCCGAGTAGCGCGGCGATGCGAGAGAGTGCGCCGAAGCGGTGGCCGTTGTCCGGCCAGTCGTGGCCGCCCGCGTCCTGGTAGGGACCGCCGTCGCGTGCATAGAGCGTGGGACAGTCGGCGACGATGAGCGGCACCCCGGATGGCAGGCTCGCCTCCAGCAGTCGGCACGCCGGAACGGAGGCCGCCTGCGCGACGGTCGCGAGCTCTCTTGCGCCGCGAAATGCCGCGAGCACCCCGGGATAGCCCGGCAGCAGCACGCGCGCCTCGACGTCGAGTTCATGGAGCGCCGCCGGCAGCGCGGCACTGACGTCGCCCAGGCCGCCGGTCTTCACGAAGGGCGCGCACTCTGGAGTGGCGAAGAGCACGCGCGGGCGGGGCGATTTCATGGACGGGGATCGATCGTGGGGTTCCGGCCGGTGGTACCGCGGCCCGGGCGGGGCGGCGTGGCCGGCAATGCTGCGGCGCAGCTTTCATCCCTGCGCGGTGCGCCTGTAGTATATGCGCGCCCCGGCGAATGCCCAACAGCGCGCGCCGAGGCGGGGCACGTGGATGTGGCGCCAGGCGGCGGGGAGGAAGGAAGTTGGACGCGGGTTTCTGGGTGATACAGGCGTTCAACGGCGTGTCCTACGGCGCGCTCCTCTTCCTGCTCGCGAGCGGGTTGTCGCTCATTTTCGGCGTGATGCGCATCGTGAATCTCGCCCACGGTTCGTTCTTCCTGCTCGGCGGCTACCTCGCGCTGACGGTGATCTGGACGACGGGCTCGTGGCTCCTCGCGCTGCCGCTCGCCGCGCTGGCGGTGGCGCTCGCCGGCCTCGTCATGGAGCGCGTGTTCCTGCGCCGCCTCGGATTCGACGTGTTGCGGCAGGTGCTGCTGACGGTGGGCTTCGCCTACCTGATCCAGCAGGGGGCGCTCGATATCTGGGGAGGCGACAATCTCGACATCACGCCGCCGGAACCACTGCGGGGCAGCATCGTGGCCGCCGGATTTCACTTTCCGGTCTACCGTATCTTCATGATCGGGATGGCGGTCGCGACCGGGCTCGTATTGTGGATCGCGATGGAAAGGACGCGCATCGGAGCGATCGTGCGGGCAGCGGTCGACGATGCGGAGATGGCCCGCGGCGTCGGTATCGATACCTCGCGCGTATCGATGGTGATCTTCGGGCTCGGCGCTTTCCTTGCGGCGCTCGGCGGCGTCATCGGCGGGGCTTTTCTCGGCGTGTACCCGGGGCTCGATTTCGCGATACTTCCGATTGCCTTCGCGGTCGTCATCATCGGCGGCATGGGCAGCCTGGTCGGGGCGGCGGTGGGGAGCCTGATCGTCGGCCTCGTCGACAACTTCGGCAAGGCGCTGTTTCCGGAGATCTCCTACTTCACGCTCTACGCGCCGATGGCGCTGGTGCTGGCGCTGAAGCCGACGGGGCTCTTCGGGCGCGAATGAAATTGCGCTCGCCGTGCCGCGCAGGTTCACCTTGAGTGCGTGCGGGACGAGGCGCGGCGTTCGGAGCGGAAAGCGGACCGATGCGCGATGCCGGGCGGGAGAGATGGTGATCGGGGCAGACCTTGCGCCGGGGTGGCGGTCCGACCGGTCGCCGGGCGTGCCGCCGGGGGGCATCGGGAAATGAGCATCGCGCGAGGTTCCCGGGGCGCGCTCGCCGTCGGGGTGGTGCTGCTGGCGGTCCTGCTCGTGACGCCGCACTCCGGCTCCTACATCATCGTGCTCGTCACGCACGCGCTCATATTCGCCATACTCGCGATGAGCGTCGACCTGCTGCTCGGCTACACGGGTCTGCCCTCCCTCGGTCAGGCCGCGTACCTCGGCATGGGCGGTTACCTCACCGCCATCCTTGCCGAGCGCTACCAGTTCGGTCTCGACTGGACCTTCTGGCTGGTGGTGCCCGCGGGCATGCTGTTCGCGGCGGCGACGGCCGCGTTCTTCGGGCTGTTCGCGATGCGCGCGGCCGGCGTCTACTTCCTCATGATCACGCTCGCGCTCGGCATGTGCGTCTGGGGGCTCGCCTACCGCTGGAACTCGGTGACCGGTGGCGACAACGGCATCATCATGCCGCCGCGGCCGCAGTTCGGCATCGACCTTGCGGACGACGTGACGTTTTTCCACGTCGTGTTCGGCTTCTTCATCGCCACGCTCGCGCTGCTCCGGCTCCTCACGCGCTCCCCGTTCGGGCGTAGCCTCGTCGGTATCCGCGAGAACGAGGCCCGGATGCGCGTGCTGGGCTACGACACGTGGCTGCACCGCTACATCGCCTTCGTCATCGCCGGCGCCTTCGGCGGGCTCGCGGGTGTGCTGTGGGCGCACGCGCACGGGCTCATGAGCCCGGAGGACATCGTGCTCGCGACATCGGTGGACGCGCTGCTCATGGTCGTGCTGGGCGGGCCGGGCTCGCTCGTGGGCGGGACGATCGGCGCGGCGATCGTCGTGTTCCTGCGCGAGTACCTGAGCACGCTGGTCGCGTGGTGGCAGTACGTGCTGGGCGCGGTGTACGTGCTTACGATACTCTACCTGCCCGGGGGGTTGCTGAGCATTCCCGACCGGTGGCGCCGGCGCCGCCGCGGCGGGCCCGGCGGGGAGGATGAGTCCCGAGCGGTTTCACCCTAGACCAAGGAGGGTTCGTCATGCCGAATCGTATTGCATCGAAACTCACCGGAATGCTCGCGCTCGCCTGCCTGGCCGGCGCCATCGTGGCGAGTCCGGGAGCGGGGGCCGCGGATAAGGAACTGCGGATCGGGTTTCTCGCGCCGCTGACGGGAGGCTTCGCGCAGGTCGGGAAGGACATGGTGAACGGGTTCCAGATGTACTTGGACGAGGTCGGCGGCGACTTCGCCGGGGTGAAGGTGAACCTCGTCGTGGAGGACGAGGAGGGCAAGCCGCCGGTCGCGGTGCGCAAGGCGGAGAAGCTGATCCGCCAGGACAAGGTGCAGCTCTTCGTCGGCGCGCTGCTCGCCTCGAGCGGCTACGCGCTCGCCCCGGTCAGCACGCGGCTGAAGACCGTCTACGTGGTTTCCGTGTCCTCGGCGGACGACCTCACCCAGCGTGACAGCGCGAAGTTTCCGCTGCTCGTGCGCACCGGCTGGACGAGCTCCCAGCCGAGCCACCCCTTCGGCGGGTGGGCCTGCGAACAGGGCTACAAGCGGATCGCGACGATCGCCGCCGACTACGCGTTCGGCCACGAGGTCGTGGGCGGCTTCCACAGGAGCTTCGAGAGTTGCGGCGGCAGGATCGTCCAGAAGATCTGGCCGCCGCTCGGGACGATCGACTTCGGGCCGTACCTACCCACCATCCGGAAGGATGTCGACGCCATCTTCACGGTGATGGTCGGGCCCATGTCGCTCCAGTTTCCCAAGCAGCTCGCGGCCGCGGGCATCAAGAAGCCGGTGCTGGGCGGTGGCACGAGTTACGACGAATTCGTGCTGCCGTCGATGGGCGACGAGGTGATCGGCCACGTCTCGGCGCTGCATTACAGCGCGGCCATCGAGACACCGAAAAACGCGGCCTTCGTGAAGGCGTACCGCGCGAAGTACGGGAAGGTCCCCTCGTACTACTCGGAAACCAACTACACCAGCGCGCAGATGATCCACGAGGCGATGAAGAGGACGAAGGGGAAATGGCCCGGCGCGGCTGAGTTCGTGAAGGTCATTTCGGCGGTGCGACTGGAGGCGGTGCGCGGCCCCATGCGGCTCGACGAGATGCGTAACCCGGTGCACAACATCTACGTACGGGTGGTGAAGAAGCAGAAGATGCACGGCTTTGACAAGGACGAGCTGTGGAACGCCATCGTGAAGACCTATCCGGACGTGGGGCAGTTCTACAAGTATCCCAAGGCCGAGTTCCTCAAGCAGCCGGTCTACAGCCGCGACTACCCGCCGTGCAAGTACTGCGAGTGAGCCGCGGGGCGGGAGGCGGGCATGCCGGATCCGGTGCTGGCGCTCTCGGGGCTTGACCGAAGCTTCGGCGGGCTCCACGCCGTGCGGGGCGTCACCCTGGAGATCTTCCCCGGGGAGCGCAGGGCGATCATCGGGCCCAACGGCGCGGGCAAGACGACGCTCTTCAACGTCATCACCGGCGTGCTGCCCGCGAGCGCGGGCCGCATCGTGCTCTTCGGCGAGGACGTGACGCGCTGGCCGAGCCACCGGCGCACGGCGCTCGGCATGGCGCGCACGTTCCAGATCACGAGCCTCTTCCCGGGGCTCACGGTGCTCGAGAACGTGCTGCTCGCGGTGAAGGGCCTGCGCCGCACCAAGTACGTGATGTGGCGCCCGCTCTCGGCCTACCGCGAGGTCAACGACAAGGCGCGGGCGCTCCTCGAAGCCGCGGGATTCTGGGATCGCCGGAACGTGGAGGTGCGCAGCCTGTCGCACGGCGAGCGGCGGCAGGTCGAAGTCGTGCTGGCGCTCGCGAGCGATCCAAAAGTGCTCCTCCTCGACGAGCCGGCGGCGGGGCTCGCGTCCGGCGAAACCCGCGAAATGGCGGAATTCCTCAAGCGGCTCGACCCGGCTCTCGCGATCCTGCTGATCGAGCACGACATGGACATGGTGTTCGACGTCGTGAACCGCATCGGCGTGCTGCACTTCGGCGAGCTGGTGGAGGAGGGGCCGACGGCGCACATACGCGCGAGCAGCCGGGTGCGCGAGATCTACCTCGGGACGTGAGGCGGACCCCGTGACACGATCGGCCGCGCGCCGGCCCGTTCTGGAAGTCGAGGACGTGCACACCTACTACGGCGACGCCTACGTGCTGCAGGGGCTCTCGCTCGCGCTGGAGCAGGGCACGATCCTGGGGATACTGGGGCGGAACGGCGTCGGCAAGACGACGCTGGTCAACACGATCGTCGGTTTCAACCCGCCGCGGCGCGGGCGCGTGCTCTTCAAGGGGGAGGACGTGACGCGGCTCTCCTCGTTCGAGACCGTGCGCCGCGGCATGGGTCTCGTCCCGCAGGGGCGGCGCGTGTTCCCGACGCTCACCGTCGAGGAGAACCTCAGGGTCGCCGAGCGCGGCGGCGGGCGCCGCGGCTGGAGCCTCGACCGCGTCTACGCTCTTTTTCCGCGCCTGCTCGAGCGCCGCTCCCAGCGCGCCCGCACGCTCTCCGGCGGGGAGCAGCAGATGCTCGCGATCGGCCGCGGACTGATGACCGATCCCGACTGCCTCATCATGGACGAGCCCTCCGAGGGGCTTGCCCCCATCGTGATCCAGGGAGTGTGGGAGGCGATCGCGAAGTTGAAGGCCGAGGGGCTGTCGATCCTGCTCGTCGAGCAGAACGCGGCGCTCGCCGTGAAGCTCGTCGACTTCGTGCACGTGGTTAGCAAGGGTCAGGTCGTGTATTCCGCCGAACCGCGGGAACTGTGGGCGAACGAGGCGGTGAAGGCGGCGTACCTCGGTATCTGATTCGGCGCCACGAGCCGTGAGCTATGGGCCATGAGCGATGCGCCGTGGGCCACCCGCTCTCCGCCGTAGCCGCCTGTGCGTCCGGTTGCGGCCCCGGCCCGCGGCCCGGAGCTCGGCGGGAATCGGGGACGCACAGACTTTCCGTCGCGCATTCTCGAACGAGTTGACGAGGCAGCGGCTGCCGACCCGGGCGCCGGGTTCAACCACCGTGGCTTCCCGATCCCCCACCCCGACCGCTACGCGGTCACCCCTCCCGCGCGGAGGGGAGGGTCCGAAGCGCTGGCCGCCCCGAGAGAACCCGGCGAGCGGTCCATCGCCCGCTCGTGGCCGGTCAACGCCGCGTCAGTCGATCCGCGCGCCGGACTGCCTGATGACTTTTGCCCACTTGTCGGTTTCCGACCGGATGTGCGCCGCGAACCCGCTTCGCGTGCTGCCCACGGCCACCACCCCTTCGTCGTTCAGCCGCTGCTTGAGGTCCGGGGCCTGCATGATCTTGACGACGTGCGTGTTGAGCAGGGCAAGCACCGCTTCCGGCGTCCCCGCCGGCGCGAGTATCCCGTACCACTGGCTCGACTCGTATCCCTTCAGTCCCGATTCCGCGACCGTGGGCAGTTCCGCCATGGCGGGAATCCTGCGCTGCGCGGTGACCGCGAGCGCGCGCAGCCGTCCGGCCTTCACCAGCGGGACGGCGTTGGTCGTGGGCATGAACATGACGCTCGCCTCTCCGCTCATCAGCCCCACGATGGCGGGACCGGTGCCGCGGTAGGGCACATGGACGAGCTTCACGCCGGCGAGCGTGTTGAACAGCTCCGCGGCGAGGTGCGGCGTGCTGCCGCTGCCCGAGCCGGCGAAGTTGACCTGCCCGGGATGCGCCCGTGCCAGCGCGATGAGATCCTTGACGGAGCGCACCGGCAGCGACGGGTGCACGACCAGGACGTTCGGCGCCAGCAACATGAGGCTGATCGGCTCGAAATCCTTTACCGGGTCGTAGGTGACCTTGACGTAGAGGCTCGGGGTGGTCACGAAGTTGGCGCCGTTCACGAGCAGCGTGTAGCCGTCCTTCGGCGACCTCGCCGCGAGCTCGCTGCCGATCATGCCGTTGGCGCCGGGGCGGTTGTCCACGACGAACTGCTTCCCGAGCACCTCGGTGAGCCTCTGACTCACGAGCCGCCCCGCCCCGTCCACGCCGCCGCCGGGCGGGAAGGGCACCACGACGCGCACCGGGCCGGTGGGGTAGCTCTGCGCGATGGCGCTCTGGCACAGCACGGCGAACAAACAGCCGAGGAACGCCGATGAGCGCCGATTGCCGGTAATGCGTGCGGAGTCGCCTCCGCGCGGGGCGACGCCGGGCAACGCTGCGTTCCTTCGGTACCGGATCGCTTTCACGATCGTGCCTGCTCCCGTAGCCTGGTCGGATGATCGGCGAGCATCGGCGGCTATCTGGAGCCCGACGCGGCGCGCCTCGCGGCGCTCGCGAGCGCGCGGTACGCGAACTCGACCGCCATCTCGCGCTTGTAGATGACGGAGCCGCGAACGTCCGGCATCGGCTGTGCGAGCTCGCGTACCGGCTGCACCGCCTTGCGAGCCGCGTCCTCGGTGAGCGGCTGCCCGGCAAGCGAGTCGAGGTCGAGCACGATGGGCTTCCAGCTCACCGCGCCCACCACCACGCGGGCGCGCCCGCAGCGGCCCTGCGCGTCGAGCTCCACCGCGGCGGCGGTGTTGACGGTCGGAATCTCGAGCACCGCGCGCGCCATGTACTTGGAAAAGCTCGATCCCGCGCGCGCGGGCAGCGGGTCGACTTCGATGCTCGTCACCATCTCGTGCCGGCCGAGGCGCTTCTCGAAGAGTTCCTCCAGCGTGGCGTTGCGCCGCCCGCCGGGGCCGGCGAGATGCACGCGGGCACGCAGCGCCAGCAAGGCCACGGGCAGGTCGAATCCCGCGATGAGCGGGCCGACGCTGCCGCCCACGGTGATCATGCGCCGGATGCGCGCGTGGCCGACCGCTTCGAGCGCGTCGTCGATGGCGCGCCAGTCGCGACGCAGGCGCGCGTTGCCGTAGAGCGCGCCCTGGTGCACGGTGGCGCCCATGCGCAGCACGCCGTCCGTTCCGATCGCAAGCGTGCCGAGTTCGGGGATGCGCTGCAACGCCACGAGGTGCTTCGCGAACGGCAAGCCGGTCCGCTCCCGGCGCAGGGCGTGGGCCGTGCCGCCGGAGACGAGCGCGCCATCACCGGCCGCGAGCAGGGCAATCGCTTCTTCCACGGTCGCGGGGAAGTGGGTTTCCGCCGGCTCCGGGCGCGGTCCCGACGGCCTGCCCGCCGCGAGCCGCGTCCAGTAGCTGCCCTTCGGCTCGGCCGCGGGCGCGACCGTCTCCGCTGCATAGCGCTGCGGATGAAGCGCGCGATGGATCTTCTCCGCCGTAATCGGCAGATTCGTGATGCGAACGCCGACCGCGTCGGCGACCGCGTTGGCGATCGCCGCCGGCACCGCGTCGAGCCCGATCTCGCCCACGCCCTTGGCACCGTACGGGCCGCTCGGTTCGTAGGAGTCGGCGAACGCGACGGAGAGCTTCGGCTGGGTGGCGGCGCCGGGCAGGGGATAGTCCTTCAACTGGGGATCCGTGGGCGCGCCGTTCCACCAGTCGAAGTACTCGATCATGGCGAGACCTATGCCTTGCGTGACCGCGCCCTGCACCTGACCCATGGCGGCGGCGGGGTGCATGACGGTTCCGCAATCGACGGCGGAGGCGATTTCCAGCAGGCGCACCTGGCCCGTGGCCGGATCCACTTCGACTTCCGCCGCCTGCGCGACGAAGTTGTACGCGCCCGACTCGTTGCCGTAGCGGCTGTGATCGGGGAATTCGGACGGATTGTCGAAGCTGCCCACGCCGACGATCGGCTGGCCACCGGGCTGGTAGATGTGCGCGCGCACGACGGCGGAGACCGGCTTGTATTCGGACTCCGGGCCCTTGCTCGGTCCGACCTGGCCGTCGATGATCGTCAACTCCTCCGGCTTTCGCTTCATCTGCGCCGCCGCGGCATCGAGGAGCTGCCGGCGCGCCGCGCTCGCCGCGCGCTCCACGGCGTTCCCCGCGACGTAGGTGAGCCGGCTCGCCAGCGCGCCCAGAGAATGGGACTGGAGATCGGTGTCGGGCCGGGTGATGTCCACCTCCTCGTAGCCGAGTCCGAGCGCTTCCGCGGCGATCTGGCGCAGCACCGTCAGGTTGCCCTGGCCGATCTCGCCCTCGCCGGTGATGACCGTGGCGCGGCCGTCCTCGTTCACCCTGACGATGGCGGAGGAACCGTCCCAGTCGCCGAAGCTCCGCCGCCCGCTCACGTGCACGCTGCAGCCGAGCCCCAGCCCCCGCGCGGGCTGGCGGCGCGTTCCCGGGTTCGCCGCTCGCGCGCCTGCCCCGCGATCGCGCCGCTTCTCGCGCCAGCCGATGAGTGAAGCCGCCTTGTCGAGGCACTGCCGCAACTCGCAGCTCGTGACGCGGTGGTTGTGGGGCGAGAGGTCCCCGGGCTCGACCGCGTTCGCGCGCAGGAGATCGAGTACGTCGATGCCGAGTTTCGCGGCGGCGAGGTCCCATGCCTGCTCCACCGCCCAGTCGGCGGAGGGATTGCCGAAACCCCGGAACGCCCCGGTCGGCACGAGGTTGGTGTAGACGAGCGTGGAGGTGGCGCGCGCGCAGGGGTACTTGTAGAGCGCATCGTGCCGCACCGTGGCCGCGCCCAGTACCGCCTGTGATTTCCCGGTGTAGGCGCCGTTGTCGGCCCACATCCGGATCTCCTTCGCGCGCACTCGTCCGTCGCGGGAGAAGCCGAGCCGCACCCAGTAGCGCATCGGCATGCGGGGATGGCTCGCGAGGAATTCCTCCTCGCGCGTGTGGATCAACTTCACCGGGCGCCCGCTCTTGCGGGCGAGCAGCGCGCAGACGACCGAAGCGTTGTCGTCGCCGGACTTGCCGCCGAAGCCGCCCCCGACTTCGGTCTGGATCACCCGCACCTGCGACTCGGCGAGCCCCAGAGCCGTCGCGTAGCGGCCCCGGGCGAGGAACGGCGTCTGCGTGTTGCACCACATCGTCAGGCGCCCGCCCGACCAGCTCGCGACGCAGCCGATGGTTTCCAGCGCCGTGTGCCACTGCCGCACGGATTCCCACGTACCTTCGACCACCACGTCGGATTCCCTGAAGCCTGCGTCCACGTCGCCGCGCTCGAAGCTGAATTCATGCGCGACGTTTCCCGGCGCGTCGTCGTGCACCAGCGGCGCCCCCGGAGCGAGCGCGGCATCGAGCGAGAGCGCCGCCGGGAGCGCCTCGTACCGCACGACGATGCGGTCCACCGCCGCCCGCGCCGTCGCAGGATCGACGGCGGCCACCGCCGCGACTTCGTCGCCGACGTAGCGCACACGCCCGATGGCGAGCGGGTAGAGGTCGGGCCGGAACGCACCCCACTTGCGCTTCGCCGTGTCCGCGCCCGTGACGACGGCCTTTACCCCCGGCATCGCCTCCGCCGCGCTCGTGTCGAGCGCAACGATGCGCGCGTTCGGATGCGGGCTCCGCAGCACGGCGGCGTGGAGCATGCCGGGAAAATGGAGATCAGCGACGTACTGCGCGGCGCCGGTTACCTTGGGCACGGCGTCCGCGCGCGGGACGTCATGCCCGACGACGGTCAGGCCGCGCGGGCGGGATTGCGAGGCGGTGTCGTTTGACATGGGGATGGCTACGAGCTGCGCATTATGAGCTATGCGCTATGAGCTATGCGCTATGAGCTATGAGCTATGAGCCGTGAGCTATCAGCTATGAGTTGTCAGCCATGAGCGAGGCGCAGTCGTCGGCACACTTCTTGAGATAGCGTACGGATTGAGACTTAAAGCCCGCAGTTCACAGCCCGCAGCTCGTGGCCCGCAGCTCGTGGCCCGCAGCTCACGGCCCGCAGCTCACGGCCCGTGGCTCGCAGCCCGTGTCTCACGGCGCCTTCCTGTTCATGAGGCGGATCGCCTCGTGATAGGCATCCTCGATGCGGACGTAGCCCGTGCACCGGCAGTAGACGCTGTCGATGCTCGCCCGGATTTCCTCTTCGGTGGGTCGCGGGTTTCCTTCGAGCAGGGCGCATGCCGCCATGATGTGCCCGGGGATGCAGATCCCGCACTGGAGCGCGGAGCGGTTGACGAAGGCCTGCTGAACGGGGTGGAGCATGTCCGGACCGGACAGTCCCTCGACGGTACGGATATCAGCGCCTTCGCACAACGCTGCTAGCTGAAGGCAGGCGGCAATCGGCTCGCCGTCCCTGATGACCGTGCAGATGCCGCAGGCGCCGATGCCGCATCCGGTCTTGGTGCCGGTCAAACCGAGATCCTCTCGCAGAACGTCGACGAGCAGGCGGTCGCCCGAGCGGAGGTTGACCGAGACCGGGCCGCCGTTGAGCGTGAATTTGACGAGCATGCGGATGGCGGCCGTGCCGCGGATGTCCGGTGAACCAAAGGTCGCGATTGTAACGCGGCGGCGTGCGCCGCGAGCGCAGTTGCGCACCGCGCCGCTGGTTAATCGCGGCCGGGAATCCTGCGCGGCGCTCGCAAGATCCGCCCCCGGGTGAAGGGCTGCGCGGTGACACGCGCGTGGAAGGGCTTCGGCGCATCGTTGATCGCGTTCATCACTATGGCCGGCGCCCCAGCGGTTCCCGCTACGCCCGCGCGCCTGGCACGGAGCTCCTGGCGAGAACCTCCTCGATCGCGTCCACGATCGACTGGTATCCCGTGCAGCGGCAATAGTTGCCGGAAAGGTGCTCGCGGATTTCCTCGCGAGTTGCGCCGGGCCGGCGTGTTACGAGGTCCTGCGCGGCGATCAGCATGCCCGGCGTGCAGAAACCGCACTGCAATGCGTTGCGCCGGTGAAACGCCTCCTGAAGCCGCGCGAGTTCGCCGGAATCGGACAGGCCCTCGATCGTGTCCACGCGCCGCCCGTCGGCCTGCACGGCGAGCATGAGGCAGCCGCGCACGATCATGCCGTCCACCCGCAACGTGCATGCGCCACAGGCGCCGTGCTCGCATCCGGTGTGCGAACCGGTCAAGCCAAGTTCCTCGCGCAGGAAGTCCACGAGGTGCTGGCGTACCGGGACGCGCCGCGTCACCGGGCTGCCGTTCACCGTGATCGTGACCTCGAACGTGGGTTCCATGCCGTGACTCACATCAGGCGGCGAGCGCCGCAAGCGCGCGGTGTGTCAGCACGCGCGCAAGGTGCAGCTTGGCCGGCGCCGTCGTGTAGAGATCGGCCGCAGGCGCGAGTTCGCCGTCGAGCGCGGCGGCGACCTCCGACGCCGGGCATCCGGCTTCCGCTGCCGCCATGGCACCGCGGGCGAGCACGGGCGCTTCGCCAGCCCCGAGGTAGGCAAGCCGCACGTTGGACAGGCGGCCATCGGATTTCCGGGCAATGCCGGCGATTCCCACGATCGCGTAATCGCCTCGGCGCATGGCGAGTTCCATGAACACGCTGCGGTGCGCGGTGTCGCACACCGGGAATTCGACGGCCGTGAGGATCTCGTCCGGGCCAAGAGCGGTCGTGTAGACGCCCTTGAAGAAATCGCGGGCCTTTACGCGCCGCTCGCCGGAGCGCGAGGCGATGACGAGCTCCGCGTCGAGGGCGACGCAGCATGCCGGCCATTCCGCGGCCGGGTCGGCGGTCGCGAGGCTTCCGCCGAGCGTGCCCGCGTTGCGGATCGCCGGGTGGGCTATGTGCGGTGCCGCCTGGGAGAGCAGCGGCACGTGAGCGCGGATCTCCGGCGAATGCTCGATCTGCGCGTGGGTCGTCAACGCGCCGATCCAGGCCTTGCCCCCGCCAATGCGGATACCGGCGAGCTCCCGGATGCGGCCGATGTCGACGAGGATATCCGGCGTGGAAAGGCGCAGGTTGAGCGCCGCAATCAGGCTCTGGCCGCCTGCCAGCAGCCGCGCGCCCTCGCCATGCCGGTCGAGCAGATGAAACGTCTCGGGCAGCGTATCCGCACGGGCGTAGGCGAAGGGCGCCGGTTTCACGAGGGGATTCTCCGGGCTGGATCGCCAACGGTCAATTCGCTGCGCGGCGCAAGTGGTGGCCCGCCTCGACGAGGCCTGCCATGCCTGCCGCCGAGGGCATACGCAAGCACGGTTTCCACTGCAGGTACGAGAGGCAGTCGGTCGAAAGCCACGCTCTCCCATCGTGTTCGGCTTCCTCAGCCTGCGGCCCTGGAATTCATCAGCGTCGAGTGCCGCCGGGGCTCGTATCCGTGGGGCATCTCGACGGACGATGAGAAGTGGGTGATTCGCGCAACATCTCGATTGCGCCATGTGAAATTGCGCACGGTCCGCGTGGTGCCCGAAGTTGAGGTTGCGGGCACCAGTGATATATTTTGAAATCAAGACGCCGTTTTCGCGGCAGGTCGCCGGGCTGGAGGCGACACTCCTTCCAACAGTAACTGAGCAGGGACCCGGTGTCTGGGTAGGGAACATGTCCCGCATCGGCAGGGCTTTCTCCGTCGTCCTCGTCGCAGCGACGTGCTGGGGCGCGCCCGGCGTGGCGTTCGCAGTCGACCCACTCGTTCTCTTCCTGCTTCGCATGGCGCGGGATGCCATGCTCTCGCGCGCCCTCGAAGCGGGTGTCACGGCGGCCACGGAGCAGGCCAAGCCCGACCGCCAGGCGGAACTTCCGCGTCTGGCGCCGCTCCCCGCGGGCGAAGGGCAGTGGCTGAAGAACCTGATTGACGAGAGCTTCGTGCACTTGAACGCGCAGCAGCGCGAGGAACTTCACGCGAGCCTCACGCGCATGCTGAACGACCCGCGCCACGCGCAGATGCGCTCCCGGATACTCGCGGAATTCACCGGTGAGGCAATCACCATGCGCGATGCCCACCGGCGGCTCGCCGGGCTCACGCCGGATCAAATGAAGACGATCGCTGTGGAGGCACGGCGCGAGTTCGAGCGTCTGCCCGCTCAGGACCGCGCGCAGATGCTCAAGGTTTTGGAGCACGGCATTCCCGGCATGCCGCGCACGATGAACGACATCATGCTCGCCGAGTTCAACGCGGCCGGGGCGCAGCGCTAAGCGTTTGTCGGACTTGGCTCCGACAAACCGAGAAAGGGGCCCGTGACCGGGGCCGGCGCCTCGGGCTTCCACCGCAGCTTGCGGCCGTGACCGGGCAGGCGCAACGGTGGCACTTCCATACGTACCTCATCACGCCGGACGACAGGACCGTGCCGAGCTTCCCGGGATCGCCTGGTACAGAAAAACGCGGCGGGATTAGCCGCCGCGTTAGTGGGCCGCGTTGCTGCGGCCCGTAACCGGGGGGAGGAGGGACCCCGGTTAAGACGAAATCGACCGGTTCAGTGCTTGAGTCCGGGTTTCAGAAAGCAGGCCCCGATCGATGCAATCCGATCCTTCACCCAGACGATCGTGTCGGCGAACGTCTCGGCTCCCCGGAGCATTTCCAGTGCCCGAGAGCGGGCATACGGATTCATGACGGTTTCGCCCAGCCGCTGCTGGATCACCGTGTTGGCTTCCACTACATTAGGTTTTCTCATGGCATTCATCCTTTCCAGTGATAAACTCCAATCTTGAGACCGACTGTGAGTTTTTTCACTATCCAACTGTCTACATGACATTAATGTAGACCATGGCGCGACTGGTTTGTTGCATCGCACTAGTTGATATTAACTTCAGAAATAGATTATATTTTCTAAGTCGAGTCTAAGTGTGGCCCGTCTCCCTCCCCTGAATGCGCTCAGGGCGTTCGAATCCACTGCGCGCCACAAGAGCGTCAAGCGTGCCGCCGCTGAATTGAGCGTCACGCCTGCGGCGGTCAGCCATCAAATCAAGGCGCTGGAGGACTACCTGGGGGTGCAGCTCTTCATCCGTCATAACCGGGCGCTGGAGCTCACCGAGGCCGCCCGATCAGCACTGCCGAAACTGCGCGAAGGATTCGACAGCCTTGCCAACGCGGTGGAGCGAATGCGGGCGCACAAGGGCATGGGCCAGCTCACCGTGAGCGCCGCACCTTCGTTCGCCGCCTGCTGGCTGATGCCGCGCCTGCACCGCTTCTTTGACGCGCACCGCGAGATCGATGTACGGGTCTCGGCCCGGCTGCGGCAGCCGACTGCCGGGGGGCGCCGTACGTTCGCCGAGCGCTCCACCCTGGATGCCTGGCTTGCCGACTCGGATGTCGCGATCCTCTACGGCCGGGGGGACTATCCGGGGTTGCGGGTCGATCGGCTTCTCGCGCTCAGCATCACGCCAATCTGCAGCCCGAAGCTCGTCGCCGATCCCGCGCACCCGCTCCTCTGGCCGCGCGATCTCGAACACCATCTCCTGCTGCACGACGACACCGGCGCGCTCTACGACGGTGTGCCCTTCTGGGAAGTGTGGCTGGAAGCCGCCGGCGTCTCCGGGGTCGACGTGAGCCGCGGCCCCCATTTCAGCCACGCGATGCTGGCGTTTGAATCGGCGGTGGAGGGCCACGGCATCGTCGCGACCATGCCGGTTCTTGCCGAAGCCGACATCAAGGCACGGCGTCTGATCGCACCGTTCGAGATCAACGTGCCGCTCGAATCGTCCTACTACCTCGTGTGCGGCGAGGAGGCGACCGGCAGGCAGTCGGTCGCGGCGTTCAGGGAATGGCTGCTCGCCGAGGCGGCACGCGAACCTGCGGGCGAACTGCCGGCCGCCGGCCGCCAGCCGTGAGACTCGAAGGCGCCCGGCACAGGCCACGAACCGCGAGGCACGAATCATCACCCGCCGCGGGCGAGGGCGGCGAGCAGCGTGCGCGCGCTCGAGCGGTGCATGGCTGCCGCGGTGGGTGTCGTCATCGCCTGGTTGTAGCCGACGGCAAGCGCCACGCCGCTCGCACCGGGAGAGGCACCGGCGCATTCCAGTTGACGCTCGGGTGCGCGACGAAGGACAATATCCGCCCTGCAAGGGCGCAGGCCCGCGCGCAGGCGATCACGGTACGGGTGGCTAGCTCAACTGGTAGAGCAGCGGACTCTTAATCCGTTGGTTCGGGGTTCGAGTCCCCGGCCGCCTACCATCTCCCTGCGAGGATGGGCGATGTAGCGACGGAGGAGAAGTCCGTCGTATAATCGCCCCACCTCTTGATCTGGTTGGGCACT
>JADZGE010000066.1 GCA_020854035.1 Burkholderiales bacterium | reverse complement strand
CCGATCGAAAAACCCTGCCAGTTGATGATCGAATTCGGCGTGTTCGTCACCGAGAGCACGTTGCCCGCCTGGTGAATCGACACCTGACCGTTCACCACCACCGCACCCGTCGGATTGGCGAGCGCGGCGGCCGGGGAAAGGCTCAAGGCCACCGCGACCGCCAGTGGCCGCAGCGGGAAAGTACCGTGCTTGACGAGGCTCGATCGACTACGCGAATTCATGGATTTCATATGCGTGTTCCGCCCTTGTTGCCTTCGATCGTTCCGGTCCGCGGGTCGCAACTCGCCCGCGACTCGTGTCTTGCGGCAGCCCACGATTCGCACCGCCGCTTGCCGCTAGTCTACCAAGTGAAGCGCGACAAGTCCCGAAAAAAGCGATTCGGGGCAGTGGGTTGGGCTACCCACTTGACACGGATTCGTGAAAAATTCCCGCTCGCGCGCCACGGAATGAAAATGGGGCGCAAATGCGCCCCATTCGCACGGCCGGAATGGGTCAGCTCAGGCCAATGCTTCGGCCCAGATGTTTCGTGCCCAACCCCACGCGTACGTACTTTCCAGCTCGCTCGCCTTCGCGGAGAGCCCGCCCGCGCCCTTCACCGGGACCATCGTCTTCTGCGCGGCGTCGTAGGTGTGCACCGAGGCGACGTGCATCACGTTCCTGCCGTCCACGAAGCTGTAGCAGGTGTTCATCATCATCGGCCGCTGGTTGACGGGCTCGCCCTTCAGGAGCGCCACGACGGCCGCCGCGCACACCTTGGCGTGCTGGTTGGCCATGCTCGCGGACTTGGGCATGCCCGGTGCCGCCAGCGTCGCATCCCCCAGCACGTGGATGCCCTTCACGGCGACCGACTCCATGGTGAGCCAGTCCACCCCGCACCAGCGCTGGTTCGCCGTGATGAGTCCCGTCTCCCGCGCGATGTCGCCCGCGCGTTGCGGCGGCACGACGTTCACCACGTCGCCCTTCACGCTGTCGAAGGTGAGCTTCACCGTCCGGCCCTTCACATCGACGTCCTCGATCTCGCTGTTGGGCCGGTAATCGATCATGCCCTTGTACATGCCGTTCCACGCCGCCCGGAACAGGCCC
The DNA here is from genome assembly GCA_020854035.1 of Burkholderiales bacterium. GTDB lineage: Bacteria > Pseudomonadota > Gammaproteobacteria > Burkholderiales > SG8-41 > SG8-41. Next base: position 26,153 of record JADZGE010000066.1, on the reverse strand, counting down.
GCCTTGGACACGAGGTTCGCGTTCGTGTCGAGGACGATGATCTTCGACTTCGGCTTGCTCTTCCTGAAGTAATCCGCGACCTGGCATACCCGCTCGTAGGGTCCGGGCGGGCAGCGGAAAGGATCGAGCGGGATGTGCAACACGAATACGCCGCCGTCGCGCATCGCGGCGAGCTGGCGGCGCAGCGCCGCGGTCTGGGGGCCCGCCTTCCAGGCGTGCGGCACGGCCTCCTGCGCCGCCGCGCTTCCCAGCCCCGGTATCGAGTCGAACAGGAAATCGATCCCGGGCGACACGATCAGCCGGTCGTACGAAAGCGATTCCCCGCCCGCGAGGCGCACCTGCCGTGTCCCGGGGTCCACGCGCAGCGCATCGTCCCGCACGATGCGTATGCCGCGCTTCACGAGACCGTCGTAGCCCATGGAAATGTTCGCCAATTCGGTATTGCCGCCCAGCACGAGGTTGCTGATGGGACAGGAGACGAACGAGGCGTTGCGCTCGACGATCGTGACGTCGAAATCCGGCGCCCACAGCTTGACGAATTTCGCGGCGGTCGCGCCGCCGAATCCGCCGCCGATCACCACCACCTTCGGCCCGCCGGTCCCGCCGCTACCCGCGCAACCGGCCACCGCCGCGGTGCCGCCGGCGGCCGCAACCCACTTGAGAAACTCGCGTCTGTCGATAGTCATGGCTCACTCCCCCGATCAATACCCGCCGCGCGCGGCGGGGGCCGCTGCGGCCGGGGCGGACTTGATGCCGGCGAAGTAGCCGGCGATGAGCGCGAGCTGCTCGTCGGTATAGCCCTTCGCGTGCTGGTGCATGATCGTTGCCGGACGCTTGCCGGCCTTGAACTCCATCATCTGCTGCAGCAGGTAGGCCCGGTCCTGCCCCGCCAGGCTCGGCGGGATCCCGCCGACGCTCTGCCCGTCGGTGCCGTGGCAGGTAAAGCAGGTGGCCGCGAGGCCGCGCGCGTAGCTCGCGTCCTGCGCCTGCGCCGGTGCGCCCAGGAGCGCCGCAAGCGCCAACACCCTTCCCGTCATCGCTGGTTTCATGGTTTCTCCTCTCCCAGGGCCCGTCCGCTATCGAAGGCAGCGAGCCGCCGCCCCGACCGGCCTGACCACGATATGGAGTCTGTGACGGCGGCCGAGAACCGTCAAGCCCGCAGCGCCGCGAGGGCGGTACGCGGAAAACCCCGCCGCGCCGGGGTTCCCCCCGGCCCGCGATGGGGTCAGGCGACGCTCGCCGGCTCTTCGGCGAAGTCGAGCCGGACCTTGCCGGCGTCATCGAGGTCGATCGTCACCTTGCCGCCGTGCGAGAGCCGGCCGAAGAGGAGCTCGTCCGCCAGCGCCGAGCGGATCGTGTCCTGGATGAGGCGCGCCATGGGACGCGCGCCCATCTGCGGATCGAACCCCTTCTGCGCGAGGTGCTCGCGCAGGCGCCGGGTGAAGGTCGCCTCGACCTTCTTCTCCTCGAGCTGCTGCTCGAGCTGCATCAGAAACTTGTCCACGACGCGCAGGATGATGTCGCGGTCGAGCGCGCTGAAGGAAATGATCGCGTCGAGCCGGTTGCGGAACTCCGGCGTGAAAAGCCGCCGGATCTCGCCCATCTCGTCGCCGGCCTGCGCCGATGCCGTGAAGCCCATGCTGGTCTTCGACAGCTCGGCGGCGCCCGCGTTCGTCGTCATGATGATGACGACGTTGCGGAAGTCGGACTTGCGCCCGTTGTTGTCGGTCAGCGTCCCGTGATCCATCACCTGCAGGAGGATGTTGAAGATGTCGGGATGCGCCTTCTCGATTTCGTCGAGCAGCAGCACCGAGTAGGGGTGCTTCGTGATCGCCTCGGTAAGGAGCCCCCCCTGGTCAAAGCCGATGTATCCGGGCGGCGCCCCGATCAGGCGGGAGACCGCGTGCCGTTCCATGTACTCGGACATGTCGAAGCGGATGAGTTCCACGCCCATGGTGTAACCGAGTTGGCGCGCCACTTCGGTCTTGCCGACCCCGGTCGGCCCGGAGAAGAGGAAGCAGCCGATCGGCTTCTGCGGGTTGCCGAGGCCGCTCCTCGCCATCTTGATCGCGGCGGCGAGCGCGTCGATCGCCTTGTCCTGGCCGAACACGACCGCCTTCAGGTCGCGGTCGAGGTTTTTCAGCGCATCGCGATCGTCGCTCGAAACCGTCTGCGCCGGGATGCGGGCGATCTTGGAAATGATGTCCTCGATCTCGTGCTTGCCGATGATGCGCTTCTGGCGCCCCTTGGGCAGGATCTTCTGCGCCGCCCCGGCCTCGTCGATCACGTCGATCGCCTTGTCCGGAAGGTGCCGGTCGTTGATGAAGCGCGCGGAGAGCTCGGCCGCGGCGGTGAGCGCCGAGGGCAGGTACTTCACGCCGTGATGGGCCTCGAAGCGGGACTTCAGCCCCTTCAGGATCAACACCGTCTCGGGCACCGATGGCTCGACGACGTCGATCTTCTGGAACCGGCGGGAGAGCGCGTGATCCTTTTCGAATACGCCGCGATACTCCTGGTAGGTCGTCGCGCCGATGCACTTCAGGTTGCCGCTCTGCAGCGCGGGCTTCAGGAGGTTCGACGCGTCGAGCGTGCCTCCCGAGGCCGCGCCGGCCCCGATCAGCGTGTGGATCTCGTCGATGAAAAGGATCGCGTTCGGGTTGTCCACAAGCTGCTTCAGCACGGCTTTCAGCCGCTGCTCGAAGTCGCCCCGGTACTTCGTACCCGCGAGGAGCGCCCCCATGTCGAGCGCGTGAACGTGACAGCGCTTGAGGATCTCGGGCACGTTCGCCTCGACGATGCGCCGCGCGAGGCCCTCGGCGATCGCCGTCTTGCCCACGCCCGCCTCGCCGACGAGGAGCGGATTGTTCTTGCGCCGCCGGCACAGCGTCTGGATCACGCGTTCGATCTCGCGCTCGCGGCCGATCAGCGGATCGATCTTGCCGGAGAGCGCGAGCGAGTTGAGGTTCAGCGTGTAGTTCTCGAGCGCGCCGCCCGGCGAGGACTCCTGTTCGGACTCGGCCTCGTGCTCGTTCTTCGACGCCGCCGCCTGCGGCACCTTGGTGATCCCGTGCGAGATGAAGTTGACGACGTCGAGGCGCGTGACGCCCTTCTGATGCAGGAAGTAGACCGCGTGCGAATCCTTCTCGCCGAAGATCGCGACCAGCACATTCGCTCCCGTCACCTCCTTGCGCCCCGAGGACTGCACGTGGAGGATCGCGCGCTGGATCACCCGCTGGAACCCGAGGGTGGGCTGGGTATCGGCGTCCTCGCCCGAGAGGATGGGCGTGTGCTCGGCGACGAACTCGGTGAGGAGCTTGCGCAACTCGTCGATGTCCGCCGCGCACGCCCGCAATACCTCCGAGGCCGAGGGATTGTCCAGCAGCGCGAGCAGCAGATGCTCGACGGTGATGAACTCGTGGCGCTTCTGCCGCGCCTCCATGAACGCCATGTGGAGGCTCACTTCGAGTTCCTGCGCGATCATGTCACGTCTCTTCCATTACGCACTGCAGGGGATGCTGGTGCTGCTTCGCGTACGACTTTACCTGCTCCACCTTGGTCGCGGCAACGTCCTTCGGGTAAACCCCGCACACCCCGATGCCCTCGCGGTGGACCTTGAGCATGACCTGCGTCGCCTTCTCCCTGCTCAGTGCGAAGAACTTCTGCAGCACCACCACGACAAAGTCCATCGGGGTGTAGTCGTCGTTCAGCAGCAGCACCTTGAACATCGGCGGCTGCTTGACCCTGGCCCTTCTTGCTTCGAGTACCGCGTCTTCGCGCTGCCTGGTCGCCATGCCCGATGGTGCGCTTCGTTCACCGTCTCCCCGGCTATTTTCAACGAAATCCGGAATTTATCAAGTGGTTAATTGCCCCCGCGCGAGGCTCCATACTTGACTTCCCATGACAAATGGCCTAGAAAGTCCGTGGGTGTTTGGCTTCAAGGCTCCTCGCTCAAGCGGTCCCGCCCGTGCGCGATTCTTGAAACTCAAACAGCGTGCGGGCGCATTCTCCCGCGGGTTTTCCTTTTTTTCCTGAGGTAGATGTATGGCAACGGGAACCGTAAAGTGGTTCAACGACGCTAAGGGCTACGGGTTCATCACTCCGGATGATGGCAGCGAGGATCTTTTCGCCCATTTCTCGGCCATCCAGATGAGCGGCTTCAAGACCCTCAAGGAAGGCCAGAAAGTGTCGTTCGAGGTAACGCAGGGCCCGAAAGGCAAACAGGCCTCGAATATCCAGGCGGGTTCCTGACCCCGCCGCCGGCACGGCACCGGCGATCCAGCACCGTATCCCGAGAACCCACGCGACCTTAAGGTCAAGTGGGTTTTGTGCTTTTTGCGCCCCGTCGAGGGCGCGCCGCCGCCGACGCGGCGCGCGTCGCACGCGAGGGAGGGGCGCGCAGGCGGGACTCAGCCGACCGGCGCACCGCGGTGGAGCGGGCCGCGCGATCGCGCGGGAATCGGCGGGGGTCGCATGCGCCGCGCCGGCGTGCTTCGCCGCTACCGGCTTCCCCACGGTTTGATCGATTCCTTCAACTGCCGGTAGCCGTCGAGGTATCGCGGGCGCTGCCGCCCGCCGTAGATCCGGTCGAAGGTCGCGAGCTGCGCGTCGAGCCAGTTCGCAAGCTCCTTGTTGCCGGCGTTCGCCGCCTTGTAGGCATCGTTGATCAGCACGAAGTGGATGCGCGGGTCGTAGGGCTGCTTCTCGCCGCCGACGGTCTCGTCGCCCGCGAGCAGGCGCAGCAGCATCGCGTCCGCCGAGCCGAGTGTCTGCTCGAAGATCGGCTCGCCTTCCATGCGGTACATGACGCTCGTCATGTCCTTGCCGTTGGTCATGGTGAAGCCCATGTCCGTCCAGACCTTGTTGACATCCACCCCCGCCTTCACGTGATCGAGGACCTTCTGCCCCCAGCCGCGGAGGACGTCCGGCGCATCGGCCATGAGGTCGGTCAGCCGGTCCCCGTCGAGATCGGTCGAATACACGACGACGTTGCGCTGCTGGTACATGTCGTGCAGCAGAATGCCGAAGTTGGTGTCCGAAATGTGCTCGTGGATCTCGCCGCTCCAGTTCTCCATCCCGGCCTTGAAGTCCGCGGGTAGCAACGCCACGATCGCGTCCACGTTCGCCTTGTGCTCGGCGTAGGCGTCCACCACGTACTTGCGCTTCAACTGGAACTTCGTTCCCTGCAGCAGCCAGCGCAGGATCCCCGCGTTGACCGCATCCTCCTGGGCCTGCGTCGGCTTGGTCGCGACACGCCCGATCTGCCCGGTTTCGTTCACCATCCTCAGGAACAGGCGCACGGCATAAGCCATCCGGACGCCCGGCGTGTTCATCTCGGAATGGATGTTGCCCGTGGCCCGGTCGACCGCGAACTTCCTGCCGTCCTGCGAGTACGGCAGCCCCGGCATGAAGCGTACATTGGTGATGGTGCCGTAGGGCCGGACGTTGCAGTAGACGCCCGCCTTGGTGCGCAGCGGGGCATTGGCCGACTTGCCCATCACGACGACTTTCCTGCCGTTGTCGTTGACCATCGCATCGCCTGCGGTGGACCACTTGAGACAGGTGTAGTCCATCCTGCCGAACCACTCCAGCGGCGCGAGCTTCGTGTCGTGGCGGTACTGCGCCATCATCGGCACGGCGAGAAACGGCAGGCCGAGGACGTCGAGCGCCATGATGGTGCCGTTCAGCGCGAACATGTCGGTGAAGGCGTGAGCGACCGGCTTCACGCCGCCATGGGCGCTTCCCCCCTCCCAGATCACCGCATCGGAGATGCCGCGCGGCTGGACCTTCGAGCGCCGGAAGATGCTGTCGAGATACTTGAAGAGATCGCCGCTTTGCTCTTCCCGGGCGATCCTGAGGAGGTCGAGTCGATCAGTCATGGGGCCGGTTCTCCGTGCGAGGATGGGCTGCTGAAAATGTGGGGCGGCCATGGGCCGCCGGAGCGGAAAAGCTGCGAATTATAGCAAAGCCGACTCCGGACTCATCGGGTCCATACGCGGCGCAGTAACCGGGTTGGGCCTTGTTTCTTGCACTGCACATACCACCTCATCAATGGAATGGTGCGTATGATTCCATTCGTGAAAAGTTCCACGCTGGACCGCCATCTGTCGTGTATATAATGCGATGCAGCATCGAATGTGACTCGCGTTTTCGTATCGTGGGAACGTACCAGTCACCCCGCCCGCGACCACCTCAACGAGGAATCCCGTATGACCCGCACCGCTCCCCTGCCGGAAGGAATCCGGATCACCGCTCCGCACGCGGCGGAATTCGAAGGAATCTTGAGCACCAGTGCGCTCGTGTTTGCCGCCAAGCTCGCGCGGAAGTTCGAGGCACGGCGCCGCGAGCTGATGGAACTGCGCGCAAGGCGGCAGGCCGAGTTCGACGCGGGAGCATTGCCCGACTTCCTTCCCGGGACGGCGGCGGTCCGCGACTCCGCATGGACCGTCGCGCCGGTCCCGCGTGACCTGCAGGACCGCCGCGTCGAGATCACCGGGCCGACCGATCGCAAGATGATCATCAACGCGCTCAACAGCGGCGCGAACGTGTTCATGGCCGACTTCGAGGACGCCAACTCGCCCACGTGGCGGAACATGATCGAGGGGCAGGTCAACCTGCGCGACGCGGTGGCGGGCACGATCGAGCACGAGGGGCCGGGAGGCCGACGCTACCGGTTGAACCCGCGCGTCGCGACGCTGATCGTGCGCCCGCGCGGCTGGCATCTTCTCGAGGAACACGTCACGGTGGACGGTGCGCCCATTGCCGGGGGGCTGTTCGATTTCGCGCTCTATTTCTTCCACAACGCGAAGCCGCTCCTCGCGCGCGGCAGCGGCCCGTATTTCTACCTCCCGAAGCTGGAGAGTCACCTCGAAGCGCGCCTCTGGAACGACATCTTTGTCGCGGCGCAGCGCGAACTCGGCATTCCCCAGGGGACGATCAAGGCGACCGTGCTGATCGAAACGCTCGTCGCCGCCTTCGAGATGGACGAAATCCTGCACGAGCTGCGCGAGCACGCGGTGGGACTCAACATCGGGCGCTGGGACTACATCTTCAGCTGCATCAAGAAATTCCGGTCTCGCCCCGATTTCTGTCTCGCGGACCGGGCCGAGGTCACGATGACCGCCCCGTTCATGCGCGCCTACGCCCTGCTCCTCGTCAGGACCTGTCACCGCCGCAATGCCTACGCGATGGGTGGCATGGCGGCGCAGGTTCCGATCCGCGACGATCCCGCGGCGAACCACGCCGCGCTGGAGAAGGTGCGCCAGGACAAGTTGCGGGAAGCGACCGACGGCTGCGACGGCACCTGGGTCGCCCACCCGGGACTCGTCGCCGTCGCGAGGTCGGTGTTCGACCAGCACATGCCGGCCCCGAACCAGGTCCACCGCAAGCGCGACGACGTCAAGGTGGGCGCGCGCAACCTCCTCGACTTCCAGCCCGCGCTGCCGATCACGGAGGCCGGCTTGGGGAACAACGTGAGCGTGGGCATCCAGTACATCGGGGCGTGGCTGGCGGGCAACGGCTGCGTGCCGGTGTTCAACCTCATGGAGGACGCGGCGACCGCCGAGATCGCGCGCTCGCAGATCTGGCAGTGGATCCGCAACCCCAGGGGCATCCTGACCGACGGGCGCAAGGTAACGAAGGAACTCGTGCGCCGCCTCGTTTCCGAGGAACTCCCGAAAGTGAGGGCATTGCTCGGCGAGGCGGGGTGGCAGGCGGGGCGTTACGAGGAGGCGGCACGCCTCTTCGAGGAGCTCACGACCGGTGACGAGTACGCCGAGTTCCTCACCCTGCCCGCCTACCGCCACCTCCTGCGCGCATCCGCCGAGGCAGTACCCGCGTAGGCGCCCAACCGATCCCCGCCCCACCCGGGCCAACTCGGAGGACACCGGGGCTTGCGCACAACATCATGTTTTAACGACGTTTTTGACATCGGCCCAGTGCCGCACGCGGTTTTCGGCGTGACCTGTCAACCGTACTGCGTGCCGATGCGTTATGCCCGCTGACCGATTATCCGGTCGCAGGCACGAACGTAACTTCAACCTATCGAGAGGGGATGTCATGAGCAAGCTGTTGTCCGCGATTCTCGCCGCCACCTTCGCGGCAGTGACCGTGTCGCCGGTTGCCTTCGCGCAGGAGAAGAAGGAAGAGAAGAAACAAGCCTCCAAGGACACGAAGAAGAAGGACGCGAAGAAGAAGGACGAGAAGAAGGAAGAGAAAAAGTAACCGGGTCCGCGCGGTTACGAAAAGGGCGGGACCGTGGTCCCGCCCTTTTTTCGTACGCGGACGTGCCGGGCCGCCATGACGTTGCAATAGGACTGGCCCTGCGCGCGCCGGCCCGCCCTCCGTCGGCTCGCCGGCGCGCACCCGGCGATACAATACGCGGGTCATGGATGCACACGTCCGAACCCCGCACGCGTGGGGCGCACCCGCCGTCCGCGCCGGGACACCCTGCCCGGAATGACCGGCAAGCGAGTGGTCGTCGGCATGTCCGGCGGCGTCGATTCCTCCGTCGCGGCCCTCCTGCTGAAGGAGCAGGGGTACCGCGTGTCCGGACTTTTCATGAAGAACTGGGAGGACGACGATACGGAGGAGTACTGCAGTTCGCGCGCCGACCTCGTGGACGCGGTCGCGGTGGCCGAGCGCCTCGGCATCGAGATCGATGTCGTCAACTTCTCGCGGGAGTACAAGGAACGCGTGTTCAGCGGGTTCCTGCGCGAGTACGAGGCCGGGCGCACGCCCAATCCCGACGTGCTCTGCAACGCCGAGATCAAGTTCCGCGCCTTCCTCGAGCACGCGCTGGCGCTCGGCGCCGAATCGATCGCGACCGGCCACTACGCCCGGATCCGGGAACGCGATGGCCGCTTCGAACTCCTGAAGGCCGAGGACGGGACCAAGGACCAGAGCTACTTTCTCTACCGGCTGGACCAGGGGCAGCTCGCGAGGGCGCTCTTTCCGTTGGGCGGGCTCTACAAGCGCGAGGTCCGGGAAATCGCCCGCCGCGCGGGGCTGCCGGTGCACGACAAGAAGGATTCCACCGGGATCTGTTTCATCGGCGAGCGTCCCTTTCGCGAATTTCTGCGCCGCTACCTGCCCGAGCGCCCGGGAGAGATCCGCACCCCCGGCGGCGAAGTGGTCGGGCGCCATCACGGCCTCATGTACTACACGCTCGGGCAGCGCCAGGGGCTCGGCATCGGCGGCCGGCGCGAGGGAGACGGCGAGCCGTGGTTCGTGGCCGGCAAGGACCTCGCCGCGAACCGTCTCGTCGTGGTCCAGGGCCGCGATCACCCGGCGCTGCTCCGCGACCGGCTGCGGGCGACCAGCCTCAACTGGATCAGCGGCGGCGCGCCGCATTGCCACTGGGTCTACGCCGCGAAGACCCGCTACCGGCAGGCCGACGCGCCGTGCAGCATCGCCGCGCTCGACGCCACGCAGTGCGTGATCGAGTTCGCGGAACCGCAGTGGGCCGTAACGCCGGGCCAGTCGGTCGTGATCTACGAGAGCCGGGTCTGCCTGGGTGGGGGGATCATCGAATGATGAGCCCCCGGCGATAAGCGGCTGACCGCTGGCGGCCTACCTCAGAAACATCTCGACGTTGTCGATGAGACGGGTGCGGCCGAGCCGCGCGGCGGCGAGCACGACCAGCTCGCGCTCGTCCGCGTCCGGGCGCTGCAAGTCCGCCTGCCGGCGCACGGTTACGTAGTCCGGGTGCCAGCCGTGGTCCGCGAGCTGCGACATGCAATGTAACTCGATGCGCTGGAAATCCCGCGCGCCGCCCATGATTCCCGTGTACGCCTGACGGAGGAGGCGATAGAGCCGGGGCGCCTCCCGTCTCTCCTTCGCCGACAGGTACGCGTTGCGCGAGGAGAGGGCAAGGCCGTCCGGCGCGCGGACCGTCTCCGCCGGTATGATCTCGATCGGCAGCGCGAACTGCCGCACCATGTCGCGCAGCACGAGGTACTGCTGGTAGTCCTTCTTGCCGAAGATGGCGGAGTGCGGCATGACGAGGTTGAAGAGCTTCAGCACCACGGTCGCGACGCCGCGGAAGTGGCCCGGACGGTGGGCCCCCTCCAGGATGTGCTGCAGGCCCGAGGGCTCGACCGCGAAGGTCTGCGCTTCGGGGTAGATCTCGGCTTCGTCCGGCGCGAACACGACATCGACGCCCGCCCCGCGCAGCAGCTCGCTGTCGCGCTCGAGGGTGCGCGGGTAGCGGTCGAAGTCTTCGCGCGGGCCGAACTGCAGGCGGTTCACGAAGATGCTCACCACCGTGCAAGCCGCGCGCGGCTTGGCGATCCGCATGAGCTGGATGTGCCCCTCGTGCAGGTTGCCCATCGTCGGCACGAAGACGTTGTTCGGCTCCTTGCGCAGCCGCCGGCGCAGTTGCGAGACGGAATGGACGATATCCATGGAGTCGGGACCCGCGCTCGCCGCGGGCAGGCAGCGGGAGCAGGGCGGTTGTTCCTAGCCCGAAAAGGAGTGCTCCGGCCCCGGGAACGCGCGCGCCTTCACGTCCTTCACGTAGAGCTCGACCGCGCCCTGCACCGATCCGGCGGCCCGCAGGAAATTCTTGACGAACTTCGCCTTCCGGCCGGGGTAGATGTCGAGCATGTCGTAGAGCACCAGCACCTGTCCCGAGCACTCGACGCCCGCGCCGATGCCGATGGTCGGAATGCGCAGGGCCTGCGTGACTTCGGCGGCGAGCGGCGCCGGTATCGCCTCGAGCACGAGCATCCCCGCCCCGGCCTGCTCGAGCTGCTTCGCGTCGCGCAGCAGCTGCTGCGCCGCGGTCTCGCCCTTGCCCTGCACGCGGTAGCCGCCGAGCTGGTGCACCGACTGCGGGGTCAACCCGAGGTGCCCGCACACGGGAACACCGCGATCGACGAGAAACTCGACTGTCTCCACCATCGGACGCCCGCCCTCGATCTTCACCATGTGCGCTCCGGCGGACATGATTTCGGCGGCATTGCGGAAGGTGTCCTGCGGCGAGATCTGGAACGTCGCGAACGGCATGTCCCCGACGATGAATGCCCGGCGCGAACCGCGCGCGACGCACCCGGCGTGATAGACGATGTCGCGCAGCGTGACCGGCAGCGTCGACTCGTGGCCCTGCACGACGTTGCCGAGGGAGTCCCCGATCAGCATCGTGTCGATGCCGCCCTCCTCGAGCACCGCGGCGAAGCTCGCGTCATAGCAGGTCAGCATCGCGATCTTGATGCCGTCCTGCACCATCTTCTGCAACGTGCCTAGCGTGACTCGCATGCGGGTCAGGTTCCGAAGCTGAAGAACTCGCGGGGGCCGCGTAACGCGCAGATGCGCTGCAACAATAAATCAAAATCCCCCGGCTGATCAATAAAATCGAGATGGTCGGAATTGACGATGAGGAGCGGCGCCGCCTCGTAGCCGTAGAAGAACCGCGTATAGGCCTGCGCGAGCCGGACGAGATAGTCCTCGGCGATGCCGCGTTCATAGGCGGCCGCCCGGCGCCGCACGCGCTCGATCAGCGTCTCGGGCGAGGCCTGGAGGTAGATCACGAGATCGGGCGCCGGCGCCTGCGTGCGGACCCGGGCGTAGACCTGTTCGTAGAGCGCGAACTCGTCGTCGGTCAGGTTGAGCCGCGCGAAGAGTGCGTCCTTTTCCAGCAGGAAATCGGCCACCGTGAGGTGCGCGAAGAGGTCGGGCTGGGTCAGCATGCGAGCCTGGTTCGCCCTGTGGAACAGGAAATAGAGCTGCGCCGGCAGCGCGTAGCGTGCCCGGTCCTGGTAGAAGCCGGGCAGGAAAGGGTTCGCCTGCGGCTCCTCGAAGAGTCCCCGGCCGCCCGCGTGCTCGGAGAGCAGCCGGGCGAGGCTCGTCTTGCCCGCGCCGATAGGGCCCTCGACGACGATGTAGCGGTATTTCCCGGGCAGCCGCGCGCTCATCCGCTTCGGTCGATCGGTGATCGGTTACGGTTACGGGTGACCGGTCCCCGGCACGCGCGCGCGGGCCGCCGCGCTCACCCGGCGTTCGGTCCCGGGCGGCGCGGCCCGTCCTCGAGGCGCTCCATGCCCCGCGCATCGAGGAGCGCGGCGAGCCCGGCGGCGCAGCCGCGCCCCGGCACGCGCGCGCCCGGCGCGATCTCGGCGAGCGGCACGAGCACGAACGCACGCTCGGCGAGTCGTGGATGCGGCACCGTCAGCCCAGGCTCGTCGATGACGGCATCACCGTAGAGCGCGAGGTCGAGATCCAACGTTCGCGGCGCGTTCGGCACGGAGCGGGTGCGTCCATGGCGGGCCTCGATCTCGAGCAGCCGTTCGAGCAGCTCGCGCGGGGCGAGCCGCGTCGCGATCTTCGCCACGGCGTTCACGAAATCCGGCTGCCGGGGACCGCCCACCGCGGGATTGCGATAGAGCGCGGACGCGCGCACGAGCCGGGTATGCGGCAGGCGCGCGAGTTCGGCGAGCGCTCGCCGGATCCGCGCGGCCGGCCCGTCGAGATTGCCGCCAAGGGCGATGTAGGCGATGACGGGCTCCGGGAGCTCGCGCGCGCGCCTCGAAGCAGGCCGCCGCCGCGCCGGCGCGCCGCCGCTCATGTCCCGGGGCCGGGCTGCGCCGCCGGCCGCGCCGCGCCGCCGCGCCGCCTGCGGCGACGCCGCCTTCCCGTGCCGCCCGCCGCGCCTTCCCGCGCCAGCATGCCGTTTCTCTCCGCCTCGCCGGCGCGCTGGAACCGGCCCCACCACGCGCCGAGCTCCGGGGCGAGCTCGCCGCTCTCGCAGCGCAGCTCGAGAAAGTCGTAACCCGCGCGAAACCGCGGATGTTCGAGCAGGCGCCACGGCCGCCGCCCGAAACGCTGTTCGAAGCGCGGCTGCATCGCCCAGATCTCCGTCATGTCGGCGCTCACCCGGTGCGGGATCGCGAGCTTCTCGCGCTGCGCCGTCAGCACCCGGTCGATCGCGCGCTGGAGCGCGGGCACCGTGTGCTCGCCCCTGGCCTCGTGCTCTTTCCAGGCGGAGAGGACCTCGTGCCACAGCAGGGCCGCGAACAGGAACCCCGGCGAGACCGGCTTGCCCGCCAGCACGCGCGCGTCCGTGCGCTCGAGCGCGAGGTTCACGAAGCGCGCGCCGAGCGGCTGCTCCATGATGATGTCGAGCAGCGGCAGCACGCCGTGGTGCAGGCCATCGCGGCGCAGTTGCGCCACGCCCCTGGTGGCATGCCCCGAGGTGAGCAGCTTCAGCATTTCGTCGAGGACGCGCGAGGCGGGGACGTTCGCGAGGAGACCCGCGAGGCGCCTCAACGGCGCGCGTGTGCGCGCCTCGAGCTCCAGGCCGCGGCTCGCCGCGAAGCGCGCCGCGCGCAGCATCCGTATCGGGTCCTCCCGGAAGCGCTTCTCGGCATCCCCGATCAGCCGCAGCCGGCGCCGGCGGAGATCGGCGACCCCGCCGTGGTAGTCCCACACTTCTTCCGTGGCCGGGTCGTAGAAGAGCGCGTTCACGCTGAAGTCGCGCCGGGTCGCGTCCTGCTCCTGCGTCCCGAACACGTTGTCGCGCAGGATTCGCCCGTGTTCGTCGATGCCCCGGTCCTCGCCCTCGCCGACCGCGTTGGGCCCGCGGAAGGTCGAAACCTCCACCGTCTCCGGCCCGCACAGGACGTGCACGAGGCGAAAGCGGCGGCCGATCACCCGCGAGCGCCGGAAGAGCGCGCGCACCTCCTCGGGCGTCGCGTTCGTGGCGACGTCGAAGTCCTTCGGCCGTCCCCCGAGCAGGAGATCGCGCACCGCGCCCCCCACCACGAACGCGGCGTAGCCGTGGCTGCGCAGCGTCTGCGTGACGCGCAGCGCGCCTGGACTGATCGAGTCGCGGACGATGCTGTGGCGGGAGCGCGGAATGATCTTCGGCCGGGAGCCGCCGAAAAGGCGCCCGGAGAAGACCTTGCCGAGAAGGCGGGTGATCATGGCCGGCCCCACAGTATAGTCCGCGACCGGCTACGCATCGCGCGGCAGCGCCGCGTCGAGGCTCACCACCGGCCAGCCGTGCCGCCCGGCGTGCGCCCGGAGCACCGCGTCGGGCGAGACCGCCACCGGGTGTGTCACCCGCTCCAGGAGCGGGATATCGTTCAACGAATCGCTGTAGAACCAGGATTCCGCGAACGACGCGAGCGTGCGCCCGCGCTCGGCGAGCCACGCTTCGAGCCGCGCCACCTTGCCCTCGCGAAAGCAGGGCATGCCGCGCACGGCCCCGGTGAACTCGCCATCCCGCTCCTCCGGCTCGGTCGCGATGAGTTCGGGGATGCCGAACTCGGCGGCGATCGGCCCCGTGACGAAGGTATTGGTGGCTGAAATGAGCACGCGCAGATCGCGCTCGTGGCGCGCGATGAGCGCGCGCGCGCCCGGCCTGATCATCGGGCGGATCCGGCGCGCCATGAACTGCCGGTGCCAGGCGTCGAGCACCGCCCGCGGATGGCGCGAGAGCGGTTTCAGCTGGAAATCGAGGAACTCGTGGATGTCGAGCGTGCCCTGGCGGTACTGGTCGTAGAACTCCTGGTTGCGGGCCCCGTAGAGCTCGCGGTCGAGCACCCCCTGCTCGATCAGGAACTGCGCCCACTCGAAGTCGCTGTCGCCCTCGATCAGCGTATTGTCGAGGTCGAAGAGAGCGAGGCGCCCGCTCAACCGGCCTCTCCCGGGGCACGCCGCGGGAGCGCCCGGGGCCACCCGCTTTCCGCGAGCATCGCCCTCGCCAGCGGCACCGTCACCGGACGCTTCGTCTCCAGCGACCGGCGGTCGAGCGCGTCCACCATGCCGACGAGCGAGCCGATGTCGCGCGGCGCGTGCCGCAGCAGGAATTCGCGCACCTCGGGAGGCAGCCGGAAGCCGCGGGCGCCCGCGCGGTCGTCGAGGGCGCACCCCTTCTCCTCGTCCGAGAGCACGCACACCTGGTAGACGAGTCCCCACGCGAGCCGCGTCGCGAGATCCTCCCGCACCCCGAGTTGCGCCGGCGGGCTCGCGCCCGCGGCGACGAGTGCGCCACGGCTCTCGCGCAGCGCGTTGTAAAGGTGGAAGGCGGCGAGTTCACCCGCGGCCGCGAGCCGCTCCACGTCGTCGAGCGCGACGAGGCGGACCTCGCCCGCGAGCCGCGGCAGCCGTGCCGCGCCCGCCGCGGCGTCCACGTACTCCGCCGCGGTACCAGCCTCGCGCGATGCCGCCACCGTGGCCCGGAGCAGGTGGCTGCGCCCGCACCCCTGCGCGCCCCACAGGTAGATGAAGCGTTCGGGCGCGTCGCCCGCCGCGAGGCGCCGCAGGAGCGCGATCAACTCGGCGTTCCCGCCGGGGATGAAACTCGCGAGCGTCGGCGGCGCGGGCGCGACGATGTCGAGGGCGAGTTGTTTCATCGATCCGGGAATGCGGCGCCTGCGGTTACGGTAAGATGCGCCCTGCCGGGAGGCGACACCCGGTACTCCGGGCAGGCGCGGGCGGGAAGCCTTCCCTGCGAGCTCCCGCTGGTGCGCGCTATCTTATCCCAGAGTCAACGTACCGACATGCGCCGCCCTCTCAACTACCGTGACGCCGGCGTGGACATCGACGCCGGCGACGAACTCGTCGAGCGCATCCGGCCGCTCGCGAGACGCACCCTGCGCCCCGAAGTGCTGGCTGGCATCGGCGGGTTCGGCGCGCTCTGCCGCCTGCCCGAGGGCTACCGCGAGCCGGTGCTGGTCGCCGGGACCGACGGCGTGGGCACGAAGCTGAAGCTCGCGTTCGAGACGGGGCGCCACGACACGGTCGGCATCGATCTCGTCGCGATGAGCGTGAACGACATCCTCGTGCAGGGGGCCGAGCCGCTCTTCTTTCTCGACTATTTCGCCTGCGGCCGGCTCGAAGTCGCGACGGCGGCCGAAGTCGTCAAGGGCATCGCGGAGGGCTGCGAGCGCGCCGGCTGCGCGCTGATCGGCGGCGAGACCGCGGAGATGCCCGGCATGTACCCCGACGGCGAGTACGATCTCGCCGGCTTCGCGGTCGGCGTCGTCGAAAGGAACCGCATCATCGACGGCTCCGCGATCGCCGCCGGGGACGCCATCCTGGGCCTTGCCTCGAGCGGCGCGCACTCGAACGGCTACTCGCTCATCCGCCGCGTCCTCGCCGCCTGCGGGGCGCCGCTCACGGGCGCCTTCGAGGGCGGCACGCTCGCCGACGCGCTGCTCGCGCCCACCCGGATCTACGTGAAACCGGTGCTCGCCCTTCAGCGCGCCCTGCCGGTCAAGGGCCTCGCGCACATCACCGGCGGCGGGATCCCCGGCAACCTGCCGCGCATCCTGCCGCAGGGAGTGCGTGCGCGCATCGAGCGCTCGAGCTGGACGCCGCCGCCGGTTCTCGAATGGGTGCGGCGCAGCGGCGGCATCGACGAGAGCGAGATGCTGCGCGTCTTCAACTGCGGCATCGGCATGGCGGTGATCGTCTCCGCGCGCGACGCGGACGCGGCGTGCGCGCTGCTCGCGGCGGCCGGCGAGACGGCGTGGCGGATCGGGACGGTCGAGGCGCGCGTGCCCGGAGCGGACCAGGTCGCGTTCTCGTGAGCATCGTCATCCTGATCTCGGGGCGCGGCAGCAACATGCGCGCGATTCTCGCTTCGCGCCCGGCGATAGCGGTGGCGGGCGTGATCAGCAACGAGCCGGCGGCCGCCGGCCTCGAGACGGCGCGGGCGCTCGGAATCGCGACCGCCGTCGTCGACCATCGTGGCCACGCGGGGCGCGAGGCGTTCGACGCGGCGCTCGCCCGGGAAATCGACGCCTTCGGCCCGGAGCTCGTCGTGCTGGCGGGCTTCATGCGCGTGCTGACCGCGCGGTTCGTCGAGCGCTATCGCGGCCGGCTCGTCAACATCCACCCCTCGCTCCTGCCGGCGTTCCCGGGCCTCGGCACCCACCGGCGCGCGCTCGCGGCCGGCGTGCGCATCCACGGCTGCACGGTACATTTCGTCACCCCGGAACTCGACAGCGGGCCGATCATCGCGCAGGCCGCCGTCCCGGTAACGGCGTCCGACACCGAAGAGACGCTGGCGGCGCGCGTGCTCGCGCAGGAGCATCGCATCTACCCGCAGGTGGTGCGCTGGATCGGGGACGGGAGGGTAGTACTCGGGGACGACGGCCGGGTCACGGTGACGGGGGCCGGCGCGGCGGTGGGCGCCCTCGCGTGCCCCGCGCTCGACGGCAGTTGAACGCCGGGACCGCTGCCGCTGTCATTCGCCGCATGGGCCCACGGCGTACACCGGGCGGCAAGGCGACCGGGCGCGCGCGGCGGAGCGCGCGCGGCGGCGTGCCCGCATTCATCGCCCTCCTGCTTCTCGGTGGGCCACCCGCCACGGCTGCCGGCGCGCAGTTTCCACGATCGGTGTCGGCCAGCTACAACCTCTATCTCAATGGGGCGCACGTCGCGGTGATGCAGGAGACCTTCGAAGCGAGGGAGGCCCGCTACCGCATCGTGAGCGAGACGGTGCCGGTGGGCCTGCTAGCCCGCTTCCAGAAGCCCGCGCGGCTCGAGAGCAGCGGCCGCATCACGCCCGGCGGACTGCAGCCCGAACGCTTCGAGGGCAGGCGCCTTGGCGGCGGGGAAGTCCGCGCCGAGTTCGACTGGCAGGCCGGGCAGCTCACTTTCGGGCGCGATGGCGCCGTCGAGACCGCCGCGGTCGAGCCCGGGACGCAGGACAGGCTCTCGATCATGTATCAGTTCGCGTTCACGCAACCGCGAGACGCAGGCGAGATCGAACTCGCGATGACCGACGGGCGCCGCCTCGCAAGCCACCGCTACGTCGTGACGCCGGGCGTCGAGACGGACACGCCGCTCGGGCGGATCGCGGCGGTGCATCTCGCCCGCGCCGCCGGCGCGGGCGGCGGGGGCACGGAAATCTGGCTCGCGCCGCAGCGCGGATCGCTGCCGGTGCGGATGGTGATACGCGAAGCGAACGGGACGCGCTACGAGCAGGTCGCGACCCGCATCGAGTTCGGGGCAGGCCCGCCGTGACGCGGCACGCTCGTGGCGTCGCGTCCGCCCGCGACCCGCTCGCAGCGCCCGGATTCCCGGCATGACCGGTGACGCGGCGGGAGGACACGCGGATGACCACGCGCGAGCGGCTTGCCCTGGCGGCGGCGATCTCCGCGGCGCTGCACCTGCTGCTGGTCTCCGGCCACTGGTGGCGCATCGAGCCCGCCGCGGAGCACGAGACGAGCCCGCTGGAAGTGCGCCTGCGGCCGAGGACGATGGACAAGGTCCTCGTCAGCGCGCCGCCGGCCCGCGCGCGCACGCCGCCACAGGGGCGCAGGACCACCACGCCCGTGCCCGCACCCGCCCGGCGGCCGGCACCCCCGGTGGAGCCGCTCGCCGCGGCGACGACAACCGAATTCCCGGCCGAAACGCGCGGGCCCGCCGCGGGCGACGGCGAGCGGACGGAGCACCCGCAGCCGGCACCTCGGCTGGAGGACTCTCCCGCCTCGCCGGGCAACGCTGCCGCAGCGGAAGACGGGCACGCTCGGGGCCGCAGCCTGCCCGCGAGCGGCACCATCACGTTCGAGCTCACCTACGGGACGGACGGCTTCGGTGTCGGCAGGGCGGTCCAGACGTGGACGCTTGCCGCGGGCAATTACCGGCTCGTCTCCGACGCCGGGACGACCGGTCTCGTGGACCTCTTCCGCCCGCAACGCCTGCGCTGGCTCGCCAAGGGGTCCGTCACCGGCGGCGAGCTGAGGCCCGAGTCGTTCTCGGCGAGCCGCACGCGGCGCGGAGAAACCGAGGTGTCCGAAGCGCGCTTCGACTGGGAGAGCGGCGCGCTCACTTACGGCCCCGCCCGCAACCGCACCCGCGCGGCGCTGCCTGCGCGGGCGCTCGACATCCTGAGCTTCATCTACCATCTCGCGCTCAACCCGCCGGCGCCCGGCCGCTTCAGCGTTCCCATCACCACCGGCTCGCGCTTCGAGACCTACGAGATCGAGGTGCGCGCGGAGGAAGAAATCGAGATCCCGCTCGGCCGGGTGCTGGCGCTGCCGGTGCGACAGCGGCCGCGACCGGGAGCGGAGAGCATCGAAATCTGGCTCGGCGCGCAGTACCGCTACCTGCCTGTAAGAATTCGTTATTTCGACCGAGACGGCGCTCCCGCGGGCGAACAGATGGCGAGCGAGATCCGCGTGAGCGAGGACACCGGCGGACAGCAGGAACCGGTGCCCGGCCGATGAGTTGCCCGGGCGCGCCGTGCCTGCCCCTCGACCTCGCCGGGGAGACACGGCGGGGCCCGCCGCGCTGACGCGGCGCTTGTCACGCGAACGCATTCAGGCTCCCTTCCCGTCATGCCGATCACCCAGACGCAACTCGAGGCCGCCGCCCAGGCGCTGCGGCAGGTGCTCGCGTTCGAGCGTCCGGCCGACGCCGTGCTGCACGATTTCTTCGCCGCGCGGCGCGGGCTCGGCGCGCACGACCGGGGATTCGTGGCCGAGACCGTCTACGGCGTGCTGCGGCGCCGGCGCACGGTGGAACGCCTCGCTCCCGGCGGAACGCCACGCGAACTCGTGCTCGCCTACCTCGTGGGCCCGGCGGGCGTGAGCGTCCGCGAGCTCGCCCCCGTACTCCGTGAAACGGAAGGCGGGTGGCTCGCGCGGGTCAAGGCCGCGCCGCTCGACACGGTGGACGCCGCCGCGCGCGCCGAGTTGCCGGAATGGATCGCGCAGCGGCTCGCGGCCGTGACCAGAGCCGGCGGACTCCACGAGGCGGCACGCGCGCTGAACGAACCCGCGCCGCTCGACCTCAGGGTGAACACCCTGCGGGCGACGCGCGAGGACGCATTGGCGCAACTCGCCGCCGGTGGCTTCGAGGTCTCGCCGACACCCTGGTCGCCGGTCGGTATCCGGTGCCGGGGCCGGCCCGCATTGAGCCGCCACCCCCTGTTCGCGGACGGCACGCTGGAGGTGCAGGATGAGGGCAGCCAGTTGATCGGTTATCTCGTCGCTCCCCGCCGCGGCGACCTCGTGGTGGATTTCTGCGCCGGCGCCGGCGGAAAGAGCCTCATGCTCGGCGCATTGATGCGCTCGCACGGACGGATCTACGCGCTCGACACGTCCCGCGCGAGGCTCATGCGGCTCAAGCCGAGGCTCGCGCGCTCCGGCCTGTCGAACGTCCATCCGCACCTCATTACCGGCGAGAACGATGTGCGGGTGAAGCGGCTTGCCGGCAAGGCCGACCGGGTGCTCGTCGATGCGCCCTGCAGCGGGCTCGGCACGTTACGCCGCAATCCGGATCTCAAGTGGCGTCAGTCGCCGCAGGCGCTCGTGGAACTCGCGGCCCGGCAGTCCGCGATACTTCGAGCCGCCGCGGGCCTCACCAGACCCGGCGGGCGTCTCGTCTACGCCACGTGCAGCCTGCTGCCGGAGGAGAACGACGCGGTCGTCGCCGGGTTGCTGCGCGAGCTGCCCGCCTACGCCATCGTGAACTGCGGCGCGGTCCTGCGACAGCAGGGAATCGACCTCGATACCGGGGAATTCCTGAGGCTGTGGCCCCATCGCCACGGTACCGACGGATTCTTCGCCGCGATTCTGGAAAAGACGGCTCACGCAGGCGCCGCCCCCGGCGCGGGCACCGCGCCTTCCCCGCGAATCTTGACCTCGGACAGCCCGACGCAGAGCCAAACGTGATATTTGTCCGCGGGTAGCGGCGGAAAAAAGCTTGATGGCCCGAACATTGCTTCATCAGGGATCCCGCTTCCGTGAGTTTGGCCGCCCCGCGAGGCCGTGGCCTCGCTTCTGCCGCAAGCCGGCGAGATCAGAACCGGCGCGCGATGCGGACCGGCGCTACCTTCCCGGAACTGCTGCCGGGTCGGGCCCCGCTGCGTTCCGGGAGTGCCCGCGGCGCGGGGCGAGATTTCAACGGTATTGCTGAACTATGGCCAGCCCGGACACAGGGGAGAACGGAGAAGAGCGCGGCGTGCGACCGCGGCCGCGGACGCCGCGCTCGCTCGCCGGACTCACCTCGCCCGGCTGGGTGCCCTGGCTCATGGTCGCGCTCGGCATCACGCTCTCCGTGCAGGCATGGCGATATGCGTCCAGCGTGATCGAAACCGGGGACACGCTGGAGCTGAAGAGTCGCGTCGCCCGGGCGAAAGACCTCTTCAACGGTTACCTGCTCGACTATTTCTACGCGGCCCACAGGCTGCAGGGCGCCGTGGAGGGCAACGCCCTGTCGACGCGCGCGGAGATGGGCCGCTACCTGCGCTCGAGTGGCATCGCCGAGAGCCACCCCGGCTTCGTGTCCCTGCAATTCGTCCGCCGGGTAACGGCCGCCGCGCGCAGCCGGTACCTCGATGAGGTCCGCGGCGATCGCACGCTGCAGCAGGACGGGCATCCCAACTTCGCGATCCGGCCGCAGGGGGAACGCCCCGAGTACCTGGTCGTGGATTACGTCGAGCCCGCGCAGCCGAACGAGGCGCTGCTCGGACTGGACGTGCTCACGGAGCCCGCCTTGCGGGCGGCCGCGGAGCGGGCACGCGACTCGGGGAAGCCCGCCGCCACCGGCCCGGGTCCCGCGCGGGGCGACGAGCCCGGCGGGAGCCGCTTCACGCTCTACCTGCCGGTCTACCGCGGCGGCGCGCTGCACGGCGCGACGCCGGCGCGACGGCAGGCCTTCCTCGGGCTCGTCGGCGTGGAATTCGGCGCCGAGGAGTTCATGCAGCCCCTGCTCTCGCGCGATGCGTTTCGCAACGTGCGGGTCGTGATCCGCGACTCCCCGCCACCGGGGGCGGGGGCCCTTCCGCGCGACTCGGGCGAACTGGTGTTCGACAGCCGGCCCGCGGCGAACGCAGCGGCGCGCGCGGGTGCGCGCCCGGCGGATGCGCGGCGCGGCTACGGCGAGACCATGAGCGTGGCGATGGGAGACCGCGACTGGGCCGTGACCTTCGAGGCCGCGGCGCCGCCGGGTTCGGCCGCCGAGGCCACGCTCCCGCTGCTCGTGCTGGTGGCCGGCACGGTCGCGAGCCTGCTCGTCTTCGGGCTGGCGTGGTCGCTTTCCACTTCGCGCGACCGCGCCGTCTCGCTCGCGACGCGCATGACGGAAGGCTTGCGCGACAGCGAGGCCCGTGCCCGCGCCATCGGCGAAATGCTGCCCATCCCCATGCTGACGGCGCGGCTGGAGGACGGCGCCATCATTACCATGAACCGGCGCGCGGTCGAGCTTTTCGGCGTGAGCGCCGAATCGGCCGTCGGCACGCCGCTCGTCGACTACTGCGCCGAGCCCGCCAAGTGCAAGCGCCTGATGGCGCACCTGCGCCGGCACGATCACGTGCGCGACTTCGAGCTGCGCCTGAAGTCCGCGAGCGCCGAACCGATCTGGGTCATGCTGTCGGCGCGGATCATCCAGCATCAGGCCGAGCGCATCCTGCTCGTGGCGATGGTCGACATCTCGGACCGCATGCGCGCCGAGGAGGCGCTGCGGGAGAGCGAGCAGGAATTCCGCCTGATCGCCGAGCGCAGCGGTGACATGATCGCCGTGGTGGATCCGGACGGGCGCCGGCTCTACAACAACCCGGCCTACGCGCGGCTGCTCGGCAACGTCGGCGAACTTCCCGGTACCGATTCCCTCGAGGACATCCACCCCGAGGACCGCGAGCGCGTGCGCGGCGTGCTCGCCGACACCGTTGCGACCGGGCAGGGCCACCGCGCCCAGTACCGCCTGATGTCGCGCGACGGCAGCGTTCGCCACATCGAATCCCAGGGCAACGCGATCCACGACGAGACCGGGAAAGTGTCGCGCATCGTCGTCGTCTCGCGCGACATCACCGAACACAAGCTCGCCGAGGAAAAGATCCGGCACCTCGCGCACCACGACGCGCTGACCGGCCTGCCGAACCGCGTGCTGCTCAGGGACCGGCTGGAACAGGCCATCGCGCAGGCCCAGCGCAACCGCACCCACATGGGCGTATTGATCCTCGACATGGACCGCTTCAAGGAGATCAACGACAGCCTGGGCCATGCCGCCGGCGACCAGGCCCTGCGCATCGTCGCCGAGCGGCTCAGGGCGAGCGTGCGCCGGGTCGACACGGTCGCGCGCCTGGGCGGCGACGAGTTCGTCGTCGTGCTGCCCTCGATCCGCGGGAGCGTGGACGCCGAGCAGATCGCGCGCAAGATCATCGAATCGATGGCCCGGCCGCTCACGATCAAGGAGCAGCCGGTGCAGGTCTCGACGAGCATAGGGGCGAGCATCTTCCCGGCCGACGGCGCCGACGCGACCGAGCTCATGAAGCGGGCCGACATGGCGATGTTCCGGGCGAAGCAGCAGGGCCGCAACTGCTACCAGCCCTACTCCGCGATCGCCGATACCGACGGCTGGACCGTCGCCGCCGGAGAATAGCGCCCGGCCGGTCATCCCCGCCGGGGCGCGCCCGGCGGGCGGCGGCCGCCGGGCGCGGCCTTGATCCGCATCAGGGACGGGGCTGAAAACGCTTTGCCCCGCCTGGGAATTTGGGTAGACTCCGCGGCGATACGGACTTGACGCCGTCAAGACAAGGGCAAACGATGTTCACAGGGGTTCTCGATCTGCCGTGGTGGGGCTACGTGATCCACACGCTCATCGTGACGCACATCACGATCGCCTCGGTCACGATCTACCTTCACCGCTGCCAGGCGCACCGGGCGCTCGATCTGCATCCGCTGGCGAGCCATTTCTTCCGCTTCTGGCTGTGGCTCACCACCGGCATGGTGACGAAAACGTGGACCGCGATCCACCGCAAGCACCACGCCCGGTGCGAAACGGCGGAGGATCCGCACAGCCCCCAGATCCTGGGCATACGCAAGGTGCTGTGGGAGGGCGCGGAGCTCTACCGCAAGGAAGGCCGCAACGCGGAGACCCTGGAGAAATACGGCCGCGGCACGCCAGACGACTGGGTCGAGCGCAACCTCTACTCGCACGACCGGCTCGGCATCGGCAGCCTGCTTGTCGTCAACTTCGTGCTGTTCGGGTTCATCGGGATCACGGTCTGGGCGGTGCAGATGCTGTGGATCCCCTTTTTCGCCGCGGGCGTCATCAACGGCATCGGTCACTGGTGGGGTTACCGCAACTTCCAGCCGGAGGACGCGAGCACCAATATCGTGCCGTGGGGGGTCCTGATCGGCGGCGAGGAGCTGCACAACAACCATCACGCTTACGCGAGCTCCGCGCGTTTCTCCATTCGCTGGTACGAGTTCGATATCGGGTGGTACTACATCCTGGCGATGCGGGCGCTCGGCCTCGCGCGGGTGAAGAAGGTCGCGCCGGCGATACGGCTCGCGACCGGCAAGACGCGTTGCGACTTCGCCACCTTGCAGGCGGTCATCACCCACCGCTACGACGTGCTTGCGCGCTACGCGCGCTCGCTGCGCAGAACCTGCGTGGAGGAAATCCGCTCGCTCGAGGCGAGCGCCGTGACCGTGGACAGCGCCATGCCGCGGCGCCTGCTGCACATGGACGCCGCCGCGCTCCCGCCTTCGGATCATCACGCGTTGAGCAAGAGCGCGGTGCTCGCGACGGTCTTCCAGATGCGCCAGGAGCTGACCGCGCTCTGGCAGCGCTCCAGCCTCACCAAGGAGCAGCTCGTGCGCCAGCTCGAGGACTGGTGCGCCCGCGCGGAAGCGAGCGGCATCGCCGCGCTGGAGGAGTTCAGCCGCAGGCTGCGCTGCTACGCCTAGGAATTCGCCGGGCGGTGATCTTCGCGACGCGCGGGTTCACGCGCGCGGAAAGCAGACGGCGCCGGGAGCCGACCGCCTCACTTGATCTTCGTTTCCTTGTAGATCACGTGCTTGCGGGCGACGGGATCGAACTTCCGGATCTCCATCTTCTCGGTCTGCGTGCGCCGGTTCTTGGTCGTGGTGTAGAAGTGGCCGGTGCCCGCGGTCGATTCGAGCTTGATCTTCTCTCTCATGGCTCATCTCCTCGTCAGATATCCTCGCCGCGCGCGCGCATCTCGGCGAGCACCTTGTCGATGCCCTTCTTGTCGATGGTGCGCAGTCCCGCCTGCGACACGCGCATGCTCACCCAGCGGTTCTCGCCTTCGACCCAGAAACGGCGGTAGTGCAGATTGGGCATGAAGCGCCGCCGCGTCTTGTTGTTCGCGTGCGAGACGTTGTTGCCCAGCATCGGCTTCTTGCCGGTGACCTGGCAGACGCGTGACATGGGAGGCTCCGGAATGGGGAAGTCGCGGATTCTACAGGCTTTCCGGCCTTCTCTCAAGCCCCGGAGCGGCGCGCCCGCCGCGCGAGCGGGCTGCCGGGCTTACACCCGCGACAGCCTGCTGCACGACGGGCGGCGCAAACGGCAGCAAACTCCTAGCGCACCACCAGCACGGGCAATTTGCTGTGGGTGAGGACCTTCTGCGTCTCGCTGCCGAGCAGCATCGCGTCGATGCCCCTGCGCCCGTGCGATGCCATCATGATGAGATCGCACCCGCGCGTGTCGGCGCCGGCGATGATTTCCTCGTAGGGATTGTCGCCGATGGCCACCAGCCCCTCGCACGCGACACCCTGCTCCCGGATGCGGCTTTCCAGCCCGGACATCGCCTTCGCCGCGGTCTCCCGCGCCTCCTCTTCGTGGCCCTTTTCGATCGTTTCGTGCATCTCCCTGGGCGTCGCCCATGGCTGGTAGTGCAGGTGAAAGTGCGGTATCACGTGAATCACCGTCACCTTCGCCCCGCTCGACTTCGCGAAGGCGATGCATTCCTTTTCGGCCCGGCTCGAAGCCTCCGAGTAGTCGGTCGCCAGCAGGATGTGCTTGTACATGAACGTCCCTCCACTCGTTGTTCCGGCGGCGCGCCCGGGCCGGGAACGCCGCGGGCGGGGCCGGCGCGGTCGCGACCCGCGCCGGCATCGGCGAAAGCATACCCCAACCCGCTGCAGGCCGATTGATCCACGTCAACTTCCCGGGCGGTGCCTGCGGGAGGTCGGCGAGTGCGCCGGCCCCGCGCGCCGGGAACACGGGTGGTGGCGCGCGCGAGCCGACCGTCAGAGCAAGCCACGTTCGGCAAGAAATGGTTAGCTCAACGTTTTTGCTGAACGTGGACTCATCTGATATGTGGAGTCAGTAGTGTCCGACACATTTGAGGCCGATCGATCGTAACTCTAGCGCGAGCACGGGTTTTTATGACTTTTCGGGGTGTTAACGACTTGAATTGCGAACCCCGCTTCGGGCAGCCTGCCGGGATT
>JADZGE010000065.1 GCA_020854035.1 Burkholderiales bacterium | reverse complement strand
ACTCTTTCCGACAGGGTCATGCCGGAAACGGTATGAGAAACTCACCGAAAGTACCAGCCCACAGCGCGTTTATCGACGCGAACTCGTTTCACCTTCAGAGCGCAGAGGCTTGAACCCCCTGAACGCTAGCCGTTCGCGAGTTCCACAGCCGCCGGTCGCGTTGAGCACCGCAGGAAACCGCTGCGAGCTTACGGGGTAGCGGTTGCCGAGCGGGGCGCGGGGTTCGGGCGCCGTGGCGTCCCGGCAACGGAGCGCCCGGTCTACCTGCCACGCCCCCGGGCAGCACGCTCTTCCCGGCGGCGTCGCTGACCCGTCCCGCCGAAACGCCCGCCAGGGCCTCACCTGTGTTCATCTGCGCTCATCTGTGGCTCAATTACGGATCTGGACGCCGCCGCCGGCATGGTGCAGGAGGAAACGCATGCGATTTCGCGTCGCGACGCTGAACCTCGAGCAGGACCACAAGCGCTGGGCGCTGCGGCGCGAGCTGGTCATCGAGCAGCTCGGCGCGGTGCGGCCCGATGTGCTGGCGCTTAACGAGGTGTGCCTCCCGCTCAGGACGGCGCACTGGATCCGCGACGAGGCGAAAGCGCGCTGCGGCCTCGACTACCACCTCGTGCAGCAGACGCGCGTGAACGGTCTTTCCGCGGTCGAAGGCGAGGCGCTCCTCGCGCGTTTTCCGATCGTGGAGACCGGGAACCTCGACTACCGCGCGCGCGACATCGTCGCGCTCGTCGCGCGCCTGCTCGTGGGCGGAGCGCCCGTCGACCTCTACGTGACGCACCTCATCGGTTCGGTGCACAACGATTCGCTGCGGCTCTTCCAGGCACAGCAGCTCCTCGCGTGGATCGACGGGCGCGACGACGTCGCGGCGAAAATCGTCTGCGGGGATTTCAACGCAACCCTCGACATGCCCTCGGCCGCGCTGATGGCGGGCCGCTTCGCGCCGACGCAGACCGGGCCCACCGCGTTCACGCCGCTCGCGGGGGAGGACGGCGAGGTGACCCATCCCGGACGATCACGCATGGACCGCTGCATCGACTACATCTGGGTGTCCGGCGCGCTCGCGGTCGTGGAGAGCCGTGTCTGCTTCGACAGGGCGAGTCCCGCCGATCCGGCCCTGTGGCCGTCGGACCATGCGGGGGTGTGGGCGGACCTGGAGGTGGCTTGAACGTGCGCGCGAAGGCCGGCACGCGCGACGCCGACCGGCCGGTTCTCGGGATGGTGGGGCTCGGCATCATGGGCGGGGGCATGGCGGAGTACCTGCTCGCCGCGGGCTATACCGTGTACGGTTTCGACCCGGCGCCGGCCGCGCGGTCCCGCTTCGAGAAGCTCGGCGGGCGCGTGTGCGATTCGGCGACGCGGGTCGCGGAACGCGCCGGGATCGTCATCACCTCGCTCGCCACGGTGGCGGCGCTCGAAGACGCGGTCGAGCGGATCGCGCGCGCGCGCCGCGCGCGGGGCCGGCCGAAGCTCCTTGTCGCCGAGACGAGCACGCTGCCGCTCGCCGACAAGGAACGGGCGGGCGCGCGCCTTGCGCGGGCCGGGATGGTGACGCTCGACTGCCCGATCAGCGGCACCGCGGTGCGCCTGAAGGAGCGCGCCTGGACGATCTACGCGAGCGGCCCGCGCGCCGCCTTCGACAGGGTGCGCCCGGTCTTCCGCGTGTTCACCGACAACGTCGAGCACGTCGGCAGGTTCGGCGACGGCACGCGCATGAAGTTCGTCGCCAACCACCTGGTGGCGATACTGAACGTCGCCACCGCCGAGTCGCTCACGTTCGCCCGGCGGCTCGGGCTGGACGCGCGCAAGGTGCACCGGCTGCTCGGCTGGAGCGCCGTGGTCGGCACGGGCGTCTACCGCCTGCGCGGCGGGCTCATGGTGAAGCGCCGCTACCTGCCCGCCACGATGAAGGTGGAGGTGTGGCAGAAGGACATGCGGGTGATCGGCGACATGGCGCGCGCGGCGGACGCTCCGGCGCCGCTCTTCGCGAACTGCGCCGCGCTCTACAACGCGGCGATGGCGCTCGGGCTCGCGCAGGCCGATTCGGCGTCCGTGTGCGAGGTATTCGACGCCATGACGGGCGCGCGCCGGCGCCGCCGCTGACGTTCGCCCGCCCCGCGGCAGCGGATCTCGCCCCGCGACGGCGGCGTTGCTTGCGGGCTGGTAGCGCTGTGTGCACAATCCCGATGCGCCTCCTTGCGCGTGGTGACGGGGAAATCATGAGTGCTTGCGGACGCGGGAAGCAGCGCACGAGGGTTCTCCTTGCGTTGGCTGGTCTCGTCGCGGCGGGCGCGCTGCAGGCGGGTGAAACCTATCCCGATCGGCCCATTCGCATGATCGTGCCGTTCGCCGCGGGCGGCACCGTGATGGTCGTCGCGCATACGATCGCCGGAGAGGCCCAGCGCCACCTGGGCCAGCAGTTCGTCATCGATCCCCGGCCGGGCGCGAACGGGATCCTCGGCACGCAGCTCGTGGTGAACGCGAATCCGGACGGCTACACCGTGCTGGCGAGCTCGGTATCGATCGCGATCAATCCGGCGATCTACAGGAAACTGCCTTACGACACGCTGCGAGACCTGACGCCGGTGACGGTTCTTGCGCTGGGCTCCGCGGGCTATCTCCTGCTCGCGCATCCGTCGTCCGCGATGCGCTCGGTGAAAGACATCCTGGCGCTGGCGAGGAGCGCGGGCAAGCCACTCTCATATGGCAGCGGCGGAGTCGGCAACGGCACGCACTTGATCGCCGAGCTCTTCAGTCGCGCGGCCGGCATCAGACTCACGCACGTGCCCTACAAGGGCGTCGCACCTGCCATGAACGCGACGCTCGGAGGCGAGGTCGACCTCACTTTCGTTCCACCGTCGGCGGCGGTGGCGCAGGTCAAGGCCGGCACGTTGCGGGCGATCGGTTTCACCGGGCCGTCCCGCTGGGCCGTGCTGCCGGACGTGCCGACCCTGTCCGAGGCCGGACTGCCGGGATTTCAACGCGAAGCCGGCTGGCTGCCCTGGCTGGTCCCGGCGAAGACGCCTGGAGACGTGATAGCGAAGCTCCACGCGGCGGCCTACCAGGCCGTGCATGCGCCGCGGGTGCGGGAAATACTGGAATCGGGCGGCTATACGCCTCTCGCGAGCCCGCCCGGCGAAGCCCGGAAATTCATGCGCTCGCAGGTCGAACTCTTCGCGGATATCGTGCGCACGGTGGGAATCCAGCCCGAATGACAAGGCACGCCCCACTGGCGCGATGCGCCTTCGTCGCCGTCGCCGCTGTCGCCGCCGGCCCGGCGGCGGCGCAGGACTGGAAGCCGCAACGAAACGTCGAGATCGTCGTGACGACCTCGCCCGGCGGCAGCAACGACGCGACCGCGCGCGCGCTGGAACGCGTACTGGCGGCGTACAAGCTCGCCGGTGCGCCGGTGTCCGTCGCGAACAAGCCCGGGGGCGGCGGCGCCATCGCGTACGCTTACGTGAATCAGCGTCCCGGCGACGGCCATACGCTGCTCCTCGCGTCTCCGACGTTGCTCAGCGCGACGATCCTGGGGCGAACGAAGTCGAGCCACACCGACTTCACGCCGCTCGCCTCGCTGTGGAACGACTATGTCGTGTTCGGAGTGAACGCCGATTCCCCGATCAGGACGGGCGGGGATCTCGCCGGGCGGCTCGGGAAGGACCCGCGGTCGGTCGCGATCGGTTTCGCGTCCGCGCTCGGCAACCACCATCACACGACGGTCGGACTCCTGATGAAGGCGATCGGCGGCAATGCGCGCGAGTTGAGATTGATCGTGTTCAAGGGCGCGTCGGAAGCCGTTCCCGCGGTTCTCGGCGGGCATATCGACCTCGTTTCGACGTCCGCCGTCAATGTCGTGAGCCACGTCGCCGCCGGCAGGATGAGGTTGATCGGCGTGGCGGCGCCGCGGCGCCTCGGCGGCGCGCTCGCCGAGGTGCCGACGTGGAAGGAGCAGGGCTTCGACGTGGTCTACGGCAGTTGGCGCGCGATCATGGGCCCGCAGGGCCTGTCGGCCGCCCAGGTCGCGTACTGGGAGAACGCGGTGCGCAAGGCGACCGCGACCGCGGAATGGGCGAATGTCCTCGAGACGAACCACTGGACGAGCCACGTTCTGACGGGCGCGCAGTTGAAAACGGCTCTGCAAAGGGAATACGCCGAGATGGAAATCGTGCTAAGCGAGATCGGACTCGCCAGGTGAACGGGGGGCACGGGCGATGACCGGCACGCCGTTCGACTTCGCGCGGCTTTTCGCGCCGGACGTGCCGCCCCCGGCGGCGCGCTGGAACGGGCGCGTCAAGTTCGATTTCACCGGCGGCAACAACGACCCGGACAGCCTGCCGCTCGACGGGCTGATCGCGGCCGCCGAGTCGGTATTGAGGCGCGAAGGGCGCAGGCTCGCGATCTACGGCGTCGAGCACGGACCGCAGGGCTACCGCCCGCTGCGTGACTTCGTCGCCGGCAAGCTCGCCGCCGACGCGGGCATCGCCTGCACGGCGGACGATATCGTGCTCACGTCCGGCTCGAACCATGGCCTCGACCTCGTGAACGCGACCTTCCTCGCGCGCGGCGACACCGTCATCATCGAGGAGAACTGCTACCAGAGCGCGATCAACCGCTTCAACCGCATCGGCGCGAAGGTCGTCGGCATCCCGCTCGACGCGAACGGCATGCGGATGGACGCGCTCTCGAACGCGCTCGAGGCGCTGGAGCGCCGGGGCGTCAGGCCGAAATACATCTACACCATTCCGACCGTGCAGAACCCGACCGCGACGATCCTCCCGGTCGAGCGGCGGCGGGAGATGCTCGAACTCGCGCAGGCGCACGGGGTGTTGATCTTCGAGGACGACTGTTATGCCGACCTGACGTGGTCGGGCCGGCGTCCGCCCGCGATCCTCGCCATGAGCGGGCGCGGCGGCGTCATTCATGTCGGCTCGTTCTCGAAAACGATCGCGCCCGCGCTGCGCGTGGGCTACGTGGTCGCGCCGTGGGAGGTGATGTCGCGCATGCTCGCGCTGAAGACCGACGCCGGTTCCGGCGCGCTCGAGCAGATGATACTGGCGGAGTACTGCGCGAGAAGTTTTTCGAGGCACGTGCCGCAACTGCGGCGGGCGCTGCGCGCCAAGCTCGAGACGCTGGTGGAAGCGCTGCGGGAACACTTCGGCGCGTCGGCGGCGTTCGACGATCCCGAGGGCGGCATCTTCCTGTGGGTGAAGCTCCCCGACGGCGTGGACACGACGAGGCTCTACGAAGCGGCGCTCGCGAAAGGCGTCGCGATCAACCCGGGCGAGCAGTGGTCGGTCAACAGGGAGCACGCTCGCAGCCGGCTGCGGCTCTGTTTCGCGAGCGCGAGCCACGAGGAAATCCACCAGGGCATCGCGGCGCTCGCCGAGGTGTGCCGCCGCGACTTCGGGGTTCGCCGCCAGGGGACGCCCTGAAGAGGGCAATGTCGCCGCGAGCGGTCTTCCGGGCTTCCCCAGGGACGGGGTACCGCGCGCCGGAGCCCTTCGCCCGGCCGAGGGCGCGGTTTCCGGCATGCCCGTGCGAGAATCACCGCGTCACAGAGGAGCACCCCATGGTCAAGCTCGAGTTTCACGATCCCTCCGGCGTGCTGGAGGTGACGACGCCGCACGCGCCGCGGCTCGATACGCTCGCCGGCCGGAAGGTGGGCTTCGTCAGCAACGAGCAATGGCAGGCCTACCGCATGCTGCCGCTCGTCAAGGAAGCGCTGGAAGCGGATTTCCCCGGCGTGACGGCGCTGCCGGTCGACCGGTTCCCGCAGGGCAACGCGCTGATCGGCGAGGAGGAGACGGCGAAGCTCGTGAAAGCGAGCGGTGTCGACGCCGTCATCGTCGGCAACGCCGCCTGAGGGGCCTGCGCCACAGCGTGCGGCCGTGCAGCCGCCAGGATAGAAGCGCTCGGCATCCCGACCGTCACGATCACGCGGTCTGACTTCGTCGGGGTCATGAAGAACGCGGTCGCGGGTGTGGGGCTTGCTCCCGAGGCCGCGATGGTCACGTTCCCGATCCACATGTTCCTGCCGGGATCCGACATCGGCCCGCTCCGGGAGCGCAGGAAGGAATTGTGGGATGGGCTCACCGGTTGGCAGCCCCGGGTCGCGCGCCCGGCGGCCACCGCCAGGATGCTGGAGGCCGAAGGCGCGACCTACGAGGAAGCGCTCACGCGGGCGAACAACTTCCTCCTCGCGAACCGGTGGGGCGACGGGCTGCCGTTGTGGCCCGCGACGATCGAACGCGTGGACTGGATACTCAGGGGCGCCGCGACGCCGCGCGCGCACGTGCTCGGCAAGTTCCCGCCGCGCGGGGGCATCACCACCGTGGAGACCTGCGCCATCGCGCT
This sequence comes from Burkholderiales bacterium, assembly GCA_020854035.1. GTDB lineage: Bacteria > Pseudomonadota > Gammaproteobacteria > Burkholderiales > SG8-41 > SG8-41. Next base: position 13,386 of record JADZGE010000065.1, on the reverse strand, counting down.
CGCGATGGCGGGCGGGCGGCCGGAGTACCTGCCGGTGCTCGTCGCCGCGGTCGAGGCGTGCCTCGCCGCCGAGGGCTTCGACCAGTTGCAGGCGACTTCCGGCGGCCCCTTCCCGGCCGTGATCGTGAACGGGCCGGTCGCAAGGCAGATCCGGCTCAGCTCGGGCTTCGGTCTCCTCGGGCCGGACCCGCAGCATCCCGCGGGCGCGAGCATCGGGCGCGCGCTGCGGCTGCTGCAGCAGAACGTGGGCGGCGCGCTGCCGGGGGTGGGTACGATGGCGATTTTCGGCGCCATGCGTTACACCAATGCCGTGTTCGCCGAGGACGAGCAAGCTCTGCCGCCCGGCTGGCTCCCGCACGGCACGCTGCGACATGGCTACGAGCCGGGCACCAATTCCGTGTCGGTCGTCTTCGCGAGCGGCGCCGCCAACGTGCGGCGGCGCGGTGCGAAAAAGGAAACCCCGGAAGAGGATGCCTTGAACGGCATGTGGCGCATGGCGGATTTCATGCGCACGCCCAACCTCGCGGCGCTCGCCGGATGGGAGAAAGGCACGCCGGGCATCATGATGCTCGCGCCGATCGTCGCCCGCCGCATGGCCGGGATCGGCTGGACGCAGCACTCGATCCGCCGGTTCCTGTGGGAGAACTCGATGATCCCGATGGAGCAGATGAAGCGAGCCGGCGCCCCGGCATGGATCGAAATCGACGCGAACCCGGTCACGCGCGCGAGCCTCGACCTCGATCCATGGCCGATCTGCCGGAAACCGGAGAACATCGTGCTCGTCGTGGCGGGCGGCGGGCACCCGACGCACAGCTACTGGCTGCAGGCGCACTCCCCCACCGTGGAGGGCCGCGTCATCCGCACGCCGGAGACTTTCGAGCGGCTGCTCGCCGACGCCGAGCGGGACCTCGGGCGCGGGGACGACGCCCGCCGGGCGTAAGGGGCGAAGCGCGCCCGCCGGTTCAGGCGGTGCTCGCGGCCCCGGCGCCGGCCGCGATGTGCCGCCGGTGGCGAGGCAGCCAGAGCGCCAGCGGCAGGGCGAGGAAGCTGATCGCCGCGGACGCGAGGATCGCCGAAGTGTAATCGCCCGAGTGGTCGAACAGCACGCCCCCCAGCCAGCCGCCGAGCGCCATGCCGGTGCTCGCGCCGACGATCTCGAACGAGTAGATCGCGCTCAACGGTGCTTTCGCGCCGAATATCTGCTGGTTGATGATCGGAAAGCCCACCATCTCGCCGCCGTAGCATATGCCGAAAACGACGGCGAACGCGTAGAAGTGCCAGGTTTCGGTGGCGGGAAGCAGCGCGAGCAGCGAGAGAGCCTGACCGAGGACCGCGATCGTCAGGATCGTCCGGCCGCCGAAGCGCTCGGTGAGGATCGAGAAGGCGAACCGGCTGAAGATCGAGACGCCGGAGATCACGCTGAGGACGCCGGCCGCCTCGAGGCCGGGAATCCCGTGATGGGTCGCCATGGAAACGCCGTGTGCCATGATGACGGCGTGCCCGGCGCAACCGAGGTGATGGCAACCCGTCAGGAGCCACACCGGTCTCCGGGCGAGCACCGAGCGCAGGCTCTCGGTCACGCCCGGCCCCGCCGCGTGCTGCTTTGCCGTCGCCGTGTCCTCGGCGCCGTAGGCTTCGAGCCCCTTCTCGCCCGGGCTTCCCCGGATGGGTAACGAGCAGGCGAGGAGGATGACACCGAGGGCGGGCCCGATGACGATGAAAGTCGACTCCCAGCCGCGCGTCTCGATCATCCAGCGGAAGAGCGGCGCGAAGATCACCGGCCCCGCCGCGAGCGCGGCCCAGTAACAGCCGAGCGCGAAGCCCACGCGCCGCTTGAACCAGCGCGTCACGATGACCGGCAGGAGGATCATGAAGGCGGCGTTGCCGAGCCCCCCGACGAATACGCCGTAGAGGACGTAGAGCTGCCAGAGCTCCCGGATCATGCCGAGGAGGACGGTGCCCACGGAAATCATCAGGGACGCGCCGATGATGAGCGCCCGCGCGCCGAAGCGGTCGCCAAGCCACCCGAAGACGAGCATCGCGGGCATGCCGGCAAGGAACGCGAGCGCGTACGCGAACGAGATGTCGCCGCGCTTCCAGGCGAATTTCTCGACGAGCGGATCGATGAAGACCGCGAACGACGCGGAGTCGGCGCGGCTCACGACGCTCAAGACGCACGTCGCCGCGAGGATGACCCACGCGTAGTGCAGCCGGGATGGTTTCGTGATCACCATATGTGACGGTTGTCGTCCATGATTCAACCCGGCGCCGCACCCGGGCAGTCCAGAATATGGCGGAAGCGCGCTCGCCTGCCGGCATTATCGCGCAGATTGCGCGCGGGCGGGGACGACTCGGCTGGGCGCGCGCGCGAACGCGCGCGGCGCTTCGCGCGCAACCCGCAAGGTCGCGTCCTCGCGTTCCGCGGACGACTTCTGTATTCTTCCCGATCCGCCAGTTCAGTTCGTTTCCGTCCCGGGAGGGCAACATGCAGGACATGATCGAGCGAGCGCTCTCGGAAGAGCAGCGCATGATGAGGAACACCATCCGGAGCTTCGTCGACCGCGAGGTCGCCCCGTTCGTGAAGCGCAACTGGGAGAAGGAATGGGACATGAAGCCGGAGAACCGCCCCACGGGGAGACTCCTCGAGGGCGCCCACGGCATCGGCATTCGCGCGCTCGGCGTCCCCGAGGAGTTCGGCGGCACCCCGATCGACCCGGCGACCGAAATTCAGACCTTCGCGATGGTCGCGGAGGAAATCTCGAGGGGCGATTCCGGGCTCTGCGACAAGCTCACCCAGATCTGGAAGGTCTCCAAACTCCTCGCCCACATCGCGCCGCGCCACCTGCAGGAGAAGTGGTTCCCGCGCATCGCCGCGGAGCCCCACTTCCTGCTGGCGCATTGCGCGACCGAGCCCCGGGGTGCCTCCGACCGCTGGCTCCCCTACGACGTGCCCGAGGCGATGATGCACACGAAGGCCGTCCTGCAGGGCGACAGGTGGGTGTTGAACGGGCGCAAGCAGTTCATCACCAACGGCTACGACGCGAGCCTCTTCGTCGTCTACGCCACCACGAAGCCCGGCGCGGGCATCTCGAAGGGCACCTCCAGCTTCCTCGTGCCGCGCGAGACGCCGGGCCTCACCGTGCAGCGCTGCAACGAAACACTGGGCGGGCGCTTCTCGAACAGCGGCGAGATCGTGTTCGAGGACTGCGCCGTCCCGAAGGACCACTGCCTCGCGCAGGACGACGCGATGCATCGCGCGGCCGTCTACTTCCGGCCCGGCAAGATCATCGTGGCGGCGAAAAACCTGGGCGTCGGGATGGCGGCGTTCGAGGCGACGGCGCAGTACGTTCAGAACTACGTGCAGGGCGGCAAGATCATCATCAAGCACCAGGCGGTCGCCTCGCGTCTCGCCGACATGGCGACGCGCCTCGTTTCCGCGCGCACCGTGCTGAACGAGGCGGTGCGGGCGCTCGAATCGCGCTCGCCCGAGGCCGACGTGCTCTGCAACATGGCCAAGCTGCACGCCTCGACGGAAGTCTTCGAAGTCGCGAAGAACGCGATGGAACTGCACGGGGGCAACGGCGTCATGCTCGATTTCGGCGTCGAGAAGTACCTGCGCGACGCCGCGGTCTTCCTCCACCGCGACGCGACGGTGGACATCTGCCGCTTCCGGATCGTGAAGGCGATGTTCCCGCGGACGGCGGGAATCTACGCCGGAGGGGATTGAGAACGCCGGCCCCGCCGTGCGCCGCGACCTGGAAACGCTAGTTGCCCGCCTCGTCCCCGGCGGGGACCGGGCGTTCGTTCAACGCCCCGAGGATCCCGACGACATGGCCGCCCACGCGCGCGCGGCGCTCGCCTCGAGGAGCCTCCCCATACCCGTCGCGGAGAGGCGGCTCGCGCCCGGCGCGCGGCAGGGCATCTACCCGTGGGAGCATCGCGCGGCGCCCCGCACGCGCAGCGCGGTCGTCACCGTAATCGGGACCGCATGGACCCCGGCTCCCCGCAAGTCCGCTTCATCCTCGCCCCGGGTCTAGGGCCTTCCTCATCGCCCCGAACCGCCGCCGGTACTGCGCGGGAGATAGCCCCACCTTCCGCCGGAAGAGCCGGCTGAAGAACCCCGGGTCTTCGTAGCCCGCCTCGCGTGCGACCGCCTCGACCGGCTGCTCGCCGGTTTCGAGCAGATGCTTCGCCTCCTCGACGCCGACGGTGCGCGCGATAAGGTATAATGCCAGGTCGAGCCACGTCGTGCCTCCGCCCGCCATCACCAGCCTGTGCTCGGGCCCCGCGATGACGAGCGCGCGCTGCGTGCGCACCGTGACCTTCGGGTACCGGCGCGTCATGGCATCGCAGTACGCCCAGTGCGTGGTCGCTTCCTCGCCGTCGAGCAGTCCCGACTCCGCGAGGAGCAGCGCCCCCGAGCACGCGGTCGCGATGACCGCCCCGTTCGCGTGGCAGCGCCGCAGCCAGTCCACCTCCTCGACGAACCGCCCCGCGAGCGGCTCGACCGGTGGCAGGAACAGTTCCGGCACGCACACGACATCGGGATGCGGATGACTCGCGAACGGCGCCGCGGCGTGGATCACGACGCCGTTCGCGACTGCGAGGGGGCCCGCGTGTCGCGCGACAATCACGGGCTGCATGCGCTGCGTCCCGGGCATCCCCTCCACCACGCAGGGCCAGTCGCGCCCGGCGGACAGGAAGAGATCGTGCATGCCGTACACGACCGAGGCCGTGACTTCCGGCACGGTGAGCACGGCGACGCTGACGGGGCGGGTGTCGCTCATGGGGGATCGCGCGCGAATCGGGCACCGGGTTCGTGCTCGAGACCCCGACGTGGCGGGCGAGCGCTGACTGGGGCGCCAGGCTGGGATACGACGAGACGGCGCTCGCCGGAGTGAACCGCAAGTCCGTGGGGTTCCTGCTCGAGCTGCGCGACCAGTACGAGTCCGCACGGACCCCGGTCGTCGTCTGCGGCGCGGTCGGCCCCCGCGGCGACGGCTACAGCGCCGCCGCGCGCATGAGCGCGGGCGCGGCGCGCGACTACCACGCCCGGCAGGTCGGCACACTCGCGGCCACCGGCGCCGACATGATCGCCGCCTGGACGCTCAACTACGCGGACGAGGCGATCGGCATCGCGCAGGCTTCGCGCGCGGCCGGGATCCCGGTGGCGATTTCGTTCACGGTCGAAACGGATGGACGCCTGCCCTCGAGCGAGACGCTCGCCGACGCGATCGCCCGCACCGACGACGCAGCAGGCGGTTACCCGGCCTATTACATGATCAACTGCGCGCACCCTACCCACTTCCGCCACGTGCTGGAAGCGGGCGGCGGCTGGCGCGCCCGGGTGAAGGGTATCCGCGCCAACGCCTCGAAGAGGAGCCACCAGGAACTCGACGGGAGCGCCGACCTCGACATGGGTGATCCCGGGGAACTGGGACGCGATTACCGCGAGCTTGGCGCCCTCCTGCCGCAGCTCTCGATCGTGGGTGGCTGCTGCGGAACGGACCACCGGCACGTGGCGGCGATTGCGCGTGCCCTCGCCGGGTAGACCTGACGTCGGCCGGATCGTGGACTCGGATGCCGCGGCCGGTCGCCGCGCGGCTTCCGATGCATAGCAAGTTGCCGGACACCGTGTACCATGTGGCGTGGCGGCTCCTTGCAGGGGGGCTCCCGGAGATGACGAGGTGGCATTCCCGAATTTTCCGGTCACCATCACGATCTTACGGCTCGCGCTCGCGCCGGTGATCGCCGTCCTCATCGCGCTCCTCGAATATGCCGGCGCGGCCGTGATTTTCGTGATCGCCGCGTCAAGCGACGTCGTGGACGGGGTGATCGCGAGACGCTACGCGCTCGTCTCGGAGCTCGGCGCGCGCCTCGACCCGGTGGCGGACAAGGCCGTCATGCTCGCCGCCGCGCTCACCCTCGCGTGGCAGGGCCTGCTGCCGGTCTGGCTCGCGGCGGCCATCGTCATCCGCGACGCGGTGGTGCTCTCCGGGGCGATCGCCTTCCGCTTCGTGGCGGGCCGCCTGGAGATGGCGCCGACATGGCTCTCCAAGTTCAACACGGCGCTGGAGTTCACGGTGCTGGGGGCGGTCCTGCTGACCGCGGCGGGCCTGCTCGATTTCGGGCGCTGGCTGCCGGCGCTCTTCGTGGCCGTGCTCGTCACCATCGTCACCTCCGGCGTGCAGTACGTCTGGGTGTGGGCGCACAAGGCCGCGGCCGCGCGCTGCGCGGGCGGCGGCTGAAGGGCTGCTTCGCCGTGCTCGCCGCCGCCTCGCCGGCCACGGGGGCGGCGATGCCGAGCGCGGAAGTTCCCGGGTCACCCGGCGAATTCCGGGGTGCTTCCGCGACCCGGTCCGCCGGCTCGAACATGCTAGAGTCCGGTTCCGGTTCACCCCCGGACCTTGAATCATGTCCCTCACCGTTCTTTACACCGACAGCCGGGCCCCGGAGCTCGACGTCGAGCGCGAGATCATCCGGCCCGACGCGGTCCTCATCAACGCGCGCAAGGCAAGCCTCGACGAGGTGGACCCCGAGGCGATCGCCGGGTGCGACGCGATGGTCGTGAACCGGCTGCGCGTGGACGCGGCTGCCGTCGCGCGCCTGAAGCGCTCCCGCATGGTCGTGCGCAACGGCGTCGGCTACGACATTCTCGACGTCGAGGCGCTGGGAAGGGCCGGCATCGCCGCCTGCAACGTGCCCGACTACGGGACGACGGAAGTGTCCGATTCCGCCATCGCCATGATGCTCGCGTTCGCGCGCGGGACGCTCACCTACGACAACGCCCTGCGCGCCGACCTGAAGAGCGGCTGGTCGCACGCCCACAACGTCACCTCGCGCCGGCTGCGCGGGGCCTGCTTCGGGCTCGTCGGCATGGGCCGCATCGGCACCGCCTCGGCGCTGCGCGCAAAGGCATTCGGGATGCAGGTCGCGTTCCACGATCCCGGCCTGCCGAACGGCGCGGAGCTCGCGCTCGGCGTCGCGCGCGCGCGCACCCTGACCGAGCTCCTCGGCATGGCGGACGTCGTGTGCATCCATGCCGAGTTGACGCGCGAGAACCGCGGCATGATCGATGCCGCGGCGGTCGCGGCGATGAAACCGGGCGCATACGTCATCAACACCGCCCGCGGCCCGATCTGCGACACCGCCGCGCTTCTCGCCGGGTTGAAGAGCGGCCGGCTCGCCGCGGTCGGGCTCGACGTGCTCCCGAAGGAGCCCGCCGGACTCGACGACCCCCTGGTCGCCGCCTGGCACGCCGACGAGCCGTGGATCCGCGGGCGAGTCATACTCGGGCCCCACGCGGCCTTCTACAGCCCGGACGCCTTTTCCGACCTGCGGCGCAAGTGCGCGCAGACCGTCATCGACTACCTGCGCGACGGCAGGCTCACGAATTGCGTGAACGCGGAGTATCTCGTCAACAGGCGGTGAGGAGCGGCGCCGGAGATGAATCGCGATATCCGCGCCGCGCGAAGCGGCCCTGCACCGGCCAGCGCTGGAACCGGCCGCGCGCCGCATTGAGGACAAGGCATGGCGGAGCCCGCGCCGCGGATGACCCTCTCCCAGGCCACGCTTTACGGCGCGGGGCTGGGGTCCGCGATCACCCTTCTCAACGCGTACTTCGCGGGAACCCTCGGCCAGAGCGGGTTGGCGGAGTTCGCCCTCGTCATGGCGGGCGGGGCGTTCGGCGGCGCGGTCCTGTTCCTCGGCGTGCTCGGGTTCATGCGGCTCCTGCGCCGCCGGCTGTTCTGATCGCGGACGCTATTTCAGCAGCAGCACGGTGCCGCTCAGCACGAGCAGCGCGCTGATGCCGAGGTTGAACCAGCGCTGGTCGAGCCGCCCCGCGAGCCAGTTTCCGATCGCGCCGCCGACGAGAACAAGGGGAAGGCCCGCGGCGATCAGCATGGGCGTCGCGGCGTCGAAGAAACCTAGCCGCGCGTAGCCCGCGATCCTCACGACACCCTGCACGGTCAGGATGGTCGTGATGGTGATGCGAAAGACATCGCGGGCGAGCCGCCGCGAATCGAGATAGATCACGTAAAGCGGTCCCGCCGCGGCGCCGAAGGTCGCGCCGAGCGCGCCGGCGAACGTGCCGAGGACCATTCCGGCGGGGTACAGGTAGCGCTCCGGGATGCGCAGCGGATGCGCAGCGGTCACGAACGCGAAACAACCGTAGAAGATCACGAACACCCCGAAGGCCTTCACGATCACGCGCAGATCCAGTTGTTCCAGCAGGTAGAGTCCGGAGAGCACGCCGATTATCGAGAACGGGAGCACCCGGCGGATCTCGCGCCATTCGATCTTCCGCCAGTCCCGCATCCATTGCGGCACCGAGGCGAGCGCCGTCAGCACCACCACCGTCGCGAGCACCGTGTGGAGCGGCATCACGAGCGTGAGCAGCGGCACCGCCACCGACTGCCCGCCGAAACCCGCCGTACCGCGGATGGCGTAGGCGAGCGTCAGCACGCAGCCGGCGAACAGGTACCCGAGGATGCCGGGTGCATCCATCAGCCGGGCAAGGCGTGATTCATGACTCGTGATCGGTGATCGGTGAGACGGGGCGCGAAGGCAGAAGGTAGCAGGAAATCCGCGCGCGTAGACCTATCCCGCGAAGCCGGTGCGCGTCATCAATCCCTTCGCGCCCGGCGGGGGGCTCGATCTCGTGCTGCGTCCCGTCCTGACGAGGATGAGCGAGAGCCTGAAGCAGAGCTTCGTGCTCATGACCCACCCCTCGCCCGCGGCGCGCAACGTGCGCGAACTGGTGGCGCTGGCGAAGCGCAGGCCGGGCTAGATCACGCCGCGATCGCCGGGCCACGGCGGCATCAACCACGTGGGCGGCGAATACTTCTCGCAACTCACCGGCATTCCGGGATCGTCAGGGCGCTCGCGCTGCCCGACATCCGCGAGCGATACGCCGCCACCGGCATCGAGCCGGTGGGCAGCGCACCCGACGCGTTCGCCGCGGCGGTCCGGGAGGACCTCGCCCGCTGGGCGAAGGTCGTGCGGGCCGCCGATATCAGGCGGGAGTGAGCCGGCGCGCGGGGACCGGCCCCGGGCCGTTCAGCCCGTCAGGGCCGCACCCCCTGCCGGTTCGATACGTCGCGGGCGCTTCCGTCCGGATCGATGCGGCGCCGCGCCGGAAGGCGCCCGACCGCGGCGGGTCCGTCGCTTTCAAATCCGGCGGCGAGTTCGGGATAACGGCGCGCTCGTTTCACCGGGGAGCGCTATTGTGGCTTGATGCCGGCCGCCGTCGCGACCTTCTGCCAATGCGCGATCTGGGAGCGAACCGTGGCCGTGAACTCTTCCACCGTTGCGCCACCGGGCTCGCCGCCGATATCGAGCAATCGCGTCCTCACGTCCGGCATCCGCAGCACCGCCGCGATGTCATCGCGAATCCGGCCGACGACCTCTCTCGGGGTATTACGGGGCGCGAAGATGCCCCACCAGGAGATGATCTCGAAGCCGGGCACGTCCTTCGGGATGAGGGGCGCATCGGGAAAGATCAGCGAGGGCTTCGAGGAGGCGATGCCGAGGAGACGGACGCGCCCGGACCGGATGATCCCCTGTAGCGTGATCGTCCCGGCGATCCCCAGTTCCACGTGCCCCCCGATGACGTCCACCATGAGCGGGGCGCCGCCCTTGTACGAAATGGGCACCAGGTTCACCTTGGCCATCATGTTGAAGTAGCGCGTGGTCAACTCGTTGCCCGGGGTGCCGATGTTGAGCTGGCGCGTGCGGGCAAGCGCGACGAGCTCCTTCACGTTTCTCACGGGCAGCGACGGGTGAGAGACGATCGCCTCCGGCGAGAAGGCGACGATCGTGACCGGCATGAGATCGTTGTAGGGGTCGTACGGGAGCTTCGCGAAGAGCGCGGGCAAGTACGAGAACTGGATGGAAGTGAAGAGCAGCGTGTGCCCGTCGGGCGGACTCTTCGCGACGAGTTCGGTCCCGATGATCGTCGTCGCGCCCGGGCGTGAATCCACGATCACCGGCTGCTTCCAGCGCTCGGAAAGCTGCGGGCCGATGATGCGCGCCTCCGCGTCGGTGCTGCTTCCCGTCGGGAAAGGGATGATCAGGCGCACGACTTTCCCCGGGAACGCCTGCGCCAGCGCCGCTTCAACCGGCGCGAGCAGCGCGGTCGCGATGGCCGCCAAACAGAGATGCACGTATCGCATGTCTTCCCTCCTCCTCGAACGATCGACACAGCCGCCGTGGGTGGCATGACTACGATACTCCGGATTGCGGCGTCCGGGGCGGTCTCGAGCACGGGCGGCACGCGCCCGGTTCACGGGAAAGACGGAAAAGGGCGACTCTCCCCGGACCGGGACCGCCACGGTCACGGTTCGTCCCGCCGCCGTCACGCGACCCGCAGTTTCTCCACGACCGCCCTGTCCGGCTCCACGCCGAGGCCCGGCCCCTGCGGCGCCTTCAGCCTGCCGTTCGCGTCGGGCGGGATCGCGTCGTGCGGCGGATTCACCGCGAAATCAGCGTCGTAGCGCTCGACCAGGGTTTCGCGCGGCACCGCCCAGCAACCGGTAGAGCGGCAGCCCCGCGAGTTTTCCCGCGATGTCCCACAGCGCGATGTCGATCGCGGAGAGCGCGTACATCGCCGGGCCGTTCCGCCCGACGCCGGCAAGCGCACGTTGCCGCTCATCCGCGAGAGCGCCGATGGCGGTGGGATCGCGGCCGATCACCGCCGGGCCGACGAGCGTGTCGATCGCCGCTTTCGTCGCCGGGAAGATGCGATGGCCGAAGCCCTCGCCCCAGCCGCTGACCCCCGCGTCCGTGTCCACGCGCACGAGCAGGGTGTCCATCCTGGTGCGCGGGCGCCCGCCCTGCTGCGGCAGGACCGGGCCCTCGATCAGCATGGGCATGTTGACGACGATGGTTTCGACCGTGGTGATCTTCATGATACTGCCCACTCGCTACTGCCCACTCGCTACTGCCCACGCGGTTCTTCGCGGCGAGCGCCGTCAGCCCCGTTCAGCCGCGATGGTCACGCCACCGTCGGCGACGATCATCTGGCCGGTGATGAACGAGGCCGCCTCCGAGGCGAGGAAGACCGCGATGCCGCCGATGTCGCGCGGCTCGCCGAGGCGGCGCAGCGGCGTCAGCGCCTCGCGCGCCTTGCGCCGCGCCTCGTCTTCCCACAGCGCGCGGGCGAAGTCGGTCTTGACGAGCCCCGGCGCGATGCAGTTCACCCGCACGCCCTTCGGCCCCCACTCGCAGGCGAGCGCGCGGCACAGCGCCGCTTCGGCCGCCTTGGACGTGCCGTAGAGACCGGTCGAGCTGTTGCCGCGCAATGCGCCGATGCTGGAGATGACGATCATCGAGCCCGCGCCGCGTTCTCCCATCTGCGGCAGCACCATGTTGGCGAGCCAGAACACGCTCTTCACGTTGGTGAGCATGATCTTGTCGTAGGCCTCGTCGGTCACCTCGAGGATCGGGCCGAATGCGGGGTTGGATGCGGCGTTGCAGACGAGGACATCGATGCGGCCCCATTTCGCGAGCGTCCCGTCCACGAGGTTGCGCAGTTCCTCCCTCACGCCGACGTTGCAGGGCACGGCGATCGCCTCCTGCCCGCGCGCGTCGAACTCTGCCCGCACCCTGGCGCAGGCGTCCGCCTTGCGGCTCGAGATCACGACCTTCGCGCCGGCGTTCGCCATCTCCTCCGCGATCGATTTTCCGATGCCGCGGGTCGAGCCCGTGACGAGCGCCACCTTCCCGCCGAGATTGAACATGACCCGCCACGCTCCCCTCATGCGATTCACGACATACCGCCGCCGCCGCGGTTATCACTCGCGGCAACCGGCCGCGTTCCCGCGCGGCGCGCACCGGCGATCATGTTACTCCACGCGGCGCGGCGAGCCGCGCCGTCTCGAAAGATGATATGTTCGGCTTCGCCTCGCCGCCGCCAACGCCACAATGTGGTCCGGCGCTTCGTGGCTCCCACGCACGCAAACCGACTTGAGTCCGGCGCCCGCGGTCCGCGGCCGCCGCGAACGGAGGATGGAATGGCTGACGCATCGATGAGCAGGGGCCGGCAGGCCGACCAGACGCTGAGCCTCAACATGAAGCTCGTCTCGCACCACGACATGGGCGGCTACGGCGGCATGGGCGAAGGCATGGGCATGCAGAAGACGAAGGACGGCCGGCGGGTGATCTGGCTCGGCCACGAGGCGGCGCCCAAGAATTTCACGGCGATCGACGTAACCGACCCGAAGAACCCGAAGATGATCATCCAGACCGAGCTGCCGCATTCGAAGATGCGCTCCAACTCGCTGGAAGTCTGCGGCGACAGGCTCTACGTCGCGCACCAGATCCGCGGCGAGCGCGGCCTCACCCCGGCGGGCTTCGACATCTGGGACATCTCGACGCCCGGGAATCCGAAGAAGCTCTCGCACTTCGATCGATCCGGGCCGCATTCGCTGGGGGTGCACTGCGTGTGGATCGCCGACGGCGAGTACGTGCACATGTCCTCGGGCGCACCGGACTTCCAGCCGCGCGACCCGAAGGACCACCAGTGCTACCAGATCGTCGACGTGCGCGACCCGACGAAGCCGGTGGAGGCGGGCCGCTGGTGGTACCCGGGACAGAAGGAGGGCGACAAGGAGCCGCCGTTGAAGCGCCACCCGAAGTTCGACAGCGGCTATCGCCCGCACAATATCCAGGTCTATCCGCAGCGCCCGGACCGCGCCTACTGCTCCTATATCGACGGCGGGCTGTGGATCCTCGACATCAGCGACAAGTCAAGACCGAAGCCGCTCGGCCATTTCAACTACTCGCCGCCCTTCAACGGCTTCACGCACACGGTGATGCCGCTGTTTTCCAGGGGCATCGCGATCGTCACCGACGAGTGCGTGAGGGACGACGGCGAGGACTGGCCGAAGCCCACCTGGGTGTTCGACATCCGCGACGAGTCGAACCCGGTGCCGATCGCAACGCTCCCGCTGCCCCCGATCGAGGTCTTCGGCAAGCGCGGGGGCCGTTACGGCTCGCACAACCTGTACGAGAACTACCCGGGCGAGTGCTCCTGGCGCTCCGAGGACATCGTGCTCGCCACGTTCTTCAACGGCGGCGTGCGCGCCTACGACCTGTCCAACCCGTTCCAGCCGCGCGAGGTTGCCTATTTCGTGCCGGGCGCGCCCAGGCTCTCGCCGAAGGGCGCGGTCCAGATCAACGACGTCTACTGGGACGACCGTGGCCTCGTCTTCATCGGCGACCGGTTCACGGGCGGGCTCTACATCCTAGAGCTGAACATCTAGCCCGGATTATTCATGAAATGAATGTACAAAGGCCTCACGGACTGGTACAAAACGTCTTGCCACAGAGCGTAATGCACCAGTGAGGAGGCCTTTGATGCGAGAAGGTACCACACAACAGCGT
>JADZGE010000064.1 GCA_020854035.1 Burkholderiales bacterium | reverse complement strand
GTCGAGCACAAGAAGGACGTCGTGATCCTGCTCGACTCGATCACGCGCCTCGCGCGCGCCTACAACACCGTGGTGCCCGCCTCCGGGAAGGTTCTGACGGGCGGCGTGGACGCGAACGCGCTGCAGCGACCGAAACGCTTCTTCGGCGCGGCGCGCAACGTCGAGGAAGGCGGCTCGCTCACGATCCTCGCCACGGCGTTGATCGATACCGGCAGCCGCATGGACGACGTGATCTACGAGGAGTTCAAGGGCACCGGCAACATGGAGATTCACCTCGACCGCCGGATGTACGAAAAGCGGATCTTCCCGGCGATCAACGTCAACAAGTCGGGCACGCGTCGCGAGGAGCTCCTCATCAAGCAGGACGTGCTGCAGAAAATCTGGGTGCTGAGGAAGCTCCTCTACCCGATGGACGAGCTCGAGGCCACGGAATTCCTGCTCGACAAGATCCGCGCCACGAAGAACAACGCAGATTTCTTCGACTCGATGCGGCGGGGGTAGCCGCGCGGGCCGTGGCGCCGCGCTGCCCGAGCGACGTGAACGCCGCGCACTGCGCCTTCACCCGGCTTCGCCGCGCCGTGGCCGTCGTGCTGCTCGCGGGCTGCACGTCGGTACCGCAGGCGACACGCGAGCGCGATGCCGAGGCGAAGCAGTTCGGCACGCATCCCAATTCGGCCACCATCTACGTCTACCGCGCCGATTTCCGCGGCCCCGACGAGAGCGGCAGCTACTCGGTGCTGTGGGTGGACAACCGCCTCATCGGCGAGACGCTGCCGCGCTCCTACTTCCGGGTGGACGCCCCGCCCGGCACGCGGGTGCTCCACGGCGACGGGCACGACACGGGCAGGCTCGTCCTCGAGGCGAGATCGGGCGAACTGCATTTCGTGTCGCTGCGCGTGATCGACGGCACGTCCCGTTTCACGCCGGTGCCCGCCGCGACGGGCCGGCGCGAGATCCTCGACTGCTGCACCCTCATGGAAAACTGGGCGCCCGGGCAGCGCCCGCTCCTGCGCTGAGAAGGCGCGAGGCCGGGAGTCGAACGAACCGGCTCCCAGAGCGCCCGATTTCGCGACCGCCCGGCGGCCGCGGGCGGCTTGCAAAGCACCCGTAGATTGCGGATAATGCGCGCCTTTCCCGGTATTTCCGCCGAAACCCGCCCTTGCCCCCGCCGCTGTCACCGGGGGCCGCGAAGCTGGCAGCGCCGGGAACCGGCGGGGAATTCCGCGCGACGAGACCGGAGGCCGCATGAAAGCGAAGATCCACCCCGCTTACCGCACGATCACCGTCACCTGCAGCTGCGGCAACACGTGGGATACGCGCTCCACGCTCGCGCGCGACGACCTGCACGTCGAAGTCTGCTCGCAGTGTCACCCCTTCTACACGGGCAAGCAGAAGATAGTGGACACCGCCGGGCGGGTCGAGCGCTTCCGCCAAAAGTACGCCCGCCGGGGCATCGGCGCGAGGGCCGGCGAAGCGAAGACACCGGCCACCTGAACGCGCATCGACGCACGTGACGGGGCAGTCCAGGCTGCCCCCTTTTTTCGCCCGTTGAACCCGGCGAGCCGTGATCGTGGAGAAGGCATGAAGAAGTTTCGCATCGCAGTCATTCCCGGCGACGGCATCGGCACGGAGGTGATGCCGGAGGGACTGCGCGCGCTGGAGGCGGCGGGGCGCCGGTTCGGCATCGAGTGGAAGTTCGACGAGTTCGACTGGAGCTGCGCCTACTACGCGAAACACGGCCGCATGATGCCGGAGGACGCGCTCGAGCGCCTGAAGCAGCACGACGCGGTCTACTTCGGCGCCGCGGGCTGGCCGGCGACGGTGCCCGACCACGTCTCGCTGTGGGGGCTGCTCATCCCGTTTCGCCGGGGCTACGACCAGTACGTGAACCTGCGCCCGGTCCGGCTCATGCCGGGAATGAAGTGCCCGCTCGCCAACCGCAAGGTCGGAGACATCGATTTCTGGGTGGTGCGCGAGAACAGCGAGGGCGAGTACTCCTCGCTCGGCGGGCGCATGTACGCCGGCACGGAGCGCGAGTTCGTCACGCAGCAGGCCGTGTTCTCGAGGAAGGGCGTTGACCGCATCCTCAAGTACGCCTACGAGCTCGCGATGAAGCGCCCGAAGAAGCACGTCACCTCCGCCACCAAGTCGAACGGCATCTCGATCTCGATGCCGTACTGGGACGAGCGCGTGAAGGAGATGGCGGCGCGCTACCCCCGGGTGAAAACCGACTGGTACCATATCGACATCCTGTGCGCCCACTTCATCATGAACCCGGAGCGCTTCGACGTGGTCGTGGGCTCCAACCTCTTCGGCGACATCCTCTCCGACCTCGGCCCCGCCGCGACCGGCACCATCGGCATCGCGCCCTCGGCCAATCTCAATCCCGAGAAGGAATTCCCGTCGCTTTTCGAGCCCGTGCACGGTTCCGCGCCCGACATCCACGGCAGGAAAATCGCCAACCCCATCGGCCAGATCTGGGCGGGCGCGATGATGCTCGATCACCTCGGCTGTCCCGACGCGGGCGCGGCAATGGTGAAGGCGATCGAAACCGTGCTGCAGGACGGTCCGAAAACGCCGGATCTCGGAGGCAGGGCCGGCACGGAGGACCTCGGGAAGGCCATCGCCGGCGCGCTGTGATCGTGACCGTCGAAGATGGCGGGAGCCGGGATCGGGAAATGACTCCGAGATTGCGCTGGCTGTCCTGCGCGATGCCGGCAATGCTGTTCGCCGTGGCCGGTTCCGCCGCTGCCCAGAACTACCCGCAGCGCCCGGTGCGCATCATCATCCCCTTCGCGGCCGGCGGCGCGACCGACGTGGTGTTCCGCATGCTCGCGCCGCGCCTGTCGGAAGAGCTGGGACAGCAGGTCCTGATCGACAACCGGCCCGGCGGCGGCGCGACGATCGGCATGGACCTCGTCGCGAAATCCGCCCCCGACGGCTACACGCTGGGTGTCGCCAACGTGTCGCTCGGCGTGAACCCGTTCGTGCTGAGCAGGCTGCCCTACGACACGGTGAAGGACTTCGCGCCGGTCAGCCTGGTCGCGACCGTGACGCAGGTGCTCCTCGTGCACCCGTCGCTGCCGGTGAAATCGGTGAAGGCGCTCGTCGCGCTCGCCAGGTCGCGGCCGGGCGAACTGAACTACGCCTCCGGCGGCAACGCCAGTTCCGGCCACCTCGCCTGCGAACTGCTGATGTACCGCACCGGCGTGCGGATGGTGCACATCCCCTACAAGGGCGGCGGACCGTCGGTCGCCTCGACGATCAGCGGCGAGACCGCGATCAACTTTACCTCGGTGCCGGCGTCGGTGAACCACCTCAAGGCCGGGCGGCTGGTGGGCCTCGGCGTGAGCACGCGCACGCGCGATCCCGCCCTGCCGGAGGTGCCGAGCATCGCCGAGTCCGGCGTGCCCGGCTACGAGTTCTTCGACTGGCAGGGCGTGGTCGCGCCCGCCACGACGCCCGCCGCGGCGATCGGCCGCCTGCACGCGGAGATCGTCAAGGTCCTCGCCGACCCCGGGCTGCGCTCGCGCATCACCGGCGTCGGCGCCCAGGCGGTCGGTGGCACGCCGCGGGAGCTTGGCGCCTTCATCCGCAAGGAACTCGAGACCTGGTCGGTCGTCGTCAAGGCCGCCGGCATCCGGACAGACTGAGCGATCGCAACCAGCGTCAAGGGAACCGGAGGACTCGCGCACATGGATCCGCGCGTTCGGCGCGTCGTGACCGGCCACGACGACGAGGGCAAGTCCATCGTCGTGTCCGACGGATTCGCGACCTCGGTGAAGACCGTCGAATTCTGGCCCGGACTGGTCTCGACCGACATCTGGAAGAGCACCGGCTCGCCCGTCGTGCTGCGCAAGGACGAGCCCGACCCGACGCTGGGCCCGCGCACGCTGCACCAGCCGCAGGGCACCATCATGCGTATTTCCATCGTGCCCCCGGAGACCGACGCGATCCGCAACCTGGACCCCCAGCAGGCGAGGGAGGTGTTCCGGGGCGTGGGCAACGCCGCCGCGTCCACGATGGCGCACGGCTCCCGGCATCCCCTCATGCACCGCACGGAGACGCTCGACTACGCGGTCGTGCTGGAAGGCGAGATCACCCTCGTGCTCGACGAGAGCGAGGTGAACCTCAGGCAGGGCGACGTGGTGATCCAGCGCGGCACCAACCACGCCTGGAGCAACCGCTCCGGCAAGCCGGCGCGGATGCTGTACATCCTGATGGACGGCCGCTTCGACACGGTGCTCTCGGCCGCGCTCGGGGTGACGCACCCGGCGTAATGGGACGCGGCCCCTGCCCGCGACCGGGACGATCCGGGTGACGAGACGCGGGTGAGAGAAAGCCCCGTGATTCCGGTAACGGGGGAACCGCAATGATCCGAAGGACATTACTGGCGGCGGCGGTACTCTGCCTCGCGGCAGTGGGCGCCGGTGCCCAGCAGTATCCCGCGAAGACGGTGCGCATCGTGCTCCCGTTTCCCACGGGACCGGGTATCGTGCTCGGGCCGTTGCTCGCGGAGAAGATGCGCGATGCGTTTCAGCAGGGCGTCGCCACGGAAGTTCGTGCCGGCGCCGGAGGCAGCATCGCGATGGAACTCGTCGCGCGGGCCGCGCCCGACGGCTACACGCTGCTCATCGTCTCGCCCATTCTCACCCACACGCCGCTCACGCGGCCGGGCCTCAAGCTCGACCCGTTGCGCGACTTCGCCCCGATCTCGAACATCGGCGCGATCGCCAACCTCATGGCGGTGCACCCGTCGATCCCGGTGAAAAGCACCGCCGAGCTGATCCGGATCGCCCGCGCGCGCCCGGGCATGCTCACCTACGGCTCGTCGGGGCACGGGGGCACGTTCCACCTCGTCACGGAACTCTTCAGCCGGGAGGCGAGGATCCGGATGCGCCACGTTCCCTACAAGTCGGTCACCTTCGCCGTCGTCGATCTCGTCCGCGGCGACGTCGACATGGTCATCGGAACGAAAACGAGCATGACGCAGTTCTTCGGGACGGGGAAACTGAGGTTGATCGCCGTGCTGAGCGCGAAGCGGCTCGCGGACCTGCCGGAGGTGCCCACCATGGCCGAGCAGGGCATGCCCGAGCTCGTGGTGGAGAACTACTACGGGCTCGTCGCGCCGGGCGGCACGCCGCCCGAGGTGATCGAGCGCCTGCACCGCGAAGTCGCCCGGATCGGAAAGCTTCCCGACTTCCGGAAGGCGATGGCAAGGATCGACTTCGACCCGGTGCTCAACACGCCCGCGGAGTTCGGCGAGTTCGTGAAGAAGGACCACGCCAAGTGGGCCCGAGTCGTCCGGGAGGCGAAGATCAGACTCGACTAGGATGCTCCGAAGAACCGGGGGAATTCCGGTATCCGGTGGACCCGGGCGCGAGCCGTTCACTTCAGTTCGATCTCGACGAAGCGGTACTCGTAGTCGTTCACGTTGATCACGTTGTGCGCGACGCCCTTCGGGCGCGCGTACGAAGCGCCCGCCCGCAACGCGACATCGCGAACGCCACCGGGCTCTTCCAGCCGCAAGGTGCCGGTGGTGAGGGGCACCACCACGTAGTCGTGCGCGTGGACGTGGTGCCCGGTCTCGGCGCCGGGCGGGAAGCGCCACTCGGTGACGATGACGCGGTCGGTCTCGACCTGCCGGTGCGCGGTGGCATGCATCTGCGGTGTCCTCCGGGATCGCCCCCGATCATGGCGCGCGGTGGCCGGCACCGCAAGCACGCGCGGGAGGAGCGCCGCCGCACGCCAATCTCGCGCCGCGCGGCGCGGGCTAGAATGTGCTACGGAACACGCGCGTTGTCCGTCGTGTGCACCTGTGCGCAACGGCCGATGCGCGGGCGCTGTTTTCGCTCGTGAATCCCCCGGAACGCGATTCGAGTAGCATCCGATGATGTCTCGCCGCACATGGCTCGTGACGCTGCTTTGCGCGGCATGGCTCCTGCCCGGCCTCGTGGGCCACGACCCGTGGAAGCCGGACGAGGCGCACACGTTCGGCGTCGTTTACGAACTCCTGCGCGGCGGCTCGTGGGTCGTCCCGGCGCTCGCGGGCGAGCCGTTCCTCGACAAGCCGCCGCTCTTGCACCTGACGGCGGCGGCGTTCGCGCGGGTCCTCTCGCCCGCGCTGCCGCTCCACGACGCGGCGCGGCTCGCCGCCGGCGCGTGGATGGCGCTGGTGTTCGCCTTCACCGCCGCCGCTTCGCGCGAACTGCACGGCACGGACCACGGCGCGTTGGCGGTGCTGCTCCTCCTCGGCTGCTTCGGGCTCGTCGTGCGCTCGCACCAGCTCATCACGGACGTCGCCATGCTCGCCGGGTTCGCGATGGCGTACTACGGCTTCGCGCTGGCGCCGCGCCGCGCGCTCCCGGGCGGGTACTGGTTCGGCACGGGCGCGGGAGTCGGCTTCCTCGCAAACGGCCCCGTCGCGCCACTCGCCATCGCAGCACTCGCCGCGTTGCTGCCGCTGCTGGGACGGTCGTGGCGCAGCGCGAACTACGCGCGCGCCGCTGCGCTCGCCGCCGCCGCGGCGGCGCCGTGGCTCCTCGTCTGGCCGCTCATGCTGCGCAGCCACTCCCCGGAGCTTTTCGGCCAGTGGCTGTGGGAGGCGAACTTCAAGGACTACCTCGCCGCGACGGCCGGCTTCGGCGAGAGCGCATTTTATTATCTCAAGCTCCTGCCATGGTACGGCTTTCCCGCGTGGCTCCTCGCGCTCTGGGCGCTGTGGCGCACGCCGCGCCGGGACGGCTGGTCCGAGCCGCGCGTCGCCTTGCCGCTCGCGGGCTTTCTCGTCACCTTCGCCGCGCTCGGCGCCTCCGCGGACGCACGAGAGCTCTATGCACTGCCCCTGCTGCTGCCGCTCGCATTGCTCGCCGTACCCGCGCCCGCCACGTTGCGGCGCGGCGCGTCGAACGCGTGGTACTGGTTCAGCGTGATGACGTGGACCTTCTTCATCATCGTGTTCTGGGTCTACTGGAGCGGGCTCGAGCTGGGGGTGCCGGAACGCCTGCACCGCCACCTGCACGCGATCCGGCCGGGCTACGAGTACGGATTCCGCTGGCTGCCGTTCACGGTGGGCGTGCTCTACACCGCCACATGGTGCGCGGTGCTCGTGCTGCTGCGAAAGAGCGTGGAGCGACCCGTGATCGCGTGGGCCGCGGGGATCACCGTCATGTGGGGCCTGCTCGCCGTGCTGTTCGTCGGGTGGGCCGACAACGTGAAGAGCTATCGCGCGGTCTTCGTGGAGATGAAGCGCGCCCTGCCGAAAAAATTCCAGTGCATCGCGAGCCGGGAGCTCGGCGACCCGCAGCGTGCCTCGCTGCGCTACTTCGCGGACATCATCACCTACCGCGAGGAGATTCCCGCACGCCGTCGCGACTGCGATCTCCTGCTGGTACAGGGGGGCCCGCGGGATGACGCTCACCCCGGGCGGCAATGGAAGCGGATCTGGGAAGGCCGGCGTCCGGGAGACAAGGACGAGCGCTACCGGCTCTACCAGCGGGTGAAGAAGTGACCGGCGCGCGCGGCACCCCGCCTGATGGTGGTAACCGGCGATCCGGGCCGTAACGCCGCTCCCTCCCGTTACGCCGTTGCGGGCAGCGAGCTCGCGCCGGGAAGCCCTACTCGGGCTTGATGCCCGCCGCCCTCACGAGCCGCCCCCACTTCTCCGCCTCGGCCGCGAGGTAGCGGGCGAACTCGGCCGGCGTGTCGCCGATCGGCTCGAGGGCCGATTTCGCCATGCGCTCGGTGACCGCCGGCTCCTTCAGTGCCGCGACGATTTCTCGGTGCAGGCGTTCGATCACCGCGCGCGGCGTGCCGGTGGCAACCACGACGCCGTTCCAGTTGTTCGCCTCGTAGCCGGGTACGCCCGACTCCGCCACCGTCGGCAACTCCGGAAAGAGCGGTGAGCGCGTTTTCTTGCCGATGGCGAGCGCGCGCAGCCTCGCGGCGCGGATATGCGGCTGGGCCGTGGTGAGATTGGCCATCATGATCGAGATGCGGCCCGCGACGAGGTCGACCACGGCGGGCGCTCCGCCCTTGTACGGCACGTGCACCGCGTCCACCCCCGCCATGCTCTCGAACAACGCCATCGCGAGGTGCCCGGCGCCGCCGACGCCGCTGGAACCGTAGGCGTACTTGCGCGGATTCGCCTTCAGGAGCGCGACGAGTTCGCGGGTCGACGCCGCCGGCACCGAGGGATGCACGACGAGAAGATTGCTCGATCCGGCGATATTGGTGACCGCCACGAAGTCGCGGGCGAGGTCGTACGGAACCTTGCCGCGCAGAGCGGGATTCACCGCGAGGGGGGGCGTCGCCATGAGCAGCGTGTAACCGTCCGGCGAGGACCGCGCCACGATCTCGGTGCCGATGAGAGTCCCGCCGCCGGTGCGGTTGTCCACCACGACCTGCTGCCCGAGCCGGTCCGCGAGCCGCGCCGCGATCAGGCGCGCCACGGTGTCGGAGGAACCGCCCGCGGAGTACGGCACGACGAAGCGCACCGGGCGCTCGGGCCATTGCGCCGCCGCCTGCGTGACGGCAAGCCCCGTGCCCCAGGCGAGAAGAACGAGGTGCAATCGGATCGACATGGCGGCTCCGTTCGAGGTCCGGGGTACCCGCTATCGTGCCGGAGCGCTCGAACCGTCGCTGCCCCGGCCCGCGCTTTGCCGCTCCCACCACTGCTTGAGCCAGCCGACGTTCCCGCCGAGCTCGACGAGCTCCCGGAGCGTCTCGGGCAGCGGCGCGTACTGCCGCCGTATCCCGCGCGCGTGGTTCATGAAGAGCCCGCTCCGGAAATCCACCTCGAGATCCTCGCCGGTGGCGCAGAGATCCGTGACGCCCGCGCAATCGGTCAGCACGCGAACGCCGCACCCGAGCGCGGCGCGGTAGGCGAGGTAGGGCATGGACTCGCAGACGAGCCCCAGGCCGAGGGCCTGCATCGCGATGTAGCCGTTCATCTTGGGGCCCCTGCCGAACTTCCTGCCGGTCACGATGATGTCACCGGGCCGGGCGCGCTCGTGAAAGCCGGGGTCGGTCTCCTCGAACAGGTGCGGGATAAGCCGCCGCGGGTCGAATTCCCGGCTCGTGATGAGTCGCTCCGGAATCACGCCGCCGCCATGCGGCACGTCGTGGCCGAGGCGATAGCAGCGGCCGCGCAGCACCCAGGGGAACGCGTCCATGTCAGTGCGCCCCCTTGCCTTCGGGCGCGAGGCCGCGCGGATCGGTGATCACGCCCGCCACCGCCGACGCCGCCACGGTCGCGGGGCTACCGAGAAAGAGCCGCGCCTGCTTCGAGCCGAAGCGGCCCGCGTTCGAATTCGACGCCGTCGAGATGGATACTTCGCCCGAGTGCAGCGGGCCGACGACCGCGTCGTTGCAGGGGCCGCAGCCGGCGGGCAGCAGGATCGCCCCCGCCTCGACGAACACGTCGAGCAGCCCATCGGACGCCATGCGCTTCATGGTGCGTTCGGTGCCGGGCGCGACGAAAAGCCGCACCCCGGGCGCGACCTCGCGCCCCTTGAGGAAACCGGCCGCGGTGGCGAGGTCTTCGTACATTCCGGACCCGCAGGCTCCGAGGAACGCATGGTCGATCCGCTCGCCGGCCGCCTCGCTCACGTCGACCGCGGTCTCGATTCCGCCCGGCAGCACGACCTGAGGCTCGATCCGCCCGAGCGCCACGGTCGCCTCCGCCTCGTAGACGGCGTCGGGATCCGGGTATACCGGCGTGAACGGCTGGCTCGCGCGTTCGCCCGCGAACGCGAGAATCGCCGGCGAGGGCGGAAAGTAGACGCCGTAGGCACCGAGCTCGGTGGGAGAGTTGCAGAGCGCCGTGCGCTCGCTCAAGCCGAGCGCTTCGAGGTCGCCGGTGAATTCGATCACGCGATAGTCCATGTCGAAGTCGAGCGCGCCCGAGCGCAGCAGCCGCGCGATGTAGAAACCGACGTCGCGCGCGTAGACTTGCGGCCCGAGCCGTCCCGCGAGCGCCACCTTCAACGTCTTCGGTACCGTGACCCAGTTGGTGCCGGTCGCGAGCACGCGGCTGATTTCCGCGCCGACCCGGAAGCCGAACGCGCCGATCGCCCCGGCGTTCGTCGCGTGGCGGTCGTTGTCGAAGTAGAACATGCCGGGCAGCAGCATCCCCGACTCCATGGGGAAGAGGTGCCCGTGCCCCCCGCGCCCCACGTCGAAGAACCGGCCGACGCGCCACGCCTTCGCGGCCGCCCGGTTGACTGCGCCGAATTCCGCCGCGCGCGCGCTGCCGTAGATCACCTCGTGGTCGGTCACCATCACGACTTTCCCGGGCGCGGCGAGCCGGTCGATGCCGAGCCCGTCGAGCTCGCGCTTCGCGCCGCGCACGAGCCCGTCGTGGATCATGATGAAGTCCGGGTCGGGATACACGACCTCTCCCGGTCGCACCGAGGCGCGCCCGGTCTTGCGCGCCAGCACCTTCTCAACCGCCGTCATTCCCATGAGACTGTCCGCGCGTTTCCTTCCGTTCGATCCGCGGGCGCCTATCTTAATACACGCGCGCCACGGCGCAGGCCGCACTCGCCGGTTGACACGCCTTCCGGGGAGGCACTAACCTTTGACGGACATCGAGCGCGGAGGAGGCCGGATGATCCCACCCAGGGCCGCTCCGGGGCTGCTCGCCGTGATGCTGCTCGCCGCGGCCGCGCAGGGCTTTCCCCAGGAATTCCCGGCGCGGCCGATACGCCTGGTCGTGCCATGGCCTCCCGGCGGCATCACCGACGTCGTTTCCCGGAGCCTCGGCTCCGTGCTCTCGGAGTCGCTCGGACAGCAGGTGATCGCCGACAATCGCCCGGGGGCGGCGGGAACGCTCGGCGCCGCCATTACCGCGAAGTCGAATCCCGACGGCTACACCCTGATGATGCACGATGTGCCGAGCCATGCGATCAGCGCGACGCTCTACACGCGGCTGCCGTACGACCCGTTGAAGGACATCGAGCCGGTCGCGCTGCCGTCGCGCTCGCCCATGGTCCTCGTCGTGAATCCGAAACTCGGGTTGAAGTCGATCCCGCAGTTGATCGACTACGCGAAGAAGCGCCCCGACGAGTTCACCTACGCTTCGTCCGGTCCCGGCTCCATCACGCATCTCGCGGGGGCGCGGTTCAACCGCGACACCGGGGTGAAGCCCCTGCACGTACCCTACAAGGGCGGCGGGCCGGCGACCGCGGCCGTCGTCGCGGGAGAATCCGGGATGTATTTTTCATGCATCGCCGCGGCGATCCCGCACATCAGGGCCGGCCGGCTGACACTGCTCGGCATCACCCTGCCGAAGCGCTCCCCGCTCTACCCCGACACGCCGGCCCTCGCCGAGTCGCTTCCCGGTTTCGTCATGGGATGCAATACCGGGTTCTTCGCGCCCGCCGGCACGCCAGCGCCGATCCTCGACCGGCTGCATGCGGAGATCGGGAAGGCCGTGACGCACCCGCGCATGAAGGAAGTGCTCGCGACCAACGCGTCCGAGCCGGCGCCGTACAGCCGTGCCGAGTTCAAGCAGTACGTCGCGGACGAAATGCGATCCTGGGGTGAAGTTGTCCGCGGCGCAGGGCTCAAGGTCGACTAGCGGCGCCGCGCCCCCCGTTCCGGCTGCCGTGACCACGATGGAAGCGCTGAGCGGCAAGGCCGCGCTGGTGACCGGCGCCTCGCGCGGCATCGGCAAGGCCGTGGCGTTATCGTGCACATGGCGAGCCAGCTCGGCATCGTCGCCTCGCGCTACGGCGCGATCTACAGCCTCACCAAGGCGGGACTGATCCAGCTCACGCGCTCGATGGCTCTCGAACTCGCTGCGGACGGCATCCGGGTGAACGCGGTCTGCCCCGGCCCCGTGATGACGGAAGCCTTCGCGGCGGGCCGCAATCCCGGCGAACTCGAGCAGCGCGCCCGCGACGTGCCGGCAGGGCGCTTCGGCACGCCCGAGGAAGTCGCCGGCGCCGTGGCGTTCCTCGTATCGAAGGACGCCGCCTGCGTGGTCGGCCACGCGCTGGTGATGGACGGCGGCTACATCGTGCACTAGAGTCTGTCGTGCGATCCGACGGAATCCCCATGCAGGCGGGCGGCGCGAGACGGTGAGCGCCGGCCGGAGGCAACGGGACGGAACACGGGATCGACTACTTACCGGAGGAAGAAAACATGAAGCAGATGCACGCGCGGGCGTGGATCGCCCTCACCGCCCTGGCCCTCGTTGCGGCAGTCCCGGCGCGGGCCGCCCCCGGGGGAGCCATCCTGCCGGGCGACAAACCGGTGCGAATCATCGTCCCGTTCACGGCGGGCAGCGCGACGGACGTGATGGCGCGCCTCGTCGGACCCAGGATGGGAGAAATCTGGGGCCGGCAGGTCGTGGTGGACAACCGGCCGAGCGCGGGGGGCATCGTCGCGTGCACGATCGTCGCCGAGGCTGCGCCAGACGGGCACACGGTGCTCATCACCGGGTCCAACTTCGCCGGCAGCGCGGCGCTCTACTCGAAACTGCCGTTCGACCCGGTCAAGGATTTCTCGGGGATCAGCCAGTTCGCGAGCACGCCGCTCGTGCTGGTCGTCTCCTTCGGGCTGAAAGTGAAATCGGTGAAGGAGTTGATCGCGCTCGCGAAAGCGAAGCCCGGGCAGTTGAACTTCGCGTCCACGGGCCTCGGCAGCGGGCCGCACTACGGCGCGGCGCTGTTCAACCTGCGTGTCGGCATCTCCGCGGTTCACGTGCCCTACCGCGGCTCGCCCGAAACGCTCACCGATCTCGTCGCGGGCCGCGTGCAGTACCTCCTTTCGCCCGTCCTCGCGGCCTCACCGCTCGTGAAGGGCGGCAAGATCCAGGCGTTGATCGTGACCACGCCCTACCGCGCCGGCGCGCTCCCGGATGTCCCGACTCCGGCCGAGGCGGGGATTCCGCAGTTCGAGTACCAGGGCTGGTACGGCATGCTGGTTCCCTCCAGGATGCCGCGGGCCCTGGTCAACCGGTTCGGCAAGGACGCCGCGCAGGTCATCGCCCAGCCCGAGGTCAAGGAACGCATCGCGAGCCTCGGCGGGCTCGCCAAGTCGAGCAGCCCGGAGGAATTCGACAAGCTGGTTCACGAAGAAATCACGACACGGCGGGCGGTATGGAAGGCCGCGGGCGTGAAGGTCGAGTAGGTTCGCCGCCGCGCAGGCCCGAAGGCCGACGCAGCCGGCGCACACCCGCCCGCGCGACGCGCCTCGTTCGCGGGCTGCCTTGCCGCGCTCGCGGCAGCGGCGGGCGGACACCGCGTCACTGCTTCTTCAACGCGGCCTCGATTCGCGCCGCCGAGCCCCCGATCGCGCCGAGTTTTTCCCCGGCGCGCAGGCGCGCGAGCGTCGAGGGCTCGCGGCTCTGCATCGGCAGGCCGATCTCGCAGATCTCGTCGATTTCGTCGGCTCCGCACACGTAGACGCCGCCGCTGTCGGCGAGCACTGCCTGCCCCGGCAGCACGGCGACCCCGCCGCAGGCAACCGGGACATTGAGGGCGCCGTCGCTCGCCAGCGAACGCCCGGTCAGGGCCGCTTCCCCGCGGCACCAGAGCGGCAGGCCGTACTGTTCGAATTCGTTGAGATCGCACGCGAGGCCGTCGATGATGACGGCCGCCACGCCCGCCACTTTCGCGGCAAGGGCCACGACCCCGCCCATGCAGGCGTGGCGCATGTCGCCCAGGCGGTCGATCACCAGCACGTCGCCCGGCCGCGCGAGGCCGATCGCGTACGGGATCATGCTGGTGTCGTGCGCCGAGGTGATGATCGTGACCGCGGTACCGGTGACGCGCCGGCCCTTCATGAGCGGCCGGATCGCCGGGTCCATGAATCCCCACTCCCGGTAATGCCCCACCGTAACGGGGTCGAGGCTGGCGAGCTTCTCGAGGAGTGCCGGCGCAACCTGCGGCGGCATGGGATTGACACGTATCATGGCGTTCTCCCTTCGTCTCGTTCGCGGGCTTGCCGGGCTTCACCGTGCCCGGCACGCGCGGGGATCCAATGGAACCCCGCGTATCGCCGGTCGCGGCGGCCGCGGCGCTCGCGCGCGGGGCACCGGGTGCCGTGCGGGCAGCGCCCCGCGAGTGTCCGGCTCCCCTCCGGATTTCTTTCCCGGCGCGAGGCGGGCATCGTAGCACGCGGGACGACCGCACCGCCTGGATTGCCACCCCCCGGCTAAAGTTCGCGCCGGGACGGGCCGTGATTACGCCCGGACGAGCCCCGCCCGGGACACGCCGCGGCGCGGCAGGGCGCAATGCAGGACGAAACCGGGGATGCGCTACCACGAGACGAGGGAGCAGAGCGGCGAAGTACTGCGCCTGACACTGCAGCTCATGGGGCGGCACAACGCCGCTTTTCACCCGGTGAGCTACGCGGTGTGGTACGAGTATGCCGCCGGACTCAACGTCCCGCTCAAGCGCGCGGCGGACTCGCTCCTCGCGGACAAGGCGGTGCTCGAGGACGCCGATGTGGCGCGCCTGCACTGCCGCTTCATCGCGGAGCGCGACGCGGCGAACGCCGATCGCTTCGAGGCCGACCTGCGGCGCATCATGGACGAACTCGCCCGCCAGACGGCGATCACCGGGGAGAAGGCCGAGCGCTACGGCGAAGCCCTCGGCGAGCACGTGGCGCGGGCCGCGCGCGAGGTCGACTCGCCAGCCCTCTCCTCCCTCGTGCGTTCGCTCATCGAGCGCACGGTCGAGATGAAAAGCTCGGTCGGCGCGCTCCAGTCACGGCTCGACACGAGCGCGAAGGAGGTCCGCGACCTCAAGGACGCCCTCGAACGCGCCGAGGGCGAAGTCCTCACCGATCCCCTCACGGGGGCGCGCAACCGGCGCGGCTTCGAGCGCGCGGCGCGCGAGGCCGCCGCCGCGCGCGGCGAAAATCTCGCCGGCTGCACGCTGCTCATGGCGGACATCGACCATTTCAAGCGCGTGAACGACAGCTACGGGCATCTCTTCGGCGACCAGGTGATCCGGGCCATCGCGCAGGCATTGCGCGCCCAGGTGAAGGGCCGCGACACGGTCGCCCGTTACGGCGGCGAGGAATTCGCGGCGCTGCTGCCGGACACGCCGGTGGAGGCGGCGCGTGCCCTCGCCGAGCGCGTCTGCGCCGCCATCCGGCAAAGCCGCATCCGCCGCCTCGACACGAACGAGTACGTCGGCGGCATCACGATCTCGATCGGCCTCGCCGGATCGCGCGAGGGCGAGCCGCTCGATCGACTGATGCTGCGGGCGGACGAGGCGCTCTACGCGTCGAAGCACGCCGGGCGCGACCGCGTGACCGTCGCGGCTGGCGACTGACGGCGTGGCCCGCCGCCCGGCCTGCTCATCGGTCCGGGTGCTGCAACCGAGTTCGACCGGCGGCCCGTCCGCCGAGACTCATGTTGTGCCGCACAATCTCGACACCCGTCACGGGCGGGCGTAGACTTCGCCCGTTCCCCGCGCCCGGTCTTCCCCCTGCCGGGCTACCGTCAATATCAATGATTTCAGCCAGTTAAGGAGGTCCCATGGCGAATGGACGCGAGGTGGTGGTGCTTTCGGGCGTACGCACCGCGATCGGTGATTACGGCGGCGCGCTCAAGGACATCGCGCCGACCGAGCTTTCCGCGCAGGTGATACGCGAGTCGATCAAGCGCGCAAGAGTGGATGCGAAGGATGTCGGCGCCTGCGTCATCGGCAACGTCATTCACACCGAAGCGCGGGACATGTATTTCTCGCGCGTTGCCGCGTTGAAGGGCGGTCTGCCCGAGGACTCCACCGCGCTCACCGTGAACCGGCTGTGCGGCAGCGGCATGCAGGCGATCGTGTCGGCCTCGCAGATGATCCTGCTCGGCGACGCCGACGTCGCGGTGGGCGGGGGCGCCGAGTCGATGAGCCGGGGCGGCTACCTCATGCCGACGCTGCGCTGGGGCCAGCGCATGAACGACGGCGGCGTCGTGGACATGATGGTGGGCGCGCTCACCGACCCCTTCGACACGGTGCACATGGGGATCACCGCGGAGAACATCGCGGCGCAGTGGAAGATCACGCGAGAGCAGCAGGACGAGTTCTCGGTGGAAAGCCACCGGCGCGCGGTGAACGCGATCGAGAAGGGCTACTTCAAGGACCAGATCCTGCCCATCGAGTTGAAGACGCGCAGGGGCACGACGCTCTTCGACCGCGACGAGCACCCGCGCGCGGATGCGAGCGCGGAGGGCATGGCGAAGCTGCGCGCCGTGTTCAGGAAGGACGGCACCGTCACCGCCGGCAACGCTTCGGGCATCAACGACGGCGCGGCGGCGGTCGTGCTGATGGAGCGCGCGGCGGCGGAGAAGAAGGGGCTGAAGCCGATGGCGCGGCTCGTCTCCTACGGCATCGCCGGCGTGGACCCGAAGGTGATGGGCATCGGCCCGGTGCCCGCGTCGAAGCGCGCGCTCGACAAGGCCGGGCTGAAGATCGAGCAGATGGACGTCATCGAGTCGAACGAGGCGTTCGCCGTGCAGGCGCTCGCCGTCTCGTGCGATCTCAAGCTCGACCCGAAGAAGACCAACCCGAACGGCGGCGCGGTGGGACTCGGCCATCCCATCGGCGCGACCGGCGCGGTGCTGACGGTGAAGGCGCTCTACGAACTCCAGCGCACCGGCGGCAAGTACGCGCTCGTCACGATGTGCATCGGCGGCGGGCAGGGCATTTCGGCG
This sequence comes from Burkholderiales bacterium, assembly GCA_020854035.1. Taxonomy (GTDB): domain Bacteria; phylum Pseudomonadota; class Gammaproteobacteria; order Burkholderiales; family SG8-41; genus SG8-41. Next base: position 87,024 of record JADZGE010000064.1, on the reverse strand, counting down.
GTCTTCGAGCGCATGTAATGGCGGTGGCACTGCGCGCACTCGTGGCCGCGAGCGTCGTGGCCCCCGCGCTTTCGGTCACGCCGTCATCGGCCGCCGGCTGGGCGCCTCAGCGCAATACCTCGATCGTGGTGGGGGTTGCGGCGGGTGGTGCCCTTGACGTTACCGCGCGCATGGTGCAGAACATCCAGCGCACGCACCGGCTGGTGGAGGTGCCGGCGGTCGTCGTCAGCAAGCCGGGCGCGGCGGGCGCGATCGCGTGGAGCATGCTCGCCGCCCGCGAGGGCGACGGGCACCTCCTCGCGTTCGCCACGCCGACCCTCCTCCGCAATCACGCACCGACCCGGGATTGCTGCCGATCGTCATCTACAGCTCCGGCGCGCAGTCGATGACCAATCTGCCGGGCGGCCACATCGACATGGCCGTTACCGCTCTTTACAACGCCGCGGCGCGCCTGCGTATCGTCGGCATCTCGGCGCCCAGGCGCTACCCGGGCCCCTTCGCCGCCGTGCCGACCTGGAAGGAACAGGGCGCGCAGGTGCTCCGCTCCTTCTGGCGCGGCGTCACGGACCCGCGCGGCCTGTCGGAAGCTCGGATCCGCCACTGGGACGGGGTGCTCGACCGAACCGCGGCGACGGCCAGGCGGAAGGAGCTCGTCGCGAGGAATCTGTGGGACGACAACTACATGGGAAACCGGGACTTCGCGGCGTCGGTGCAGCGCGACTACGTCGAACTCACGCAGTTGCTCGGCGAACCGGGGCCGGCGAAATAGCCGGCTCTTGCATCCTCGATCCAGCGCTCCCGGCCACGCCCGCATGAAGATCACCCTGTTGGGTACCGGCACACCGGTGCCCTCCCTCAAACGAGCCTCGTCGAGCTACCTTCTTGAGGCCGGCGCCGACGTCATCCTCATCGATCACGGACCCGGCGCCTACGCTCGGCTCATGCAGGCCGGCAGGAAGGCCGAGGACGTGACTCACCTTTTCCTCTCGCACCTGCACTTCGATCACTGCGGCGACGTCCCGCGCCTGCTCCACCATCACTGGGATGCCGTCGGCGGCATACGCCCTCGATTCGCGATCTACGGGCCCGCCGGGACCCGGGAGCTGCTGGAGCGGCTGTTCGGCCCCCGGGGCGCGTTCCATCGGGACCTGACCGCGCGCACGACACATCCGGCCAGCCTGCGAATCTTCCAGAGTCGTGGCGGCGGAACAACGCGCCCGTGGCCGGATGTCGAGGCGACGGAGATCGCCGACGGCGCGGTCGTCGAGGGGGACGGCTGGAAGCTGGAGGCGATCGGGGTCATCCATCACCAGCCCTATCTCGAGAGCCTCGGCTTCCGTGTGACATCGAACGGCAAGATCTTCGCTTACACGAGCGACGTCAGACTGTCCGGGCGGCAGGGGCCGGTCGCCTCGCTCGACAGACTCGCGCGCGATGCCGACGTGCTCGTGCATTACCTCAATGGATTCGACTTCGAGCTGTCCGAACCGGGAGCACTCTCGAGCCAGCAGGTCGTCGCCACGCTGGCGCGCGACGCCGGCGTCAAGACGCTCGTCACCACCCATCACGGACCCGCGATCGACCGCGACGGCGTGCGCGAGCGCGTCATTGCCGGCTTGGCGGAGATCTACAAGGGCCGGCTGGTATGGGGCCAGGATCTCATGACCTTCGAGCTCTAGCCGGTTGCAGAACGCCGTTCGATCATGAGTCCCGACGGCACACGGAGGGCGGAGTGAGCGGGATCGCCGCGTTGCGTGAGACATGCGGCGCGCGCGGGAGGGGGAGTCCGTTCGGCGCTCGTGCGTCACGCCGGGTCGCCTGGGTTACGATCGTCGCAACGCTGGCGGCGTGCTCGCCCGCCGCGGGGAGCGAGCTGGTCCTCGCGCGGGAGGGCGACATGCCGGTAATCCTGACGGCGCCGCACGGCGGGCGCGACGAAGTCCCTGGCTGCCCCGTGCGCACGCCCGCCGGCCCCCGGTTCGTCGTCACCGCCGACTTCAATACCGACGTCCTTGCCCTCGGGATCGCCGGCGAGCTTGAGCGCCTGACCGGCCGGCGGCCCTACCTCGTGCTGGCGAAGTTCCACCGACGCTTCATCGATGCGAACCGCCCGGCGGAGGAGGCTTACAGCGCGCCGGGCTGCGAGGGTGACTTCAACGCCTACCATGCCTCGACCCGCCGTTTCGTGGACGAAGTCCGCGCGCGGCATCGCCACGGGATGCTCTTCGACGTGCACGGCCAGTCCGCTTACCGCGATTCGATCCTGCGCGGAACGCGCTATGGCGCGACGGTAAAGGCGCTCCTTGCCCGCGCCGGCCCGCCGGCCGTGACGGGGCCGGACAGCGTGTTCGGGCGCTTCGTGGCCATGGGATACCGCATCCTGCCGCCGAACGAGCTGCCGCCGACCGCGCGCGCCGAGGAAAGGAACTACACCGGCGGTTACACCGTCGCCGTCTACGGCAGCCGCCACGCGGACGGCATCGACGCGATGCAGCTCGAATTCGGGCGCGACCTGCGCGAGGCGGGCGTCGTGGCGAAGACCGCGCGCGACACCGCCGCCGCCATCGCCGCGTTCCACGAGGCATTCCTGAGGTAAATCCCGATTGCGCTGCCCCCTGCCGGACCTTCGCTCGCGAGCAGACCAGGGGAATGGTCGAGCCCCGGCCGACACGCGGTTTGAACGCGTGGAGTTCTGCCGGGGCATGATAAAGCGGTCGACCGGCCTCACGCCCGCGGAGTACCGCAGGCGCTTCCAGCCGCCGCGGCCCGCGTCACGCTTGCCCCGGGGCGCTCCGTAGTAGCATCGCGGGTAACGGCTATGCGCCGTTCAGCACTCCCTGGCCTCACCATCAAGTCCGCACCCGTAGTAGCATCGCGGGTAACGGCTATGCGCCGTTCCTCGCGTGGAGGATCGACCATGACGAAACCACTGGGTAGCGAAGACCTTTCCGACAAGCCGGGCGAGCGGGTGATCGACAAGCCCGAGCTGCCGGCGCAGGGCATCACGAACGAGAACGACGCCACGACCGAAACGGTCTCCGGGCAGTTGCAGCTCAAGGTTGGCCGGGCGGGGAAATTCGAGGTCTATTGCGACGAGCCCGCGCGGATCGGCGGCACCGACAGGTACCCTTCGCCGATGAGCTACCTCGCGATGTCGATAGGATTCTGACTGCTCACCCAGGTTGCGCGGTATGCGCACATGATGAAGATGAAGGTGAGCGGGGCGCATTGCCGCGTGGTCATGAGGAAGCATCTCGGCGGCTCGGTGCTGAAGGGCACGGTGTTCAACCGCTGGGAAGGCATCACGACACACCTCAGGTTCGACTGCGACGAGCCGCCCGATCGGGTTACGCACCTCGTGAAGACCGCCAAGGCGGGCTGCTTCGCGGAGGGGTTGATCACCCAGCAGGTACCGTTGACGAGCCGCGTCGAGGTGAACGGCAAGCCCCTGCACGTCGAGGGCGTGACCGGTTCATAGGCCATTCGCCGCACGGCGCCGCCATAACGGGGGATGCGAGCGCACTCGCAGCCATGCCCTTGTATCTTCGTGGTTTCGTGCCGGGATAGCGGCGGCACACCGCGCGAGGAAGCGGGAGTAGCCCTGGAAGAGCACCCCCGCACCTTCGCGACGAAGCCCCCGGCACCCCTTTTCCGCGGCGGGAATTCGCCCGGTCCCCGCTCCGTGGTGATTGCCTCACGGCCTGCCCCGGTGTAGCGTGTTCTCTGCCCCGCATTTCAGGGGCATTTCGGGAATCAGGCTCGTTTCGGACGCTTTCTTCGGGAGAAGAGGGAAATGTCCGCCTTCCGGTCCGCCTGTTTCATCTATCCCGACGACGGCGACGGGTCCCGGTACGACCGGATGTTTCCACCGCTCGGCCTGGAACTGGTTGCCGCGAGCGTCCGCGAGGTCGTTCCGAAGCGCTTCCTGATCGACCTGCGCTTCGACCGGGACTGGGAGCGGCTCATCCCGCCGGATACCGATATCGTCGCGCTGAGTTTCCTGTGGGACATGCCGCTGCCCCGGGTTTTCGCGATGATGCGGGCCATCAGGGCGCGGTTACCGGGAGTCACGGTCGTGGCCGGGGGGAGATTCGCGGAGACGCACCGGGAAGAGCTCGCCAGCGCTCCGTCCGGGGCGCGAGTGGACGTCGTATTTTCCGGCCCGGATGACGGCCGGTTTCGCGCATTCGTCGAAGGTAGCTGCGTCGATCGCGTCCCGGGCGTTTCCTTCTTCCGGGACGGGGGCTTTCGCGCGACGCCCATGCCGCCCTACGGTCCCATCCCGGATTACCCGCTGCCGGATCGCTCGTTGCGCCGCGCGCGCTACGGTGCGATCCGGCGCGACGGCCTCTTCCTGGGTATCCATACCGACACGATCCAGAGCTCCCGCGGCTGCCCCTTTCACTGCGCTTTCTGCACCTTCAACCGGGATGCGAAGGGCCGGCAGATCGCGTACACGGCGCGCAGCGCGAAATCGGTCGCGGACGAGCTGGAGCAGATCGACGCGCCGTTCGTGACGTTCGTGGACGATCTCGCCTTTCACCGGCCCGATCGCATGGACGAGCTGTGCGAGGTCCTGCTCGAGCGTCGCATCAGGAAGACCTACGCGATCGAGACGCGGATCAACATGGGAATGCGCCCGGACGTGGTCGAGAAAATGGCGCGGGCGGGCTTCCGCTACGTGACCTTCGGCATCGAGTCCATGCACGACCACGTTCTCGTGTTCCTCGACAAGGGGCTCAACCGGCGGACCATCGAGAAGGCGTTCGCCAGGATCGGCCACCTCCCGATGTTCTTCGTCGCCAACTTCATCATCGGCAACGTCGGAGAAACACGGGAAGAGATGCTGCGGATACCGGAGTTCGCCCGCCGGATCGGGCTCGATTCGATCATGATCCATCCGCTGCGCTGCCGCGGTCCGGAGCCGCTCACCGCGAAGGTCCTGGCGGCGCCGGGCTACCACATCGATCCCGGGACGAGACGCGTCTACTCCGACGCGTTGAGCGTCGCCGATATCCTCGCGATCGAGAGGAAGATCAAGCGCGAGTTCTGGACCCCGCGGCAGATACTCAGATCGGCATGGAAGTTCAACCGCCTGGTGAGACCGGGCCTGCTGTCCATGGCCTGGAACGGCATCTCGTGGCGCGCGCGGGGCCGCCCCGACCCCTGGACGTCTCATGACCGCGCAACGCGCGCGCGGGCGGACCGGTACCGGTCCTCCGGCGGCACCGATGGCGGTCGTCCGGACGCGGGCCTCGGCGCCATGCCCGGCCAGGCAGTTTGATCGTCACGAGACCGGAGGACACATCCGGACTCGCGCCAGGCTCCCCCCGCGATCCCGTCCCCGCGTTTCTCCCGGGCGGGTAGGCGCGGCCTGCGCCTTGCTCTCGCCCCCGGGAGAGCGGGAGGCGATGAGGGCGGGAGGGGCCGGGGCGAGGGATATGGCATCATCTCCCCGCTTCCGGACGAGGGACAAGGAAAGACACATGAGACTCTACGGCGGACCCGGCAGCCCGTTCGCGCGGAAGGTGCGCATCGTGCTCGCCGAAAAACACATACCCCATGAATACGTCGTCGCGCGCGGCTCCGCCCCCGGCTCGCCCGTGCCGCCCTTCAATCCGCTCGGCAAGGTGCCCACGCTCGTGCGCGACGACGGGCGCGGGCTCTACGATTCGCCCGTCATCGTCGAGTATCTCGACACGATGGGCAGCGGCCCGCGGCTCATTCCCGAGGCGTTCGAGGACCGCGTGGAAGTCAAGCGCTGGGAGGCGCTTGGCGACGGCGTCGCCGAAGCCACGGTCAACATCAACCACGAGTACCGCGAGCCGCCGGAGAAGCGGCGGGCGCCCGAGTGGTTCGAGCGCCAGCGCGCGAAGATCGACCGCGGCCTCGCCGTCATCGAGAAGGATCTCGGCGGCGGGGCGTTCTGTTTCGGCGGGCGCTTCACGCTCGCCGACATCGCCGCCGGCTACGCGCTCTCCTACCTCGATCACGCGCTCCCCGAGGTCGAATGGCGCACGGCACACCCGGGTCTCGCCCGGCTGGCCGAACGCCTGTTCGCGCGACCCTCGTTCAGCGCGACCGACCACCCGAAGGCGAAATAGCCGGCCCGCACGCGGCGGGCCGGACGGGACCCTTGAAGATCGACGCGGAGAGAGCCTCGGCCAACCGGCAGGCCCGGGACGAGCGCAAGCGGGCGCATCTTCACGCCGTCATGGACCGCTACACGGCGCGCTTCCGCGCGCTCGCGGGCGCGGACGCGCTAGCCGTCGCGCGCGAAGCGCACGCCGCGCTCGATGCCCTGCTCGAGCGCGACCGTGCGAACTCCGCGGCGGAGGGTACGATCCGGTGCCGCAAGGGTTGCAGTCATTGCTGCCACGGTCCGGTCGAAATCTGGCCGCACGAAGCGGCGCTCCTCGTCGCGGAGGCACGTGCGGCGGGTATCCCCATCGACCCGGGGCGCCTCGAACGGCAGGCCGCGCAGTCGGTCGACACCTGGCGCGCCCAGCCCGCGGGCGATACCGGCTGCGCGTTTCTCGGGGCCGACGGCGCGTGCCGCGTCTACGAATCGCGCCCGAACGCCTGCCGCAGGCTCCTCGTGACGAGCGAGCCGGCGCTCTGCGACACGGCGAACGGCGCGCTCGAACGCGTCGAGCGCTGGTACAGCTGGGAGGCCGAGATGATGGAAGTCGCGGCGCAAGACATGTTCGGGGCGGATCTCATGCCGCGGCTCGTGCTCGCCGAGCTCGCGGGGAAGTGACGCCGCCGCAGTGCAACTCTGATGCCGCTTCGCTGGTGACGAACTACGCAGTGACGGGCGTTGCGGTGACGAAGCCCGCCGCGTCACACGGTGAATGGGTCAGGTCCCCACACGTTTTTTGCCTGCGGAATAACGGCGGCGCCGGGAGCAACTCGAAGCGCAAGTATCGCTGGGCGCGACGCCGCCCGCCTCGTCACCCGCGATAGCGTCGTCACCAGCCGCGTCAGCGGCATCGTCACCAGCGAAGGGTCATCACCCCTTCGCCATCACGCCTTGAGTCCCTTCCTCGCCATGAACTCCGGGAAAGCATCCTTCGCTTTCGCTCCACGCAGGACGTGCGTGGTGTACTCGTGCTCGGCGTTGTACTGGTCCTCGAGGCTCATCGTCATCTGCCGCAGCATGAGCGACTTGATGCCCGCGACCGCCCCGCGGTGGTTCGCGGCGATCATCTTCGCGATCTCCATCGTTTTCGCCCGCAGTTGCGCGCGCGGCACGAGGTGGTTGAGGAGCCCGATCCGGTACGCCTCCTCCGCTCCCACGATGCGGGCGGTGAAGAGCAGCTCCTTCGCGATCGGCCAGCCGACCTGGTTCGGCAGCGTCCAGGTGCTGTTGATCCGGCCGTAGGCCGCCGCGAGGAAGCGGAACTTCGTCGCCTCGCACCCGATCCGCATGTCGAGCGAGGAGGCAAGCACCGCCGCGCCGCCGTAGGCGAGCCCGTTCATCATGCCGATCGTCGGTTTCGCGCTCGCCGAGATTTCGTAGCGGCGCCTGTCGTCGCGCAGTTCGTCGAGTTCCTTCTCCGAGTACTTCGCGTCGTCCGAGAGCTGCTCGTGGATGTCGCCGCCCGCCGAGAACGCCTTCTCGCCCGCGCCCGTCACCACGATGCAGCCGACCGCGTCGTCGGCGTCCGCCCGCATGACCGCGTGATGCAGTTCCCCGTTCAGCTTGCGGTTCATCGCGTTGAGCTTCCCGGGGCGGTTCAACGTGACGATCGCCACGCCGTCTTCCACGTCGAACAGGATGTGTTCGTAGTCCATCGCCGCTTCCTCCCTCAAGGGCGGGGAGCGTAACACGCCGGCGGCTCGCGGTCCGGGCGACGCGCGCGGGCCGGGGCCGCCCGCGCCCGTTCTTCCGCAATCCGGACTTGCCGGGGACGGGTCCCGCGGCCGCCGCCCTCCGCCGTTGTGGTCGCCTCGCGGATTACATACCATTGGGCGACGCCTAACGGGAGGACCGCATCATGAACGATTCCGCCTCGCACGCCGGCGAGACTTCCCTGCGAGCCGCGGTTCCGGCCCGCCCCGGTGCGGCGAGCGCGCGGCGGCTGAAGGAGATCCTGTCGCTGGAGGATCTCGAGGAGCCGGCGCGGCGCTTTCTCCCGCGCCCCATTTTCGGGTACGTCTCGGGCGCCGTCGAAACCAACGCGTCGCTCGCGGGCAATCGCGCCGCCTTCCGCGAGTACGATTTCCTGCCGCGCGTCCTCGTGGACACGCGGGCACGCCACCAGCGCACGACGATTTTCGGCCGCACGTACAACATGCCGTTCGGCTTTCCACCGATGGGCGGCACTTCCCTCGCCGCGTACATGGGCGATACGGTGCTCGCCACGGTCGCGGCGGAGCTCAACACGATCATGATCCAGAGCGGCGCGTCGCTCACGCCGATGGAGCGCCTGCGGGAAGCCGGCCCGACCGCGTGGTTCCAGGCCTACCTGCCCGGCGACCCGGAGATCATCGTCCCGCTCGTCGAACGCGCGCAGCGCTCGGGGTTCGAAGTGCTGGTCCTGACGGTCGACGTGCCGGTCGCCTCCAACCGCGAGAACAACGCGAGAAGCGGCTACAGCTCGCCGTTGAAGCCGGCGCCCCGGCTCGCATGGGACTGCATGCTCAGGCCGCGCTGGCTCTTCGGCACGTTTCTGCGCACCGTCGCGAACCACGGCATGCCGCACCTCGAGAACATGGGCTTCCCCCGCATTCCCATCCTCGGCCACATCGAGCGCCCCCGTATGGCGCGCGACGGGTTGAACTGGGAGCACCTGGGCCTCATGCGCCGGATCTGGAAGGGCAGGCTCGTGCTGAAGGGCGTGCTCTCGCCGCGCGACGTGCGCCTCGCGCGCGAGAGCGGCGTCGACGGCATCATGATCTCGAACCACGGGGGGCGCCAGCTCGACGGGAGCGTCGCGCCCCTGCGCATGCTGCCCGCCGCCGTCGCGGAAGCCGGCAACATGACCATCATGATGGACGGCGGCGTGCGCCGCGGCACGGATCTTCTCAAGGCCTACGCGCTCGGCGCGAAGTTCGTCTTCGTCGGCCGGCCGTTCCTCTACGCCGCGGCGATCGCGGGCGCGGACGGCGTGCGCCACGCCGCGGGGCTCTTGCGCGAGGAAATCAGCCGGAACATGGCCATGCTCGGCATCAACTCGCTCGCGGAGATGACGCGCGAGCTGCTGGTGCCGGCGCACGGACCGATCTAGCGCATGCGAGCGACAGCAACCTTCGTGCAGCGTCGCGGTCGAACCGTCCCGGGCACGGCGTCGCCGGCGGCCTCGAGCGGCTGAGGGAGAAAGGCCTCGCTCGCCGCGCCGGCACCACCGCACTGGACGACCCCTCGGCCGTGGGCGAGGTGATCGAAAGCGGCCGCTTCGATCCCGAGGCGATCGGCCCCGGGGAGGGAACCCGTGCGCAGGCCGCGCGAATCGGGGAATTCGGGGTTCGCCGCATCGCCGAGTACACGGGCCCGTTCATCGCGCCCGAGGCGTTCGTTCCCGGTTCCGATCGCGGGGTCCCGCGGGCAGCGCGTGCGGCTCGCCGGGGAGTGTGCCGAGCGCGACACGCGGCTATTCCAAAGGCATTTCCTCTCCCGAGAGCGGGCCGGATCGTGCGGCGCGCCGCTTCCTGCCGCCACGGGTTCGAGCTGCGGGGGGCGGTGTGATCCCGAGCCTTGCCGGGATCGTCCGCGTCCTGGCCGCCGTCCTCTTCCTCTGGACCGGCGGCGGCGCCGTCGGCGCCGCCTGCGCACAGTCGAAGAACCTCGCGCCCGGCTTCGAGGCGATCCCGAAGAACGCCCGGATCGCCATCATGCCCACCGACATCGAGCTTTTCGTCATCAGCGCCGGCGGAGTGGTCGAGCCGAAGGCGGACTGGACGGAGGCAGCGACGCGGCGCTTCCGCGCGGCGCTCGCGCAACGCAAGCACGCGCTGGGCGCCACGGTCGTCGAGCTGACGCAGCGCGAGGCGGACGCCTTCGAGGAGATCAATTCGCTGCACGCCGCCGTCGCGACCGCCATCTCGCTGCATCATTTCGGCCCAAGCGGATTCGCGCTGCCGACCAGCCCGACGAAATCGCGGCGATGTTCGAGGGCATGCTGACGCGCGATGGCTCGAGCTTCAGGCTGGTGAAACTCGAGCCGGCGGCGTTCGGGGGCCGCGGGGGCTTCCGCTTCGAGTTCGCACTCACCCGCCGGCGGGACAACGTGCAATTGTCCGGCTTCGCCTGGGGCGCGGTCAGCAGGGGGGAACTCTTCACCGTGCTCTACCTGGCGCCGCGCCTCGAGTTCTACCCCCGCCACGCGCCGCGCGCGGAGAGTATCGCCCGCAGCGCTGTCGTGAGGGAGTGATGCCCGCCTCCCGCGTGGCCCGGCGCGACACCGCGAACTGCGCGGGCGTGCGGCCCGCGCGCACGCATCTCTGCCGGTCCACGGTGATGGCGGGTTCGCCTCTTGCCCGGCGCGCCTCGCCACGGCGGTGCAAGTCTTCGCTCGCCACGCGGGCAAGGCGCGCATGGGAGGCACGGCTTCCGGCGCTCCCGCAGGCTCACGAGGCGGCGGGCGAGAGGACGTGGATCACGCGGCTCGCGATCATGTCCTTCACTTTCGCCGCATAAGCGGCCATGTGCGGCGCGGCCGCGTGGGCCTTCAGCGCCTGCGCGTCGCGCCACTTCTCGACGAACAGGAAGGTGTCGGCACCGAGCCGCGTCTGGAAGCTGCCCATGCCCTCGGCGTCGACGGCGAGGTTGTACTCGACGCAGCCGTCCTCGGCTCGAACCGCGGCGAGATTGCCTCGCGCGACCTGCAGCACCGCGTCGCGCAGGCCCGGCCTGGTGGTGATGATGGCGATGACGTGGATCATGTTTCCTCCGTGGTGAGTGATGGGTGGCGGCCGGCAGCGGCGCGGGCGCGCCGATCAACGCGGCCCGGCCGGCTGCCGCGCGGACGATTTCCGCAGGACGAAGCGCCTGAGCGGCGGCGTGCCGGCCTTGAAGCCGCGGGGCTCGAGCGCAGGCACCGCAACCGCCTCGCAGACCTTGCGCACGTGATAGAGCTCGACCTGCCGCGCGGTCCTCGTGTCCTGTTCGCACGCGACCTTCGCGCAACCTATGCGCTTCAGCCAGTTGCAGACCCCGGCATTCGATCCGTCCTCGTGCTCGATCTCGGTGAGGTACTGCGTGTCGGGATCGGGCGGCCGGCCCGATGCGGCTTCCGGGCGCACGTCGAGCAGCAGCGTGTGGAAGTCGCCGTCCACTTCCAGGAAGTCCAGCACCTTCTCCATGAACACGGACAGGTCCCGCGAGTAGGAGAACCCGCCGGTGAAATCGGAAACGAGGCGGAAGCGCCCCAGCTCGTCGCGCGAGTACTCCCGCAGCCGCCTGCCCGCGAGGTACCGGATCTGCCCCGGGTCGAGACGCGCCGCCGTCTCCTCCCATCGGGGCGTCCTGCGGTCCTCGATCGAGACGGCAACCGCCCGCGCCTTCCGGCCGCGCCGTTCGCGGCCTCGCGGATTCATCGCGTCGTAGCGCTCGGTGTAATAGTCGAGGATCGCGAGCCCCTGCCCTGCCCCGATGTCCAGCCAGCGGTCGGACGGCCCGAGATCGGCAAGCGCGCGGGAGAAACCGGGCATGAGGAACGCAGAATAGGAGAGGAGCGACCGGTCGACGACGTACCCCGGGGGGACGCTCTCCCCGCGGCTGTGGTAGATCGCCTCCTGCCGAGCCGCCTCCTCCTCGCCGGCGACGCCGCCGGCCGCAGGACCGGCGAACGCGGCGCCCACGCACAGGGCATGCGCAAGCAGCCACGCCCCGAGCCATCCCGCGCGCCGCCCGCGATCCGGCACGGCCACGCCGCCGCCCGCGTCACCCATCACCGGGTGACGAAACGTGTCGCGGGCGGCACGAGGGGGGCACAGGCAGTTCTCCAGGAGCTCGCGGCCTGCCTCGTCACTTCTTCTTCAGCAGGGCGTCGAGCCCCTCGAACGGCCGAAACGTCGCCTGCGGCGTGCGCTCGTGCGCCGAGCCCGGCCCGGTGCCGGTCGCGTCGAGCCGGCGCTGGTGCTCGTTCTCGTGGCAATACGTGCACAGGAGCTCCCAGTTGCTCCCGTCGGGCGGATTGTTGGCGTGGTCGTGGTCGCGATGATGCACTTCCAGCAGGTGCACGTTCGCCCGCGTGAACTCGCGCGCGCAGCGGCCGCAGATCCACGGGTACATCTTGAGGGCGAGCTCGCGGTAGCCCCGCGCGCGCTCCTCGGCCGCGCGCCGCGCCTCCGCCACGACCCGGTCAAGGCGCGCGCTGTCGGATCCGGGCTTCCTCGACACCATCACCGGGAATGGTCCTCCCGTTGCCACGCGGGATCAAGCGCTCCCGCCGCGTTCCGCCGGGCCGGCCCTCCCTCACTGCACTTTCGCGCCCGACTCCCTGACGACCCTCGCCCACTTGGCGGCTTCGACCCGCAGCATCTTCGCCAGGCCCTCCGGGGTCGTGGCGCGCGCCTCGGCGCCCTGCGCGGCGAGGGTCGCCTTCGCCGCGGGGTCGGTCATGGCGCGCGCGATCTCGCCATTCAGCTTCGCAACGATCGCCCGCGGAGTCTTCACCGGGACGAAAACGCCGAACCATACGTCCACCTCGTAACCGGGCACGCCCGCCTCGGCGATCGTCGGGATGTCGGGCAGCGCGCTCGCCCGTGTCGTGCTGGTGACGCCCAGCGCGCGGAGCTTCCCGGAACGCACGTGCGGCACCGTCGTCAGCGCGCTGCCGAAGATCACCTGCGCCTCGCCGGTGAAGACGCCGATCAGCGCCGGGCCTCCGCCCTTGTACGGCACATGGGTCATGCGCGTCCCCGTCATCGACTTGAAGAGCTCCGCCGCGAGGTGGTTACCCGCGCCCGGCGTGCCCGCCGCGTAACGCACCCGATCGGGATGCTGCCTGAGGTAGGCGATGAAATCGGCGACGGACCCGACGGGCAGGGCAGGCACGACGCTCAGCACGTAGGCCGAGGTCCCGGCGAGGCCCACGGGCGCGAGATCGCGCAGGGGATCGTAGGGCAGGTTCCCGTAGAGCGCCGGGCTGACGGTGATCGTGACGGGCAGGCCCATCACCATCGTGTAGCCGTCCGGCGCCGCCTGCACGGCCATCTGCATGCCGATGATGCCGCCCGCGCTTGGACGGTTGTCGATCACGACCTGCTGGCCGAGGCTCTCGTACATCTTCCGCGCGAGGAGCCGGGCCACGACATCCGTGCCGCCGCCGGGAGCAAAAGGCAGGATGAACCGGATCGGCCGCGAGGGGTAGTCCTGCGCAAACGCGGCGGCACCCGCCACGGAGCAAGCGAGCGCGACACAAAGCGCGGCGAGCCCGCTTCTCATGTCGCGAGCACGGAGCGGGGGGATTCGACGCAGGGTAACCGCATCGGCGGCCGGGATGCCGGTCTCAGTCCACCCGGATTCCCGCCCGCTTGATGACGTCCGCCCACTTGGCGGATTCCCGGCGCACGTGGCTCGCGAACTCCGCGGGAGTGCCACCGACGACTTCGTAACCGAGTCCGATCAGCTTCCCGCGCAGGACCGGATCGGCGAGGGCCTCGTTCATCGCGGCATTGAGAGCCGCCACCACGCCCGCCGGCGTATTCGCCGGCGCGATGACGCCGGCCCACGAAACGACCTCGAATCCCGGCACACCGGCCTCGGACACCGTGGGCAGGTCCGGGAACGTCACCGTGCGCCGGAGACTGGAGACCGCGAGCCCGCGGAGCCTGCCCGCTTTCAAGTGCGGCTCGATCCGTAGAGGAGAGCGCCCGGATGGGCCCGCGCGTGCTCGATCAGCTCGCGCACCGACTTCACGGGAAGCGACGGCGTGACGGCGAGCAGGTTCGGCGTGTAGTAATAATGCGCGATCGCCTGGAAATCGCGGCCGGCATCGTACGGCATGTTCGCGACGAGGCTCCGCATGACCGCCATCGCCGGCACGAGCCCCTGCCCGATCGTGTAGCCGTCGGGAGCCGCCTTCGCGATCATGTCGGTGCCGATGATGCCGCTCGCGCCGACGCGGTTGTCCACCACGAACTGCCGGCCCATCTTCCGGCTCAACTCCGCGGTGAGGAGGCGCGCGGTGATGTCGGGCGAGCCGCCCGGCGCCGACGGGACGATGTAGCGCACCGGCCGTTCGGGATACACGGCGGGCACGGGTGCGGCAGTGCTTGCGCCAAGGCACAGCGCGGCGACGGCCATCCCGTAACGCCGGGGGAGCCACCCTTGCCGCCCCGCCTCGTCCACTCCGCACGTCACCTCCATCACAGTCCGTCGCTCCCGCGGCGCCGCCGGAACGGGGTGGCACGATCACGGCAACGGGACGATCGCCTCGATCTCCACCAGGAATGCGGGATCGGCAAGCCCCGCGACGACGAGGAGCGTGTTGGCTGGAGGATCGCCCTTGAAGAACTCCTGTCGCACCCTGCCCACGGCCTCCCGGTGCTTGATGTCGGTGATGAAGACCGTCGTCTTCGCGACGTCCTCCATGCGCCCGCCCGCGCCCTCGATGACCCTCTTCATGTTCTCCAGCACCTGCCGGGTCTGGCCCGCCGCGTCACCGCGGCAGACGATGTTGCCCTGGGCATCGCGCGCGGTCTGCCCCGCGACGTAGAGCGTTCTCCCCGCGTCGACGATGATGCCGTGCGAATAGGTCCTGCCCGCGGGAACGAAGACGGTCGCGGGCTGAAAGGCGGTACGCTTCATGGGATCCTCCGGGGATTTCGTGACTTGTCCGGCGAGGCTACCGTCCCGGAGCCCGCGCCGCAAGACCCCCCGCGCCGGGGCGGGCGCAGCCGGCCCCGTGATCGGGCGATAATCGCGAACCGGCATCCCCGCGATGCCGCCCGCACAACTTCACAGGACATGGAAACCTCATGAGCACTCCGCATTTGTCCACGACCACCGGTCCACAGCGCTTCCGGCCGATTCCGCCCGAGAACCTCGCCCCGGAGCAGCGCGCGCTCGCCGACGCGATCCGCTCCGGCCCGCGCGGCGCGGTGAAGAACTCCGCGGCGGCGACGCCCGGCCCGCTCGGCGGCCCGTTCAACGTGTGGCTGAGGAGCCCCGACATCGGCAACATCATCCAGAGCCTCGGCGCGGCGATCCGCTTCCGGAGCTCGCTGCCGGCGAAGCTGAACGAACTCGCGATCATCACCACGGCCCGCCAGTGGAGCGCGCAGTACGAATGGGTCGCGCACCGCAAGCTCGCGCTCGATGCCGGTCTCGATCCCGCCGTCGCCGACGACATCGCGCAGGGCCGCCGGCCGCGGACGATGTCCGAGGACGAGGCGATCGTTCACGATTTCTCGCGCGAGCTGCACGAGCACCGCGGCGTCTCCGACGAGATGTACCAGCGCGCGGTCGGCCGCTTCGGCGAGCGCGGCGTGATGGATCTCATCGCCGTGAACGGCTACTACGTGCTCGTTTCGATGACGCTCAACGTGGATCGCACGCCGCTGCCGGGGGGGATGACGCCGCCGCTGCCGCCGCTCGGGTAGGTTCTCTCCACCGTTCCCGCGCAACTCGCCGTGTCCGCTCGAGGCGGCGCGGCCGTAGCGTGGGACTGGCGGCTCGCGGCTGGACGCCCTCGTCCACGATCCGGCTTCGTTCATCAAGTCGTGAATGCTCCCGCCAGAAGTTCGTACGAGCGCAGCCGCGCCTCGTAGGTCCCGGTGATCGTCACGACCATCAGTTCGTCGGCCTCGAATTCCCGCGCGATCGCGAGCAGCCGATCGCGGACCGACGGCGGATCGCCCAGCACGAGCCGCCGCCGGTTGTGCGCGATGCGCCGGCGATCGGCCTCGGTGTACGGGTAGGCACGCGTCTCCTCGTAGCCCGGCACCGGCGCGTTCACGCCCTTGTCCATGTTGAGCCGCCTGAGATCGATCGCCGCGGCGAGTTCCTCGGCTTCCGCCACCGTCTCCCCGCAGATCGCCGACACGCACACCAGCGTGTGCGGTTCCGGTTCGCGCCGCGAGGACCGATAGTTCCGCCGGTAGTCGCGCATCACCGCCGCGCCGCCCTCGGCGCTGATGAAATGCGCGAACGCGAATCGCAGCCCCAGTTGCGCCGCGAGCGCGCCGCTGTAGTCGGAGGAGCCCAGCAACCACACCTCCGGCGCCGTGGGCACTTCCGGCATCACCTTCACCTGCGCGAACGGGTGCCCGGCCGGCAGCGCGCCGTCGAGGTAGGCGACGAGGTACTGGACCTGTTCCGGAAAGTTCTCCGCGTCGGCGTACTGGCCGCCACCCATGGCGAGCGTGGTCATGCGGTCTCCGCCCGGCGCGCGCCCGAGTCCCAGGTCGATGCGTCCCGGGTAGAGCGCTTCGAGCATGCGGAACTGCTCGGCGACCTTGTACGGGCTGTAGTAGGGCAGGAGAACGCCGCCCGTGCCCACCCGCAACCGCGTCGTCTCGGCGGCGAGGCGCGTGAGCAGAATCTCGGGACACGGAGCCGCGAGTGCAGCGATCGAATGGTGTTCCGCGAGCCAGTAGCGATGGTAGCCGAGCCCCTCCACCGCCTTCGCGAGTCTCAGCGTCTCCCCTACCGCCTGCACGGCCGTGTGCCCCTGGATGATGGGAGACTGGTCGAGCACGCTCAGCTTGAATTTCGATTCACCCATTCTGACCCTGCATTAATCGACAATTGATCGGAAATCGGCGGCGTCAGCCGCCGATTTCCGATTTGAAGTCTTCGTATTTCCCGCCCGGCCCGCGCGGAATCTCCTCGACGTAGACGTACTTCACATCGAAGGGATAGCCCATCCCCTCGGCAATCATCGCGGCGACCCGCGCCTCCTCCTCCGGAGTGCCCCGGCGCGGCGAGACGAGGCGCAGCTCGAGCGTCGTGCGGCCCGTCTGGAGCATCTGGAACTGCCTCACCTCCAGCTCTTCGCGAAAGGCGATCCGGCCGAGCCGCGGCCACAGGCGCTCGCCGTTCGGCAGGAGGAGAAGGTTACGCGCCCGTCCGAGCACTCGCGCGATAACCGGCAGCCCGCGCCCGCACGGACAGGACGGTCCCACTTCGGCGTAGTCGCCGACCGCGTAGCGCACGAGCGGCATCGCGAAATTGTGGAGCGGCGTCACCACGACGCGCCCGGCCTCGCCCGCGCGGCACGGCTCGCCGCGCTCGTCGAGCACCTCCAGCAGCACGCCTTCCGACTGGACATGGTGATGGTCGCGGGCGGGACACTGCAACGCGAGGTAGCCCGCGTCCTGCGCCGAGTAGGTGTCCTGGATGGTGACGCCCCAGTGCGCGCCGCAGAGCTCCCGCACGGCCGGATCGAGACACTCGCCGATCGTGCGCACCTGCTTCAGCCGGGCGAGCCGCACGCCGCGGCGGCGCGCCGCCGCGATGAGCTCGGGCAGCAGCGACGGGTAGATCGTGAGGTAGTCCGGCTGCACCCGACCGAGCCAGTCGACCTGCTGCGAGACGCTGGCGGAACAATTGAGCACGTACGACGGACCGGTCTCGCACAGTTCGGCCCACGGCGCGCCCCAGTCCGCGCGGCGCAGCCCGTCGGGCGGTTCCGCGTAACCGCCCTCGTAGGAGCGGATGGCCGCGGTGGCGCCGCGCGGGTCCCAGCCGCCCCAGCTACCCGCGCGCAGCGTCAGCGCCTGATGATAGAAGTCGTCGAGTTCCGTCCGCGCGACGATCACCTTGCGCCCGGTCGAACCGGAGGTACCCGACTCCGCGATACGGCCGTGGGACTCGGGAACACCCCCGCTCCGCAGCCTCGCTCCCTCCGACTGAAGTTCCGCCCGCTCCAGCACCGGAATCCGTGCCCATGCCCCGCGATCGAGGGCGGTTCCCGCCTCGATGCCCGCCGCGGCGAGCCGCTCGCGGTAGAACGGGACGTGGCGGGCCGCGTACCCGATCAGCTCCTCCAGTTGCCGGAACTGCAGTGCTTCCAGCTCCGCCGGGTCGAGCCACTGGCTGCGGTCGAAGAGCGCCTGCATCGCGGCGAGCGAGGCGGCGCGGCCCGTCAGCACGCCCGGCCAGCGCGCTCCAGGCACGTTGGTGCGGGGCGCGCGCGACCAGCCCGCGGGGCTGCCCTGGTGCGGACTCACTCCGAACCGCGGATGAACTGGTCGAGCACGGCGCACCACGCCGCGGCGAGGTTCGCCCGGTTGTAGCCGCCGCCGCCGAAGCCCATGATGTGCCCGCCCGTGAGTTCGTTCGCGAGCGCGCAGAGGCGCTTCGCCGCGTGCGCGTGCGCCGCCGGCGTGTACTGGAGCATCGCGAGCGGATCGCCCGCGAGGCTGTCGGCGCCGCACTGGAACAGGATGAATTCGGGCGGGAACTTCCGCAGGTGGCGCTCGACCGCTTCCCATTCCTCGAAGAAGTCCTCGTCACCCATGCCCGGCATCATCGGGATGTTGAGCTTGGTGCCTGCCGCCGCGCCCTTGCCGGTTTCGTGGGCGTGGCCGGTGCCCGGGTAGAGCGTGCGCCCGTCCTGGTGGATGTCGGCGTAGACGAGATCGGGATCCTCCTCGTAGGGGTAGTAGAGCCCGTCGCCGTGATGGACGTCGATGTCCACGTAGGCGATCCGCTTCACGCCGTACTGGGCACGCAGCGCCTCGATCACCACGCCCACGTCGTTGAACACGCAGAAACCCGCCGCGCCGCCCCGGCGCGCATGGTGGAGCCCGCCGATCGGCTGGAAGGTGCGCAGCGCCCCGCCGCTCATGATCGTGTCGAGGCCGTGAACGGCCGAGCCCGCCACCGTCGCGGCCGCCTCGTAGACGCCGTGGTACGCCGGGGTGTCGCCGTAGTCGATCGCGCCGTATCCGAGCGTGGACTTGTCCTTCACCCACGCGACGTGCTCCAGCGTGTGGAAGCGGTAGAGCTCCTCCTGGGCGGCCATGCGCGGATCGGTGATCGCCGCGCGGCGATCGAGCCCCTGCTTGACCGCTTCCTTCCAGAACGCCTCCTGGCGGTCCGGTCCCCAGGGATGGCCGTCCGGAAACCCGTACCGCCCCAGCTCCTCGCCCACGTACAGCGCGACTTCGTGTTTCATGGAATGCTCCCGCTACCCGCTATGAGCTGACGACTACGAGCTATGAGCCGTGCAAGAAGTATCGGACGTTGAAGCCGCGGATTCAAGCTTGCGGTCCACCAACGGCTTGCCTCGCATCACGGCTCGCAGCTCGTGGCTCGCAGCTAGAACAGCGATCGCTGGCCCGACGCCGACGGCGGCGTAAAGCGCGTGGCATCCAGCTCCGCCACACGGTGCATCCGGCCGGAATCGAAACCCAGCCGCTCGCAGGCCTTGCGGAAGCGCTCCCCGACCAGCTTCGCCAGTTCGCCGCTGCCGCGCATCCGGCTGCCGAAGTCCGGATCGTTGTCGCGGCCGCCGCGCATCTCATGCACGCGGCTCATGACGTGCTTCGCCTTCAGCGGATAGTGGCGCTCCAGCCACTCCCGGAAGATGTCCTTCACCTCCCACGGCAGCCGCAGCACCACGTAACCCGCCCGCCGCGCCCCGTGCTCCCAGGCGGCCTCCAGCACGGCCTCGATCCGGTCGTCGGTGAGGAACGGGATGACCGGCGCGACCAGCACGCCGACGGGCACGCCCGCCTCCGAGAGCCGCTTCATGGCGAGGAGCCGCCGTGCGGGCGCGGAGCAGCGCGGCTCGAGCCGGCGCGCGAGGCCATGGTCCAGGTTGTTGAGCGAGACGAACACGCGGACGAGGTTCTTCCGCGCCATCGGCGCGAGGAGGTCGAGGTCGCGCTCGACCATCGCGTTCTTGGTGACGATGCAGACGGGATGGTCGCACTCCGCGAGGACTTGCAGCAGGCCGCGCGTCACCTTCCACTCGCGCTCGATCGGCTGGTAGGGATCGGTGTTGGCGCCGAGGGAGATCACCCGCGGTCGATACGCCGGCTTCGCCAGTTCCTCGGTGAGCTTCTCCGCGGCGTTCACCTTGGCGAAGAGGCGCGTCTCGAAGTCGATGCCGGGCGAGAGGCTGCGGTAGGCGTGGGATGGGCGGGCGTAGCAGTAGGGGCACCCATGCTCGCATCCCTGATACGGATTGATCGACTGCGTGAACGGAATGTCGGGTGAATCGTTGCGTGCGATGATGCTCGCGACACGCTCCGCGGTGACGGCGGTCTTCAGCGCGCGCGGCTCGTCCGCCGGGGTGTTCCACCCGTCGTCGAACGCGTCGCGCCGCTCTTTCTCGAAGCGTCCCTCGGGATTGATGCCCGCGCCGCGGCCCTTGCGCGGGTCGGCGTGCCTGCCACTAACGGTTTTCAGCGGCATCGGAAGGATTGCGGAGAGCTATGGGCCGTACCGGGATTGGGAGAACCGCCTCGATCACCGGCCGCTCCGCCACCCGGCCGCGGGTGGAACCGTGGGTTCGAGGTCAGGCTTGCCTGGGAGCGCGCGGGGCGTCGCGCGCTGCCTACCCGCGCGCGAAGGGTCCGATGTTCCACAGGAACGCATACTCAACGATAAGCGCAGCCGCGGGAACAGCCGAGCCTGCGAGGAAGGCGCTCACGCGGCGCCTCACCGGCGCGAAGAGCACCCAGATGTTGAGCAGACCCGAGACCACGAACCCGGCCGGGAAGATGAAGAACAGCAGTTGCATGCCCCGGTAACCCGCGGACGGCCCCGCTCCCGTCGCCGTGATCCCCACTGCCCAGGACCCAGCGACATACATCACCAGCGGGGCTAGGATGCCGAATACGAGCTTGTCTGCCTTCGACAATCGCGCTCTCGCGGCAGCGACCGCATCAGGCTCGTCATGCACGCCGTCGGGGTCAGGTCTTGAAATCACGGTGTCAGTCGCGGCAGTGTTCGTGCATGGCTCGGCCGCTGAAGGTAGCGGTTTACCGCGTGCTCATCGAGACACCGGAGGTGAACTTGCCGATTGGGACCATTACCCGCGGGGTGCTGACCCCTTGTCCTCTTTGCGCGCTTTGCGGCCTTTGCGTGAGACCGGTCTTTACCGCGCACCGAAATCGCTCCGAGGCCGAACGGGCTGTTGCTGTCCCAAAGCGTCCCGCAGCGCGGCGGCGCGCCGGTCATCGAGCCTGCCGTCGCGCGCCGCGAGGTCCACCGCGACGAGCCCGAGGCCGCGGTAGAGCGCGGCGAGCGCGGCATCCCAGCCCTCGATCGCGGCAAGCTGATTGCCGACGGTCGCGCAATCCCCGCGTGCGATGGGACCCGTCAACGCCCTCGCCGGGCCGTGCTCGAAGATGGCGTCCACGGTCTCGCGCACCAGCGGCTCGAGCGCCTTCAGCGAGGCCGCGCGCGGAATTCCCGCCTTTTCGTGGGCGCGGAGCGCCGTCTCGACGAGCGCCGCGAGGTAGTTGCACGCGAAGACCCCGCCCGCGTGGTAGATCGGCTTCGACGCCACGGCGATTCCGAACACCGTCGCGCCGATCGCCTCGAAGGCGGCCCCAAGCACGCGCAGCGCCTCGGGATTGCCTTCCGCGCCGCAGTAGGTGCCCGGGAAGCGCTGCACCGCGAGCTCCGCGTCGGGAAAGGTCTTGATGGGATGCACGCTCGCCGTGAGCGCCCCGCGCGCGGCCGCGGCGGCGAGCGCGGTCGAGGGCGTCGCGCCGCTCACGTGGAACACGATGTCGTCCGGCGTGATCTTTCCGGCCGCCGCGAGCGCTTCGCAACTCGCGACGATCACGTCATCGCGCGTGGCGATCATCCACACGTCGGCGTCGCACATCTCGTCGAGCCCGCCCACCGCGCGGCCGGCGCCGATGAAGCGCACCGCCTCCGAGGCGCTCGCCCGCGAGCGCGTCAAAACGTCACCGATCCGGAATACGCCCGCGCGCGTCCACAAGCGCCCGCATGCCCGTCCGACTCTGCCGGAGCCGATGATGTTCAGTGTCCTCACGTCAGCGTGCCGATCCTTGCCACGGAATCACGCGGAAACACACGGAAAGTGATTTTCAACCTGACAGTAACGAACGCGCCAGCGCTTCCCACTCCTTCTCGAAAGACCCCCGCGGGCGCTCCGCTCGGGCGCGCGCGTACCAGTAGTCGGCGTTGGAAGAGTCGCCTTCCTTGCGGTGCAGGTACGCATGCACCCGCGCCGCCGCTTTCGTGCGCTCCGCCGCGACGATCCCGTGCGCGCGGCTCCAGTCACCACGCGCCTCGTGCCACAGGGCGGCAAGCGGCGCCGGAAGTCCCCGCGGCGGGAACGCGGCCGTCAGGGTGCTGCGGAAACGATCGAAGTCCATGGCGTGGGCCGTAGCCGGAATTCTACGCCCGGCCGCGCCCGTACCGATGGCGCGCGGCGCACGGCGTCAACGTGCCGCGATCGACGGGCGTTAATGCAGACATGCGTCCCGGGCGCCGCCGTTTCCTGCTCCTCGCCGCGGGCCTCGCGGCCGCCGCGCCCCTGCCGCGACTGCTCGCCCGGCCCCGGTTCGACCGCAACCCGTTCTCGCTCGGCATCGCGTCGGGCTATCCGGCTCCCGAGGGCGTGGTGCTGTGGACGCGGCTCGCGCCCGATCCTCTCGCGGGGGGCGGCATGCCGCCGGCCGCGGTCGAAGTGGGCTGGGAGGTCGCCGCCGACGCGGGTTTCCGCGGCATCGTGCGCCGGGGCACGGCGACGGCCGAGCCGGCGTGGGCGCACTCGGTGCACGTGGAGGTCGGCGGTCTCGCGCCGGCGCGCGACTACTACTACCGCTTTCATGCGGGCGGCGTGTCGAGCGGGGTGGGCCGCACCCGCACCGCTCCCGCCTCGGGAAGCGGCGGGCGCCTGCGTTTCGCCTTCGCCTCGTGCCAGCAGTACGAGCAGGGTTACTACGCCGCCTACCGCCACATGGCCGGCGAGGACCTCGATCTCGTCGTGCACCTCGGCGACTACATCTACGAGTCCTCGTGGGGCCGCGTGCACGTGAGGAGCCACGAGGCGGGCGAGCCGACGACGCTCGCCGGCTACCGCAATCGCCACGCGCTCTACAAGACGGACGCGGATCTGCAAGGGGCGCACGGCGCGTTTCCCTGGATCGCCACCTGGGACGATCACGAGGTGCAGAACGACTACGCCAACGACCGCTCCCAGCATCTCGATTCTCCCGAGGCGTTTCTCGCGCGCCGCGCCGCGGCCTACCGCGCGTACTACGAGCACATGCCGCTCCCGCATCGCATGCGCCCGCGCGGGGCGGACATGCGCATCTACGCGAGCCTCGACTTCGGCGCGCTCGCGCGCTTTTTCGTGCTTGACGACCGGCAGTACCGCTCGCACCAGGTCTGCCCGCGCCCCGGGCGGGGCGGCGGCAACGTGGTCCTCGCCACGGACTGCGCGGATCTCGACGACCCCTCTCGCACGCTGCTCGGCACCGCGCAGGAACGCTGGCTGGACGATCGGCTCGCTTCTTCGCGCGCCGGCTGGAACGTCATCGCCCAGCAGACCCTCATGGCGCGGGTCGACCGCCGGCCCGGTGAGGGCCGGATGTTCTGGACCGACGGCTGGGACGGCTACCCGAGGGCGCGCGAGCGGCTCCTCTCCTCCGTCGCCGGGCGCGGCGCCGCGAATCCCGTGGTGATCGGCGGGGACGTTCACATGAGCGTGGTTTCCGATCTCAGGACGAACTTCGACGATCCGCGCTCGCCCGTCGTGGCGACCGAGTTCGTGACGACCTCCATCAGCTCGCAGGGACTGTCGCAGAGGACCGTCGAGACCTGGCGCGAGGACAACCCCCACATCCGATACGCCGACAGCACGCGGCGCGGCTACACGACCGTCGATGTGACGCCCGAGCGGTGCGTGGTTCGCCTGCGCACGATCGGCAAGGTGACTGACGCAGCGACCGGCATCCGCACCGCGGCGGCGTGGACCGTGGAAACCGGCCGCCCCGGCGCGCAGCGCGGCGCCTGAGGCCCATCGTCGGAGCCCGTTCGAAGGGCGAATTGGCCACCGAGGCGCGGAGAGCACGGAGAAGGCCCGCAGCGCAGGCGATTTTCCCTGCGGCCTCTGCGTCTGTGCGGCGGATCCGGCATGACCCCTTCTACTCACCGCCCAGCACGCTCACCTGAACCACCGGCGCCGGATCCTTCAGCACGCGCGGGTTCGCCTTCAGCGTCTCGTCGATCACCGCGAGCGCCCGGACCTGCGAGCGGTCGGGGTGCCTGAGCGTCGTGAACTCGACGCGCCTGCCGGCCGCGTGTTCCCATCGTCTCGACGCAGCGAAGGCGCGACGGAGGCGAACCGCACGGGTGCGCCGCATCGGATCATCCCCATCCGGCGGCACCGCGCCCCGCGCCGGCAGAGGCGTCGCCGGTAGTATGCGACACGGCATGAGCGCGATCCAGCGAAACGGAGGAGTTCACCTCACGCGGACTCGGGAGATCGGGGTGTCCCATGAATTGCGCGCCGCCGCGGTGCCGGTTGCGGCGGCGCTCATCCGCGCTCGTTCGCCGCGGCAACGACAAGCCGAGCGGCGAGGCGGCGCGCGCCGCGCCAGACCACATGATGGCGTTCGCCCGGCGTTGAGCGCGCAAGCCGCGCCCGCGTCGCATTCTCGTCGCGTCGCGGCGTCTCGCGCGCGCGTCATCACCCGCGTTCGCGTATGGCCATGCACGCCGCAAGCCGCTACAATTCGACGCGCGGTCGCGGGATCGTGTTGAACGTGCCACGGAGATGACTATGCAGGACGTTGCCTGGACCCTGAGCCTCCTCGTCATGGGCGTCATCGCGGCCGTGTTCCTGTGGGTGGCCGCCGGCGCAAGCAGCACCGGGGGAGATGCGGGCGCGATCACCCGCGAGGCCTACCGCCTGCGCGCGGGCTTGTTCTGGATCGCGATCGCCGCGGGCGTGGCGATCTCGTTCGCGACGCTGTGGTCGTGGCCGATGCCTGGTCACGTCGCCGCTGCGCCGAAGCCCGACGCCGTCATCAAGGCCGTCGGCCACCAGTGGCGCTGGGAGCTCGACAAGGATACGGTGCGCGTCGGCCAGCTCGTGGAGTTCGAGATCACGGCGGCCGACGTCAACCACGGCTTCGGGATCTACCGCGACAAGCACCATCTCGTCGCCCAGACCCAGGCGATGCCCGGTTACGTGAACCGGCTGCGGGTGCGTTTCACCGAGCCGGGTGAATACGAGGTCCTGTGCCTCGAGTACTGCGGACTCGCCCACCACGCGATGCGCGCGGTGGTCAAGGTCAGCGGTCAATAACAGGAGCAACGCATGAGCGCCACCGCCGCCACCCCCTCTCCGGACACGCCCGCCGCGAAGCTCGCGTTCCAGCTCTACGCCGCGATCGGCATCGCCGTCTACCTGCTCATGATGATCGCGGGCGTGCTGTTTCGCGCGGCACAGGCGAACTACGCGCCTGTCCCCGCGAATTTCACCTACGAGCTGATGACCCTCCACGGCGCGGGGATGGTCGGCGTGTCGGGCCTCGCCGGCGCCGCCGTCATGTGGTACTTCCTGAGACGTCACGTCGCGCTCTCCACCGGCATGTTCCTTTCCATGCTGGGCCTCTCGCTCGTGGGTGTCGTGATGATACTCGCCGCGATCGGGCTCGGGCGCTTCGCCGGCGCGTGGACGTTCCTCTACCCCCTGCCGGCGAAATCGATGGGTGTGTGGGGGCCGCACGCCGCGGCGGCCTTCGTCGGGGGGCTCCTCCTGATCGGCGTCGGCTTCCTGCTCTTCTATCTCGATTGCGCCCTCGCCCTCCTGCGCCGCTACGGCAGCCTGTGGCGGGCGCTGGGGCTCGATCAGCTCTTCGGGTCCGGTCCGCTCGATACGTCGCTGCCGCCGGCGGTGGTCGCAAGCACGATGGTCGTCATCGTCAATACGTTGAGCATACTCGCCGGCGCCGTGGTGCTGGTGATGACGCTCGTCAACATCTACCTGCCGGAAGTGACGTTCGACGCGCTGCTCATGAAGAATCTCATCTACTTCTTCGGGCACGTGTTCATCAACGCCACGATCTACATGGCGGTGATCGGCGCCTACGAAATCGTGCCGCGCTACACCGGCCGGCCGTGGCTCATCAGCCGGCCGTTCCTCGCGTCGTGGGCCGCGGTGACGCTGATGGTGCTGGCGGTCTATCCGCACCACCTGCTCATGGATTTCGTGCTGCCGAAGTGGATGGCCACCACCGGGCAGGTGGTCTCGTACCTGAGCGGCATCCCGGTGCTGCTCGTGACCGCGCTCGGCGCGCTCGCCAACATCCACCGCTCGGGCCTCAAGTGGGATCTGCCGCTGCGCCTGCTCGTCTTCGGGCTGTTCGGCTGGGCCGCGGGGGTGGTGCCCGCGATCATCGACGGGGTGATCCGCGTGAACCTCGTCATGCACAACACGCAGTGGGTCCCCGGGCACTTCCATTTCTACCTGCTCCTCGGGCTGCTCCCCCTGGTCCTGGGGACGCTGTTCTACGCCTGCACGAGAAGCGGCTGGGCCGAAACCGCGCTCGACCGGGCGACGTTCTGGATCTACGGCGCGGCAGGCGCGATTTTCTGCGCGATGTTTCTCGCGGGCGGCTGGCAGAGCGTCCCGCGCCGCTTTGCCGTGCACGATGACGCGTGGGTCGGCGTCGCGCAGATCGGGACACTTGCGGCGGTGCTGGTGCTCGTCGCGGCCGTGGTCCTGGGCGTGCGCGTCCTCTCACGGCTTTCGCGGGCGTCGCTCAGCGCGTAGCAGCCTGCCGGACCGACGCTCCCCGACAGGCTGCTGCATGCGGAACCGCCCGCGAACCTGCCGCGAACGACGCGAAGCTGCTGTCTTGACGGCCGGTCATGGCGTGAGCACGCGCGAATTCATGCGCTCGGAACCGGGATTTCGTCGCTTTGTCCGCGGGCGCTTCTGCTTCGGGAGTTCGTCGGGGCAAAGTCCGGCAAACTCCTAGGATTTCGCCGGCTTCGCGGGCGAAATCCGTCCGCGGAATCCGAACCGGGAATCGCGGCAAGGATGCGAGTCCCGGCGCGGCCTCGCGAGCCGGATTGGGAGATTGCCGCAGATGCCGGCCTCCGGTCACGCAGGTGCCGGCAATGCACCGGGACGAATGACGATGCGTAGCGGCCGGGATTCGATCTGGAGGACGGTCGTGGCGAGCGTCTTCGTCGCCGTCGCGGGGCTCGCCGTCGCCCACACGGCAACCACGGGCTTTCGCGCATACACGCTGGAATCCGCGCGGCGCATGGCGGCGCTCTCGGCCCCGCGGCCGGTTCCCGATCTCGAACTGCAACTCGCCGACGGCGGTCAGGCGCGCCTTGCGAAGATGCCCGCGCGGGTCCTGCTCGTCGACTTCATCTATACCAACTGCCCGGCCTGGTGCTCGGCGCTCGGCTCGGTGTACGCGCAACTGAAGGAGCGGCTCGCCGTCGAGATCGCGGCGGGCAAGGTCGCGCTCGTGTCCGTCACCTTCGATCCCGCGCGCGACGGACCGGCGGAGCTTGCCGCCTACCGGGCGCGCTACAGCCCGGATCCCTCCGGCTGGTCGCTCGGGCGGCCGGCCCCCACCGATCTTCCCGCGTGGCTGCGTGCGTTCGGTGTCGTCGTCATACCGGACGAAATGGGCGGCTACGTCCACAACGCCGCCGTTCACGTCATCGGGGCCGACCGCCGCCTCGTCGCCATCCTCGACCTGACCGACATCGACGGCATCGTCGCCGCCGCGCGCCGGCTCTCGGATGAAGATCGCTCGCATCCCGCCGCCGGCAATGGAGGAGCGCAATGACGCCCGGCGCGCGAGGCAATCGGCGTCTACCCGTTTTCACCGGTGGCGGACCGGACATGATTTCCCGCAGCGCGGCCGCCGCGATCCTCGCGTGGGCGGCACTCGCCCTCCCGCCCGCGCGCGCATGGCTCGAATCATCGATGGTGCTGCACATGCTCGTGCAGCTGCCGCTCCTCGCCGCGATTGGCTTCTGCCTGGGCCGGTGGTGGCTCGCCGCGCCCGGCGCCGCGGGAAGAGCGCGCGAGCGGCTTCAGCGGTATAACGCCGGCGGCGCGACAGGCATCATCGCCGCGAGCTTCGTCATGGTGCTCTGGATGCTGCCCCGCCTGCTCGACTCGGCGCGGCTCGATCCGGCGGTCGACGCGCTGAAGTTTCTCTCGGTGGCCGCCGCCGGCATCGCCGTGGCGCTCTCCTGGCCCCGCGTTCCCGCGATCGCGCGCGCGGTCGTGCACCTCGAGGTGATCGCGACGCTGTTGCGCTTCGGCTGGGGCTACCTCGCGGCCGAGGAGAGGCTCTGCCTTGTCTACCTCGCGGGCGATCAGCGCGTCACGGGGGAACTCCTGCTCTGCGCGGGCACCCTTTACGCGATCCTGATTGTGTGGCGGCCGCTCTTCGGGCCGTCACGCCGCGGGCGGCTCGACGACGCGGCGAAAGTGTGAGTTCCGATGTGGAATGCGATGCGCGTAATGGCCGGACTTCGCGTGACCGGCAATATCGGGAATGCCACGGACTGCCCGGAAGCACGCGAAAGCGTTCCCGGACGAAGCGCCACCGGGGCGGGGCGCCCGTGAAACTTGATCTAGAGCAAGGCATCCTCCTTGCGCCGGGCCTAGATTTTCGGCGTTGACGGGCGCGCCGGTTAGCGGAGGGAACGAACGGTGTTCCAGATTCGCCTGCACGGCAGGGGCGGGCAGGGCGTCGTAACGGCGGCTGAACTCCTCTCGATCGCCGCGTTCCGGCACGGGCGGCACGCCCAGGCATTCCCCAGCTTCGGCTCCGAGCGCACCGGCGCGCCGGTGGTGGCGTTCTGCCGCATCGACGAGCGCGCGATACGGCTGCGCGAACCCGTCATGGAGCCGGATGCGCTGATCGTGCTCGATCCGACCCTCCTGCACCAGGTCGACGTGTTCGGCGGCGTCGCGCGGCACGAGGGCTACTTCCTCATCAACACCTCGCGCAGTTTCGACGAACTCGGTATCGGGGAATTCACCGCGGGCATGCGCCCGGAGCGCCTTGCCACGGTGCCCGCGACGGAGATCGCGCTGAAGCACGTCGGACGGGCGGTTCCGAACGCTGCCCTCCTCGGCGGGTTCGCGGCCCTGACCGGTCTCATCACGCTCGAGTCGGTCAACGCCGCGATCCGCGAGAAGTTCGGCGGCCGCGTGGCCGATGCCAACATCGCCGCGGCGGCGGAGGCCTGCCGCATCGTCACGGCGGAAGTGAAGGAGTCGCGGCCCCATGCTCAAGCAGACTGAAGGATCCCGCGGCGTCGCGGAGGCGGTCGCGCTCTGCCGGCCGGAAGTGGTCTGCGCCTACCCGATATCGCCGCAGACCCATATCGTCGAGGCGCTCGGCTCGATGGTGAAGTCAGGCGCGCTCGCGCCCTGCGAGTTCATCAACGTCGAGTCGGAATTCGCCGCGATGAGCGTCGCGATCGGGGCCTCGGCCGCCGGCGCGCGCGCCTACACCGCGACCGCGAGCCAGGGGCTGCTCTACATGGTCGAGGCGGTGTTCAACGCCGCCGGCCTCGGCCTGCCGGTGGTCATGACGATCGCGAACCGGGCGATCGGGGCGCCGATCAACATCTGGAACGACCACAGCGACGCGATGTCGCAGCGCGACAGCGGCTGGATCCAGCTCTTCGCCGAGGACAACCAGGAGGCGCTCGACCTCCACATTCAGGCGTTCCGGCTGGGCGAGGAGCTGTCGCTGCCCGTCATGGTGTGCGTGGACGGGTTCATCCTCACCCACGCCTACGAGCGCGTGGACGTGCCCGCGCAGGGACAGGTGGACGCGTACCTGCCGCCCTACGAGCCGCGCCAGGTGCTCGACCCGCGCGAGCCGGTTTCGATCGGCGCGATGGTCGGGCCGGACGCGTTCGCGGAGGTGCGCTACCTCGCGCACGCGAAGCAGATGCAGGCGCTCGAGCTGATTCCCCGGCACGCCGCCGAGTTCAGGGAGATCTTCGGGCGCGCCGCGGGCGGATTGACGCACGCCTACCGCACCGAGGACGCGGAGACGATCGTGGTCGCGCTCGGCTCGGTCCTCGGCACGATCAAGGACACGGTGGACGAGATGCGGGGCGAGGGTCATCGCATCGGCGTGCTGAGCATCGTGTCGTTCCGGCCGTTCCCGCTCGCCGAAGTGCGGCGCATCCTGCAGCACGCGCGGCGCGTCGTGGTGCTGGAAAAGAGCCTCGCGGTGGGCATCGGCGGCATCGTCTCCGCCAACGTGCGCATGGCGCTCTCCGGCTCGCCTCCGCACAGCTACACCGTGATCGCGGGCCTGGGCGGCCGCGCGATCACCCGGCGCGCGCTCCACCGCATGCTGCGGCAGGCGCAGCGCGACGAGCTCGAGAGCCTGACCTTCCTCGATCTCGACTGGAACATCGTCCGCCGCGAACTCGAGCGGGAGAAGCAGCAGCGACGCTCCGGCCCGATCGCCGAGAATATCCTGCGCGACGTGGGAGCGGTCGCGTCGCGGGCCGTCTAGGGCACCTCCATGGCCTACCAGCCCGTCAAGTTCTACCAGACCGGGACTGCCACCGTCGGCAACCGGCTGCTCGATCCGTCGCAGCGCTCGGTGCAGGCCCGCCTGCAGCGCACCAACTCGCTCAACTCCGGCCACCGCGCGTGCCAGGGCTGCGGCGAAGCCCTTGGCGCGCGTTACGCGATCGACGCCGCGATGAACGCAACGGCAAACCAGCTGATCGCCGCGAACGCGACCGGGTGTCTGGAGGTGTTCTCCACGCCCTACCCGGAGACATCGTGGCAGATACCCTGGATACACAGCCTGTTCGGGAACACGGCCGCGGTCGCGACCGGCATCGCCGCCGCGCTCAAGGTAAAGGGCCGCGACGATGTGCGCGTCATCGCGCAGGCCGGCGACGGCGGAACCACCGATATCGGCTTCGGCTGCCTGTCCGGCATGTTCGAGCGCAACGACGACGTGCTCTTCATCTGCTACGACAACGAGGCGTACATGAACACGGGCGTGCAGCGCTCGTCGGCGACCCCGCCCGCCGCCCGCACCGCGACCACCATGGCGGTGGGCCCGGAGCCCGGCAACGTGTTCGGCCAGGGCAAGAACCTCCCGGCCATCGCGCTAGCCCACGGCATCCCTTACGTCGCCACCGCCACGGTCGCCGAGCTGATGGACCTCGAATCCAAGGTGAAGCGGGCCATGGAATTCCGCGGCGCGCGCTACATCCACATCCTCGTGCCCTGCCCGCTCGGCTGGGGACACGAATCGCACGACACGATCCGGATCGCGCGGCTCGCGAAGGAAACGGGCCTCTTCCCGGTATTCGAGGCCGAGCACGGAGAGCTCACCGGCGTCTCGAAAATGCGCCGCAAGCTGCCCGTCGAGGAGTACCTGCGCCCGCAGAAGCGCTTCGCCCACCTTTTCGCGCGGCCGCCGCGTGCGGACGTGATCGCCCGCGTGCAGGAGATTGCCGACGGCAACATCCGCCGCTACGGCCTGCTCGGGGAGGAGGCGCGCTGATGGAGAAGCCCTTCGCGATCACGCTCGACGTCGGCTCCTCGCTCGCCAACCGCACGGGGTCCTGGCGCACCAGCCGCCCGGTTTACGTGGACCGACTGCCGCCGTGCAACCACGCGTGTCCCGCGGGCGAGAACATCCAGGGCTGGCTCTACCATGCGGAGGCGGGCGACTACGAGGCGGCCTGGCGCACGCTCACCATCGACAACCCGCTGCCGGCCGTGATGGGGCGGGTGTGCTACCGCCCCTGCGAAACCGCCTGCAACCGGGCGCACCTCGACGCCGCGGTCAACATCAACGCGGTGGAGCGCTTCCTCGGCGACGAGGCGATCCGCTGCGGCTGGCAGTTTCCGCCGCCGGCCGCCGAATCCGGCAGGCACGTGCTGATCGTGGGGGCGGGACCCTCCGGGCTTTCGGCCGCGTATCACCTGCGCCGTCTCGGACACCGCGTCACCATCCACGAAGCTGGCCCGGTGGCGGGCGGCATGATGCGCTTCGGCATCCCGAAGTACCGACTGCCGCGGGATGTCCTCGACGCCGAAGTGCGCCGCATCGTCGAGATGGGCGCAAAGATCAGGCTGGATGGCAAGGTGGACCGCATCCTCGACACCATGCGCCGCGGCCGCTACGACGCGGCGTTCCTCGCCGTGGGCGCGCACATCGGCAAGCGCGCCTACATTCCCGCCGGCACCGCCGCCCGGGTGCTCGACGCCGTTTCGGTCCTGCGCAGCATGGAGGGCGAGGCAAGGCCCATGCTCGGGCGCCGCGTGGTCGTCTATGGCGGCGGCAACACCGCGATCGACGTGGCGCGCACCGCGAAACGGCTGGGCGCGGAGGAAGCGATCATCGTGTATCGCCGCACCCGCGAGAAGATGCCGGCGCACGATTTCGAGGTGGAGGAGGCGCTGCAGGAGGGCGTTATGATCAAGTGGCTCTCCACGATCAGGGAGGCGGGTGAAGCCCGCATCACGGTCGAGAAGATGACCCTCGACGAGAAGGGTTTCCCGCAACCGACCGGCGAGATCGAAACGCTGGAGGCCGATTCCATCGTGCTCGCGCTCGGGCAGGACGTGGACCTCTCGCTCCTGCGGGGCGTGCCGGGACTGGAGGTGCGCGACGGCGTGGTCGAAGTCGGCCCGAACATGATGACGGGCTACCCGGGGATCTTCGCCGGGGGCGACATGGTGCCCTCGGAGCGCACCGTCACCGTGGCGGTGGGGCACGGCAAGAAGGCGGCACGCCACATCGACGCCTGGCTGCGCGGTGCCGAGCATATCGCGGCGCCGAAGCACGAGCTCGCGACGCCGGAGCGCCTGAACACGTGGTACTACTCCGACGCGCCCAAGACGGTGCGCCCGACGCTCGACATCCTGCGGCGCCAGTCCACCTTCGACGAGGTGCAGGGCGGACTCGACGAGTCGAACGCGCTCTTCGAGGCGCGGCGCTGCCTCTCGTGCGGCAACTGCTTCGAGTGCGACAACTGCTACGGCGTGTGCCCCGACAACGCGGTCATCAAGCTCGGGCCGGGCAAGCGCTTCGAGTTCAACTACGACTATTGCAAGGGCTGCGGGATCTGCGCCGCGGAGTGCCCGTGCGGCGCGATCAACATGGTGCCCGAGAAGATCTGATCCGCGGACGGGCGCGAACGACCTCGCGCCGGCGGCTCGGAAAAGGTGTCAGGAACACTTATGTTCATGCGCGATTTCCGACTCGCCCGGAGTTTCCCCTTCCAGGCTTCGCGCCTCCGCCTCGGGGCTTCACTTCCCGCCTTCCTTCCTGTCTTCGTGTCGAAGCTTTTCGAGGATCCTGCAGCGCCAGCCTCCCAATTCGCCCGATCTCCAACGAAAACCGGCCCGCCCGTGGCGGGCCCGCTCTTCGCGCGGCCGCGGGTAGCGGCCACGCGCATTCCGACGCGATCCTGCTCAGGAGGCAGCAGGCCTACTGACTACTGCCCACTGTCCACTGACTACTTCCCCGCGAGATCGAACCGGTCGAGGTTCATGACCTTGTCCCACGCCGCCACGAAGTCCTGCACGAACTTCTCCCTCGCGTCCGCGCTCGCGTAGACCTCCGCGATCGCCCGCAACTGGGAGTTGGATCCGAAAACGAGATCGACGCGCGTGCCGGTCCACTTCACCTTGCCCGTCTCGCGATCGCGCCCCTCGAACACGTCCGCGGCGCCCGAAACGGGCTTCCACTCCGTGCGCATGTCGAGCAGGTTCACGAAGAAGTCGTTGGAGAGCGTTTCCGGCTTCGAGGTGAAGACCCCGTGCTTTCCTCCGCCGGCGTTGGTCCCCAGCATGCGCAGGCCGCCGACGAGCACCGTCATTTCGGGCGCTGTGAGCGTGAGGAGCTGCGCCCGGTCGACGAGCAGTTGCTCGGCGGAGACCGCGAACCTGCCCTTGAGATAATTGCGGAAGCCGTCGGCGATCGGCTCGAGCACCGCAAAGGACTCGACGTCCGTCTGGTCCTGCCGCGCGTCCATGCGGCCGGGCTTGAACGGCACCCTGACCTTGATGCCGGCCCTGCCTGCGGCCTGCTCCACGGCCGCGCAGCCCGCGAGCACGATGAGATCGGCAAGCGACACCCGCTTGCCGCCTTTGGCGCTCTTGTTGAACGCGGCCTGGATGCCTTCGAGCGTCTTCAGCACCTTTGCGAGCTGCGCGGGCTGGTTCACTTCCCAGTTCTTCTGCGGCGCGAGCCGGATCCGGGCGCCGTTCGCCCCGCCGCGCTTGTCGGAGCCGCGGAAGGTCGAGGCCGATGCCCAGGCCGTCGACACGAACTGGGACACGGAGAGCTTCGAGGCGAGGATCTTCTTCTTGAGATCGGCGATCTCCTTCTCGCCGGCGAGCTTGTGGTCGACCGCGGGAATCGGGTCCTGCCAGGTGAGCTCTTCCTTCGGCACTTCCGGCCCGAGGTAGCGGGCGCGCGGGCCCATGTCGCGGTGCGTCAGCTTGAACCACGCGCGCGCGAAGGCATCGGCGAAGGCCTGCGGATCGTCGAGGAACCGCCGCGAGATCTTCCCGAACTCCGGATCGAAGCGCAGCGTGAGGTCGGTGGTGAGCATGGTCGGCTTGTGGAACCTGCCCTCGATGTGCGCGTCGGGAATGATCGCCGGCGCGTCCTTCGCCACCCACTGCTTGGCGCCGGCCGGCGACTTGGTGAGCTCCCACTCGAACTTGAACAGGTTCTCGAAGAAGTTGTTGCTCCACAGTGCCGGGGTCTTCGTCCAGGTCACTTCGATGCCGCTCGAAATCGTGTCGGCGCCGTGCCCCGAGCCGTAGTCGCTCGTCCAGCCCAGGCCCTGCGCCTCCAGCGGCGCGCCTTCCGGGTCGGGCCCCTTGTGCGATTCCGGGACGGCGCCGTGGCACTTGCCGAAGGTGTGCCCCCCGGCGATGAGGGCGACGATCTCCTCGTCGTTCATCGCCATGCGTCCGAACGTGGCACGGATGTCCTTCGCGGCGGCCAGGTAGTCGCCGCTCGCGTTCGGGCCTTCCGGGTTGACGTAGATGAGACCCATGTGCGTGGCGCCGAACGGTCCGAGATCCCGATCGCCGGTGAAGCGCTTGTCGACGCCCAGCCATGCGATCTCCTCACCCCAGTTCACGTCCTCGTCCGGCTCCCATACATCCGCGCGGCCGGCGCCGAAACCGAAAGTCCTGAAGCCCATCGACTCCAGCGCGACGTTGCCGGCGAGAACGAGGAGATCGGCCCAGGAGATCTTCCGGCCGTACTTCCGCTTGATCGGCCACAGCAGGCGGCGTGCCTTGTCGAGGTTGACGTTGTCGGGCCAGCTATCGAGGGGCGCGAAGCGCTGCTGGCCCCGGCCGGCGCCGCCGCGCCCGTCGGTGACGCGGTAGGTTCCCGCGGCGTGCCAGGCCATGCGGATGAAGAGCGGACCGTAGTGGCCGAAATCGGCCGGCCACCAGTCCTGCGAGTCGGTCATCAGCCGTACGAGATCCCGCTTCAGCGCCTTGTAGTCGAGTCTCTGGAATTCCTTCGCGTAGTCGAAGTCCTCGCCCATCGGGTCGGACTTCGAGGAATGCTGGTGCAGCAGTTCCAGCCGCAGCCGGCTCGGCCACCAGTCGCGATTGGTGCGGCCGAAGCCGGCGATGTGCGTGAACGGGCATGCGCCCGCGCTCTTCTCGAGTGTGTCCAAGGTTCCCTCCGGTTCGGGTTCATGAAATCAGCGTAACCTCGCCCCCGCGGGCGGATACTGATCCAGATCAATGCCGTTCTTTCGCTGCCCGGCCCGGCGCGGGACCCGGCGGCGCGGGCTCGCCTGTCAAGCTGCCAATGCCACCGCCGAAGCAGCTTCCGCCCCGGCCATGTCCATAATCGCGGCCGCGGCGTTCACGACCACCGCGATGCGCACCGTGGCCTGCACTTGCTCCGCGGTGATGCCTGTGGGCTGTGGGCTGTGGGCTGTGAGTTCGTAGCTCATGGCTCATAGCTCACCGCTCATGGCTCATAGCTCATAGCTCACCGCTCATGGCTCGTGGCTCGTGGCTCGTGGCTCGTGGCTCGCAGCCCGAAGCGGTGGCTATGCCGCCTTGAGAAATTCGTCGCCCTTCCTCCAGTTGCAGGGACAGAGCTCGTCCGTCTGCAGGGCGTCCAGCACACGCAGCACTTCCTGCGGGTTGCGCCCGACGTTGAGATCGTTGACCGCCGCGAAGCGGATCACGCCCTCGGGGTCGACGATGAACGTTGCCCGCAGCGCGACGCCTTCCTTGCGGTCGAGGATGCCGAACGCGCTCGAGATCTCGCGCTTGACGTCCGCCAGCATCGGGAACGGCAGTTCCTTGAGATCGGGGTGCGAGCGCCGCCACGCCAGGTGCACGAACTCGCTGTCGGTCGACACGCCGTAGACGACGGCGTCCCGGTCGTTGAAGTCGCGGTTGAGCTTCCCGAATGCCGCGATCTCGGTCGGGCACACGAAGGTGAAGTCCTTGGGCCAGAAGAACACGATCTTCCACTTGCCCGCGTCGGACTTGTCCGTGATGCGCGCAAAGGCATTTTCCATGTCGGTGGACACCACCGCCTGGACGTCGAAACCGGGGATACGATCTCCAACTGTCAGCATTTCCGTCTCCTTGGGATGGTTCTTCGACAAGCGATGAGCGGAGTCTGCGCCACGCCCTGTGATCGCGCCAACGAGTAATACCGTTTACAATGATCGAGCATTGCGATCAAAGACCACTCCTTCCCCCTCAGGGGGAAGGTCGGGATGGGGGTGGGGTGGAAGGCGGACCAACCCACGTTTCCGGCCGATTCCTGCCCCGGCCCTCCGCTCGAACGCGAGGGAGCCGGGCCTTCGGGACGCTTCCATGCCGGCATTGCCCTCGCTTCGCCAACTCTCCTACCTCGTCGAGCTCGCCGAGCGGCTCAACTTCCGCGCCGCCGCGCAGTCGCAGTTCGTGACCCAGTCGACGCTGTCGGCCGGGATCAAGGAGATCGAGTCGATCCTCGGCGTGCAGCTCGTCGAGCGCGACAAGCGTCACGTCCGTCTGACCGCGGTGGGCGAGGAGGTCGTCGCGCGCGCGCGCGGCCTGCTCGCCGCTGCCAGCGATCTCGCCGAAACCGCACGCAGCGCCGGAAAACCGCTCGCCGGCCCGCTGCGCTTCGGCACGATCCCGACCATCGCGCCGTTCCTGTTGCCGGAGATCCTGCCCCCGCTGCGGCGCGCCCATCCGGCGCTGCGGCTCTACCTGCGCGAGGACCTCACCGGGCGCCTGCTCGAGCGGCTGCGCGCCGGCAGCCTCGATATCGCGCTGATCGCCCTGCCCCACGAAACCGAAGGCCTGCACGTCGTCGAACTCTTCCGCGACGCGTTCCGGTTCGTCGTGCGCGAAGGCGATCCGGCCGCACGCGAGAAGGAAATCGCGGTCCGCAGGCTCGATCCGAAGGACGTGCTGCTGCTGGAGGAAGGCCATTGCCTGAGGAGCCACGCCATCACCGCCTGCGGCCCGCGGCGCGGCGCATGGGAGTCGACGCTGGAGGCGACGAGCCTCTACACGCTCATCCAGATGGTCGAGGGCGGCATGGGCGTGACGCTCCTGCCGGAACTCACGTTGAAGGCGGGGATACTCAGGGGCACGCATCTCGTCGCGCGGCCGTTCGCCTCCCCCGCGCCCGCACGCACCCTCGCGCTCGTCGCGCGCCGCACTTCGTCACGGCTCGCGGAAGTAAGGCTGCTCGCCGATTTCATCATCGAGCGGCATCGCCGCGCGGCCCGGCCCGGCGTCCCCGGGCTGCGCCGCGACGCCGTCACGGTGTCGGAAACGACAACCGGGGATTCGCCACGGAAACACACGGGGGGCAGGCAGATCCGGGACTGACCGGACAACGACACTGCGCGCACGCGCTGCACCTCGCCTCGCTCTTTCGACGACACCATGGGTCCTTTCGAGGCAGCAATGTGAGCCGTTCGGCGGCTTTTCTGATACGCTAGAAATGCGCCGGGCGGCAGCGCGCGGCCAATTTCTGACGAGGCTCACGTGGCGCAAAGACAGGACGAGCGAAATCCCGACATGAAGATGGACCCCGCGGCGCTCTACCGCGAGGATGTGTTCACCGACCGCAAGATCGGCGTGATCCGGCGGCTGACGCCGGTCAGGAGCGACGGGTCGGACGACCCGTCGCGGCAGGTGTTGTACTCGGGCGAAACGCAGATACTGACCTCGGTCGGGCCGCTGCCCGTCAACTTCGAGATCGAGGCGGGCAACCTGGGCGAAGCGGCGTCGCGCTACGCAGAAGCCGCCAAGGCCGCCGTCGAGCGCACGGTGAAGGATCTACAGGACCTGCGCCGCCAGGCCGCATCCTCCATCGTCGTGCCCCAGGGCGGGATGGGGGGGTTGCCCGGTGGCGGGCTGCCGGGCGGTGGACTGGGAGGCGGTGGCAAGATCCAGATTCCCTAGGAATTTCCGGCCGCCCGGCCGGAAATTCCCCTGATTGAAGGACCTTGTTCCGGGAATGACGCGCGGATGATTCGCCAACTGTCGCCGGATGCCGCCTTCAGCAGCGTGCAACGGCAAAGGGAGGAGCCATGAAACAGCTTGCACTCATAGTCTCGGGGTTCTGTCTCACGATTCCGGGCGGCGTGGGCACCGCCCAGAATTATCCGGTGAAGCCGATACGCATCGTCGTGCCGTTCCCGCCGGGGGGCACCTCCGACATCATCGGGCGGACGCTCGGTCAGAAGCTCACCGAAGCCTGGGGCCAGCAGTCGATTATCGACAATCGCTCCGGGGTCGCCGGGAGCATCGGCGTCGCGAACGCCGTCAAGTCCCCGCCCGACGGCTATACGCTGGTGGTGGGCAACGTCGGGCCGGTGGCGATCAATCACAGCATCTACCGCAACGTCGGCTACGATCCCCTGCGGGATTTCACGACAGTGACGCTGACGGTCACCGCGCCGCAGATCGTCGTCGTGCACCCATCCGTGCCGGCGAGGAACTTCAAGGAGTTCACGGCGCTCGTGAAGTCGCGCAAGGACAAGCTCAACTTCGGTTCGAGCGGTCCGGGCAGCATTTCCCACCTCGCCGCGGAAACCTACAAGCTGGTCGCGAAAGTCGACCTCGTGCACATCCCGTACAAGGGCTCGGCGCTCATCACCAACGATCTCATCGCCGGCCACGTCGACGTCTGCTTCTCCGACATGGCGGTCGTGCTGCCGCACGTGAAGGCGGGGCGGCTGCGCGCGCTGGCGGTCACGGGGCCGAAGCCGACGCCGCTCGTGCCGGGCCTCGGGACGGTGGCGGAACAGGGCGTGCCGGGTTTCGAGATGACGAGCTGGTGGGGAATACTCGGCCCGGCCGGCATGTCCCAGCCGATCGTGGCGAGACTCAATTCGGAGCTTTCGCGCATCCTGCAGACACAGGACATCAGGGAGCGCTTTGCGATCCTCGGCGTGGATCCCGCCTGGAGTTCGCCGGCGGAATTCTCGGCACTCATCAAGACCGAGGTCGAGAAGTACGCCAGACTCGTCAAGCAGGTCGGCGTGAAAGTGGAGTGATCACCGAGCGTCCGGCGACTCCCCGGGCGCCCGATCAGGGGGACGAGACGCCGGCCGCCGAGTGGTCGGCCGGCGCCGGTACCATGCCGGCGTTCGTTCAGTAGCGGTCGCGTCCCCCGCCTCCACCGTAGCCGCCGCGGCCCTGCCCGCCGTACCCGCCGCCGCCCCGGGGAGCGCCGCCGCGGCCTTCCTGCTGGCGTGCCTCGTTGACCGTCAGTCGCCGCCCGGCGTAGGTCGTGCCGTTCAGCGCCGCGATCGCGGCCCGTGCTTCCTCGTCCGAGCCCATTTCCACGAAGCCGAATCCCTTGGAACGGCCGGTTTCGCGCTCGGTGATAACTTGTGCGGACACGACGTTGCCATGCGCGGCGAATACCCGCTGCAGGTCGCCGTTGCTTGTGTCATAGCTCAGATTGCCGACGTATAGTCTCTTTCCCACTGGGACGCTCCGGACGGAATGATGGGGGACGGGTTGACCTCGACCGCTTCGCAAACAATAGCAAAGGCCGGGCCCGGAGTCGAACGTCATGTGCGGGGGGCCGGCGGACGGGATCGGCACCCTCCTGCCGGTACCCCGGTCGCGCGCCCGAGACTGCGCCCGGGGCCTCCGGCGCTCGTCCCGGGGCCGGATCACGCCGGATTCCCGGCCCCGCGCCCCTCGACACCCGCCCCCCGGCGCCCGATACTTCCGGCTTTTCCGTTGCAGGAAGAGCGCTCCCCCATGGCCATCGTCAACCCGTGGCACCAGCTTGGCTACATCATTCCCCACATCTACACCGACATGGACGCCTATCAGTTCTACCGCGTCGCCCCCGAGGGCATGATGCTGGTAACCACGGGCTTCGACCTCGCGGGACACAGCCTCGAGGCGGTGGAGCGCGAGCTGCCGGCATTCTGGCGCTGCGTGGACACGCTCGCGAAGAAGCAGGTCGATCGCATCGCGCTCTCGGGCGTGCCGGTCGCCTCGGTGCTGGGCCGCCGGCGCATGGTGGAGATTCTCGCGGAAGCACGCGCGCGCGCCGGGATCGAGTGCGACACGGATTTCGAGGCGCACATCGCCGCCCTCCGGCACTTCGGCGCGACCCGGATCGCGCTCGCCACGCGCTGGCCGGAATCGACCAATACCGCCGTCAAGCGCTACCTCGCCGAAGCCGGTATCGAGGTCATCGCCACGCGCTCGCACGCCATGACCTTCGAAGTCTCGAAATCCTTTCGCGCGGCCGAGGATCACGAACTCGCGCTCAAGCTGGGTGCGGAAGTGCTGCGCGCGGCGCCCGCGGCGCAGGCGCTCCTCATGCCGGGCGGCCTGTGGCACGCCATGCACGCGGTGCCGGTGCTGGAGGCGGAGTTTCGCAAGCCCGTGCTCTTGAACATCCTGTCCACGACCCGCGCGGCGCTCGTCGCGGCGGGCGGGGATCGCGTCAAGGTCCGCCCCGACCCGCGCTGGGGGATGGTGCTCGCCAGCTGAACCTCAGCCCGCGGGCGGGTCCGCGAAACCCCTCGCCCACGAGTACGGCACATCCTTCTCGGGCCCCCACGGAATCCGCACCTCGCTCCCCGGCGGGCAGTCACGGGCCTGCGCCTCCCGCCGCCTCAGGCGAAACGCTTCTGAATCCGGCAAGAGACCGAACGGATCGGCGCAGTCGAATTCCTGCGCCGCCTGAACGGGCCAGTTCGGGTTGTACATGAGTTCGCGCGCGAGTGCGATGAGATCGGCATGGCCTTCCCGCAGGACGCGTTCCGCCTGTCGCGCGTGCGTGATCAGCCCCCCGGCCATCGTCGCCATGGCGCAACGGCGCCTCACCTCGCTCGCGTAGCCCACCTGGAACCCCGGGACCCGCGGGACCGGGAGCAGGCCGGACGAACCCGTGATCCCGCCGGACGAGCAATCGACCACGTCCACGCCGTGCTCCTTCAGCGCACCCGCCAGCGCGACCGTATCCCGCATGCCCCACTCGCCACCCGCACCGTCCACCGCGGAGACGCGAAAGAAGAGAGGCCGGTCCGCCGGCCAGGCACCCCGCACGGCGTCCACGACTTCCAGGGCGAATCGCATCCGGCCGTTCAAGTCGCCGCCGTAGCCGTCGGTGCGGCGGTTGGACAGGGGCGAGAGGAACTGGGCGATAAGATAACCGTGCGCGCCGTGGATCTCGAGCACATCGTAGCCGGCGTCGACGCTGCGCCGCGCCGCCTCGCGCCAGGCGGCGAGATTCTCCCGGATGTCGTCGCGATCCATCTCCAGCGGGACATGCGCGCCCGGCCTGGCGGGTATCGCGCTCGCCGATATCCCCCGCCACGGCGGGCGTCCCCGGCGCGCGTCAGCTTCGGTGAGCGGCGCAAAGTCCCGCATCGCGCCATGGGTGCTCGCCCGCCGCCCGCAATGGCCGAGCTGAATGGCGGGCAGCGCGCCGGCCGAGCGGATGAAGTCGGTGATCCGGCGGTAATCGCGGCTGTGCCGGTCGTCGAAAATACCCGCGCAATGCCAGGTCTTGCGACCGCGCGCCTCGACCGCCGTCTCCTCGCCGAAAACGATCCCCGCGCCGCCGACGGCGAACCTTCCGAGATGCACGAGCTGCCAGTCGGTCGGGCTGCCGTCCACCGACACGTACTGGCACATCGGCGCGACGACGATGCGATTGCGGGCGGCGACCGATCGCAGCGTGATCGGGGCAAAGAGGAGCGGCAGCTTCGACATGTCCGGATTCCCTGTCGCGTCAGCGCGGGGCCGCGCCCACCCTCGCGGTCGCGACACGGGAGCGCGGTCATCCCGCCGAAAGCGGGAAACTTGCGCGAGGCATCGTAGCATGACGCGAGACCGGCGATCCGCCGGCATTCGCCGCACGCCGGACGCACGGCGAGCCATGAGGCGCGCGCGCAAGGGCCGCCACGCGACCGGGATAGAATGAAGTTTTCCACTCGAGCGGGGACCATATCGTGGCGAACCGGGTGCACATGATCGAGCGGGCCGCGTTGCCGGGAAACGAGCGGCGCTTTCACGACGCGGTGAAGGCGATCCGCCGCCACCCCATCTCGGGCCCGTTCATCACGCTCTTGAACAGCAGTCCCGATCTCGCCGCGCGGGTCGCGCACCTCGGCCACTACTTTCACGCACGCGGGCAGGCCGACGAATCGATCGTGCCGATCCGGTTGCGCGGCTTCATCGCCGCGCTCGGCGCGCGCGTGCTCGACGGCGAGTACGAGTGGTGCGCGTGGGTGAACTGGGCGCTCGACGCCGGCGTGCCCCAGCCCGTGGTGGACGCGGTGCGCGAAGGCAGGCCGCTCGGGGAGCTTCCGGCGGAGGACGCGCTGGTGCTCGGCATCTGCACGCAACTCGCTACCGGCAGCCACCGGCTGGACGAGCGAACGTTCGCCGCGGCGCTTGGGCACTTCGGCGCGCGTGGCCTCGTCGAAGTGGTCGCGAGTCTCGGCTACTTTGCGCTGATCGCGTTTCCGCTGAACGCCTGCGAGATCGAGATGACGCCGGAACAGCTCGCCGGCCGCAGGCCCTTCGCGCGGCTGCCGATCCCGCCGCATCCGGGTTGCACGCCGGTGGGTGCTCCGCGCGCTCCCTTTTTCGCCGGGCTTGCGCCGCGCGCCACGCCGCGCATACCGCCCGTCACCCGCATCGAGGAGCTCGCGCCGGCCGATCATCACTTCTTCGACCGCGTCGTGCGCACCCGCGGCCGCGTCGCCGGCCCGTACTCGGTGCTGTTGCACAGTCCCGACCTCGCGGAACGCGTGGCGGCGGTCGGGGAGCCGCTCGTCTACGGCTCGGCGATTCCCGCCCCGGCTCGCGCGCTGTCGTGGCTCCTGGCGGCCGCCGAATTCGACTGCGACTACGAGTGGGCCCTCGCGCGCGCGGCGGCACGGCACGCCGGTTTCTCCGGCGCGCTGATCGAGGCGGCGGGCCGGCGCGAGAACCTGCCGGGGCTCACGGCCGGGCAGGGCGCGATCGCCGACTTCTGCCTGCAGTTGCTGCGGGGGAACCATCACGTGAGCGACGAGGCGTACCGCGCGGTGATCGACCGCTTCGGTATCCCGGCCACGGTGCAGATCGCGACGACCGTGGGTTACTTCGCGATGCAGGCCATGCTGCTCAACGCCTTCGATGTGCGGTCCGAGGGCGATCCCTCGCAACTGCTGCTGTAGCGGGCCCGGGCGTGTCGAGCGATCGGAACGAGCGCGCCGCGGCGTACTGGCCCCGGAGCAGGCTCGCGGCCATCGACCGGATGTTGAAGCCGCGCTCGATCGCGGTCGTCGGCGCAACGCCCAGGGGCGGCTACGGGGGGCGGCTGCTCGGCGCGGTGCTGAGAGCGAAGGACCGCGTGCGCGTGTATCCCGTCAATCCCAACTATCCCGAGATCATGGGAATGAAGGCGTGGGCGAGCGTCGCAGCGCTGCCCGAAGCGCCCGACCTCGTCGGGGTCGTCGTCCCGCACCGGCAGGTGCTGCCCGTGCTCGAGGAATGCCGGCGCAAGGGCGCGGGCGCCGCGGTCATCATCTCGGCCGGGTTCGCGGAGCGCGGCAACGACGCCGGGAACGAAATGCAGTCGCGGCTGGCGGAGTTCGCGCGCGAGTCGGGTCTCCATTTCACCGGCCCCAACTGCCTCGGCATCGCGAACGTCCGCGACGACATCTGGCCCACCGCCTCCTCGCGCACGCTCGGGGGGCTGACCGGCCACGTCGGTCTGGTCTGCCAGAGCGGGGCGACGGCGTTCGGACCTTTCCTCCTTCGCGCCGTGGACAGCGGCATCGGCCTCTCTTGCATCGTCTCCACGGGCAACGAGGTCGACCTCGACTTCACCGATTTCG
Source organism: Burkholderiales bacterium (assembly GCA_020854035.1). Lineage (GTDB taxonomy): Bacteria > Pseudomonadota > Gammaproteobacteria > Burkholderiales > SG8-41 > SG8-41. Next base: position 42,773 of record JADZGE010000064.1, on the reverse strand, counting down.
CGCGCTACCTCGTGGACGATCCCGGCACGCGCGTCATCGCCGGCTTCGTCGAGGGCTTCAAGGACGTGACGAAGCTCGTCGCCGTGGCCGAACTCGCCGCCGAGCGCGGCAAGCCCATCGTCCTCATCAAGATCGGCCGCTCCGAGTGCGGCGCGCAGGCGGCGCGCTCGCACACCGCGGCGCTGACGGGCGTCGACGCGAACCACGACGCGCTCTTCCGCCAGTACGGGATCATCCGGGTGCAGGGCTACGAGGATCTGCTGGAGGTCTCGCACCTGCTCGCGAGCCACCGCAGGCCCGCGCGCCCCGGCATCGCGGTCGTCTCGCACTCCGGGGGCATCAGCTCGCTCACGGCCGACCTGCTCGGGCAGGCGGGCCTCACCCTTCCCCCGCTCTCGGAGCACGCCCGCGGCGGTATCAAGGCGATCCTCGGGGATTTCGGCTGGGCGGCCAATCCCGCGGACGTGACGGGTTTCGCCCACAGCGATTCCTTCCCGGCGATCATGGACTGCATGATCGAGGAGCCCGCGGTCGGCACACTGGTCGTCGCCAGCGCGGGCACCGGCGACCAGGTCGAGCAGGTCGTCCGGCTGCGCGACCGCTCGGAGAAGGGGATCGCCTTCTTCTGGACGACGAGCCGCGGCGACACGAAGACGCTGCCGCGGCTGAAGGCTTCGGGCATCCCCATCTTCTATTCGCCGGAGAAGCTCGCGACCGGATTGAAGAGCCTCTTCGACTACCACGCGTGGCGCGAGCGCTGGCTTGCCGCGGGCGCGCCCGCCCTGCCCGAGCCGACGGCGGAGCAGGAACGGCGACTCGAAAGCGCGCGCGGCGCGGGTCGAACGGTGCTATCCGAGGCGGAGGCGAAGCGTTTGCTCGCCGCGTGGGGCGTGCCGGTAACGCGGGAGATCGCGGCCGCTACCGCGCCGGCGGCCGTCGAGGCCGCCGCGAAGCTCGGCTACCCCGTGGCGCTGAAGATCGATTCCCCCGACATCCTCCACAAGACGGAGGCGCGGGCCGTGCGGCTCGGCCTGAAGTCCGCGCCAGAGGTGGCGGCCGCCTGCGACGAGGTGATGGCGAACGCGCGCGCGTACCGGGCGGACGCCCGCATCGAGGGCGTGCTGGTGCAGGAAATGGTGGCGGGCGGCGTCGAGACGATCGTCGGCATCCAGTACGACCCGCAGGTGGGACCCATGCTCCTCTTCGGGACCGGCGGCGTCATGGTCGAGGTGTACAACGACGTCGCGCTGCGGCGCTGTCCCGTGACGCGCTCCGGGGCGCTGGAGATGATCGCCGAAGTGCGGGGCGCGAAGCTCCTGCGCGGGTTCCGCGGCGAGCCACCCGCCGATATCGACGCGCTCGCGGACGCGCTCGAGCGCGCCTCGTACCTCGCCGTACACGCGGCGGGAACGCTGGCGGAACTGGACGTGAATCCCCTGGTGGTGCTCCCCGCCGGGCAGGGCGTGAAGGCGGTCGACGCGCTCGCCGTGCTGGCGCTGCCGCGGTGACGGATGCCCCTCGTTCGTGACGGATTTCCCGAACAAGGGCGGCGGAATCTGGTGTAATGACACCGTGTACAAAGCCGGGTAGAGGCCCGCATGGTGCTCACCGCGCTGCAGAACCTGCTCGCCGGGATCTACGACGTCCCCCTCGAACACGACGTTGCGGAGTACCTCCTCACCGACCGCAGCCGCGTGCCGCCCGCGCTGCGCGCGACGGGTACCGACGAACAGGTCCTCGTGTCCGAGGACGAGGACACGCTCTGGGTGAGCGTGTACCTGGAATCCGGCGTGCTGGCGCGGCTCTCGGCGGCGAACCCCTTCGAGGCGCTGCACGAGGGCAACATCGCCGACTACTGGACCGCGCTGGAGGGCGTGAGCCACTTCCTGCATCTCGTGTGGAGCGCGGGGCACCGCCGATCGACCACGCTGCTCGAACTGGAACTTCAGGCCGAGATCGACAAGTACGTGGGAAGCCTCTGGCTGCTCAACGAACAGAACCCGAATCGCTTTCCGGTGGAGCTCCACCACGTGCTCTTCGAGCGCACGCGCGTCGACGCCCACCTCGCGGGCGAGCGCACGGCGCTCTACCGGCGGGCGAATTCGTACGCGGCGCGGTTCTGCCGGCGCCTCGCCCGCACGCTGCGCGCGGACGGATCCGCCGCGCACCGCGACGCGATCGCCGAGCTGCGGAGGTTCTACCGTCTGAACCGGGAGCGCAAGTTCCGCCACATCGAGCGCGTCGCCTGAGAACCGGGACGCGCACCCCGCCGGCACGGGCACATACACCATGACGGAAATCCACGAAGCGACCACGGAGCGGCAGGCGATCCTCGAGACGGTGCGCCGCTTCGTCGAGCACGAAGTCAGGCCGCGCTCGGCCGCGCTCGACGCGCGACCGAATCCCGAGGACTGCTTCTCCTGGGAACTCATCGAGAAGGCGCACGAGCTCGGGCTGCGCACCATGACCCTGGAGGAAAAATGGGGCGGGCTCGGTCTCGATTCGCTCACCACCGCCATGGTGGTCGAGGAGCTCGCCACCGGCGACATGGGCCTCGCGGTCGTGCTGGCGCAGACTTTCAAGATCGCGCAGCTCATGCAGGCGGCCTTCAACGACGAGCAGCGCGCGCGGGTGCTGCCGGCCTTCGCGAAGGACCCGCGCGGGCTCCTGGCGATCGGCATGACGGAGCCGGGCAACGGCTCGGACAAGCACACGAACCAGCCGGTGCCGTTTCGCACCAGCGCGTCGCGCGCGCCCGGCGGCTGGGTCGTGAACGGCATGAAGCACTTCATCTCCAACGGCAATCGCGCGAGCCACTACCTCCTGATGGTGCAGACGGACCGCGGGAAGACCATGGCGAACGGCTCGACGTGCTTTCTCCTCGAGCGCGGCCGGCCGGGGTTCACCATCGGCCGGGTCCACGACAAGATGGGCGAGCGGCTAGCCAACAATGCGGAGCTCGTCTTCCAGGACTGCTTCGTCCCGGACGCCAACGTGGTCGGCGCGGTCGACAAGGGTTCGCAGGTGTTCGCGCGCTTCTCGCCGCAGTCGAACGCCTATGCCGGCGCGACGGTGCTGGGCGTCGCCGTCGCGCTCCACCGCAAGGCGATCGACTGGGCGAGCACGCGAGTGCAGGGCGGCAGGCGCCTGATCGAGCACGACGGCATCCGCGCCCAGCTCGCGGAAATGCGCATGCTGATCGATGCCTCGCGCGCCTACGTCCACCGCGCGTGCTGGCTCGCCGACCACCAGGAAACGGGATGGGACGGCACGCTCGGCGCGCTGCCGAAGGCAATGGCCGCGCAAAGCGCGTGGAAGATCGCGACGTGGACCCTGGAGATCCACGGCGGGCACGGCTACATGAAGGAGGCCGGCGTGGAGAAGCTCGTGCGCGACGCCGCCGCGTTCCTGCACTCGGACGGCGTGAACCGGACCCTCTTCCTCAAGGTCGCCAACGCCATGTTCGGCGCGATGACGTGAAAGCCGGGGCGCGCCCCGTTCGCGCCGGTCGCGGGAAAGCGTGCGTCCCTATCGTTGCACCCGGAAGCGCTGGTCGCCGTCCGCCGCCATTCGCGCGGCGAGATCGAGCTCCCACGCGAGATAGGCACGCATCGCCTCTTCCACGCCCGCCGTTTGCTCGCGCGCGCGGAGCCGGATGTCATCCGGCGAACCGGCCATGCGGGTCGCACCGGTCTCAAGCGGGAATCCCGCCGCGCGCCACGCCGCCGTCCCGCCCTCGAGCGCCAGCGCCGGAATGGACGACATGTCCCTCCAGTCGGCCGCCGCGTAGCGCGCGAGGACCCCATCCGCGGACGTGAACACCACGGTTTCCGCCGCGGGCAGCTTCCCGCGCACCTCGTTCAGGCGCGAGCGCAGGGCGAACCACGCGCCGGGACTGTGCGCGTCGCGATAGGCCCGGCTCCAGTCGACGTCCACGACGCTGACGGCCCCGGCATCGATGCGCTTTGCGAGCGCAGCCGCATCGAGGCTCGCGACCGCCAGCGCGCCGTACCCCAGCGCGCGGGGCACCCACGCGCCCCTTTCCGTCCCCGCCGCCCTCATGTCCACCGTCATCGCCGCGGCGGCCCATCCCATCTGCTTCATCCAGTGCGCGGTCATGACCGCACGCACGCCGTCGTCGTCCACCAGCACGACGCGCGCACCCCATGTCGCCGCGTGCCGGTCGGTCTCCTGCACGAGCTGGCCGCCCGCCACGTTCTTCATGCCGGGAATGTGCCCCGCGACGTACTCCTCGGGCGCGCGCACGTCGAACACGTAGAGCGTGCGGCGCGCCGACTCCGTCCGCCAGCGGGCGCGCGTCGCGGCATCGATCCGCGCGATCCCGAACCGTTCGGCGACGCGCTCCGCCCTCGCCCGCGCCGCCGCGTGCCCGGCGGCGGACACGGCCGGCGGGCGGGCGGTCGAGCCCTTCAGCACGGGGAAGCCCGCGAGGTGCCAGTCCTGCGTGCCGTTTCTCAGCGAGACCACCCTGTTCGGCACGCCGGCGTTGATGAGCGATTGCGCGCCGATGATGCTCCTCGTGCGCCCGCCGCAGTTCACGATCACCGTCGTCGACCGCGAGGGCACGAGATCGGCGAAGCGGTAGACGAGCTCGGCACCGGGGACGCTCACCGCGGTCGGGATGCTGTTTTCGTGGTATTCCTCGAACGAGCGGCTGTCGAAAAGCGCGATGTCCGCCCTCGAATCGATGAGCCGCTTCAGCTCCTCCGCGGTGATCCAGGGCGTGCCGGCCTCGTGTTCGACCACCTCGGCGAACGCCTTGCTCGGCACGTGGACGCCGCTGTAGACGGGGTATCCGGCCGCCTCCCACGCCTTCACGCCCCCTTCCAGCACGGATACGTCCGTGTAGCCGAGCGCAGCCATTCGCGACGCGGCGCAACCCGCGAGCCCCTCGCCGTCGTCGCACCAGACGACGCGCGCGCTCTGCCGCGGCACGCAGGCATTGACCACCAGTTCGAGGCGCGAGACCGGCACGCAGGCCGCCATCAGGAGGTGCCGCGCATCGAACGGCACCTCCTCGCGCGCATCGAGGAGCGCGATTTCACCGCCGTCGTGAAGCGCCGCCTTGAGCGCGGCGGTGTCGATCAACTTTACGGTACCACTCATGCGCCGTTTCCTCCGGTCACGATTTCACGCAAGGGCCGCGGAGAGCGCCAGGCGCGATGATCCGCCGGAGCTCCCCGGGTTGCTTCGCGCCGTTGCGTGCTTTGCGTGCGGCATGCCTCTCCGTCAACGACCGCCGCTCGCCGCGGCGAGCGCCGCCCGCTTCTGCGCATCCCGCGCCGCGCACGCCTCCGCGGTAGCGAGCACCACGATCGCCCACTCGTCCACCGGCACATCGATCATGCGGCCCTCGAGCGGAACGGCCGCGGTGCCGGCGGCCACGCCCGCGGCGAATGCTTCGCGAACGCGACGGTTCCAGCCGACCAGCTCCGGCGTCGGCGTGAAGGCCGCGTTGACCGGCGCGACCCAGGACGGGTGCGGACAGATGGCGCCCTTCATCCCGGAATTGCGCGCCTTCGTGGCGGCCGCGTGCACCTCCGCCGCCGCCGCTTCGCCCGTCCCGACGGCGAGCGGCCAGCTCATGCCGACCGGGCTCACCTTCGCGGCGGTGGCCTCGAACGCAAGCCGCCCGCGGGCATAGACGAACGGATCATAGCCGGGATCGAGGCGCATGGCGGCCGTGATGCCGAGTCCCCGGGCGAGGCGCGCCTCGTGGAGTCCCGCCTGCTCTACGCGCGCGCTCGCGGTGATGATAGCGCGGATATCCCACACCGCGCGCGCCGATTCGAGCAGCACGATGAAGCGGAGCGAGCCGGCGGGGATGCCGCGCTCGGCCTCGAACGCCGTCGCGAGGCCGGCCGCTCGCGCGAGCTCCGCGGCCGACTCGATCCCCGGGAGCACGATGCCCGTGAGGCCCGGCCAGATCGAAGCGGCGAAGTCCTCCGCGAGCGAAGCCCTGTTCACGCGAACGAATACTTCCGCCGCACCCCGGGCGGCCCGGGGAATGGCGTCCCTGACGCGCCCGCGCACCCGCCGCGCCGCCGAACCCCGGGCGTCCTCGAGATCCAGCGTAATCGCATCGGCGCCGTGCCGCCACGCCGAGCGCAGGGCCTTCGCGTCGGCAACCGGGACAAGCAGGTTGGAGCGGCGGATCAACACTGGCGTACTCGGCTGTCAGTCGGCAGTCGGCAGTAAAGGCGCCCGCGTCCCCGGGAGGTCGAACACCCCGGTGGCGTCCGGGGGATCCTTGCGCCGCGGGTGCGGCCGGTCGCTGCCTCGAACGGAGCAGCCCGGGGCCGACCGGGGATACGCCATCGCGATCGCGGTCGCATCGGCGCACGTGGGCGGGCCCGCCCGGGACTGCGATGAACTATCTCTCGTCACGGAAGAATCGTGGATCGCGCGCGGGCGAAGCGCTGCGTGATTGAAAGCGTCCGTGTCCTTCCTTCCGTGGCCAATGGGTTCCTCACAAGCCCAGCGCCGCCTTCGTCCGCGCGGCGGCCTCCGCCTTCTCCCGGTCGCGCGCCGCGCACGCGTCCGCCCACTCGAGCGTATCTCGCGCCCGCGCAGCCTCGTAGCGGTCGATCACCCGGCCTTCCACTTCCAGCCACGTCTCGCCGCTTTCCTCGACCAGCGCGTATTGCTCCAGCACCCAGCGCGCCTCGCGCAGCTCATCGTCCGCCGGCGTATAGCCGGCGTTGTGCGATTCGACCACCGCCGGATTGAGGCCGCCCGTCCCCAGATGGAAGCCGCACCTCAGCGCCGCTTGCGCCTGGACGAGCGCGCGGTTGCCGTCGCTCACGCTGCCGCTCGGGTTCGCCAGAAACGGCGCGGCGCGCAGGCCGAGCCCGAGCGTGCGCGCCGCGATTTCCGCCTCGCCCCTGGCGTAGACGAACTGGTCGAAGTCGACGAACATCTCCACGCCGAGATCGCGCGAGAGATCGTAGCCGCCGGAGGACGCGCCGAATTCCCTCGTGCGCGGCGTGGCCGACGCGATCTCGAAGGTGTTCGCGACGCCGAGCGCGGTCTCGATGCCGGGATCGATCTCGATCGAGCCGGGCGCGATGCCGCGCTCCCTTTCCAGCCGCGCGAGGATCCCGTCGAGCAGAACCAGCTCCCGGGCGTGCTCGGTCTTGGGGTAGCGAACGCGCTTCAATCCCGGCCACACGGCGCCCTCGAGGTCCTCGCGCGGGGTATCGTGGTTGACGCGAACGAAGGCTTCCGCGCCGCCGCGCTCGACCTTCCGGATCGATTCGCGCACGAGCGTGCGGGCGTGGGCCTTCAGGTGCTTCGGCACCGAGTCCTCGAGATCGAGGATCACGAAATCGCAGCCGCGCCGCCACGCGTTGTCGACGAACCGCGCGGTGACGATGGGCATGGTGAGCCCGGAACGGCGGACGGTTCGCCGGGTCATGCCACGATCGGCGTTCACCGGCGGCTCCCCGCGCTTGCGCGGCGCTTCCTCAGGCGTATGCATCGTTAAGCGGTGCAACCTGATCTGTACGCAGGCACATCGCGCCCCGGAAACCGATGGCGCGGCCGCGCTCGGCCGCGCCGCGGGTATTTTCCGGCGTCGCGAGCAATCCCCGGTCCGGCGCGCGCCACCACGCGCCGAGCGGCGTGACACCCGCCGCGCCCGCGACGATGATCAGGCGCTGCATGAGGTACTGCATGAGGTGGATCTCGCCCGATGGCTCCGGGCGAAGATCCATGCAAAGGTCGGCCCGCCCCAGCGTGATCGCGGTAACGCGCGGGCTCGCGCACGCAATTTCGTGCGCCGCGTGGTTCCCTCGGCCCGTCTCCAGCGCGGCGACGATCCGCAGCGCGTCGGGCGCGATGCCGCGCTCGCGCTCGAGTTCCCGCAGCAGCACGGCGGCCTCGGTCATGTTGCCCGGCGATTCCGCGCGCGAGATCACGACTCCCGCGACTCCGGGCCACACGGCGGCACGCAGGTCGGCGTTCATGAAATCCGGGGTCGTCTGCACGTAAACCCGCGCGCCTCCCGCGCGCGCCGCTTCCACCGCGGATCGAGCCGATTCCCTGGCCGCGGGCTTCAACGCGTCCGCGACGAATTCGACGAAGTCGAGCACCACCACGTCCGCGCCGGAGCGGCCCGCGAGCGCGATCTCCCTCGGCTTCGACGCCGGAACGATGAGCCACGAACGCGGGGCCTCTATCGGCACGGAACACTCGTCGGGTTTGAAGGGCCGGCCCGCTTGCGCCGGCCGCCGGGGGCGAATCCCGGTCGAAAGTACGCGGACTGGCGGTGCGCTGTCAATCGTGCAGGCGAGGCTCCCCGAGGAGCCGGCTGGTGGGTGATCGGGACCGCCGCCGTCGCGGTCGATCCGGCACGTCGCGCGCGACCCGGTTCCGGTCGAGGAAGCGAATCGCCCGCGGGCGGCGGACCGGGGCCATGCATTTCACGGCTACAATGCTTGTGTGCCCGGGGGAAACATGGCCGATCGTACCGTGCTCTACCAAGGCGTCGGCGCCGTGCTCACGCATTTCGACGTCGACGTCGAGGCGGCGACGCTCACGCGCCGCACGGCCCTCACCCTGCCGTCCAACGTGCAATACGTATGGCCGCATCCGTCGCGGAAATTCATCTACGTTTCCACCAGCGACGCGGCTTCGGGCAATACGCCGGTCCCGGGCGTGATGCACCGGATCTGCGCGCTGCGCGTGGCGCCCGACGGATCCCTCGCGATGCACGGCGAGCCGCAAGCGCTGCCCTCGCGACCGATACACCACTGCGTGAATCCCGCGGGCACGCACGTCCTGAGCGCTTTCAACAATCCGAGCAACATCACCGTACACCCCATCAACGCCGATGGCACGCTGGGACCGCGGGTGGGTGAGAAGGCGAGGGTCGATGTCGGCATCTACGCGCATCAGGTGACGGTGGCGCCATCCAATCGCATCGTGGTCTTCCCGGCGCGCGGCAACGACGCGAGGGACGGAAAGCCCGAGGACCCGGGCGCGATCAAGGTGTTCGGCTTCGACGGCGGGCAACTCACCGACGCGCAGAACATCGTCGGCGGCCGGAACGGGTACGGCTATCGACCGCGCCATGTCGATTTCCATCCGGCGAGGCCGTGGATGTACGCGAACATCGAAAGCCAGAACGAGATGCACATGCACCGGCTCGATGCCGCCCGGGACCGGGTGGACGAGACACCGGCGTTCACCACGACCACGCTCGCGGGAGATCGCGACCCGAGGCTGCATCAAGCCACCAGCGCAATTCACGTTCACCCGAACGGCCGCTTCGTGTACTCGGCGAACCGCGCCGACGGCACCGTGGCGTTCGACGGCAAGCGCGTATTCGCCGGCGGTGAAAACAGCATTGCCGTGTTCGCCATCGATCCGGCCACCGGCGAACCGCGGCGTATTCAAAGCGTCGATCCGCTCACGCACCACGTGCGCACCTTCGGCATCGACCCGGGCGGCCGCCTGCTCATAACCGCGAGCATTCGCGACATGTGGACGCGTCACGGGAAAGAGGCGCGGCTCGCCCCGGCGGGCATGACCGTGTTTCGCATTGGCCGCGACGGCACGCTCGATCTCGTGCGCAAGTACGACGTCGAGCTCTCGGGCAAGCTGCAATGGTGGATCGGTATGATGGGGCTCTGAGACACCGTGAAGCCGGCGATGCGCCGGCAGGCGTTCGCGAGACCGGTTCCATCGTCCTGAACCGCAACCGAAGGAGAAAAGGCCATGAACCTGCTGCACACCATGCTGCGCGTCGGCGATCTGCAACAGTCAATTGACTTCTACACCAGGGTCCTCGGCATGAACCTGCTGCGTACCACCGAGCGCCCCGGGGAAGGCTACTCGCTCGCCTTCGTGGCCTGCGGCGGCGGCAACAAGGCGGGTGAGGCCGAGATCGAGCTCACCTGCAACCACGGCGTCTCCAGCTACGATCTCGGCACCGCCTACGGCCACATCGCGCTCGGGGTCGACAGCGTGGCCGAGACCTGCAAACGCATTCGTGCCGCGGGCGGGAAGATCACCCGCGAGCCCGGCCCGGTGAAGGGCGGCAAGACGATCATCGCGTTCGTCGAGGACCCGAACGGTTACAAGATCGAGCTGATCGAAACGGCGAGCCGCGAGCTCTGAGCGCCTGCCATGGCCTCGCGCCGCCCCCGGGAGACGGGATGCACGCGGCGGTCGAGGAAGCCGCCCGACGCCACCACGCCCGCCGGGCCGAGGATCAGTCCACCCGCAGTCCGATCGCCTTGACGACCTTGCCCCACTTCGCGACTTCGGACCGCACGAAGCGGGTGTATTCATCGGGTGAACTGGTGGTGACCTCGTAGCCCGCGCTCGCGAGGCGCGATACCACGTCGGGATGCTTGATCGCCTTCACCGCTTCGGCGTTCAGGCGCGAGATGGCTTCCTTCGGCGTGTTGGCGGGAGCGGCGAGCGCGTACCACGCCCCGAACTCGTAGCCCTTGACGCCGGCCTCCGCGATCGTCGGAAGGTCCGGCGTCGCCGGCGAGCGCTCGGCCGTGGTGACCGCGACTCCCCTGAGCTTCCCGGACTTGATGAAGCCGATCGCGGAAGGCATGGTCGCGAAGCAGGACCCCACCTCGCCACCGACCAGCGCGATCATCGACGGGCCGCCTCCCTTGTACGGAACGTGAACCATCTTCACGCCGGTGAGGCTCGCGAAATACTCGCCCGCGATGTGCGCGGCGGAACCGGCGCCCGACGAGGAATAGAGCAGTTGGCCCGGCCGCGCCCTGGTGAACGCTACATACTCCTTCACCGATTTCACCGGCACCGACGGGTGGACGACGAGCACGTGCGGAATGGTGGCGAGGCGCGCGATCCCCGAGAGATCCTTCACGAGATCGAAGCTCAACCGGCTGTAGGCGGTCTGGCCCACGGCGTTCGACAGGGTGACCATGACCATCGTGTAGCCGTCGGGCGGCGACTTCACCGCGATCTCGACGCCGAGGTTCGCGCCGGCTCCGGGGCGGTTGTCGGCGATCACCTGCTGGCCCATCTGCTCCGCCATCTTCTGCGCCACCTGGCGGCCCAGGGTGTCGGTGCCGCCTCCCGGCGGAAAGGGCAGGATCAGCCGCACGGGCTTGACCGGATACTGCGCGAGCGCGGGCGCGAGACCCGCGAAAATCAGTGCCAGAACGGCAAGCGAACGGCCTCCCCCTGCGATCATGGCGAGCTCCTCCCTGGCTGTGGGGCGAACCGCGGATCTTGTTCTTGCGGTCCCCCTTAAGGCCCAGTATCCCGGAGCGCTCGTTGCGCCGTCAAGCCGGCCCCGGGCGGGGGTGCCCCGGCGTGCTGCGGCCGGCCGCGCCCGGCACGCTCGCCGCGAGGCGCCACGACCCGCGTGGCAGGCCGAGTGCGACCGGACGAATCGCGTTCGCGGTCACCCCCGCGCTCTGCCCCGCCGGCGCCGTGCGGCCCGCCATGCCGCGAGTCCGGGAACAGCGGATTGCCGGAGAAATGGACCAGATAGTAGAATCAATTTTTCCATTTCTTCCACGATACGGCGCCGGTCCGACCGCGCCCCGACGATCCCGGCCTCGATGAACAAGCTGCAGGCCATGACGGCGTTCGTCCGGGTCGCCGAGAGCGGCAGCTTCACGGCGGCGGCGGCCCAGCTCGGCATTTCGGTCTCGGCGGTGGCGAAGGCCGTCGCGCGGCTGGAAGAGGAACTCAGCGCGCAGCTCCTCGCGCGTTCGACCCGCCGCATGTCGCTGAACGACGATGGGCGGAAGTTCTACGCGCGCTGCCAGCAGATCCTGAACGACATCGAGGACGCGGAAGCCTCCGTGCGCAGCGCGGGGGAAACGCCGCGGGGCCGGCTCCGGATGGCACTGCCCGTCCTGTTCGGCCGCCTCACTTTCCTGCCGCGCGTGGCCGAGTTCACCGCGCGCTACCCGGACATCGTCCTCGACGTCGGCTTCGACGACCGAGCGATCGATCTCATCGAGCGGGGGGTGGACCTCGCGGTGCAGGTGGGCGCCCTCGACGACTCGCGCTGCATTACCCGGGTACTCAACCACGGCCCGCGCGTGACCGCCGCGACTCCCGACTACCTCGAGCGCCACGGCGCGCCCGCCGAGCCGGGCGAACTCGCGGGGCATGACTGCATCATCTCCAACTTCGGCCCGGTCTGGAAGTTCAGCGACCGGGGCCGGCTGATCGAGGTTCCGGTGCGCGGCAACCTCGTGGTGAGCGGCGGCGACGCGGTGCGCGAGGCGGTGCTGCTCGGGCTCGGCATCGCGCAGTCGAACTGGTGGACGCTGCGCCACGATCTCGCCGCGGGAACCCTCAGGCCGCTGCTCGAGCGCTACGCGGTCGAGGGCCAGCCGATCAGCGTGGTCTACCCGCCCACGCGGCACGTGCCGCGCAAGCTCCGCGTGATGATCGATTTCCTGGTGGAAATCACGCGGCTGCCGGAAAGCGGGCCGCGCAAACCCGCCGGCGGCGCTCCGCGCGGGCGCGGCGCCCCGCGTTGCCGGCCGGGACAAACTGTTTCTTCCACGGGGTGAGTACTCCATCGCGCCGGTTGAGTATCATCCACCGGCCGTCCCGACAGGAGAACCCGCATGCGCCTCGGCTACTTCACCATGCCGCTCCATCCGATGGAGCGCAACTGCACCGAGACGCTCGCGGAGGACCGCGAGGCGATCATGCTCGCCGACCGGTTGGGTTTTCACGACGCTTTCGTGGGCGAGCACCTGACCGAGAAGACCGAGAACATCCCGAGCAGCATGATCTTCCTCGCCTCGCTGGTGGGCGAGACGAAGACGATCCGGCTCGCGACCGGCACGTCGAACCTCTCGCAGATGCACCCGGTCCTGATCGCCTCGCACGCGGCGCTCCTCGATCACCTCGCGAAGGGACGGTTCATCTTCGGCGTGAGCGCCGGGGCGTTGCGCTGCGACGCCGAGGCGCTCGGCAACATCAACGAGGACCGCAACCGGATGTTCGCCGAGGCGATCGACGTCATCCTCGCGGTGTGGGAGCGCGAATCGCCCTACGACATCGACTTCCCGGGCAACCGCTACAAGGTGTCGGTGGCGCAGAGCCGCGACCCGAGGATCGGGCGCGGACACCTCTACAAGCCCTACCAGAAGCCGCACCCCGAGATCGTCGGCACCGTGGTGGCGCCGCATTCGAAGGGGGTGATCGCGATGGGGGAGCGCGACTTCCATCCGCTGTCGGCGAACTTCCTCCTGGAGAAGTGGCTACCCAGCCATTGGGCGAACTATGCCGAGGGCAAGCGCAAGGCGGGCAGGACGCCCGACCCGGCGGACTGGCGCATCGCGCGCACCATTTTCGTCGCGGACGACGACAAGGTCGCGCGCCGCTACGGGCGCGACGACCCGTCGAGCCCCTACCGCTTCTACTGGAAGATGCTCACCTACAAGATGGTGAGCGGCAACCGCCAGATCGCGTTCAAGAGCGACGCCGCGCAGCCCGATTCGATTCTCACCGAGGACTACATCCTCGACAACCTCGTCATCCATGGCACGGTGAACAAGGTCGTCGACGGGATCCTGCGGCTGCGCGAGGTCGCGGGCGAGTTCGGCGAGATCGTCTACGCCGGCATGGACTGGGTCGATCCCGAGCTCGCGAAGCGCTCGATGGAGCTCATGGCGACCGAGGTGATGCCGCGCGTGAACAGGGCGATCGGCGCCTCCGGCGCGCGCGTGGCCCTCGCCGCCGGGGGCGAGGCGTTCCGCGTATGATTCGCACGTGTGCCGCCGGGGCCGCGGAATCGCGGGGCGCGAGGCCCGGCCGGCACGCGCCTCGCGTTCCGTGAATGCCGCTTTCCCCGTGATAACGATGGGGCGCGGGTCGGCCGCAACCGGCGGCTGCCGCCGCTCCGGGAGGAGAACCATGAGCATCGCAAGCAGTACGCGAGGGCGCGCCGCCCTGGCCGCGCTGGCGCTCGGCGCGAGCCTGCCCGTGGTCGTCGCGGCGCAGGCCCCGGCGGAGGCCTACCCCGCGCGCGTCATCCGGGTGGTGAATTCACTCGCCGCGGGCTCGAGCGCGGATCACCTGAACCGGGCGCTCGCCGACGGGCTCTCGGCGCGGTTGAACCAGCGTGTCATCGTCGAGAACCGGCCTGGCGACGGGGGCAACATCGCGGCGATGACCGTGGTGAAGGCCGCACCGGACGGCTATACGCTGCTCATGGCGTCGACGGCCTCGCTCGCCATCCAGATGACCTACAACGCGGGCCGCCTCGACTACGACCTGCGCAAGAGCCTGCTGCCCGTCTCCGCCGTCGCGGAGATTCCCAACGGGCTCTTCGTCACGCCGGTGTTGCCGGTGGACGACCTCAAGGGGTTCGTGGCCCGGCTCAAGGCAGGCCCCGGCAAGTACACCTGCGCCTCGTCCGGAGTCGGCGGACTGCTGCACCTTACGTGCGAGTTGTTCAAGAAGACCGCGGGCGTGGACGTGCTGCACGTGCCGTTCAAGGGCTCCACGGCGTTCCGTCCCGAGCTGATCGAAGGCCGGATCACGATGGCGTTCGACAACGTTCCGGTCTACGTGCCGCTCGTCGCCGCCGGCAAGCTGAAGGTGCTGGCGGTGACGGCGGCGAAGCGCGCCGCGATCCTGCCGAGTGTGCCAACCGCGGTCGAACTGGGCGTGCCGGAACTGATCTCCGTGGGGCTGTTCAGCCTCTTCGCGCCGCTCAACACTCCGGCCGAGATCGTGACGCTACTCAACCGCGAGGCCGTCGGCGTTCTGGCCGATCCGAAGCTGCGCGAGCCGCTCGTCAAGCAGGGCATGGAGCCCGGCGGCGGCACGCCGCAGGCGCTGCGCGCGCAGGTGGAGAACGAAGTGAGCAAGTGGGCGCGCGTGCTGCGCGAGGCGAACATCTCGAAGGAATGACGCGGCCGCGCGGTCGTGAAGGAAACTCGCATGGGCGAGCCGCCGAGCCGCTACCGCTTCATCCTCATCCAGGCGTTCCAGCTCCCGGCGGGCTCGCCCTACCGCCACCGCTCGACCGAGGGCCCGAAGGAGCGACAGCTCCAGAACCACGAGCAGGTCGCGCCCTTCCTCGCCGACGTGCAGTGGGATCTGCACCCGGGAGCGCTCACCACCTACGGCGACTGGCAGGTCGAGAACCGCGAGGAGTTCGCCTGCGCCGCGGCGGGGCGCCTGCCGATCGTGCGCGAGGCCTGCCGCAGCGGCAAGTACAACGGCATCGTGCTGCTCGGCGGCGGCGAGCCCGGCTTTCACGAGGCGCGCGAGATCGCGCGGCCGTACAACATACCGGTCACCGCCTGCGCGCACTCGCAGATGCACGTGGCGGCGATGCTCGGCAACCGGTTCAGCGTCATCGACATGGCGGAGAACCACAGCAGCTACTACGGGAACCTGATCGTCCAGCACCGCTTCGAGCGGCGCTGCGCCTCGATACGCAACCTGCAACTGCCGCACCCGCGCCCGCCCCACGCCGATCCGCACCTCGCCGAGCAGAAGCAGCAGGCGCTGCGCGGCGAGAGATCCGAGATGCTCGAGGCCGCGCTCATCGAGGCCGTGGCGGCGATCGAGGAAGACGGCGCCGAGGTGATCACTTTCGGCTGTTCCGCGACGTTCTGGATGCAGCCGTTCCTGGAGCGGCGTCTCGCCGATCTCGGCTGGGAGGTGCCGGTGCTCGAGGGCTATCGCTGCGCGATCGGCCTCGCGAAGCTCATGGTCGACATGGGCCTGAGCGCGAGCGCTCTCGCCTATCCGGGCGACCGGCCGCGCCGCTGGCGCCGGAAGAAGCTGGTGTAGAGGCGGCATGAACACGCTCGCGTGCTGCGTTTCGCTTGCGGCGGCCGCACTCGCGCTGGCGAGCGTGCCCGCGCCCGCCGCGGGGGACTACCCCGTGCGTCCGGTGCGCATACTCATACCCTTCGTACCCGGCGGATCGACCGATTTCACCGCGCGCGTGATGCAGCCGGGGCTCGCCGAGGCGCTCGGGCAGCCGCTCGTGCTGGACAACCGCCCCGGCGCATCCGGCAACATCGCGGTGGAAATGGCCGCGCGAGCGAGCCCGGACGGCTATACCGTGCTCTTCGGCAACGTCGGCACCATCGCGATCAACCCGGCGCTCTTCCGCCGGCTCCCGGTCGATCCGATGCGGGATCTCGCCTGCGTGAACATCGCCGCCAACGTGTCCTCGATGCTGGTCGTGCATCCCTCGCTCCCGGTACGCTCGCTCGGGGAATTCATCGCCCACGCGAAGTCCCGCCCCGGCCAGATCAACTGGGGCTCCGCCGCGGCCGGCAATCCCGCCACGCTCGGCATGCAGTACCTGGCGCACAAGACGGGGTTGGACCTCGTGCTGGTCGCGTACAAGGGTGCGGGCGCCGCCGCCACCGCTCTCGTCTCCGGGGAGGTGACCGCGGGCTTCGTCGCGGTGCCGGCCACCCTGCCGTTCGTGCGCGCCGGGCAGTTGCGCGCCCTCGTCGTGCGCAGCGCGAAGCGTCTCGATGTGCTGCCGAACGTGCCCACGATCACCGAGGCGGGATTTCCGGAGCTCACCAACGATTCCTGGCAGGGATTGTTCGTCCCGGCGCGCACGCCCGCGGCCGTGGTGGAGAGGCTGGCCGGCGCGGTGAGCCGGGTGCTGCGCGACCCGAAGGTCGTCGAGCGCCTGAGGGCAAGCGCGGCGAGCGCCATCGACACGGAAACCGCGCGGGCCTGCGCGGCCTTCGTGAAGGAGCAGGCGGCGTTCTGGTCCGGCATCGTCCGCCAGGTCGGGATGGAAGGAAAGCTGTAGGCGGGCGGCCGATACGCGGCCCGCGCCCGAAGTCGAGCCATGCAGAACGAGCACACCGGCCGCCCCGCCGCTATTGTCACCGGCGCCACCTACGGGATCGGCGCGGCAACCGCTCTCGCGCTGGCGCGCGCGGGCTTCGACCTCGCGCTGTGCGATCTCGATCCCCGCACGCTCGAAGCGACCGAAGCGCTCGCGCGCGGGGCCGGCGCGAGGGTCGCGCGCATCGCGCTCGACTTGAGAAGCCAGGCAAGCATCGTCTCGGCCGTGGCCGCTGCCGCCGCGTTCGGCCACCTCGAAGTCCTCGTCAACAATGCCGGGGTGCCGCTGCCCGGACCCGCGCTGGAGGCAACACGCGCCGACTGGTCCACGGTGATGAGCGTGAACCTGGAGGGCACCTTCTTCATGACGCAGGCGATGGGGCGCCACCTGACGGCGGCGCGCCGGCCCGGGGCGATCGTCAGCATTGCTTCCACGCACGGCCTCGTGGGCCACGCCGGCCAGGCGCTTTACGGCATCTCGAAGGCCGGCATCGCGCAGATGACGCGCATGCTCGCCATCGAATGGGCCGCGCACGGCATACGCGTGAACGCCGTTGCACCGGGAAAGATCGACACGGTGTCGCCCGCCCGCCAGGCATCGATGGCCGACCCGGCGCGGCGCGCCGGGATGCTGGCGCGCATCCCGCTGGGGCGCTTCGGCACGGTCGAGGAAGTCGCGGCGCTGGTGTGCTATCTCGCCGGCACCGGGGCGTCGTACGCGACCGGTCAGGTCATTGCCCTCGACGGCGGCGTGACGGCCCAGTAGGTCCGCGCGGCGGTACCCCGTCCGCCCCCGCGCGCACGATCGTCTCGCCCGTCCCCGCTCCCTAGATCAGCTTCCTCCGCCGCCATTTCCGGGGGCGGTCGCCCGGATAGGTGAGCCCGCTCGCGGAGAGCCCCAGCGAGACGAGCGCCTTGGCGAGGACGAGAGCGCAGCTGTAGCCCTCCAGTACCGGCACTTCCCAGCCCATCTCGTCGAGCCGCTTCTGGAGGAAGGGCCGCATCCAGAAAGTCGCCGAGCAACCGAAGGTGATCACTTCGGCGCCGTCCTCCTCGATCGCCGCGACCGCCTCGACGAGCGCCGCCTCCAGCATCGGGGAGCGCTCGCCGCGGAGCGCCGCCGCCTTTTCCTGCCGGATGTTCGCGACGTGCTCCGATCCCGGGCGCGGCAGCGGGAAGTTGATGTTGCGGATGGAAGCACACCGGTCCCGGAAGCCGTGCACGAGGACGAGATCCCGGTAGTACATGTTGTGGATCTCGGCCATGTCGATCACGCTGAAACGGTTCCCCAACTGCGCGGCGACGTGCATCTGGGAATGCGCGCAGGCCGTCACCGGGATGTTGTAGGCGCGCGCGATCTCCCGCGACTCCTGGAACCCGGGCTCGCCGCCGCCGAGGAGCACGATGCCGTTGTACTTCCCGCTCTCGCACGCCCTGCGCACGATCGGCAGGCGCCCCGCGGCGACGAGGCAGAACTCCTCGCGGCTCTCGACCGGCCAGTCGCCGTACGGCGCGAGCGGACCGGGGTCGAGTTCCCACTCGACGTCTTCGAGGAGGTGGCCGACGGCGTCGTGGTTCATCAGCCGCGCCTCCCTGGGCCCCGTCGTGGTCCGGTGGAGGTAGGGCGAACCATCCGGAAGCTGGAACGCCTGGATGAGGAGGAACCGGTACCTTGTCATGGAAACTCGCAGAGACAGTGGTGGCGGTCGATCAGCCGGTGCCCGCCGGAGAACCGGGAGGAGGTCGAGCGGCGCGGTGTTTCACTCGGTCACGCCGAGCTGCTTCACCAGTTTCTCCCAGAACGCGGTCTGCGTCTTCATGAACCCGGCGAACTCTTCCGGCGACTTGCTGGTCATCACGAGCGCGCCGCCCAGCCGGTAGCGCTCGATCACGTCCGGGTGCGCCATCACCTTGAGCACGACGGCGTGGAGCCGGCTCACGACCGGACGAGGCGTGCCCGCGGGCACGTACACGCCCTGCCACGAACCGAGGGTCAGCTCGGGAAAGCCGGACTCGATCATCGTCGGCACCTCGGGCAGCTGCGGCACGCGGGCGGGCGACACCACGGCGATGACCTTGAGCCGGCCCGACTTGACGTGCGGAAGGAACGACGCCGTCGTGAGCATCGTCGCCGTCACCTCACCGCCGAGGAGCGCCACCGTGGCCGCCCCGGCGCCGGCCTTGTACGGCACGTACTGCAGCTTGATCCCGGCTTTCGACTGGAAGAATTCGAACGCGAGGCGCTGCGCGCTGCTCGCGCCGGTCGCCCCGTAGTTCAACTGCCCCGGGCGCGCCCTGGCGTAGGCGATGAAATCCTTCACCGAATTGCCGGGCACGGAAGGGTGAACCGCGAGCGCGCCCGGCACATCCGAGACGATGCTGATGCCGGTGAAATCCCGCAGCGGCCGCACCGGAAACTTCGTGAACACGTTGGGATTGATCGTCATCGTGCCGACGTTGCCGAGGAGCAGCGTATAGCCGTCGGGACTCGTCCGCGCCGCGACCTCGACGCCGATGTTCCCGGCCGCCCCGCTGCGGTTATCGATCACGATCTGCTGCCCCAGCGCCTCCGCCATCCTGGGCGCGACGATGCGCGCCACGAAATCGGAAGCGCCCCCGGGACCGAACGGCACGATCATGCGGATCGGGCGCGCCGGATAGGTCTCCGCCGCCTGCGCGGCGAGGGCGGCGAGCAAGAGCAGCGGCAGCAGGGCAATTCGCGTGGATCGCTTCATCACGTTCGTCTCCCCGGCCCCGGGGCGGGCCGGCAGGAGCGGATGATACCAACACGCGCGCCGCCGTGGTCGCGCCCGGTCCGCTCCCGCGCGCGCCGCGCCCGCGCTGTTAAGATGCGGACCGGCACAACACAACCTGCCTTTCTGCCGATCCGATGCACAGTGGCTGGCGCGTCGTCCTCGTAATCAGCGCCGCCCAGATGGTGGGCGCGATGTCGAACACCGTGCTCTCCACCATCGCGCCCAAGGTAGCCGAATCGCTCGACGTCGCGCCCGTTCTGGTCGCGGCTACCACGTGGGGCTCACTTTCGGCGCGGCCGCCGTGGCCTCGGTCTACGGCGGTATCGTCGTGCTGCGCCTCGGCGCCGCGCGCACAACCCAGGCAAGCATGGTCTCCGCGGCGGCCGGCCTCGGGCTGCTCGCGATCATCTGCGCGATCATGATCGTCGCCTCGGCAGCGCTCCTCGGCCTCGACGCGAGCTGGCCGAAGCCGGCGGTGTACTGCCTCTTTTTCGCGCTGGGGGCGAGCGGCGTGGGCTGGAACGGCATCGTCCACGCGGAATGCGCGCGGCTCAGCCCGTCCCGGACGATCAGCCTCACCGCCGGCGCCACCTCGTTTTCCTGTTCGGCGGGGTGATACTCGGTCCGCCCCTGTTCGCGCTCGTCCACTGCGTGACCGGCTCGTACAGCGCCTCCTTCGGCCTCATGGTCGCCTCGGGAATCGGCGCGCTCGGGCTGCTCGCGCTCGCGGCCCGGGAGAAATCCTGAGCCTCCGCTCGCCGGGCTTGCCCCCGGGCGGCCGCCGTGCGACCACAGTGTGGGCGCTAGCCAGCGCCCGTGCATCGCGCTAGATTCCATGGCCCGGGCCTCTCCCGGCGCTGTCCATCGGCATCAACCTGGAAAAGGGGATATCCATGATCTACGAGATCAGGACCTACCACGTCAAACCGCATTCGCTCCCCGAGGTCGAGAAGCGCTTCGGCGAAGCCTACGAGAAACGCAGGAAATACTCGGAACTCGCCGCGTTCTGGCATACCGAGATCGGGCCGCTCAACCAGATCATCCACGTGTGGGGCTACCGGGACGTGGCGGAACGCGACAAGATCCGCGCCGCCGCGGTGAAGGACGGCGTGTGGCCGCCGAAGATCTCGGAGTTCATCCAGAGCCAGCAGTCCGACATCCTGATCCCCTTCTCCTTCGCACCGGAGATCAAGCCCGGGAAGATGGGGCCCTACTTCGAGATCCGCACGTATACCTACATGGGGGGCGAACTGCCCGTCATCCAGAAGGCGTGGGAAGCCGCGCTGCCGGGGCGCCTCAAGGTGAGCCCCATCGTCACCTGCGGCTACACCGATATCGGCGCGATTTCCAGGTTCATCCACATCTGGCCGTACGCCTCGCTCGATGACCGCGTGCGCATCCGCAACGAACTGCGCGCAGGCGGCAACTGGCCGCCCTCCGCGCTCGCCGAGAAGACCGGTGGCCGCGGCTACCACCTGCACTTCCAGGAGAACAAGATCGTGATGCCGTCGGCGTTTTCGCCCCTGCAATAAGTCGGCGATTCGGCAGCGCCGGGCGCCACCCGCGGGTGGCGCTTTCGTTGCGGCGCGATGTTCCAGAAACGGATCATCACGGCTTCATGACCGAACCGCTCGCGAACAAAAGCGTGAGCGATGAAGCCGCATGGCGCGCAGCCGGCCGATTTCGCCGGCAGGGCGTCGAGAAGACCACCGGGACGCCCGGGACTCGCGAATCAATCCCATCAACGCGTGTCGGAATTCTTTACACCTCAGCGAGGGGCCGGGCGCGTTGCCGAGACGTTTGCGTCATTTCTCAGACGGTTGCGTTTAGTGGCATGAACCTTGCTTCATTCAAGGCGTACCGGAGAAACGTAATCGCCACTTCGTAAGGAGCCGGAAAATGAGAAGGCATGCACGCTACTGTTCTCTGGCAATCATGGCGCTCTGTGCCGCCCCCGCGCAGGCTCTGGTAGTCAGTTACAACGACTTCTCCGACACGACAGGCCTGACGCTCGTCGGGTCGGCGGGAACGGCGGTCACGGGAGACGGCACGATACTGCGGCTTACCCGCGCCACGTTCGGTCAGAGCGGCGCCGCCTACAGCACGACTGCCGTAACGCTTGGCACCAACGCAACCTTCAGCACCACCTTCAGGTTCCGGTTCACCGGCGCGGGGGGGATCAACCCCGCGGACGGCATCACCTTCGTGCTGGCGGCAAGCCCGAACGGCCTCGGGGGCGCAGGCGTCGGCATGGGCTACACCGGAGTCGGTAACAGCGTAGCGATCGAGTTCGACACCTACAACAACGCCGGCTTCGGCCTGGGCAACAACGACGGCAATAGCAGCAATCATGTCTCCGTCGACACCAACGGTATTCTCCAGAACCTCGCCCTTCACAACGTTTACGGTAACGCCTCGTGCGGCTTTCCGGGCGGCAGTCCCCCGCAGAACAATCACCTTGTCCCGGGGTGCATGTCGAACGGGAATATTTGGACGGTGGTGATGGGCTACGACGGAACGTCCCTCGATGTGTCGCTGCGGGACGGGAATTCCCCGTTCGACGTCGCCATCGCCAATTTCGCGATCGACATCGGGTCACTGCTCGGCGCGAACACGGCGTACGTCGGGTTTACGTCGGCGACCGGATCGGGTTACCTGAACCACGATATCCTGAACTGGCAGTTCGCGAATACCACGGAGCTCGCGGGCATACCGCTGCCCGGTACGCTGGCGCTCGCCGCGATCGGACTGGCGGCAATCGGGTTCGGGCGCGTGAGACGCGGCTGATCCCGCCGGTCCGCGCGGACGGAAGCAACCCCGCCCCGGCCCGGCGGGGGTTCCTGTTTCCACGCCCTGGAACGCCGCCCGCCGCCTGCCGCCGGGCCGGGGCTTTCCCGATCCTTGTGTAAGATTCGGCCTCCTCCCGTTTCCAATGGAGAAAGCCGATGAGCAATGCAATGGAAGCCCGCTTTACCGTCGCCCCCGAGCGCATGCCGGCGATTCCGCGCGAAAAGATGACCGACGAGCAGCGGAAGGCGGCCGACGAGCTCGCCGCCGGCCCGCGCGGTGAAGTGAAGGGGCCGTTCATCGCGTTCCTGAGGAGCCCCGAGCTCATGCGCCGGGTGCAGAAGGTGGGCGAGTACATCCGTTTCGTCTGCCCGATCGACAAGCGGCTCGGGGAATTCGCCGCGATCATCGGCGCGCGCGCGTGGTCGCAGCAGTTCGAGTGGTGGGCGCACTACCGGCAGGCGCTGGAAGCCGGACTGAAGAAGGAGATCGCCGACGCGGTGGCCGAGGGCCGTCGTCCCGACGGCATGGCGGACGACGAAACGCTCGTCTACGACACGCTGACCGAGCTCATCGATACGAAGGGGCTGTCGGACACGACCTACGCGCGCGCGGTCGCGAAGTTCGGCGAACAGGGGCTGATCGACCTCATCGCCGTGGTCGGCTATTACACGATGCTCGCGATGGTGATGAACGTCGCGCGCACCGCGCCGGGCGGGGGCACGCCGCTGCCGCTGGTTGCGCTGCCGGTGAGAGCCGTGCCGCTGTGACGGCACCCGGCCGGCGGGACGACGCTGGCGGCGCGGGTGTCGCGCGCGCCCGCCACTCCTCGCTCCATCGCCTGCATCCCCTCACCCCGCGCCGGCACCCGGTCGGACCTGCGCGTTCGGGAAGCTCGATTCGTCCCTGAGGTTCGCGGGGGATCCTCCCCGAGGAGTTCGTCGGACCGGCGCCCGGCAACTTCCCGGTCACTCGACCTTGATTCCGGATTCGACGATCACTTTCCGGAATTTCTCCAGCTCGCTTTTCACGATCCTCGCGAATTCCTCCGGCGTGTTGCCGATCGTGACGAACCCGAGCGAGTTGAAGCGCTCCTTGATCCCGGGCGTGTTCAACGCCGCGACGGCGGCGCGATTGACATCGCGCACCACCTTCTCCGGCGTGCCGCGCGGGGCGAACAGTCCGTGCCAGATCTGGAAGTCGTAGCCCGTCACTCCCTGCTCCGCGACGGTGGGAACGTCCGGCAGCACGGGCGAGCGCTGCGAGCTGGTGATGCCGTAGGCCTTCATCTTTCCCGAAAGGATGTGCTGGCGGGTCGCGAGCGGGGTCAACAGCGCGACGTCCACTTCGCCGCCGAGCAGCGCAAGCTCCGTCGGCGCGCTTCCCTTGTAGCGGACGTTGTTCATTTTCACCTGCGCCCGCGACCACAGCGCGTCGCCGGAAATCTCGCCCGTCGCGCCCGCGACGCCGATGTTGAACTGCCCCGGCTGTCTCCTCGCGGTGCCGAGGAACTCCGTCAGCGTCTTGCCCGGCACGCGCGGGTTGGCCGCCACCACCATGCCGCTCGTCACGAGCTGCACGATCGGGACGAAATCACGAATCGGGTCGTAGGGCAGCCTGCTGTAGAGACTCGCGTTGATCGCGTGGGTGCCGCTGTTGCCGACCGAGATCGTATGGCCGTCCGGGCTCGCCTTCGAGGCGATGTCGGTGCCCGCGACGCCGTTCGAGCCCGGCCGGTTGTCGGCGACGAAGGTCTGCTTCAGCCCCTCGGCGAGCCTCGGCAGGATCAACCGTACCGCGGTGTCGGACGGCCCGCCCGGGGGCACCGGGACGATGATCCGCACCGGCCGGTTTCCGCCCGTTACCTGTGCGGAAACCGTCAACGGCAGGGCAAACGAGAGCACGGCCGCGGCAAAGATCCGGTTCCTCGCGTTCATCGAGGCGTTCTCCTGATTGGAGCCCGAAAGGGTATCAGGAACCCGGCGGCAGGGGGCATGGAGGTTCCCGGCGCATCTTCAGGCCGCGAACTGCAGCCGCGCGAGATGCGCGTAGAGCCCGTCGGCGCGCAGGAGCTCCTGGTGCGTCCCCACGGCGTGGACCCGGCCGCGGTCCATCACGATGATCCGCTGCGCGTTCCTGACGGTGGCGAGCCGGTGCGCGATCACGAGCGTCGTGCGCCCGCGCGCGAGGCGCTCGAGCGCCTGCGCGACCTGCCGCTCGCTCTCGGCGTCGAGCGAGCTCGTCGCCTCGTCGAGGAGCAGCACCGGCCGGTCCGCGAGCAGCGCCCGGGCGATGGAGAGACGCTGGCGCTGCCCGCCGGAGAGCTTGACGCCGCGCTCGCCGAGATCGGTCGCGAAGCCCTGCGGGAGGCGCTCGATGAACTCCAGCGCGTGCGCCGCGGCGCAGGCCTCCCGCACCATCTCGTCGGTCGCCCCGGGCCGGCCGAAGCGCACGTTCTCCGTGACGCTCGTCGCGAAGATCACCGGGTCCTGCGGCACGAGCGCGACCGCGCGGCGAAGTTCCCGGGCGTCGCAGTGGCGAAGCTCCGCGCCGTCGACGAGGATGCGCCCCGACGCCGGGTCGTAGAAGCGCAGGATGAGCGCGAACACGGTCGACTTGCCGGCGCCCGACGGGCCGACGAGCGCGACCCGCTCCCCCGGATCGATCGTGAACGACACGGGGCCGAGCGCCACCGTCTCCGGGCGCGCCGGGTAGGCGAACACCACCTCCTCGAAGCGGATCGCGCCCGTGACGCGCGCCGGCAGCGGTATCGGGGGCGAAGCGACCTCGAGCCCCGGCTGCGTGTCGAGCAGTTCCATCAGTCGCTCGGTGGACCCGGCCGCGCGCTGGATCTCGCCCCAGACCTCGGACACGGTACCCGCGCCGCTCGCGACGATGGCCGCGTAGAAGACGAACGCGGAGAGCTCGCCGGCCGTCAACCTGCCGGCGAGGACGTCGTGCCCGCCGATCCAGAGGATCACGCCGACGGCGCAGAAGCCGATCAGCATCACGAGCGAAATGAGCCACGCCTTCACCCGCACCTGGTGCAGCCCCGCGCCGTATGCCGTCTCGACCGCGGAAAGGAACTGCGCGCGCGTGCGCTCCTCGTGCCCGTATGCCTGCACCGTGCGCACCTCGTGCAGCGACTCGTCGACGTGCGCCGAGACGTCGGCCACGCGGTCCTGGCTCACGCGCGAGAGCCGCCGCACGCGCCGGCCCATGACGAGGATCGGCACCACGGTCGCCGGAACCCCGAGCACGATGAGCGCGGCGAGCTTGGCGCTCGTGAGAAAGAGCAGCACGAGCGCGCCGAGCATCATGAGGGTATTGCGCAGGAACATGGAAAAGCCGAAGCCGATCACCTGCCGGATCTGCTCGGTGTCGTTGGTAAGGCGCGAGGCGATCTCGCCGGTGCGCGCGGAATCGAAGAAGGCGGGCGAGAGCGTCAGCACGTGGCTGAAGACGGCGGCGCGCAGATCCGCGATGATGCGCTCGCCCACGCTCATCATGAGGTAGAAGCGCGTCCAGGTCGCGCACGAGAGGATCACCGCCACCGCGACGATCGCCGCGAGCGCGGCGTTGAGGAGCCGCGGCTCGCCGCTGCCGAATCCCGCATCGACCACGTGGCGCAGCCCCTGCCCCAGCGCGAGGACGCAGCTTGCCGCGACGACGAGCGCGACGAGCGCAGCCGCGATGCGCAGCCGGTAGGGCGCGACGAAGCGCCAGAGCCGCGCGAGCTGCTGGACGTCGCCCTTCGGCGGCGAGACGAACGAGGGAGTCATCGCCATGACCGGATCGTAGCAGAACCCGTCCCGATGAAAGCGACCTCACCTCGTCCGCATCGCGAAGGCGAGCAGAACGATGGTGATCGCGAGCAGGGCGAGGGAACTTCCCGCGAGCGACCAGTGAATGCCGATCAGCCCCCCGAGTATGCCGACGGTGATGCCGCTGAAGGCGCGCAGCCCGTTGTTGGCGACGTAGAAGAGGCCGATCAGCCGCCCCCGCATCTCGCCCGGCGCCTCGAGCTGCACCAGCGCCTGTGCCATCGAGACGAAGGCGAGGTTGAGAAAACCCGCGGTGAACATGAGCGCCAGCGCGACGGGATAGTGATCCGTCACCGCGAAGCCGGCGAGGCTCACGCACCAGATGACCGTCAGCACGATCGCGGTGCGCGGGTTCGCCTGCAGGAGCCCGCGCGTCTCGAGAACGATCCCGCCGGCGAACGCCCCCGCGGCGTTCGCCATCAGGAGCGCGGTGTAGCGCGCTTCGGCATCGCCGTGGCCGAGGTCATGCGCGAACTCGGGCATCTGCGCCTGGAAGGCGGTGCCGACGAGGAGCGATGAAAACCCGGCGAGCAGTATCATCGAGACGATCGTGTGGTTGCTCGAGACCTCCCGCAGCGTCGCCCACGCTTCGCCGAGCCCGCCGCGGCGCGGCGCGGCGCCCTCCTCGACCCGGCGCTCGCCGCGCGGCGCGGTGGGCGCCCAGAACACGAGCGGGAGGAAGAAGCCGACGTTGAAGGCGAGCGCCCATACCGGGCCGAGGGCGAGGAAGAGCCCGCCCCCGACGGCGGGCCCGAGCAGCACGCCGAGCTGCCGGCTCGTCGCCGACAGCCGCACGGCGCTGACGATGCGATCCCGCCCCACGATGTCGTGGATCAGCACCTGCGCCGCGGGCCCCCACAATACGCCCGCCAGGCCGTGCACGACGAGGAGCATCGCCGCGTGCCACATCTCGAGCGTGTCGGTCGCGATGAGCAACGCCCAGGCGAGCGACACGGCGATGTAGAGCACCTGCGAGTACTGGATGATGCGGCGGCAGTCGTAGCGGTCGGCGAGCGCGCCGAAGTACACGGCGAACAGAAGAAACGGCACCCAGTGGCTGATCACCGCGAAGCCGCCGAGCGCCGGTGACTTGAACTTCTCGAAGATCACCCAGTAGGTGATCACGTGCTCGATGTTGTCGCCCATCATCGCGAGCGCGGTGGTGGCGAAGTAGGTGCGGAACGACGGATGGCGCAGCGCGGCGAACGAGCGCGGCGCGGCGCCCGCCGCGGGGCGGGCCGCTGATTCGGGCGCGCTCATGAAAGGCTCGCGGCCGTTTTGCGAGGGCAGCGGACGGTGTGGCGCAGGACGGCGGTTCCGGATGCGGGAAAAAAGCGCCAGTGTAGCAGCCGCCGGTGACACCGTCGCCACCGGGCCGGGTTCGAGATTGGCCGTAGAGGCGCAGAGCGCGCAGGGGAAGGCGGATTCCGTTCAAAATTCTCTCCGCGGCCTCTGCGTCGCCCCGGAAAATCAGGCGAAGCGATGAGCGCAGCGCTGTCGGGCCGCTGGCGGCGCCGTCCACCGGCTGATACCACCCAACGCTTTGCGCGCGCCCCCTGCCGCCGCGCGTGACATGACCAACCTCCTTCTCCTCGGCAGCGCCGGCTTCATCGCGGTCGGCACCTTCCGCCCGTGCGATCCGCTGCTGCCCGCGATCGCGGAGGAGTTCGGGCGGAGCGTGGGCGTGTTCGCGATGAGTTACGTCGTGGACGGCCCGGGCTACCGCGTCGCGTTCGCGATCGCAGCGGCGGGCATCGTGGTATTCACGGCGTGGGCGTACCGGGCGCTCTTTCACGCGCCTGCGGAAGGAAACCAGCCGCAGGGACGCGGAGACGCAGAGAACTGCGGATCAGAACCGAGGGTCCTCGTCCTGCCTTCGTCTGCGCAGTGTTGTGTCCGCCCAGGTTCGTCGTCGAACCGTAACCGTCCGGCCCGCTCCGCGCCTCGGCGTCTCCGCGGCCAATACACCTACCAGGCGATCCGCTTCCGATCCATGAAGAACCCGCCGGTCGGCCCGTTCTCCGGCAGCGTCGCGAGCCACACCGCGGTGTCCGCGCCCTCCGCCACGGAACGCGGCGCGCCGGCACCGCCCATGTCCGTGCGCACCCAGCCGGGCGTCATCGTGTTCACCAGGATGCCCCTCCCCGCCTCCGCGGCCAGCACGGCGGTCAGCGCGTTCAGCGCCGCCTTTGAAACGCGGTAGGCGGGTGCTCCCGTACCCATGCTGGCGAGCTGTCCCATGCGGCTCGACACGTTGACGATGCGCCCGTAGCGGTGCTTCCTCATGAGCGGCAGGAGCGCCTGGGCAAGGCGCAACGGCCCCAGGAGATTCGTGTCCAGCGTGCGCTGCCACTCCGCGAGCTTCGAGTCGACGATGCGCGTGCCGTCGGACTCGATGCTGATCCCGGCGTTGTTCACCAGGATGTCGCAACGACCATGCGTCCTCGCGACATGTCTCGAAAGAACGCCGACCGAGGCGGGATCGGTGACATCGAGGCGATGATACTCGACGTCGAGGCCATCCTCGCGCAGCCGTTCCGCGGCGGCTTGCCCTTTCATCTCGTCGCGCGCGGTTAGGACGACGTGGATGCCGGGACGCTTCGCGAGCTGCCTCGCGATCTCGAGGCCGATGCCGCGGTTGGCACCGGTTACCACCGTTACGCATGTTTCCGTCATTGAAGGCCCGAATCAGCCACGGAAATACACGGAAGCACACGGAAGAATCGCAGTAGCGATGCTTGATCAGCGGCTGACATGCTTCACGCTGCCAGGAAGCGCATTTGGCAGCGCCTCGCGAACGGCGGACATCAACGGCCGAAGCACATCGACGTCGTTGCTTGGCGCGACGATTACGATCACTGCCAGCGTCACCCCGGAGAAGTTCTGCTGGTACTCGAGGTTACGATCAACGGTCAACAGGACATCGAACCGGCCGGCCGCGAGCCGCAGCAGTTCGCCGTTCTTGACGCCGGCCCAACCGGCTTCCTTTACGGTCCTGACTTCGTGATCCGGCAATTCCCGGCGCAGCGCCCGCGGGAAGCACTCGTCAAGCAGTACGCGCATCGGCGATCAGAAGCGCTTTAGCCTGCTCCAGCGCCGCGATTGCCTGCTCCCGGCTGACGGTCGGAAAGTCGTCGAGGAACTCGGCCAGCGTATGACCGCCTTCGATGTAGTCCACGAGCGCCTGCAGAGGAACCCGCGTGCCTACGAACACGGGGGTTCCACCCAATATCTCGGGATCAGAATGAAGTATGGGGGTCTGTCTCATAACCTCAGTCAACATCTGAACCGCTGTTTCGTGCACATTGCCATTTAGTCTGAGAACGAGTCCATTGAAGGAGGGGACCAAGTTGCCCAGCAGGCATCTGACCAGATTAGGCTAATCCGGACGCCCGCGCGGCACTCCCCGCCGCGCGACGTCCATCAGTATCGTCCACTCCAAATCGTCGGTCAACCCGATCACGACCGCGTTGTGCAAAATGCCCTCACCAAATACCATCAGATCATGGGTCGACTCGAGTGACCTTTCGGGTCGACGAACGAATGCATTGGCTCCCTCACCCGATCAACGGCCACACGACCCCGTTACTCCCCACCATCCGCATTCCACCTCTCCGCGTCTTCCGCACCTCCGCGGTTAATTCCGGCTCCCGACCATGTCCTCCGGCCGCACCCACTCGTCGAACTGCTTTTCCGTCACGTGGCCGAGCGCGAGCGCGGCGGCCTTCAGCGTCGTGCCTTCCTTGTGCGCCTTCTTCGCGATCGCCGCGGATTTCTCGTAGCCGATGTGGGGATTCAACGCCGTCACCAGCATCAGCGAATCGCGCATCAACTGCTCGATGCGCGCGCGGTTCGGTTCGATCCCCCGCGCGCAGTGCTCCTCGAAGTTGCCGCACGCGTGCGCGATGAGATGCGCGCTGTGCAGGAAGTTGCGGATGACGAGCGGGCGAAAGACGTTCAGCTCGAAGTTCCCCGAGGCTCCGCCGAAATTGACCGCGACGTCGTTGCCGAAGACCTGGCAGCACGCCATCGTCATCGACTCGGACTGCGTCGGGTTGACCTTGCCCGGCATGATGGAACTTCCCGGTTCGTTCTCCGGGATCACGAGTTCGCCGATGCCGCTCCTCGGTCCCGAGGCGAGCCAGCGGATGTCGTTGGCGATCTTCATGAGGGAAGCGGCGAGCGTCTTCAGCGCCCCGTGGCCGTGCACCACGGCGTCGCAGGAAGCGAGCGCCTCGAACTTGTTCGGCGCGGTGAGAAACGGCAGCCCCGTCAGCCGCGCGATCTCGCCCGCGACCGTCACGGCGAACGCCGGGTGCGCGTTAAGCCCCGTGCCGACCGCGGTGCCGCCGAGCGCGAGCTCGAGAAGATGCGGCAGCGCCCCGTCCACGTGCGCGATCCCGTGCGAGAGCTGCGCGACGTAGCCAGAGAACTCCTGGCCGAGCGTCAAGGGCGTCGCGTCCTGCAGGTGGGTGCGGCCGATCTTCACGATGCCGGAGAACGCGTCCGAGCGCGCGTGCAGCGTCGCCCGCAGCCGCGCCACCGCGGGCTTCACGCGCCGCTCGAGCGCCATCACCGCGGCGACGTGCATCGCGGTGGGGAAGGTGTCGTTGGAGGACTGCCCGCGGTTCACGTCGTCGTTCGGGTGCACGAGCCGCTTCTCGCCGCGCTCGCCGCCCATCAGCTCGGAGGCGCGATTGGCGAGCACCTCGTTAACATTCATGTTGGTCTGCGTGCCGGAGCCCGTCTGCCAGACGACCAGCGGAAAGTGATCGTCGAGCGCCCCCGAGAGGGCCTCGTCCGCCGCCCTGACGATCGCCTCGCCCTTCGCCGGATCGAGCTCGCCGAGCTTCATGTTGGCAAGCGCCGCGGCCTTCTTGACGAGCACCTGCGCATGCACCACCTCCACCGGCATCGTTTCGCCGGGAAAGTGGAAGTGATGGAGGCTGCGTTGCGTCTGTGCTCCCCACAGCCGGTCCTGCGGCACCTCGATGCCGCCCATGGTGTCGTACTCGGTGCGATGCTTTGCGGTCATGCCGTCCTCGGGAGTGATGGGCGCAGGGCGCCCGCGTCCACCACCGCCAGCGCCGTCATGTTGACGATGCGGCGCACGGTCGTGGAGGGCGTGATGATGTGCACGGGGCGCGCGACGCCGAGGAGGATGGGACCCACGGTGATCCCCTCGCCCGCCGCGACCTTGAGGAGGTTGAAAGCGATGTTGGCGGCATCGAGCGTGGGCATCACCAGCAGGTTCGCCGCGCCCTTCAGCCGCGAGTCCGGCAGCGAGCGGGCGCGGATCTCCTCGGACAGCGCGGCGTCCCCGTGCATCTCCCCGTCCACTTCCAGCCCGGGCGCCGCCGCCTCGATCAGGGCGAGCGCGCGGCGCATCTTGACGGCGGTCGGCGTGTCCATCGCCCCGAAGTTGGAGTGCGAAAGGAGCGCCACCCGGGGGACGATGCCGAACCGTCGTATCTCCTCCGCGGCGAGCACCGTCATTTCCGCGATCTGCTCGGCCGTCGGGTCCACGTTGACGTAGGTATCGCAGATGAACACGGTGCGCCGGGGCAGCATCAGCATGTTCATCGCGGCGTAGCCGCCCACGCCCCGGCGCCGCCCGATCACCTGGTCGATGAAGCGGAGATGGCTGTCGTAGCGGCCGACGGCGCCGCAGAGCATCGCGTCCGCGTCGCCCATGTGCATGAGCATCGCGCCGATCAGCGTGTAGCGCCGGCGCATCTCCAGGCGCGCGATCTGGGGCGTGACACCCCTGCGCTCGGCGAGCCGGTGGTAGGCGGCCGAGTACTCCTGGTAGCGCGGATCGCTCGCGGGGTCCACCAGGTCGTAGTCGCGGCCGCGCTCAAGGCGCAGCCCGAGCCGCCCGATGCGCGACTCGATCACCGCCGGCCGGCCGACGAGCGTCGGGCGCACCATGCCCTCGTCGAGCGCCACCTGCACCGCCCGCAGCACCCGCTCGTCCTCGCCCTCCGCGAACACCACCCGCCTGGGGTTCGCCTTCGCGGCCGTGAAGAGCGGCTTCATGATGAGGCCGGACTGGTAGACGAACTCGTTCAGGCGCTGGCGATAGACATCGAAGTCCGTGATCGGGCGGGTCGCGACGCCGCCCTCCATCGCGGCGCGGGCAACCGCCGGGGCGATCCGGGAGATCAACCGCGGGTCGAACGGACGCGGGATGAGGTAATCGGGCCCGAAAGTGAAGTTCTCGCCGCCGTACGCCATCGCGACGATGTCCGACTGCTCGGCCTGCGCGAGGTCGGCGATCGCACGCACCGTCGCGAGTTCCATCTCGCGCGTGATGGCGCTCGCGCCCACGTCGAGCGCCCCGCGGAAGATGAACGGGAAACAGAGCACGTTGTTCACCTGGTTCGGGTAATCCGAGCGCCCGGTGGCGATCACGGCGTCGGGCTTGACCGCGCGCGCGGCCTCGGGACGGATCTCGGGCTCCGGGTTCGCGAGCGCGAGAATGAGCGGCCGCTCGGCCATCCGCGCGACCATCTCCGGCTTGAGCACCCCGCCGGCGGAAAGCCCGAGGAAAACGTCCGCGCCGCCGATCACCTCTCCGAGCGTGCGCGCCGCGGTGTCCACGGCGAAGCGCTCCTTCTCGGCGTCCATCTCCTCCCTGCGGCCCCGGTACACCACTCCCGCGATGTCGGTCACGACCACGTTGGCCGGATCGAGGCCCATGTCGAGGAGGAGCTTCAGGCACGCGAGCGCGGCGGCCCCCGCGCCGGAGGTGACGAGCTTCACCTTCGCGATGTCCTTGCCGACCACCTTGAGCCCGTTCATGACCGCGGCGCCCACGATGATCGCCGTGCCGTGCTGGTCGTCGTGGAACACCGGGATCTTCATCCGGGCGCGCAGCCGCTGCTCGACGACGAAGCATTCCGGCGCCTTGATGTCCTCGAGATTGATGCCGCCGAAGGTGGGCTCCAGCGCCGCGATGATGTCGACGAGCTTCTCCGGGTCGCGCTCGGCGATCTCGATGTCGAAGACGTCGATGCCCGCGAACTTCTTGAAGAGCACGCCCTTGCCTTCCATGACGGGCTTCGCGGCAAGCGGCCCGATCGCCCCCAGCCCGAGCACTGCGGTGCCGTTGGTGATGACCGCGACGAGGTTGCCCCGCGCGGTGAGGTTGCGCGCCTCGGCCGGATCGGCCGCGATGGCGTTGCACGCGAACGCCACCCCGGGCGTATAGGCGAGGGCAAGGTCCGCCTGGTTGATGAGCCCCTTCGTGGGAACGACCGCGATCTTGCCGGCGACCGGCAGGCGGTGGTAGTCGAGGGCGGCCTTGCGAGACGGATCGTCCATTGCGCGATTCCCCGGCGGGGCGGCCGGAGAATGGCTCAAGTATAGCGAAGTCATCCGCGGAGTACCGGACGGCGCGATCTCATGCGCCGCTCGCACTGTCGCGAGGCGTCGCCCCCGCCCGCGCCCTTCGATGCCATCCTCGTGCCCCCCGGGCGCCGCGTCGAGCACGGAGCGCCGCGCGGCGCGTTTTCCCCCCGTGTTATCTTCCGCCATCATGGCCGACACTTCCTGCCCCCCGCGGAGCGAGCTCTACCCGCTCGTCGAACCGTACGAGACCGGCACGCTGGAGCTCGACAGGCTGCACCGCATGTTCTGGGAGCAGTCGGGCAATCCGCGGGGCGAGCCGGTGCTGTTCCTGCACGGCGGACCGGGGGCGGGCGCGGCTCCCGCGCACCGGCGGTTCTTCGACCCGGCGCACTACCGCGTCGTGATCCACGACCAGCGCGGCGCGGGCCGCTCCACGCCGCTCGGCGAGTTGAGGGACAACACCACCGCCCACCTCGTCGCCGACATCGAGCGCCTGCGCGAGCACCTCGGCATCGAACGCTGGCTCGTCTTCGGCGGTTCCTGGGGCAGCACGCTCGCGCTCGCTTACGGCGAGGCGCACCCGGAACGCTGCACGGGCTTCATCCTGCGCGGCGTCTTTCTCTGCCGGCCGGCCGAGATCGAGTGGTTCATGCACGGACTGCGCGCGATCTTCCCGGAGGCGTGGGCGAAGTTCGTCGAAATCATTCCCGAGGCCGAGCGCGCGGAGCTCCTCGCCGCCTACCACCGGCGCCTGACCCACCCGGACCCCGGCGTGCACATGCCGGCGGCGCGCGCGTGGAGCACGTACGAAGGCGCGTGCTCGACGCTGCTGCCGAGCCCCGACACCGTCGCCTATTTCGCGGGCGACACGGTGGCCCTCGGTCTCGCGCGGATCGAGGCGCACTATTTCATGAACGGCATCTTCCTGCCGGAGCGCGCGCTGATCGGGAACATCGGGCGCCTGAGGAAGCTGCCGTGCACGATCGTGCAGGGGCGCTACGACGCGGTGTGTCCCATCGTCACGGCCGACGAGATCCACCGCGCGTGGCCGGAGGCCGACTACATCGTCGTGCCCGGCGCCGGGCACTCGGCGTGGGAGCCGGGGATCTGCGCGGAGCTGGTGAAGGCGGTGGAACGCTTCAAGACCCGCCGTTGAGGCGCGTTGCCGCCACGCGGCACGCGAAGAGGATTCATTACAACGACCCGAGGATCACATGACCGCCGGAAGCCGCCTGCCCCTGTTGCTGCTCCTCTCGCTGCCCGCCGGGGCCGCCTGCGCCCAGAGCGCGACGCCCGCCGATTACCCCAACCGCGTCGTGCGCGTGATCGTGCCGCGCGGCACCGGCGGGTTGGTCGACGTCGTCGCCCGGCTCTACGCGGAGAACCTCGCCGGCCGCATCGGCCAGCAGGTGATCATCGACAACCGGCCGGGGGCGGGGGGCACGATCGCGGGCGAGGCCGTCACCCGCGCGGTACCCGACGGCTACACGATCTTCGTCTCGGCGCAGGATACCCAGGTGCTCACGCCGATCCTGCGCAAGAAGCCGCCCTACGACCCGGTGCGCGATTTCACCCACATCTCGCTCATCTTCACGACGCCGCTCCACATTTTCGTCCACCCGACGGTGCCGGCGAAGAGCGTGCAGGAGCTCGTCGCGATCGCCCGCGCGAACCCCGGCAAGTTGACCTATGCCTCGCTGGGGGTCGGCTCGACGCAGCACCTCGCCGCCGAGCTCTTCAAGAGCCGGCTGAAGCTCGACATCGTGCACATCCCGTACAAGTCCACCGCGCAGGCGACGATCGAGCAGCTCGCGGGCCAGGTCGACATCAACTTCACCGCCGGCATCACGCTCTTTCCCCACGTGGACGCCGGCAAGCTCCGCGCGATCGCATCGACCGGGTCGAAGCGCAGCCTCGCCCGGCCGAAGCTGCCGACCGTCGCCGAATCGGGGGTGCCGGGCTACGAGATGGAACCGTGGTACGGGCTCTCCGGACCAGCCGGCCTGCCGGCACCGATCGTCGATCGCCTGAACCGCGAGAACGCGGAAGTGCTGCGATCCGCGCCGGTACGGGATCGCTTCAGGAGCGACGGACTGGAGGCGCGGCCGACCACGCCCGGGGAGTTCACCGCCCGGATCAAGGCCGAAATTCCCTTGTGGACGAAGATCATGCGCGAGGCGGGCGTGCCGTCGCAGTAGCGCGCAAGGCGGGCGCGCCGCAAGCCGGTGGTCAGCGGCCAGCGGCTGACCGCCGCCGCGAGTTGGAATGCCGCGTGATGCGCCGCGCGCGAGGCCGATCGGTTCGAACCGATTGGAACCGGATGCCGGGCCGCAGCAGCCGCGCACTCACGGCGCCGCGCGCCCGGCGCAGACCTCGCGGATGACCTCGAGCGCGAGGCGGCGCTGCTCCGGCGTGCCGGTGACCTCGATCACCGGCTCGTCGAAGCCGGCGGCGAGGTACGCCGCGAGGCGGTCGCGGCATTCCGCGGGGTTTCCGGCCACCGCGAACACCGTGGCGGCCTCCTCCGGCAGGTGCGCGAGCGCGCCCTCGGGATCGTGGCGAGCGTAGCAGTCCATGATCGCCTGGTGATCGATGCCGAGATTCGCCGTCGCGATGTTGGCGGCGTGCCCCTTGCTGCGGAAGAGGAAGGCGAGCTTGCGCAGCATTTCCCGGCGGGCGACGCGGCCGTCCCCGGCGATCGAAAAGAGGATGAATCCCGCCTTGCGCACCGCCCTCGCGTCACGGCCGGCCGCGGCGACGCCCGCGCCGACCGCGGCGAGCATGCGGCGGCACGATTCGAGCGTCAGCGCGCCCGAGAGCAGCACCCCGTCGCCGATCCGGCCGGCGAGGTTCAGTATCCGGGGCCCGGTCGAGGCGAGGTAGAGCGGGCAGCCCCCGCCGCGATCGAAGTTCATCCGCGCCCCGCGCAACCCGTGGATCTCGCCTTCGTGGCGCACCGGCTCGCCCGCCCAGAGCGCGCGGAGCTGCTCCACGTAGTCGCGCATCACGCGCACGGGCTTCACGGGCTGCGCGCCGGACTCGGCGAGATTGAGAACGTTGCCGACGGAGACCGCGAGCGCGATGCGCGGGCCCGCGAACTCCGCGAGCGTCGACATCGCCATCGCCACAGGCAGCGGCGGCCAGAGATAGGGGCTGATCGCGGTCGGCACGAGGCGGATCGAACGCGTGACGCTCGCCGCCGCCGCCGGCCAGACGAGCGCGTCGCGAAAACCCATGTGCTGGGCGAACCAGAGGCTGTCCGCTCCCGCCTCCTCGGCCGCGCGCGAGATCTCGAGCATCTCGCCCGTCGTACAGAACCCGTCGAAGTACACGCCCAGCGACATTCGCGATCCCCTTGTGTGCGTCCCGTTCGCCGTCTGATTGCGGCGGCAGCGCCGCATCGTCAGTCCGCCTCGAACCCCTGGCTCGTGAACTTGAGCGTCCGCGCATTCTCCGTCACCGTGCGCACCACCGGCTCCGGCGCGCCGCCGGGGATCTCGGCGTGAATTTCGAGCGTGACGGTCACCTGCGCGCCGACCAGCCCGGCAAGGTGCGTGATGACTTCGTCAGCGACCTTGCTCGCGTCGCGTCCCGCGCGGGTGGGGTCGAGCGCGACCGTCCCGTGGAATCGCCGGGGCCGCGCGGGCGCTGCGGGGCTCGTCGGCGGCGGAACGGGTGAACCACCGGTCGCGGGCGTTGTGGTCGGCGCTGTGGTTCCACCCGGCGCTGGTTCCGCCGGACGTTCCGCGTCGAATTGCCGCCGCGCCACTTCCGGGCGAACCAGCAGACCCGGATCGCCGGTATCCACGGCAACGGACTGCGCTGCCCTGAGCCCCCGGTATCGACCCGCCGCTTCGTCGTAGCTATCCGCGTAGGCGTACGACTCCCGCTCCCACGTCAGCAGACCCAATCCATCACGGACCGCACCCATGAGGACCTGCGAATCCCGGAGCCGGGGGAGATAAGTGTAGCGCGCGAAGTCCTCGGCGAGTTGCCTCGCCGGCACGTGGTCGCCGCGCCAGAGGGGGATCTTGTCCATCGCCATCCGCAGCCGCGTGGCCGCAAACGCCGTGATGAGCTGTTCGTCGTTGCGCAACTTCCGGCTCGCCCGCACCGCGAGCGCATCCTGCCCGGTCAGCCGAAGGGCCTCCCATTTCACGGGATCCGCCGGATTCTCCTGTGCCGGGACGATCAGCCACTGGTAGGTCTCGGGTATGCGCGCCACTACCGCCGCGTCGGCCGCGGCACGCTGCGTCTCCGCCTGCTTGACCTGGTGCGGGTCGAGGTTGAGCTTCTCCTTCTCGTCGAGGATCGACTCCCACGCGAGGAATTTCCGGATGGCGTCTTCGAGGTCCTGCAGCCGCGTGCGATCCGGCGCGAGGAATACCAGCGTGTTCCGGTAAAGGCGCGGCGCGTTGCCGCGCGACTCCAGCATCGCCCTCGCCGCCTGCTCCGCGGCGTTCCCCGCCTCTTTCGAGTACCCCTGATCGCCGTTCAGCACGACCAGCCGCGCATCCGTGTCGTCGGGGATATCGGCGCTGCCACCCGGCAGAGGGTGGATCCTGCTGAAGTCGCCCTTCCGGTCGAGGTCCGCGCGGAGCCGCTTTTCCAGCGCCGCCGCAACCTTGTCCGGATCGCGCTTGAACTGCTCGGCGCGGTCCTCGGCGAGTTTCGTGACGGTGGGCTGGGTCGAGTACCAGTAGCGCGGGCCGTCCTGATAGAGATAGGTTGCCTGCGACGCGAGGCGGCGCAGCGCGTCGCCGAAGATCGCCGGAGATTCGCCGGGAATCACGCAACCGAGTTTCACCCGCCGGTCCTCCAGCCCGCGATTGGCTGCGCTCGTCGTGGGAGCGGAGCCGAGATAGATCGTGCGGGCGACCCTGCGGCACGCCGCGAACTTGCCGAGATTCGGCACGTCGCCGTCGATCCGCAGCGGCAGCGAGTTCGGTCCGTCCACGTCCTTTTCCAGTATGGGCACCCAGTGGTCGGACAGGTAACGCGTCAGCTCGAACTGGACCCGGGGATCGTCGATGGGAATGTTGGAAGGCAGGATCAGGGGATTCCTGTCGCCCTTCTCCCACAGGCTGTGGATGACCGCCGCCATCAACCGCAGGACACCCCGCGTGCGCTGGAACTTCACCAGCGTCGACCAGTCGCTGTAGAGCCGGTCGAATACTTCCGGGTGGATCGGGAAGGCTGCCTTTAGCCGCTTCTCGTAGTCGGACTCGCGGCACTCCGGCGGGAACTCCGCCTGCTGGGTACGGTAGAGATCGGCGAACGCGCGCGCCACCACGTCGCGGTCCCTGAACTTGGCGGGATCGTTCATCGGCTCGAAGAGTCGCCTGCGCACGATCTCGAAACCTTCCTCGGCGCTCGCCGGCCGCCACGAGGATTCGACTCGCCCGATGACGTTGCGCAGCCGGTCGAGCGACTCCCGCCCGCGCTGGCCGCCGACCTCCACGTCGTCGGCCTGCGTGTGGGGCGAGCCCTGCGTGTCGGAAGCGGGAAGCGAAATCACCAGCAGGCAGCTCTTCGCGAGCTTCGCCGACTCGGTCAGCACCTGCGCGAAGCTGAATTGCGTCTCGAAGCCGCCGCCCGGGAGATCGCTCTGGTCGTGGAGCTGGCGCGCGTACGCCACCCACTCGTCGATCAGCACGAGACAGGGGCCGTACTCGTTGAAGAGCTCGCGCAGCGCGTCGCCGGGGCTCGTCGCCTTCTCGTCGTCCGCGCGCACGCGCTCGTAGGCCTTCCTTCCGCCCAACTGCCACGCCAGCTCGCCCCACAGGGTGCGCACCACCGTGCCGTCGGCTTTCCGTACGGGATTCCCTGGCGAAATCTTGTTGCCCACCAGCACGACGCGCTTTGCCGCCGAGAGCTTCTTGACGCCGGCCTCGGCGAGCAATCCGTCCACGCCGGAAAGATCCTTGGGCGCGGTGCCGGAAAAGAGGTGGTAGAGCGCCAGCATCGAGTGGGTCTTGCCGCCGCCGAAGTTGGTCTGGAGCTGGACCACCGGATCGCCGCCCTGCCCCGAGAGCCGTTGCACGGCTCCGACCAGCATGCGCTTGAGACTCTCGGTGAGGAAGGTGCGCCGGAAAAACTCGACGGGGCTGCGGTACTCGTCCGTCCCCTGCCCGAGGTGCACCTGCCACAGGTCGGCGGCGAACTCGGCCTGCTGGTAGCGGCCGGTCGCGACGTCGTTGTGGGGAGTCACGATCTCGCGCCACGGCTTGAGGCTGCCGGAGACGACGCTCTCGATCGCCGTTCCCGTGCTCCTGCGCTTCTCGGTCCGCACCTGCTCCTCGAAGCGGACGCGCAAGAGCTCCATCTTCATCGTCTCGATCTCGTCGGCCTCCGGCGCGGTGACCGCCGCCAGCAGCCGCGAGACGGAATCGAGCACCCGGTAGGCGTCGTCGCCGGAGAAGCTCTCCTGGTGCGCCCACTTGTTGCGGTGATCGCGCAACTCCTGCACGAGGCTCCGCTCCGCGCGGCCGAGCGTGCGCCGGAATACGTCGTTCCACGACTCCCACACGAGCTTGAGCAGCGCGGCGGCGTCCCACTCCGCCAGCGGCTTCCTTGCATTGATGCGATCCTCGCCGAGGAATACCAGCGCCTTCGCCGGGGCATCGGCCTGATAGACGCTCCGGAACTCGCGCTCGACGAACGGCGCGAGGCCTGTCCTCAGGAGTTCCAGCGCCTTCCCGACGCGGTCGTGATTCGTAACGGCCATGTTCCCCCTCCTCCTCGTTCTCTCATGGCTCTCCCGCCGTCTCCAGCAGCCATTCGTAAGCGGGTTGCACCTCGACATCGGCCGCTCTTACTCGCAGCGCCTGGCTGCGGTCGAGTACCAGCACGAGCCGCCGCGCACGCGGGTACTCGACACCGGCTGTCTCAAGAGCGCGAAGCTCTCGCCCAAGGACCTCCGGCGACGACGGATCCGCACAGACCTGGAGCAGTTCCTCGCCGCCGGCCGGCGCGCGCGCCAGGAAGTCCACTTCGAGCCCGTCGCTTGTCTTTAGGTAGCCCGTTTCGGCCTTGCGCCGCGCGAGTTCATTATGCACCGCGGTCTCCAGCGCGTGCCCGACGTTCGAGCGGCCGCTGGCATCGAATGCCCGGATGAGTCCCGGGTCCACCGTATACAGCTTCCGTGGATTGGAATTGCGCTGTCGTTCGGATTCCGTCGCGAGCGGGACCGCACCAAGCAGAAAGGCATCGAGGAGATGGCCGAGCATGGCATGCACCGCGTCCTTGGCGACCCCGTGCCCCTGTGCCCTCAAGTCCTGGTGCAGGCGGTGCACGCTGAAGCTCCCGGCCGGATTGCGCAGGCATTGACGCACCAGCCAGCGCAGCGCCGCCACCTGCGAGATTCCGTAGCGCTCCACCACGTCCCGGAAGAGGACGGCGTCAACATAGCCCTGCAGCAATTCGATGCGCAGCGCAGCGGGAAGACCCTGCGCCTCGGGAAATCCTCCCTCGGCGAGGAACTCCAGGAATCGCTTCTCGACGAGCGAGCGCTCGGCGGCAGTCCAGCGCTGCGGATTCCGGGCGGGCTCCTCGCCGCGATGACGCAGGAATTCGCGGAAATTGAATGGGCCAATGACCGTCTCCATGCCGCGCCCGCGCAGGGACGTGTGCACCTCGCGGGAAAGCATGCGTGCGGAGGAGCCGGATACCACGAGTTCCACCTTCTCCGTATCGAGCACGCGCCGCAGAAACCGGTCCCACCCCGGGACGAGCTGGATCTCGTCGAGGAGCCAGTGCACGGTTCGCCGCCCGCGCAGTTCCGGTTGGCGCCGATAGTGTTCTTCCAGCAGCAGCGCGAGCTGGTCCGCCTCGATGCCGGCGAGGCGGTCGTCGTCGAAGCTCAAGTAGAGCGCGCACTCGGGTGGCCCTGCTTCCCGACGCTCCTCCAGCAATTGATGCAGGAAGGTGGTCTTGCCCGCGCGCCGCATTCCCACCACGGCATGGACCTTCCCAGGGACGGCGGGCAGGCGGGCGTCCCGGCGCGTGAGCGGTCGGGATGCCACGTCGGCCGCCGCGGCGATGAGCTTTTCCGCGAGAACAGGGTGGAGGGTCATGGCAGGACGATGCCGCCAAGGTGTCCTTTTGTCAAGGACACATTCTATGAAATCCGGACTTGGCAGAAGGCCACATGCCGGCCGGCTGGCCTTTGCCATTACCCGTGGCCAGGCCTGTCCCAACCCGAGTGGCCGGAAGAGGGAGCCATGCGTTCCGGAAGTACCTGTCGCCCCGGCACCGACACAGCCCATCGCACCACCCTGCAACGGTCACAATCGTCGCCGCAGCTATTCGAGGGCGCACTCGCCGGGATCCGGAAGCCGTCCGTTCTCGAGCACAAACCTCTCTATTGCATCGCGCAGGCGTGTCCGCTTCATGCCCTGCGCCACGCTGGCCGCGTACGACCCAGGCTTCGGCCAGTTCGCGGTAAGTTGGCCAATCAACACATCGATCTGGGCCTTGTAGGGTGCCAGTCGCTCCTGCTCTTCCTCGTACTGACGATCGAGCTCGGCTTCGTCAGTGTGCGACCAGATCTGCTCTCTGAGCGCGCGCACCCCTGCCTCGTCGATAAGCCCGGTTCCGAGGAGGTCGACCCAGCCTTCATGATCTCGATCCCGGTATCCCCGCCACCAATCCCCTATGACTCGCTTCGCCCCCTCGATCCGCCCCTCCCCCTCCTCGAACCACCCGATCGCAATGTCCTCGTAGCCATAGGCGTCGGTGCTGTCAGCCGACGCTGTCACGACGTAGCGCGAGAATCCCGGAACCCAGGCTACGTGATAGGACTCCGGCCAGGAATAACCCGGCCCGCTGTCTCCCCAGTTGATCTCGAAGAGCAGTTGCGGAAGCAAGTCCACCTGCCTTTCGTGCGCCGTCCTTCCCCGGCGGGCAAGCAACACTGTACCGTCCGGACGGACAGCCGCCCACTGGGGAAGGCGATGCTGAATACGGGAAAGCAACAGTCGGGCAACAGCGTTTGCGGTGGCGAACTCTGAAAAATTTCCGTCGGCGTCGGGCTCCACGAGGACGGGCGACCCCGGATCGTCAATTGCTTTTTCTGAGCGGGTCTCCACGTCGAGCAGCTCGGGCTGTTGGCGGGGTTGTAGACCCGCGTCATTCTGGGGGTGAGGCGCGGGATGGTTATGCAGGGGTTCGGGTCGAGGCGTGGGC
Organism: Burkholderiales bacterium; assembly: GCA_020854035.1. GTDB lineage: Bacteria > Pseudomonadota > Gammaproteobacteria > Burkholderiales > SG8-41 > SG8-41. The sequence continues at coordinate 43 of JADZGE010000064.1, read as the reverse complement.
GGGGCGGGATCAGAACGGCGGGTCGGTTGATGGAGTGGCGGGT
>JADZGE010000063.1 GCA_020854035.1 Burkholderiales bacterium | reverse complement strand
GCGCCATGTCGTTGCCGAGAGAGTTGTGGCATTACATGCGGGCGCGCAAGAAGTACTGGCTGCTCCCGATCCTCGTCGTCATGGTTCTTCTCGGCGGTCTCATCGTGCTCGCGCAGGGCTCGGCCGTGGCGCCGTTCATCTATACCTTGTTCTAGGGGGAACGCGAATTCCATGCGGGTAATTGGAATCTCCGCCTTTTATCACGATGCCGCGGCGGCGCTCGTTTGCGACGGGGAGATCGTGGCCGCGGCGCAGGAGGAGCGCTTCACTCGCAGAAAGCACGACTCGGGCTTCCCCCGCCACGCGCTCGACTACTGCCTCGCGCAAGCCGGAGTGACGCTCGCCGATATCGACCTCGTCGCGTTCTACGACAAGCCGTTCCTCAAGTTCGAGCGCCTGCTCGAAACCTACCTCGCGTTCGCGCCCCGGGGCTTCGAATCGTTCAGGATGGCGATCCCCGTGTGGCTGCGCGAGAAGCTCTTTCTCAAGGATCTCCTCAGGAACCGGCTGAAGGAGTACCGCCCCGACTACGACTGGGAAGAGCGCCTGATCTTCAGCGAGCATCACCTGAGCCACGCCGGCAGCGCCTTCTACCCCTCGCCGTTCGAGTCGGCCGCGGTGCTCACCCTGGACGGCGTCGGCGAGTGGGCGACGAGCTCGCTCGCGCTGGGGCGCGGCAACAAGCTCGAAGTGATCAAGGAGATCCACTTCCCGCACTCGCTCGGCCTGCTCTACTCGGCGTTCACCTACTACACCGGCTTCAAGGTCAATTCCGGCGAGTACAAGCTGATGGGCCTCGCCCCGTACGGCGAGCCGCGCTACACGCAGCTCATACTCGAGAACCTGATCGACCTGCGGGAGGACGGCTCGTTCCGTCTCAACCTCGACTACTTCAACTACTGCGTCGGGCTGACGATGACGAACCGCAGGTTCGACCGCCTGTTCGGCCAGTCGCCGCGAACGCCGGAGCAGCTCCTCACCGGCTTCCACATGGACATCGCCGCGTCCATACAGCGGGTCACCGAGGAGATCATGCTGCGCATGACCCGGGCGGTGGCGCGCGAGACCGGCGAGCGCAACCTGTGCCTCGCGGGGGGCGTGGCGCTCAACTGCGTCGCGAACGGCAAGGTGCTGCGCGACGGGAAATTCGAGAACATCTGGATCCAGCCGGCGGCGGGCGACGCGGGGGGCTCGGTGGGCGCCGCACTGTGCGCCTACCACCTCTACAAGGGCGAGCCCCGGTGCGCGGACGGAAGCCGCGACGCGATGAAGGGCTCCTACCTCGGACCCGGGTTCGGGCAGCGGGACATCGAGGACCGGCTGCGCGCGGCCGGGGCGCGATTCACGGTCGCCGACGACGCGGCGCTCATCCGGGAATCGGCCGACGCGCTCCTCGCGCAGAAGGCGCTCGGCTGGTTCCAGGGACGCATGGAGTTCGGCCCGCGCGCGCTCGGCGCGCGCTCGATCCTCGGTGATCCGCGCTCGCCGTCGATGCAGAAGACGCTCAACCTGCGCGTGAAGTACCGGGAGTCGTTCCGGCCGTTCGCGCCCGCGGTGACGAGGGAGGACGTCGGCGACTGGTTCGAACTCGACGCCGACTCTCCGTACATGCTGATCGTCGCCGGAGTCCGGCCCGAGCTGCGCCGGCCCATGACGCGGGAGGAGGAGCAGCTCTTCGGCATCGACAAGCTCAACGTTGCGCGCTCCACGATACCCGCGGTCACCCACGTCGACTATTCCGCGCGAGTGCAGACGGTGCACCGCGAAACGAACCCGCGCTTCCACGCCCTGCTCACCGAGTTCAAGCGCCGCACCGGCTGCCCCGTGCTCGTCAACACGAGCTTCAACGTCCGCGGCGAGCCGATCGTCTGCACGCCTGAGGACGCATTCCGCTGCTTCATGGGCAGCGATGTCGAGGTGCTGATCATCGGTAACTGCGTGCTGCGCAAGGAGCACCAGGATCCGGCATTGCAACTCGACTACAAACACGCGTTCGAGCTCGACTGAGGCGTGCCCGGCGTTTCACGTCGCGCACGCCGCACCGGCACTGCCAGGATCGTGGACCGATGAGCGCTCGACTGAAGAAGCGGATCGGCCCCTTGGCCCTGGTATCCGTCAGCGTGCTTGCCACGCTTGTCCTTGGCGAGGCCGTTGCCCGCCACGTGTTTCCGCCGATCGGGCGGGAGATCGTAGCCGAGCGGCTTACCGAATCCGCGCTCCACGAGGCGCATCCCGTGCTCCGGTGGCGTCCGAGGGCGAACGCGACGCTGCACCACAAACGTTTCGACGTCACCTACACGACGAACTCGCGCGGCCTGCGCGACCGCGAGCATTCGCTGGATGAGCGCGCGGGCGTCACACGGATCGTGACGCTGGGCGACTCGTTCACCTGGGGTTACGGGGTCCGGCGAGAAGCAGCTTATCCGGCGCTATTGGAGAGGCGGCTTGCAGCGACCGAAGTCATCAATCTCGGCGTTACGGGATTCGGGTTGCGCCAGGCGTTCGAATTCCTGAAGCTCGAGGGTGCGCTCTATCGGCCGGATGCGGTGATACTCGGGCTCTGCCAGAACGACATCTACGAGGGCCGCCCGCGCGTCGATCCACCCACCGAGGCGCGGATGCCCCGGGCGCCGGACCGGGCAGGCTCCTTTGCCGCCGTGAAGAGCTGGCTATCCCGCGAACTCGTGCTATACCGCCTGATGCAGCAGGCTATCAACACGCACCGCCAGCTGCTGAACGTCCTGGTGGCAACAGGACTCAAGGACGCACTGCATGGGTTCGACGGGCTCGACTACAGCCTGATGCCGGCCCTGATACGCTACCCGCCGCAATTGCAGGGAGCATGGGAGGAGGCGGAGGCCGATCTCCTGCGCATGCGCGACTGGCTGGCGGAGCGCGGGATCCGCTTCGTCGTGGCGCTGATCCCGGCACGCCAGGCGATCGAGAGCCGGTCGTTCGAGCATTCGATCGCGTATACCGTCTACGAGTCGTCCGACTTCGACCTTGGCAAGCCGTACAGAAACCTGGAATGGTTCGCGAAGTCCCATTCGATCGAGGTCATGAACGCCTATCCGGCCTTCATGCGCCGCTACGGCGCGGACCCGAGAACGCTGTATCTTCCCCAGGACAGCCACTTCAACGAGGCCGGCCACGAAGTTTTCGCCGACGAGATCGTCGCGCACCTTCGACGAGGCCCGTGATGTGCCGCCACCGGGCGTGCGAACCGAATCGGATACGGGAGGTCGAAGCGGCATGAATACCACAATCAGGCAGGCGCCCGCGAGGAGCACGGCGCGTTGGATCCTGGCTGCGGCGCTCGCCGCAGGCTCCACGATCGGCGCTTCCGGCGCCGCCGCGCAAGGGATCAGCCGCGAGATGAGCTTCTACTCGCCGCAGGCGCTGAGCCTTCTCCCGCCCTACTGCCGCTACACCCAGATCTTCCGCGACGAGGTGCCGGGGGCGAACGACCCGGCCCGCATCAAGTACTGGTACGGCGTGCTCGGCGGAGAGTTCCATCACCTGCACCACTACTGCTGGGCGCTCACGCACGCCAACAACGCCACCTTCGCCTCGAAGCTCACGACGGCAAGGCGCAAGGCGCTCTACGGGGCCGCCATCAGGGAGGTGAACTATGTCATTCGGAATTCGTCGCCGCGATTCGTGCTCGCGCCGGAGATCCTCACGAAGCGCGGGGAATGGCACGCGCGGCTCGACGCCAACGCGTCCGCCATTCCCGATTTCGCCAAGGCGATCGAACTGAAGCCCGACTACTGGCCCGCGTATGCCGGCATGAGCGACATGTACCAGCGCGCCGGGGACACCGCCAGGGCGCGGGAGTGGCTGGAAAAAGGCCTCGCGCAGGTCCCCGACTCCAGGGCGCTCAGGCAGAAGCTGGCGGAACTCGGCCGCGCCCCGCGCGCGACGGCACGGCCGGAGAAGGCCGATGCGCCCGCGCCCGGGGGAAAGCCCGATGGCGCCGCCGGCGAAGCATCCTCTACCGGGGAGCAGCCCGCCGCGCGCCCGAACTGAGAGGCGGCGCCCCTTCCGGACGCGAGCCACCCGCGGCCCCGCGCAGCGCCCCGCCCGCGGCGCCCGGCGCCCTTCCGGCCGGCGGCGGTGCGGACGCCGAGGACTGCGCGGCCGGCCGGAACCACGCCCGGGTCTGTTTCCCCAGCTCACGCTCGACGAGCGCGCGGGTGAGCACCACCATCACCAGCATGTTGTAGGAAAGGTCGTAGTACGCGAGGTTCAGGAACGCCCCCCCCACGGCGAAGCCGATGAGGCCGACCTGGATCATCGACACGAGATCGAACGCCCAGCGCCATTCGGGTTCGTCACGCGTTCGCCGCCTGACCCACGCGGCGTCGCGCCACACGAAGAACCACAGCAGGAGGTAGATGGCGAGCCCGACGAAGCCGTGCTCGCCCAGTATCTGGAAGTAGATGCTGTGCGCGGAATGGATCGCGATCGGATTCGGCGCGTAACGCGCGAAATTCTCGGGCGTCGTCACCTCGAACCCGCCGCCCGTCAGCGGGCGGTCCTTCGCGAGGTTCCACGCCATCGTCCAGGCGTTGATCCGGCCCTGCGCCGACATGTCGGTGTCGTAATCCTGAATGCTCATCATGCGCTCGTCCCACTTCTCCGGCATGAACGAGATCGCGAACGGCACCACCAGCAGCATCGCGAACAGCATCACGAGCTTCTGGCGGCTCTTCAACCACAGGAACCCCAGCATGGCGGCGACGGCGAGCAGCCCGCCGCGGGAGTGCGAGCCGAGCACCGAGAAGAAGCAGAACCCCATCGCGGCGAGCAGGCCCATCCGCAGCCAGAAACCGCTGACCCAGCCGCGCAGGCAGTAGAGCAGCGGAATGGTCATGATCGTGGCGAGCGCGAGCGAGTTGTTCTCCTCGATGAAGGACCCCGCCGGCCCGTAGACGCGGTCGACACCGCCCGCGACGATCGTGAAGAGACCGCCCTTCGCGCCGTAAAAGCCCACCGACAGCGCGACCACCCATACGAGCGCCTGGATGTCCTTCTTCTCCTTCAGCACGTAGAGGGTCACGAGGATGAAGAGCTGGATCTTCATCACCCGGTCCCACATGACGAGCGAGCCCTCGAAGTCGATCGCCGCGAGGAGCGACACGTTCTCCCACACGACGAGCATCATGAGCAGCACGGTGACCGGCGTCACCGGGAAGCGCCCGCGCTCCTTCGCGAGCAGGATGCCCACGAAGGTGGTGATCGCGAGGAGCTGCGCGAACGGCAGCGAGTAGGCGAAGCCCCACGTCAACCGGTGCGGGCTCATCAGGCTCACCCAGGTGTAGGCGAGCACGCCGATATCGGGGCGGCGCACGGCGTAGAGCACGAGCACGCCGATCACGAGCGTGACGATTACGTCCCTCATACCCGCTCCGGCCGCCTCCCGAGCGCGCTGGCGGCGAGCATCCGCGCGGCGAGCCGCAGCGGGCGGCGCTCCCACGGGCTCATGCGCGGCAACTGGTAGGGATCGCAGCCGGGGCCCGCCGTCCCGTGCGCGGTGGACACCGCCGCGCGGTAACCCGCCTGCCGCACGAGCGCGACGTGCTCCCGGCGATAGTCCCGGCCGGGCTTGCCGTTCGGATAGGCAAAGAGGCGCACGGGCGCGCCCGTGATGTCCTCGAGCCGGCGCTTGTTCTCCTCGATCTCGGAGCGCGCCTCCGCTTCCCCGAGCGCCGCGAGCACGGGATGGTTCGTCGTGTGGCCGCCGATCTCCATTCCCTCGTCGCTTAGCCGCTTCACCTGCGTGCTGGTCATCATGAGATCGCCCGGCAGGCGCGCGCGCAGGGCGTCCGCCACGCCCGCGACGATCTCGGCGCGTTCCCGCGGCGGGCGCCGCCTGACCTCATCGAGAACGGCGTCGACCATCGCGCGGCGGCTGCCGCCGGCGCCGAGATCGTGCCGGCCCAGCCCGAGGCGCGTGAGATCGTGCGGGCCCGGCGCGGCGGCGCGCACGGCCTCGATCACGGCATCGTTGAACATGATGCCGCCGTCCGTGTAGCCGGTCGCGACGAAGAACGTGGCGGGCAGGCCGTGACGCCTGAGTATCGGCAGCGCCGTGCGCTCGTTGTCGGCGTAGCCATCGTCGAAGGTGAGGCACGCGGCGCGCGCCGGCAGCGCGCCGCGCGCGAGCCGCTCGCACGCCTCCGCGAGCGGCAGCACGTTGAAAGCGGCGGCAAGGAGCGCCATCTGGGCCTCGAAGGTGCCGGCGTCGATCTCATCGTACAGGATCGGATCGGGCGCGGCCAGAATGCGGTGATACGTGAGTATCGTCAGGCGGCCCCGTGGTCCACCCGGCGAGAGCACGGTGCCGAGCCAGCGCAGCACGCCGCCTCCTACCCGCCGTTCGCGGTCCGGGTGCCGGGCGCCGGCCCGCCCGGACGAAGCGGGCTCCATCCGCCCTCGTCGAACCGGATCCTCGCAACGAGGCTTCCCGCGCGCATCGTGGCCGGCTCCCTACAGGGCCCGCAGGAGATCGCCCACGGGCGAATCGAGCCCGTGCAGCGCGCAATAGGAGCGGCGGAACGCGGCGAGGCTTTGTTGCAGGGAGTACGGCGGCGCATAGCCCAGCTCGCGCTTCGCGCGCTCGCACGAATGAACGACCCCGCGCAGTTGTTGCGCCGTCAAACGCACGTCAAGGGCGGGCGCGCCGCTCGCGCGCGCGACGCGAACCGGGCCTTCGACCGCGATGCGCATGCCGGCCTCGAGATCGCGCCCGAGGAGCCGCACGCCGCTCCGCAGGGCGGCGTCCACCCGCGCCCAGAGCGGGTCCTTGCGCAGGGCCTGCCGCACGTCGCTCGACGCGAGGTGCACGAGCGCCCGGCCGAGCGACGCCCGCGGCGCGGGCGGCCCGGCGGCAAGCCGGGCGAGCTCGTCGCGGGCGATCGCCGGCAGTTCGACGCCGGCACCCGGCAGCGATCGCAGCCCCTCCACCATGTCGGCCCACGTCGTGGCGTGGTCGTCGGTCACGAACAGGCGCCGGCCGTCGGCGGGCCCGCGCTCCAGCGCGAGTTCGATCGCGCGCGCGAGGTTGCGCACGTCGACGACGTTGCACGGCGTGTTGCCGCCGTCGACGAGCCCGAGCGTCCGCTCTTTCATCGCACGGTAGATCGTCTCGACGTAACCCGAGAGCGCCCCGGTGATGTTCGGCGGACACAGGATCACGCTCGAGAGCCCCTCTCGCGCCGCCTTCTCGACGAGCCGGTCCTGCTCGAGCTTTACCCAGCCGTAGGTGCCGCGGCGCGGCTCGGTGCGGCCGTCCTCGCCGGTGCTGTCCGGCGCGGGCGGGTCGCCGTAGACCATGACGCTCGAGAGATGAACGAAGCGCCGCACCCCGCCGCGGCGGCACGCCTCCAGCAGGTTGGCGAGCCCCTTCAACATCACCGCGTTGTCGCCCCGCGAACAGTTGACGACGTGCGTGCAGCCGGCGAGCGAGCGCGCGATGACCTCGCGGTCGAGGAGATCGATCGCGGCGAGCGCGATGCCGAGGCGCGCCACCTGCCCGGCGTTGCCGCTGCCGTGGATGCAGGGCACGATCTCGAGGTCGCGCCGCGCCCGCAACCGCTCGACGAGGGTCGAGCCCACGTAACCCGACGCGCCGACGATCGCGACCCTCACGGCGCCACCGCCGCGGGCGCCGCCGCCCCGCACTGCGCGTACCAGTCCGCCGTCATCGTCACGCGACCGGCGTAAAGCCGTTCGATCAGGTGCATCGACGCGAGTCCCTGCGCGCCGTCCACGAGCGGCGCGCGGCCTTCGCGGTGCGCCCGCGCGAAATCGTCGATCTGCAGGCGGAACACGTCCTCCTGCGCCCCGCGCCGGCCGCGCCGGCGGAAAACCTGGTCGACGGCGGCCTCGCCGCGAGGGCGGAACACGATCTCGGCGTCGTCGTTGTCCTCCAGCACGACGAGCCCCCGATCGGTCTCGATGAGGAGCACCGGCGGCAGGACGACCGTCTTCGAGTAGAACGCGTGCCCCTCGATGCCGCCCCGCCACCGGAACACGGCGTGGCAGTTTGCCTCCGGCCCGCCCTCGGAATCGTCGGTCAGCCCGGCGTGGTCCGGCTGCCCCCAGAAATGCAGCATGCGGTCGATGAAATGCGATCCCGTGACGACGAGCACGCCGCCGCCGGTACTCGCGCGATCGAGGTTGTAGCCCGAGAGCGGCGCCCACCCGCCCGCCGTGCCCGCCTGGTGCACGAAGCGCCGTACCCGGCCGAAGGCTCCCGCATCGAGGAGTTCCTTCAGCAGGCGCACGCTCTCGCGAAACCGGCTGCAGTATCCCACCGCGAGCGCGACGCCCGCCGCGCGGGCCGCCTCCACGATCGCCGCGGCATCCTCGCGGGTGTGCGCGAGCGGTTTCTCGATCAGCACCGGTTTCCCAGCGTCGAGACAGGCCACCGCGATGGCGCGGTGGGTGTGGTTCGGCGTCGCGATGATCGCGCCGTCGATGCGATCGAGCACCTCGCGCACATCGGTCGCGATCGCGGGCGCCACGCCGAACTCGCGGGCGACCTCCCGCGCGCGCTCCACGGCGGGGTCCACCAGCGCCGTCAACTCGACCCCGGCGCACGCGAGCGCGGCGGGGATGTGCGACTGGCGGCCGATCTGGCCGGTTCCCACAACCGCGATTTTCATCGTTGCCGGCATGGTGTGGCGGCGCTCCGTATCGCTGGATCGGCGCAGGGGGAATGCAAGGTTCGTGCCAGCTTTGACAAGGAAGCGGCACCTCCTCGTGGTCCCGCCGGGCTAACGACCGTCCGCGCGCGCTCCGCCGGCGGCATAGCGGCAGTAGACGGCCGCCATCTTGAGGAGGTAGTCGCAGTTGCGTATGCCGAGCCGGGTCGCCCAACCCGCCATCCTCAGCATGTGCCGCCGCAGGATATTGTCCGGGAAGGACGGCAGCGCGATCAGCCGCTCCACCTCGCGCACGAGATCCCGGTCGAACTTGCGAGTGATGTTCTCGGGGAAAAGATTGGACCACTGGTAACGCAGTCCCGGGGGCGGCGGCAGCGGGCAGGGTACGTGGCCCGGGTAGGCCTGCCACGGCACGGACAGCACGGCCGGCCCGAAGTGCCCCAGCCACTCCATGTAGAAGCGATGCAGCAGGAAGGGCTCCACCGGGTTCGCCAGCACGGGCTCGAGAAAATCGGCGTCGAAGAACGGCATGTGGAACTCGATCCGTTCGAGATCGATGCTCTCGAAATGGTTCGCCATGTGCCGGCGCTGGTCGTTCAGCATGAGAAAGAGGTGCATCGCGCGGCCCCGGTCCCCGCACTCGAGCCGGGCGAGTTCCTCGCGCATTCCGGCGCGCGGCATCTCCATCAGTTCCCCCATCATCGCCGGCTGCAGCACGCGCGGATGGATCGAGAAGCGGTTGCGGACAAGAAACCGCTCGATCGCGCCCTCCGCGTTGCCGCTGCGCGCGAGTTCGACGATCTCCGGGTTGAGGTAAACGTGTCCCAGGCCGACGCTGCCGCCGTCGCCGGACCAGATCACCCGCGGCAGCCCCTGCGCTTCCGGCGCCTCCTCCAGCCAGCGCCGCACCACGCCCTGGTTGTAGATGCGCCCCCGGAACTCGTACATCCCGGAGAGATCCGGATTGAGCCAGTGGTGATGCGTGTCGAGAGCGCGCCCGGCGCCCGCCGCGAACTCGTGGTCCTGCGACCCGGGCAGCGCGTAGTTGATCGTGTGCACCGCCGCCCCGAACGCGCGCAGCGCCGCGACGATCACGCGGGAATCGAGGCCTCCCGAAAGAAATGCGAGGGCGGAGCGCGCGCCGGCGAGACGCCGCTTGACGCTACTCATGAACAGCCGATGCACCTCCGCCGCGAGACCCGGCGTCTCGTCCTTTCGCGGCGCGACGCGATCCCACCGCCAGTATTCCGATTTCCGCACCCCGCCCGCCGCGAGGCGAACGATCTGTCCGGCGCCTATCGTGGAGACGCCGGCGTAAGCGGTGCGCTCCCCGAGCGGCAGTCCGAACGCCGCGATCTCGGTCGTGCCGCGGACGTCCATGGCGAGCGGAATGGACGGGATGGCTTCGAGTATCCGCAACGCCGTCGCGAACACCGCGCTGCGGCCGTCGGTCCAGTAGTAGATCGGCCGCACCCCGAATTTGTCCGCGACGAGAACGAGCGCCCGCTCGCCGGCGGGCCGGTGCACGGCGCAGAACGTGCCCGCGCAACGCGCGAGTCCCGTCCAGTCCGAGCGCACCCACTGCCCGTGCAGCGTCGCGAGATCCGCCGCGCGATCGGGAGCGCCATCCTCGCGCGCCGGGCGCAGCAACGGCTCGCCCGCGAGCAGCGATACGTTTCCCGCGTCGTCGCGGCGCATCGCCGGAACGCCGAACGCGCCGATATCGACCTTCGCCAGGAATGCGTGACGGTCCTCGAACTCCTCGACGCGCGCCGGGGCGCGCGAGATCGCCTTCCGCAGGTGGTCCTTGAGCGCGCTCGTGATGCCGCCATCCTCGGTCAGGGCAAGTGCGCCAGCAATGATGGTCATGGGGTCTTCGGGCCGGGGGCGGAAGGCTGCGCAATCGTAACATCCACGGCGACCCGCGGAAAAACTTGACCGCCGCTCACGAGCGCCGCACGAGGTCGCGGATCTCCGCGATACCCTGCCGGTTGAGCGCGAAGGAAGCGGCGACGTACGCGGCCACGCCGCACGCAACGAGAAGCGCCAGGCGCCACGGTTCCGGCACGCCAGCGGGGAGCGCGGCGCGCAGGGCGGAGACGGCCGCGACGACGATCCCCGATGCACCGAGCGGGCGCGCCGCCGCGCCCCAGATCGCGAGCGCCGTCGTGCCCAGGGCCTGCGCCGAGCGATGCACGTTCTGCATCGCCACCAGCGGATAGCAGGCGAGCCACGCGGCGCTCAGGCCGGCGACGCCCCACCGGCAACCGAGGTAGAACGCCGGAGGCATCAGCACGAACGCGAACAGCGTGCTCTTCAGTCCCACGTCCGGCCGCCCGATGCCGTCGGTCGCCGGTTGCAGCAGCGCGCTCACCATCCGCAGCGGCACCACCAGCGAGATGAGTTGCAGCGGAACGACCGCTTCTTCCCATGTCGCGCCGAGCACGACGCGCACGGCCTCCGGGCTCACGGCCGCGATGCCCCATGCGACGGGGAAGCCGACGAAGCCCGTGAGGCGCACCGCCTTCAGCACGTAGAGCGCCGCCCGCGGCCGGTCGTCGCGCAGCGTGGCGAAGGCGGGAAAGCTCACGGCGTTCAGTATCGAGGTGATCTTCTGCAGCGGCAGCGACGCAAGGTGCATCGACACCGAGTACAGGCCCACGAGGTCCCTGCCGAGGAGCTTGCCGGCGATGAAGACATCGGCCTGCGTGTAGAGCGACCACAGCAGGCGCGAACCGGTGACCTTCCAGCCGTACGCAATGGCGCCGCGGGCGTGAGAGAGCGAGAAGTCGGGCCGGGGGAAAACCCGCGCGGCCCGGTTGACCGCCGTGAGGCTGACGATCTGCGCGGCGATCTGCCCGAGCACGATCGACCAGACGCCGTGCCCCGAGAGCGCCAGCGCGAGCGTCGTCAGCCCGCCGAGCACGTTGCTGCAGACGCCGATCATGGACAGTCGCCGGAAGTCGAGCGCCCGCAACAGCACGGCGTAGGGGACCACGCCGAGGATGCCGAGCACCATTTGCAGTCCCAGCACGCGCATGAGCGCCACCAGGCGCTCCTCGCCGAAGTACGCCGCGACGAGCGGAGCGGCGCCGAAGATGATCACGTACAGCGTCGAGTTGACGAGGATCACCGCGCCGAACACCGCGCGCACCGTCGCCTCGTCGGCCTCGCGCGACTGGATGAGCGCCGAGCCGAGCCCCGCCTCCGCGAACATCGCCACGATGCTCAGGAACACCCCCGCCATCGCGAGCAGGCCGTAGTCGCCCGGGGTAAGCAGGCGGATCACGACGAGCGTGATGCACCAGTTCGCGGTCTGGACGAGCACGCGCGCGATCGCCGCCCACTTCAGTCCCGTCAGCACGCGCGCGCGGAGACTCATCGCGGTGCTACCCACGGCGACGAAGCAGAGGCCACGAGATCGCATCCTTACACACGGACGAATTCCGGCGCACGGAGCATCGGCCTCTCGCGTTCGTGGAATCGATGCACAACCCGGCTTCCCTCCCCTTCAAGGGGAGGGATCAGAGGGTGGGCATCCGTCATTCGCGATCGCGCCGTAACCCCTCCCTCCCCTTCAAGGGGAGGGATCAGAGGGTGGGCATCCGTCATTCGCGATCGCGCCGTAACCCCTCCCTCCCCTTCAAGGGGAGGGATCAGAGGGTGGGGATGGGGCACCACAGCAACCCCGCTCGCGTTCAACTTCATCTCAACCCCATCCCCATCCCAACCTTCCCCTTGAAGGGGAAGGGGCGTTCTGAGCTGCGCGAGGCGCGGATGCCCAGCCCTTGTTGCCTATTGTTCGATTCGACCCCGCGCCTCACCAGCAGAGCCCCTCCACCTGCCCGCGCAGCGCTTCGCGTTGCGGCAGCTTCACGAGGTCGATCACGAGCTGGTCCGCGCGCGCGTGGCGTGCAACCGCCTCGAGCGTGCCCGCGTCGTTGATGCCGACCACGAGCACGTCGGATTCGGCGATGACGCTCTCGATGTCGGCGCGCATGAGGGAGGCGATATGCGGCAGGTGGCTCTCGATGAAGCGGCGGTTCGCGCCGATCAGGCGCGAGAGGTGGACCTCCGGGTCGTAGACGAGGAGGGACAACCCCTTGCCAATGAACTGCTCGGCGAGAAGAACGAGCGGGCTCTCGCGCAGGTCGTCGGTCCCGGTCTTGAAGGAGAGCCCGATCATGCCCACGCGCCGGCGCCCGCTCGCGAGCACCTTGGCGATCGCGCGATCCGCGTGAACCCGGTTCGACTGGAGCACGCTCCCGAGCATCGGGAGTTCCACGTCGCGGGTCTTGGCGAGGTGCATCGTCGCCCGGAGATCCTTCGGCAGGCAGGAGCCCCCGAACGCGAAGCCGGGTTTCAGGTACGCCGGAGAGATGTTGAGGCTGCGGTCCCGGCACACGAGATCCATCACCTGGAACGGATCGACACCGAGCGCCTCGCACAGGCGCGCGGTCTCGTTGGCGAAGGTGATTTTCACCGCGTGGAAATTGTTGCAGCAGTACTTGACCGTCTCCGCGGCGCGGATCGAGGTCACGATGAACTCGCACGGCAGGTGCCCGAACAACTCCTTCAGCCGCGCCGCGCCCGCTTCCGATCGCGCGCCCACGACGGTGAACGGCGGCCTGTCGTAATCGCGTATGGAACTGCCCTCGCGCAGGAACTCGGGCTGGAAGCACACGTCGAAATCCACGCCGCGCGTCTTCCCCGACTCGCGCTCGAGAATCGGCGTCAGCACCTCCTCCACCGTTCCCGGGACGAGCGTCGAGCGGAAAACGAAGACGTGCGGCTCGCGCTTCTCGCGCATCGCCCGCCCGAGCGCTTCCGTCAGCCGCAGCACCGCGGACTGGTCCTGGCTGCCGTTCGCCGCGGAGGGCGTGCCCACGCAGATGAGCGAGAGGTCCGAGCCGTGCACGGCCCGCGCGGTATCGGTGGTGACCGTGACGCGGCCGCTCGCCGCCACGGACGCCATCAGGTCGACCATGCCCTCCTCCACGACCGGCGTCCTGCCGGAGCGGATGAGTTCGAGTTTCGCCTGGTCGATGTCCGAACCGATCACCTGGTGCCCGTCGCGGGCGAGGCAGGCGAGGGATACCGCGCCGACGTACCCGAGTCCGAAAATGCTGATTCTCACTCGTACCTCCGTGTGCCCCGCGGGCGGGGCGGGTTTGCCTTCAAACGGGCGCGCTCGAGCGCCGCGCCGCCGCGAGCGGCCGGCACAGCACGTTGGACGATCCCGGCAGCCGCTCGCAGGCGTAGCCCATCGATTCGATGAGCGCCATCGCCTCGCCCGGGCCGGTCTCGACGATCATCACGGGATGGTCCCGCTCGAGGAGGCCGCGCATCCCCGCGAGCGCCGCGAGCTCGTGCCCCTCGACGTCCATCTTGACGAGGGCAACCCGCGGCAGCGCCAGCGCATCGACCGGCAGCGTCATGACCGCGAGCCCGCCCGGATCGCCGGAGAGCCGCGCCTGGTAGTAGTTCGGGAGACCGTCGGCGAAGCGCGGGAGATCCATGCGCGCGAGCGCGACGCGGTCGGAGGCCGCGGCGTTCACGAGCGTCACGTTGGCGTGCGGGAAGAGCCTCGCGTTCGCCGCGAGGAGCGCGAAGGTGTCGGGCACCGGCTCCATGGCGATCACCCGGCCGCCCGGGCCGACGAGCTGGGACAGGCGCAGCGTGTAATGGCCCACGTTGGCGCCGATATCGAGCGCCCAGTCGCCGGACCGAAGCAGCGTGTCGAGGAGCGCGTACTCCTTCTCGTCGGTGTAGAAGCGCCCGCCGCGGATCTCGCGCGCGAAGTGCCGCCGGCGAAGCTCGTGCTGCCACGCCGCGGGGAGCGCCGCGGCCACGCGCTTTAGCACGCCGCCGCTCACTCACGCCCCCGTTCCGGCAGGGAAAGCGCCCGGTTCACGCGACGACCGCCGTCAGGGCAGAAAAAGTCAGGACCAAAATCGTTCTCCGTCATTGTGCTATTCACTCACGCAAAGACCGCCAAGCCCGCATAGACAACTACTTCCTGCAAGAACAGCAGATGAGCCGCCGATGAACGCCGATGAACGCCGATGAACGCCGATGAACGCCGATGAGCGTCGCAAGATCAAGCGATGTATTCCGTTCAAGGTCATCACCCGCAAGGTGAAGGAATCGACGAGTGCGGGACACTGCCCGATCGGCGCTCATCGGCGTCTATCGGCGGCTGATTGCTCGTTCCGGTTCATGGCTCTTCCTATACGTGCTTTGCGGTCTTTGCGCGAGATTGCCATTACACTCAGGCCGTTTTCACCGCTTTCGCCCGCGCCGATTCCAGCGCCCCGAGGCAGATTTCCTCGAACACCTTCGCCGCCCGCAGCGACGACATGTTCTCCTCGACGAGCCGCCGCGCCTGCGCCGCGAGCTCCGCCCGGCGCGCGCCGTCGCCCAGCAGTGCCGCGATCGCCGCCGCCATCGCGTCCGCGGCATCGGCTTGCACGTAGTGCCGCCCCGGCTCGACCGGGAGCCCCTCCACCCCGAGCCGGGTCGACACCACCGCGCGGCCCATCGCCATCGCCTCGTACACCTTGAGGCGCGTGCCGCCCCCGACGCGCAGCGGGATCACATACACGTGCGCATCGCGCACGTACGGCCGCACGTCGTCCACGAACCCGGTGAACCGCCACTTGAGCCCGCGCGCGCGGGCGCGCTCCACCATGACCGCCGGCGGGCTCCGTCCCACGATCACGCACTGCGCGGCCGGCCGCGCTCTCGCGACCGCCGGCCACACGTCGTCCATGAAGTAGCCCACCCCGTCCACGTTCGCGAGCCAGTCCATCGAGCCCGTGAACACCACCGTCCCGCCGTCGGGCGCCGCCGCCGGCTCGTCGCCCGCGTGCCGGAAGTAGTCGAGATCGACGCCCGTCGGGATGACCGAGACGTTGGCGGCGCCGTACTCGCGCGCGAAGTATTCGCGGTCGCGCTCGGCGACGGCGACCACCGCGGTGAACCGGCCGAGAAGCTCGTGCTCGAAGCGCTGCATCTTGGATGCCTGGTCGCTCCACACGGCGCGCTTCACCGGGTTGCTCGCGACCTCGACGTGCCGGCGGAAGATCTCCGCCTCCACGTTGTGGGTGAAGAGCACGCTCGCGCAGGGATACGGGGGCGGCGCGATGACCGCGGTGTGCGGGAAGTCCACCACCACGAGGTCCGGGCGGCCCGCGAGTTCGCGCGCCACGGCCTCGGCCCCCGCGGCGGTCGTGTCCGTCGCCACGGCGATCGGCAGGCGCGAGGCGATGTGGCGGAGCCGCGTCCACTGGAACGCCGCCCCCCGGGGCTCGGACTTCCAGCCCGCGTAGCGGTCGCAGAGCGCGCGCACTTCCGCCGGTTCCGTGCCGTCCGAGCCCTCGGGCAGCGGCGACGCGAGCGTCACTTCGAAGGCGCCGCCCTTCAGCCCGCGCAGCACGTTCGTGGTCCGGATTTTGCCGCCCGAGTCGGCGGGCAGCAGGTAGCGGGGCGAGACGAAGAGCAGCCGGGGCTTTGCGCTCATCGCTTCACCGCCACGAGGTAGGTGCTGGGCGTGACGACGTGCCCGAGGAAGCGCAGCGGCGCCACGGCGCGCACGAGCGCGATCACCGCGCGCGCGAGACCGCTCCTGCCGGCGGTGTCGATGAGATCGAAGCGATCGAGGCAGCGCGGGAAGCCGAGGCCGGCAAGAACGTCGCGAAGGCCGTAGAAGCTGAACCAGTGGACGGCCGGATACTTCGCGAAATTCGCGATCTCGGGACGCGTGGTTACCGCGAGCCGCTCGTAGTGCCGCTTGAGGGGGCCGGGGTACCAGCTATAGCAAGGCAGCGTGAACTCCTGCTGCTTCGGGCACAGCACGTTGGTGGTGCTGAGGTAGAGGAGCCCCCCCGGGCGCACCACGCGGGCGGCCTCGTTCACGACCGAGCGCCAGTCGGCGACGTGCTCCAGCAGCTCCGGGACGAGGCACACGTCGACGCAGGCGTCGGGCCACGGCAGCGCCGTCGCGCTCCCCACCTCGAACGCGATGTCCAGGGCCTCGGCGGCCGCCCTCTCGCGCGCGAGACTGACGAGCGGCTCATTCACGTCGAGCCCCCGCACGCGGTGCCCGAGCGCCGCCCACAGGCGCGACTGCGTGCCAGCGCCGCAGCCGATGTCCGCGACCTCGAGGCGCGAAGGCAGCCCCGTCCGCGCAGCGACGCGCAACACCGCGGACTGGATGCCGCGGAAGCGCTCGAGCGTCGCCTCGCTCTGGCTCTCGTTCGCGTAGTAGTTGTAGAAGTCCGGATGCGTGGAGTGGTCCCACGCACCCGCGACGTTCTTCGCGTCTTCAGAATTGGTCGACATACGATGGCGTTCCCATGATGGGCATGAAGACACTCATGCTTCCCTCCCCCGGCACCGCATCCAACTCATGCGAGGGGCGGCACGGCCGCGCGCGGGAGCCGCGAGCATCAACCATGCAGGTACTTCCACGCGCCGTAGAGTTCCCGTCCCATCACGGCGAACCGGCAATGGACCACGTTGCCCGCGAGCCTGCGCGCGACGGGATACAGGTAGTGCGGGCGCGTGCGCGGATCCGCGAGCGCCTTCGCGAAGTACGCTCCGCGCCCGACATCGTAGATTTCCATGATCCGCCGGACCTCTTCGGCGCGCGAACGCCCGTGGTGGTGATAGACCGCGGGACGCGGATCGTAGGCGCCGGGATGGCCGATCGCGGACGCGCGCGCGACGATGTCGAGTTCCTCGCCGTAGACGGCGGTGCCCGGCCCCATGCGCTCGTCGAAGCCGCCGACGCGCTCGAGCACGTCGCGGCGGAAGGCCATGTTCGCGCCGTGCAGCACGCCCGGCACGATGAACGAGCGCGGCGGTATCGCCTCGCGCAACTGGGATTCCTTGATCGTGATCGGGTAATCGGCGCTGTCGTAGAGCAGCACGCGCCCGCCGAGATACCCGAGTTCCGGCTCCGCGAAGCATTTCCACAACTCGTCGACGTAATCCTCCGCCGGATAGCAGTCGTCGTCGATGAACGCGATCACGCTCCCGGCGGCGGCGCGCCAGCCCGTGTTGCGCCCGGCGGACACGCCGCGCCTCGGTTCGTCGAGCACCCGGACGCGGATCGGCGCGGCGCGCGCGAACCCGGCGAGCGCCGCGGCCGTTTCATCGGTGGACCCGTTGTTCACGAACACGATCTCCCACTCCCGGGTGGAGCGCAGCCGCACGTGGTGCGCAAAGGCGCCGGCGAGCCGCGCCGCCCGGTTCTTCGTGCACACCACGATGGAAACGTCCATTCCTGTCTCGTTCGGCACCGCCACGGCCGAGCGCCCCGGCGCGGCGCGCCGCGTCATGGCGCCATGGCGCCGGCCGCGGCCGTGGATGCCCCGGCGATCGCCGCGCGCACCGCGCCGGCGAACGTCTCGGGTACGTGTTCCCGGAACCGGGCATACGCGCGCCGGCCCATTTCCTCGCGCACGCGCGGGTCATCGCGCAGCGCAACGATCGCGCCGGCGATGTCCTCCCGCCGCGCGTCTCCGATCACCACGCCGCAACGTTCGTCGCCCACGACCCTGCCCGAGAGCCCGGCGTCGGCGACGATCACGGGCCGCGCGTGCTGTCCCGCCCGGATGAGAACGCCACTCGAACCGAGCGTGTCGCGGTTGTAGCACCAGACGGCGTCGCAGGCGGCGAAAAGCCGCGCCTCTTCCTCGTTCGTGACGAAGCGGTCGAATTCCACGAGGAGCGACGCGGCGCGCAACGTGGCGGCGGCCTCCTGCCTGAGGACGGAATCGCGCACCCGCGCGTCCTGCGTGCCGGCCACGACCACCACGATCCGCCGCGCCGGGTCGATCGAAGCCGCGGCCGGGAGCAGGACGTCGAGGCATTTCCGCCCGTCGATCGCGCCGTAGACGAGCAGCACGAAAGCGTCCGCCGGCAGCGCGAGCGCCCGCCGGCACTCGTCTCGATCGAGCTGCGGGGGCAACGGTGAGGGATCCGGGACGAACACGACTTTCGGGTCGTTTGCCCAGCGCGCGAGGTAGGGATCGATCGCGAACACCCGGTGCAATCCCGGCTGCCGGAGCATGCGGCGGAAACACAGCGCCTGCAGCGCGTCCACCCGGCGCGGCGGGGACTTGATTCCGGACTCGCGGAAATGACAGCGCAGGCCGTGCGGTATCGCCGCCCACGGCACGCTCCCGAACGCGGGCCAGTACGCCGCGTTGTGCACGCCCACCGCCTCGAGGTAGGGAATCATGGCGTAGTCGAAGCGCCGGCTCGCGTTCAGGACGGGAAACTCGCGGCGCACCGTCAGCCAGTTCTCGAGCTGCCCGGCGTAGAAGGAGCCCGCAACCTTCGCGACGAGCGGCGGCACGATCGCGGTTTCGGCGACCGTCATGTCGAGCACGTCGGGATACTCCGCCGCCAGCCGCCGGAAAGAAGGATGCCCGCTCGCTTCCCCGCACGTGAGGAGCGTCGCGCGCCAGCCCGACTCGCGGCGAAAACCGTCCAGCATCACGCGGATGAACCCGGCGTGGTGGCCCGACGCGTAGGGGTCGTAGATGAAGATATTCTTCGGCATTCGGATGACGCACTGCGCTCCGTGGCGTTTACTGTAATCTCACGCAAAGACCGCCAAGACGCCTGCTTCCTGCAAGCTCATCACCCGCAAGGTGAAGGGATCGACGAGCGCAGAACAATGCCCGATCGGTGTTCATCGGCGTCTATCGGCGCCTGATCGCCCGTTCCGGTTCATTGCCCTTCCTTTGGGTGCTTTGCGTGCTTTGCGTGAAACCCCTCGCACCATCACCCCGCCCCGCCCGGGCTCCGCATCCGCCCGATGCGCCGCATCTGCCGCAGCGCCACGAAATTGGTGAGCGTGTAGGCGCCCTGCCACGTGAGCGGCAGCGACTCCGCCCGCGGATAGAGCTCCGTGATGTCCGCCGGCATGGCCGCGAGGCCCTTCTCGCGCAGCCCCGGGCGCAGCAGGTCGAACTCGTAGCGGCGCCGCCCGTAGCGCACCGCGCGCTTCCAGTACGTCTTCCAGTCCGAGAGCCGCAGCGGCGACATCGGCTCGAAGGCGAACGCCGCGTCCGCGCAGGGCACGATGCGCTCGAGGTCGAACTCGTGGTCCTGGGGTTTGAGGTCCCACTTCACCAGCGCGCCGATCAACCCGTCGTCGCCCTCGAGCTTCAGCGGAATGCGCACGCCCTGCGCGCGCAGTCGCTCGACGAACGTTCCCCGGAGCGAGTACAGGTTCGCGACCAGGCTGTGCTCCTCCATGATCTGGCGGCGGTCGCGCTCGATGTTGCGGCCCGCCGCGGGTACCGCCGCGGCGGAATGCGCCCGCGGGTTTCCGGCGAGCGCCCGCCCCATCGCGCCGAAGGACCCCGGCACCACCGTCGCGTCGCCGTCCATGAAGAAATAGACTTCCCGCCCGGGGCAGCGGGCAGGCACCGTCTCGTGGATGAAGACGTTCCACGCGTTGCACTTGTCCCCGAGCGCGATCTCGACCAGGTGCACGCCGGGACGCTTCCGCCCGTACTCGGTGACGATCTCCCCGGTGCGGTCGGTGCAGCCGTTCGCCATCACGTACACGTCGAACCGCCCGTCGGGCTCCGCGGCGAAGATGCTGTCGAGGCAGGCGGCGATGTGGCGCTCCTCGTTGTAGGCGAGCACCATGACCGGCCGCGCGGGGGGCGCGGCGGCGCCCGCTGGTGAATCTGCTGCGTCAACCAAGTCCGGTTCTCCAGAAGATGCGTTGCGGGGCCGCGGCGGGGGCTCAGCGCCCGAGCCGGCGCCTGAAGTAGGCGATGGTCTTCACGAGGCCCTCGCGCAACTCGATCGCCGGCGCCCATCCGAGCAGCTCGCGGGCGAGGCGGATGTCCGGGCAGCGCTGCATCGGGTCGTCTCCCGGCAGCGCCCTGAATTCCAGTTTCGAGGCGGAGCCGGTCAGCGCGATGACCTCCTGCGCGAGCGCCAGTATCGTGAACTCGCCCGGATTGCCGAGATTCACCGGTCCCGTGACATCGTCGGCGGTGTCCATGAGGCGCATCAGGCCGCCGGCGAGGTCGTCCACGTAGCAGAAGGAGCGCGTCTGCCGCCCGTCGCCGTAGATCGTGAGCGGTTCTCCCGCGAGCGCCTGAACGATGAAATTCGACACGACGCGCCCGTCGTTCGGGTGCATGCGCGGGCCGTAGGTGTTGAAGATGCGCGCGACCTTGATCCGCATCCGGTGCTGGCGGTGGTAGTCGAAGAAGAGCGTCTCGGCGCAGCGCTTGCCCTCGTCGTAGCACGAGCGCATGCCCACCGGGTTGACGTGCCCCCAGTAGTCCTCCCTCTGCGGGTGGACCTTCGGGTCGCCGTAGACCTCGCTCGTGGATGCCTGCAGGATCTTCGCCTTCACGCGCTTCGCGAGCCCGAGCATGTTGATCGCGCCGTGGACGCTCGTCTTGGTGGTCTGCACCGGGTCGAACTGGTAGTGCACGGGCGAGGCGGGACAGGCGAGGTTGTAGATCTCGTCCACTTCCACGTAGAGCGGGAAGGTGACGTCGTGGCGCATCAGCTCGAAGCGGGGATTGCCGAAGAGGTGCGCGACGTTGTCCTTCGTGCCGGTGAAGAAGTTGTCCACGCAGAGCACGTCCTCGCCGCGCGCGAGCAGGCGCTCGCAGAGGTGCGAGCCGAGGAAACCGGCGCCGCCGGTGACGAGAACGCGCTTAATGCTGCCGCCTTTCATGACGGGTATGCCTCTTTCTTAGCCGCCGATGGACGCCGATTTACGCCGATGCAGGTCAAGACACTTCCTTTCCGGCTACCGCTGAACGCCGATGCAGGTCAAGGCAGGTCCCGTGTGGCCGCCGACGAACGCCGATTGAAGCCAGTGCAATTCCTCGGAACGCATCGCAAGACTCTTCTCCGTCTGATTGGATCGGAACACTCCAGCTTCGCTCCCCTTAACTCCCATTCCCTCCCCTCCAAGGGGAACCAACCAACTTCCCTCCCCTTCAAGGGGAGGGTTAGGGTGGGGATGGGGTATCACAGCAACCCCGCTCGCGCTCAACTTCACCTCAACCCCATCCCCATCCCAACCTTCCCCTTGAAGGGGAAGGGGCGTTCTGCGCTGCGCGAGCCCCGGATGCCGATCCCCACCCCAACCTTATCCTTCAAGGGAAGGGCGATGTGTATCCCTTCTTTGCGATACTTGCGTGCTTTGCGTGAAATAATTTCCCACGTCAAGCCGCTGCCCTTCCCGCTTCCGCTTCCGGCGCCGGCCGCTTCGCGTAGTCCGCAAGGCACCGCTCTATGACCCGGTCGAGCCGCCGCATCGAATTCGCCCAGTCGTGGTGCGAGAGCATGCGCGCGCGTCCCGCCGCCGCCAGCCGCGCCCGCTCGGCCGCATCGTCCATGACCCGCAGCGCAGCCGCCGCCTGCTCCTGCGGCGTGTCCGCGACCAGCAGGTGTTCGCCCGCGACCGCGTCCACGCCGCCCGCGGCGACGCGCGTCGTCACGACCGGCACGCCCGCCGCCATCGCCTCCAGTATCTTGTTCTGCGTGCCGCGCGCGATGTTGAGCGGCGCGACCATGGCCGCGGAGCGGTGGAGATAGGGCCGCACGTCCGGCACCGAGCCCGTCACCGTGACGCCCGGGCGCTCCGCGAGCTTCCAGATCGCCGGCGGGGGCTCGGCCCCGACAATCACGAGCCGCGCCTTCGGCCGCCGTGCCCGGATCGCGGGCAGGACCTTCCCGCAGAATTCGAACATGCACTCCTGGTTGGGGTAGTAGTCCATCCGCCCGACGAAGGAGATGGTGTCGGGGTCGTGCGGATCTTCCGCCGGCGCGAAGTAGGCGCTGTCCACGCCGTTCGGAAACCAGTCCGTCGCCACTCCCGTGGCGTAGCCTTCCAGCGTCTCCCATTCGGCGCGCGTGGTGGCGGTGCAGAGATCGAAGCGGCGCGCGAGGTTCCGCTCCACGCGTTCGAGCTTGACGCCCTCCAGCCAGTAGCCCGCCGACAGGGGAAAGGGCTTGTAGCGCGAGTACTCCCGCCACTTCTGCGAATCCATGTCGCCGAAATCGAGGATCTTCGGCACGCCCGCGACGCCGGCCACGTACGGCGCGACCGACGAGCAGTGCACGAAGACGAGGTCGTAGCGCTCGGCGGCGAGGAGCGAGCGCACGCGGGAGGCGAGCGAGCGCGAATGGAAGAACCCGAAGGAAGAAGGCACGAGCGTCGGCAGCCGCAGGACCATGCGCGCCGCCTGCACCGCGTCGTTCACCACTGCCATCTCGAAGCGCTCGCAGTGCTGGGCGATGCCCCTGCCCTCCTCGGCCTCCGCGCCGGACCGCGCGATGGAAGCGACCGTGACTTTGTGCCCCGATCGCGTCAGGTGCCGGATCATGTTGAACGGCCGGATCTTCCCGCCGCGCTTCGGCGGGAACGGAAACCGGTGGCACAGGTAGAGGATTTTCAACGGATTCACCGATTCGTCGCCAGCGGCCGGCGGAATCGTCGCGTTACCGGCCCGCGGATGATAACGCAACCTCTTGAATACTTGAATACATTTGTCACGAACGCCCCCGCGCGCGATGCCGCTCGTCAATTAGCGTCCGCAGGTAAGCAAACTTGATGCCCGCCGCCGGGAAAGCCCGTTCGTCCGGAGCCGTGTCGAAGGCCGAACGCCAGGCGATCCGACTCGCCTAACGCCGGAAATATCTCCACGCGCCGAGCCACTCGCGCTTCATCGCGCCGAACTCCCCGAGCGAAAGATTCGCGAGCGCATGCCGGATCACCGGCCACAGAAAGATCGACCAGCTCCGCCGGGCGAACAACCCCTTCGCGTAGTACGCGCCCCGGCCGAAGTCGTAGCCCTCCATGAGGCGCGCGACCTCTTCCGGTTGCTGCCGCCGGTGGTGGTGATAGACGAGCGGGCGAGGGTCGCAAGACACACCAATGATGTGCCACCTGCCTCCGAACCTGCGCAAGCCAAAGCCGCCCATACTACTGGACGTTTACACCTGCACATCCCTATCGAGGCGTGAACCTGATCATGACTTGATTGCGATTTGGGTGATTCCACTGTCCAATGTAATCCGAATTCCACCCCGCCACCGCGGCAAATCGCTCCATCTGCTTTACGCTATAAAGATACGCGCCATGATCATGAGAGTAGCTGGGATTCCATCCAGGGGTGTCAACGACAAAGAAAGAGGCGAAAAACTGTGTCTCGGCCTTGGAGAACTTCCGCAAATTCCTCAAGCACAGGGAAATCAACGAATCAGGCAAGTGCGTGAATAGCGACTGCGCGAGCGCAAAATCCGGTGCGGGTGAACTAAACTTTTCGAACTCGAACTCCTCGGACGCAACCAGGTCCGGGCGCTTCGATTCAAAGACGGCCCTGCCCAACTCCTTCTCGACGCCCAAGTCAAGGAGCGCTTGGTACCGGTCAATGCCATGGTAATTTCCTTCGTTGAGGTACTTTATCAGGGGCACACCAGCGCGAAGAGATCCACACGCGATGTCCCAGAACGTATGCTGGGCCTGAAGCCCTCTCGACAGAAGGAATTTGAATTGTAGTTCCTGCATCGCCTCCCAGTTTCCGCCAACATACTGACGATGCCCCATTGACGCGATCCCTTCTGCGCCTTCAGGTTTGTCGCCACCGTCGGGCCTGCGCCCTCGTAACAGATATCGAACCAGGTACACCATCCGCCGGGCACCTGGAATCCTCGTAAGCATGTCTCGCATTATCTCCTAGCCTCGGAAGTGCGCTCTAGGGGTGAATTCGCGGCAAGAAGTGATTTGCGATTCTTCCCGCCGCACCGCGGTCGCGATGCGAATCAAACCGTGCAACGTCCGCGTTGGAGTAGCCGGCCGGCAACCTTCCATGCAGGGCTCGCTCCAAGTGCGTCATCAATTGGTCTGCAGTTCGTGCGATCGGCCCGAAGGCGACTGTTTGATAATCAAAGTAGAACGATCTGCTATCTGATGTGTATTCCTGCAAGTCGAACGGAAACAAGATCATCGGCCGTCCGGTGAGGATGAATTCCATCAGCACGGATGAGTAGTCCGTCACAAGGACATTCGTCAAGGCCATGAGGGGATACGGATCTACGGTTCCCCGTATGAGGCAGATCCGATTCGATTTTTGTGCAACACGCTCGAACGCGCTGACCGGAGAATTCGGGTGAAGTTTTATCGCAAATAGGGTGTCGGTGTCAGCGCAAAGTGCGTGAATACGGTCTGGGTCCAAGCCGGTGGCCGGCAGGAAATCGGGATGCGCCTCTCGCCACGTGGGCATGTAGAGGACGACATGCCGAAAAGCAAGAAAGTGCTTCACGAGGGATTCCGTCCGGTCGTCACACAACGCCTCAGTCAGCCGGATGACTTCTTCGCGGCTGGACAAGAGCGCATCCAATCTCGGATGCCCAAGATTCAAGCATTGCTCCTTCGGCAACCGGAAAGCGGATGCCAGGCAATAGTCGATCTCGTAGTTCGATCGCGCCAGCACGTAAGTCGCCTTCTGGAGCATGTCGGGATACCGCACCCAGCTCTCCATCCAGGATGGATGGTGATAAATCCGTGCCAGGGGTCCGTGCTGTATGTCCCAATTTATTCTCTTGATTGGCGAGCCGTGCCAAAGATTGACGCGCACCGCCCCCCGGCTCGTAAAAAAGTTGATATCGTTGGAGGTCCACACAAAGAAATAGATACTCGCCCTGAGACATGCCAGTAATCCCGCGAAGCTGTTGGCCAGCTTCGCCTCGTAACCCCGTGCATTGAGTTGTTTCACCACGTCTGGCGATCGGGTAATCCAGACTGCCCGTATGTCCTTACGATGGCTAGCAACGTAAAGAAACAGGTATTTCGAATTCTCCGAAAACGAATGGTGCCAGGAGCCAAAAACCCAAAGCCCCTTCGTCTTTGGCACCCAACCAGACGCCCAGTACAATAACCATTCCGCGGCAAGCTTCGCGGATTTCAGCATAGCGGTGAAATAGCGCCTGCCGTTCAACATATCAAGGCTTCCATAGCGTGGCCGTCGGCCGTATTTCAGGGGTCGCTTCGACAGGCCATGCGCCAAGGTCCCATGACCACTCGGTACGCGCCACCATGGCGCTGTTCAGGCAGACCTGAGTCGTTCCAGAGTGGTATTGATGAGCGTTGAAGATGTCGTGGCCGTGTACGGAAAATAAACGATTCTTACGCCCAGAGTTTCCCTGAATTCCCTCTCGAACTCTTCCCATTTCTCTGTCTTGAACCAATCATCCCCGACAAACATGACATCGAATTTGTACCGATCATAGGCCTCACGCTTATTCATGTTTGTTTGCGGCACCGCCAAATCCACGTATCGGCACGCCCGAACGATCTCGATTCGCTCATCAAACGGAATGACTGCTCTCTTGCACTTGTAGGAGACCAACTCATCGGTGGTTACTCCCACGATAAGCCGGTCGCACAAGGACTTGGCGTTTCGCAGAACGTTTACATGCCCGATGTGAAACAGATCGAATACGCCGGTTGTGTAACCAATCGTGCCTATTGCCATCCTAGTGCCTCCAGGACTGTGTTCTGGAAATGCGCATACTCCTGATATCGATCACCTGTACTCGTCGTCGTCGCGCTGAAGCCAATTTTTTGCCGGGCCAGCGCCCCCGCAAGGCCCAGTCGCCTCGCAAGCAGCCTGAGCGGTAGTTTCGATTCGTGCCCGACGATTCTAAGCTGCAAGGGCCGTCGATACATGTAAGAGATCATCGCACATGAAACAAAGGGGACGCGCGCTTCCTTTGACGCAGCCATGGACGCAAAATCCATCCGGCGCAGGAGCCCTGGAAGGTGGAGATGCAGGAAGAAATCCTCCAGGAACTCCGTAAGGGTCTTGCCGTACCGGAGGTCGTCGATGTAGTCGAGCAACCTCTCCGTCGGACGAGGGTGCTCCGAATAGCCATAGCGGATCAAGAAATCCTCCATTCCCGACCACGCGTTCTTCTCAGCCCAGCGAAAGATTCGATCGTAGCCAAAGAGCAACTCGTCGGCTCCTTCTCCCGTTAACACGACCTTCTCCAAAGGCTCCATACTCTTGCAAACCGAATAGATCAATCCTTCATTCGGCAGGCCAAGTGGTTCCCCGCGAAGGCGCGTTAATTCAGTCCAGAGTTGGTGCAATTCGTCGGGACTGACTTCAACGCGGACAAGTTGGCGCTGCAGGAACCGAGCGGTATCCAATGCGCCATCGAATTCGTTGTTTTCCGGCAGTCCCACGGTATAGACCCTCTCCACAGACGACAGTGCCGTGATCACGGCACTATCGAGGCCTCCGCTCAGGAGCGCGTTGTTACTTACGTCGCTCAGTTCATGCTCCTTGATCGAATTGGTCAAACGAGCTTCAAAGACTTCCTGACTAAACGGCTCCTCAAGGGGCTTCAGTGTCCAGTACCGCATAGACCTTCCGTCAGACCTCCAAAGAGTCCCTGGCATGATCTCATCAATTCCCGAGAAAAACGACTTCCCGGGCACTGGTCGGCGAATTATCTTCCACTCGGCAACGGCCTCGGCGCACGGCGTCGCTCCCACGAGATCGGCGATGACCGCAGGCTCCGAACCAATGACGACACTGCTTGCCGATCGGGAAATATGGAGAGGCTTGATTCCTAACGGATCGCGCACAGCAACCCAATGCCCGGTTGTCCGATCCAGAATCACCATGGCAAACATGCCGTCCAGCATCTCGAATATTTTCTCACCGTAACGCGTGTACCCTTCGAGAATAGTCTCGGTGTCTGAACCGGTTCGGAACTCCCCGCCGAGTTTCTCCCTCAACTTGACGTGGTTGTACACCTCTCCGTTGTAGGTAATCACGAACCGCCCATTCTGGGAGAGCATTGGTTGGTCGGCGCGCGGAGTGGGGTCGAGTATGGAGAGCCTGTTATGGCCCAACATCATTCGTCCCTCGTGCTCCAGGAACACACGCTGCGCATCTGGGCCCCGCCAGCGCTGTCGGTTCAACGCAGCGCGAAAACGGTCTTCGCTTATCTGTCCGGGATCCCGCTGTTCAAGGAAAAGAATTCCACACATACGAATGATCCGAGTAGCCTACGAACGTTGCTTGGGACCCAGCGTGAACGTTGACCGGGTGGCGATGCCAGGTTCACGCCGCGCGTGACGCGACGTGACCTCTCCTCTCACACCCGCAGCGTATCAGCACGTCGCACCGTACGATCACATCGGTCGAGTGCTGGTCACGGCAAAGCAGAGCCCATACCTTCGTCGGCGCGAGCGCGCCCAGGTTGCGGATCGAGCACCAATCTACATCCGCCGCCACAACTTCCGCTTTACGAACTCCGGCACCCGTTCCTTGAACGCCGGCGGCACCGCGCCGGAGAGCCGGCGCAACAACGGGCCGAACCGGCTCTCGATCGGGCTGCCGTCCGCGCGAAGGCTTTCGTAGTAGGGGCGGTTGTAGCCCTGCCGGTGCCACTCGTCCCCATAGGGGTTGTGCGTGGGCGCGCCCGTTCGCCGGAGGAACGCCGTGGTGTGCACCACTTCGATGAGCTCGTACATCGCGTCCGCCTTCAGGATCTCGAACATGCGGCCGATCGTCGGGATCTGCGTGTCGTCGAGAATCAGGAGCCCCCCCGGATCGAGGTGCGGGTAGAAATGGAAGTACTCGATGTCCGGAAACGGGTAGGCGTGCGGCCCGTCGATCAGCACCGCCTGGAACGCGCGGTCGAACGGGTAGGCGGGGAGCGTCTTCTGGGTCGGGCCCTCGATGAACGTCACGCGCCCGGGCTTGAGGAGCGGGGACTCGCGGGGCTTGGCGAGGCTGCCGCGCGCGTCCACCGCGAACACGACGTGATCCCGCGAGAGGTGGGAAAAGAGGAGCGTGGAGCGGCCCGCCCCGGTTTCCGCCGTGTGCCGCAGCTCGCCCATCGCCGAGCAATGGCGCGCGATCGCGAGCAGCACCTGGCGGTTGACCGAGCCGGCGCCGTGCCAGTCGTTGCCGAGCGCGTTGATCTGGTTCACGAGTTCGAGCAGTTGCGGCGTCATCGTGGCTCCGGTTCGCGCATGCGGGATCAATTTGCCATCGCGGAGAGGTAACCCCTCACCCGCCCCAGGCGCGCGATCGCACTGCAGCGCGACGCGACGTCCGTCCCCGGCGCGTCGCCCCGCGCGAGCGACGCAAGCTCGGCCGGCGAGACGGCGAGGTTCGCGAGGCTCCATGCCGCGCGGGCGAGGCGCGCGAAGATCCCGTTGCGGCCGAGCCTGCGGTTGATGACCGCCTCGGACAGCCCCTGCGCGTAGGCCCGCTTGTAGAGCCACGCGGGACTCACGCGGTCCGCGATCACGTGGTGGCGCACCTTGATCGCCGGGTCGTAGTAGAGGCGATGGCCGCGCAGCACGAGCTGGCGCTGCAGCAGCAGCTCCTCCCCGGAAAGGAGCGAGTCGCCGATGCGGCCGAGCCGCGCGTCGAACCCGCCCGCCTCCTTCAGCAACGCGACGGGGAAAGCCATGTTGGCGCCCCACACGAACTCGGTGTTGCCGTTGAAGAATCGCGGTCGTCCGGGCCAGAGCGTCACCGTGAAGTAGGGAACGAGTTCGTCGGGCAGCCAGTCGGGCCGCGGCCGCTCCCAGATCGGCTCGATCGCGCCGCCGACACAGCCCGGCTCGGGTGCGATCTGCGCGAACACGCGGGCGATACCCTCGACCCATCCCGGATCCGCGACGGCGTCGTCGTCGAGGTAGGCGATGTAGCGACCGCGCACCTCCGCGAGCGCGCGGTTGCGGGCGTGCGAGAGGCCGAGCCGGGGTTCGTGAACGTAGCGCAGGCGCGCGAGCCGCGGGAGGAACGATTCCGCAACCTCGCGCGTGCGGTCGGTGGAGGCGTTGTCGATCACCACGATCTCGAACTCGCCCGCGCCGGGATTCTGCGCGACGAGGCTCGCGAGCGCGAGTTCGAGATACCGCGCCCGGTTGTGGGTGCAGATCGCGACGGAGACCGTGGGGGGCGATGACACGAAGCGAAGGCTGCCTTTCAGGAGAAATGCGCGGTTGAAACGACGGGATGCAACGGCCGGTCGTTCGTGGCGGAAATCACGCCGGAAGCCGCACGCAACCGTCGAGCGGCGGGCGATTCGAGGCGAGCTCCACTACGGCGGACACAACACAAGAGCTTGATAATGCGAGCCAATCGCTCCGACATCCCCGCTTCGTCCAAACGTAATCCAACCGGGGTGCCGGTGCAAGCAAGGTTGATGCCTGTCGGGATGGGGATGGGGTGGGCGTCCGGGCCTCGCGCAGCGCTGTATCCCTTCCCTCCCCTTCAGGGGAGGGACACAACGCAACTTCCCTCCCCTTCAAGGGAGGGACACAACGCAACTTCCCTCCCCTTCAAGGGGAGGGTTAGGGTGGGGATGGGGTAACCGAGCTTCGCGCAGCGCAGTTCTCCTTCCCTCCCTTTCAAGGGGAGGGATCAGAGGGTGGGGATGGGGTGCCCTCTTCCAGCGCCCTCCATATCGCCTCCAGCACGGCATCCGTATCCCTGAGCACCTCGTGATTCCAGAATCGCAGCACGCGAAAGCCCGCCTTCGCGAGCACGGCGGTTCGCGCCGTATCCCGCTGCTCCAGCTCCGCGTGCTGCCCGCCATCCACCTCCACGACGAGCATCGATTCGAGGCACACGAAGTCGACGATGTAATCGCCGAACGGATGCTGCCGTCGGAACTTGTGCCCGCCGGCCTGCTTCTGCCGCAGCGCTCGCCAGAGTTTCCGCTCTGCGTCCGTCATGTCGCGGCGCAGCCTTTGCGGCAGCTTCTGCCCGAGGATTGCCGGGTTCGTTTGTCCCTTCATTGCGCCCCCTCCAGGGGAACGCCGGGATGGCAGTGGAGGTTGACACCGAAGGCGAGCGGACACGCCGCACCCGGTCCCCACGCCGTTTCCGATCCGATGCGCACCCATCCCCACCCCAACCCTCCCCTTGAAGGGGAGGGAGGAGAGGTAGCCCTCCTTGAATGGAAGGGAAACTGGTCTTGCCCCTTCCCCTTCAAGGGGAAGGTTGGGATGGGGATGGGGTTGACGTTGAACGTGAAGTTGAACGGTGGTTTCACCGCACCCCATCCCCACCCTGGCCCTCCCCTTGAAGGGGAGGGAACTCCTTCTTGACGGTGATCGCGCCGACTGCGCCCCAACCCTAGCTCTCCCCTTGAAGGGGAGGGAACTCCTTCACGCCGCCGGCTTCTTGGTGCAGCGCGCGACGATGAAGATGTTCGTCTGGATGATGTGAATCGCCGTCAGGCGCTTCTTGATCCACGAGAACGCCAGGTCGAACCCCTTCGCGAGCGCGTTCTCGTAGGGGTACTCGAGATGGCGGAACGACTGGAACTTCACTTCCTCCACCACGAGGTCGAAATGCCCCAGGTAGTCGCGCAGCTCGGCGAGCGAATACTCGCGCAGGTGCGTGTAAATTCCCGACGACTCGAAGCACGCCGATGCCTCGTGGAGCGAGCCGCCGAACTGCTGCCGGAATACGGCGCGCGCGTAGCTGCTGAGCCGCGCGCCGTTGGGCGTCGAGATCATCACCCGTCCACCGGGCTTCAGTATCCGGCAGATCTCGCGGAATACCTGGTTCGGCCGGCGGTAGAGGTGCTCGAACACCTCGAACAGGACGACGAGGTCGAGGGAATCGTCCGGGAGCGGAAACCTGGATTCCTCGATGTCGAGAGTGATGCTGCGGAACTTCCACGATGGCGACCGGGCGTAGTCGTCGCGCCGCGGTATCTCGACGGTCAGGACGTTTTCGAACCCGCGCAGGCTGAGGTAGGCCGGCACGAAGTACGGATGGCTGCCGATATCGAGTATGGCGTCCGACTTCCGGCCCCGGCTCTCGATGTAGCGCGCGCTGTAGTAGAGCCGCTCGAACTGCTCCTGCGCCACGTAGCCGTACGCCCCGCGGCTCTGCGCCTTGATGTAGGCGAGGATGTCGCGCACGACGTCCTCCGGCGTCGCGCCTGCCGTGCCGGCATGCTCCGCTGCATTCAGCGTGGTCATCGAAATCCCGCGGTCAGCATGACCTCCCCCGTCCTTGCGCACCCGGCGTGAGGTCCGTTCCTGTCACACGCCGGGAATGGTGAAGCAGCAAAGTATAACCATCCGTTCGGTTCTCTCTGTCCAACTTCCCTCCCCTCCAAGGGGAAGGAGTCTTCTCTTTGCGTGCTTCGCGTGCTTTGCGAGCAACAGCCGCCGCCCAACCACCGCTACTTCGCCAACAAGCCCTTCAGCTCGTCCGTCACGTCGCCGGGCGAGCGCCCGTCGAGGTAGAGGCGCGACCAGACCTCGAGGTTGATGAGCGAGAGCAGCCGGTCGGTGCCGTCCACCCGGTTCGCCTCGTGCGCCGCCACGAGATCGCGCACCGCCGGGTAGCGGAAGAGCCCGCGCCCGGCGACCACGCGCTCGGACAGGAGCCCCGCCACGAGCGGCGCGAGGTCCTCCTTCAGCCACGCGCCCATCGGCGTGCCGAAGCCGCGCTTCTTCCGCTCCAGGATGTCGCGCGGCAGCAGGTGCGAGACGGCTTCCTTCATCACGTGCTTCAACCTCCCGCCGCGGATCTTCACGCCTTCCGGCATGCGCGCGGCGAGCTCCACGAGCTCGTGATCGAGGAGCGGCACGCGGCACTCCAGCGACACCGCCATGCTCATCTTGTCGGTGAGGAGCAGGAGGTCATCCGGGAGTTGCGTCTCGGCGTCCACCGCCAGCATGCGGGCGAGCGCATCCTCGCTGCCGGCGCGGCCGAACGCTTCGGCGATCGGGTCGGGACCCGCCGCGGCGCCCTCGACGAGGAGCCGCGCGCCCTCGTC
Source organism: Burkholderiales bacterium (assembly GCA_020854035.1). Taxonomy (GTDB): domain Bacteria; phylum Pseudomonadota; class Gammaproteobacteria; order Burkholderiales; family SG8-41; genus SG8-41. Next base: position 23,950 of record JADZGE010000063.1, on the reverse strand, counting down.
GCCGCCGAATACCCGCACATAGGCGCGATAGCGCTCCTCGAACGGGAGCCCGGCGCTTTCCAGGAACCCTTTCGCGAGCCGCGAGAGATTGAGGAGCGGCGAATGCCGGTCGCTCGGCAGGCGCCCGCCCACCGCGGCCGCGGCACGGCGCACCCACGCCGGCAGCCGGTCGAAATACGACTGGTAGTGGTTGCCGAGGTAGCGCCGGTAGCCCCCGAAGAGCTCGTCGCCCCCCACGCCCGAGAGAATCACCGTGACTTCGCGCCGCGCGAACTCGGAGACGAGGAAGGTCGTGATGAAGGCGGTGTCCGACACCGGCTCGTCCATGTGCCAGGCGAGGCGCGGGAGAAGCGAGACGACGTCGGGGCGCACGACGATCTCGTGGTGCTCGGTATGAAAGATTTCCGCGACACGGCGCGCGTACGGCAGCTCGTTGTAGTACTCGTCGGCCGCGGTCCCCTTGAAGCCGATCGCGTAGGTTCGTATGGGCTCCCGGCTCGCGGCGGCCATGAACCCGACCACCGTGCTCGAGTCGATCCCGCCGGAGAGGAACGCGCCGATCGGCACATCGCTCACCATCTGCATGCGCACGGCTTCGCCCAGGCGCGCGCGGGTCCGCTCCACCCATTCGCGCTCGGGAGTCGCGCGATCCGTGTCCGCCGGAATGCGCCAGTAACGGCGCTCCTCGACCCGCCCGTCCTCGATCGCGAGCATCGTCGCGGGCGGCAACTTCGCGATGCCGTGGAACATCGAACGCGGCGCGGCAACGTAACCCAGGTCGAGATAGGAACGAAGCGCCCGCGGGTCGATCGCCGCCGCGACGCCCGGCAGCGCGAGGAGCGCCTTCGCTTCCGAGGAAAACGCGAGGCGGCGCGCGTCGCGATAAACGTAGACGGGCTTCACGCCGAGGCGATCCCGCCCCACGACGAGGCGGCGGCGGCGCGCATCCCACAGCGCGAAGCCGTACATGCCGTTCAGGCGGTGGACGAAGTCGTCTCCCCACTGCGCGTAGCCGTGCACGATCGTCTCGGTATCCGAGCCGGTCCTGAAGCGGTGCCCGGCCGCCTCCAGCTCGCGGCGCAGCTCGCGGAAGTTGTAGATCTCGCCGTTGCAGACCACCCACAGGGTGCCCTCCGCGTTCGAGATCGGCTGGTGCCCGCCGGCGAGGTCGATGATGGAAAGCCGCCGCATGCCGATCGCGCACGGGCCGTCGGCGTGGAACCCCTCGTCGTCCGGGCCGCGGTGCACGGTGACGCGCCCCATGGCGGACATGAGCGCCGCGTCGGCCGGGGCGCCGTCGAAGTTGATCAGGCCGTGGATGCCGCACATCGATGCGTCGCTTTCACGTTCGAGCTGACCCAGGAGCAAGTTTCGCGCAAAGACCGCCAAGGCCGCAAAGAAACTCGGTTCATCTCTTCAGCTTTCCTTCCTTTGCGTGCTTCGCGTGCTTTGCGTGCTTTGCGTGCTTCGCGTGAGTCACTTGTGCTTTTCCAGGATCCGCCGGAAGAGCGCGATCTGCCCGCGCGTCGTCTCGTCCCAGCCGAACCGCTCCGCGTAACGCCGCGTCCGCGCGCGGTCGATCCCGCGCGAGTGAAGCTCCCGCAACGCCGCCGCGATCGCCTCCGGCGTGCGCTCGCCGGCGAGCACGCCCGCTTCGGGCGCCGCGACCGCTTCCGGGTTGCCCCCGACCCGCGTCGCGACGACCGGGGTGCCGCACGCCATCGCTTCCAGCAGCACGTTGGCCCAGCCCTCGCGGCTCGAGGCGAGAACGAGCGCGTCTGCCGCCGCGTAGTGGCGCGCGAGCGCGTCCTGGTCGAGGGCGCCGGTAAAGCGCACGCGCCCGGCGACCCCGGTATCGCGCGCCAGCGCTTCGAGCGCCGACCGTTCCGGCCCCTCGCCCGCGACGACGAGGTCGCAGCCGGGAACGAGCGCAAGGCACCGGATCACGAGATCGTGGCCTTTCAGCGGCACGAGGTTCCCCACGGAGAGGAGCGTGCGCCGGGCGTACCCCAGCTCGCGCCGCGCCGCCTCGCGATCGATCGGACGAAAGCGCGCGCAATCGACGCCGTTGCGCAGCACCTCCACTCGCCAGGGATCGACGCCCAGCCCCACGAGCCGCTCCTTGAGCGCCGCGCTGACCGTGACGAGCCCCGCCGCGCGCCCGGCGGCCCAGCGGATCATCCGGCGCGGCAGGGCATGCTCCGGGATGAGGTTGAGATCGGTGCCGCGGGCGGTGATGACGACCGGCAGCGAAAGTCGCGCGCCGAGCATTACCGCGGCGACGCCGTCGGGATAGAAATAATGGGCGTCGATGAGAACGCAGCGCTCGTCACCCGCCGCGACACGCCGCACCGCGGGGAGCGTCGCCGCCGCGAGGAGAAACGGCGCCACCGTCATGCCGACCTTCGGCACGGACGGGAAGCGCGGGTGGAGAACGCAGAGCCCCGCGCGCTCCTCCCGCCGTGGCGCCCGCGCGTGCCGCGCGTAGTCGCCGAACGCGGGCGCGCCGATCGGGAACCAGGGCACGGGCGCCACCACGGTCGAGCGCACCGCGCCGCTCGCGACGAGCTGGGCGAGCCTCGTCTCGACGAAGATGCCGTGTCCGGGGCGCGCCGCGTTCGGGTAGAGCGTCGTGTAGGTGATGATCCTCATGCCGGGCGCGGGGCACCGGTGAGGCGGGCGTACATCTCGCCGTAGCGCCTGGCCACCGCCGTCGCGCTGTGTTCCGCCTGCACGTAGCGGCGCGCGGCCGCGCGCCGCGCCGGCCAGCCCGCCGTATCGCGCCGCAGCGTCATCACCGCGCGCGCGAGGGCGTCGGGGTCGCCGCCGGCGAAAAGCTCGCCGGTATCCCCCGGCCGGATGAGGTCGCGGTGCCCGCCGAGATCCGAGGCGATGACGAGCCCCCCGTGCGCCATCGCTTCGAGGGGGCGAAACGGCGTCACGACCTCGAAGAGCCGCATCGCGAGCCGGGGATAGACGAAGATGTCGATGAGATCGTAGTAGCGGTCGAGTTCTCCCGGCGGCGGATCACCGGCGAAAACGGTGCGATCGCCGAGGCCGAGCTCGGCCGCGAGGCGCCTTGACTCGCCCTCGTGCGCGCCGGAGCCCACCAGCAGGACCCGCACCTTTTCGCCCGCATCGACGAGGCGGCGTGACGCCCGCAGCAGGTCCGCGACGCCGTCGCGCTCGTGGAAGCAGCCGACGAAGCCCAGCACGAGTTCGGCGTCGGCGAGCCCCAGGCGCTGGCGCAACGCGGGATCCGGGGCGCGCTCGGCGGGGAACTCCCCGGCGTCCACCGCGTGCGGCACGACCGTCACCTTCCCGGGCGCGACCCCCCGGGCGACGATCTCCGCGCGCAGCGCCTCGCACACCGTGGCGACGGCGTCGACGCGCTTCAACGCCCACGTCTCCAGCGCGCGCAGCGCGCGGTAGCGAAGCCCCCCCTCGCGGGCGCTGCGGCGCTTCACCGCCACGTCCTCCCACGGCGCGCGCATCTCGTAGGCGACCGGGATGCCGAGGCGGCGGGCCACCCACAGCGCGGGCAGCACGTTGAGAGCCGGGGAATGCGCGTGCAAGACGTGCGGGTGCACCCGGCGCGCCACCTGCTCGATGCGCCACGCGATCTCGCCCATCAGCTCGATCTCGCCCACGCCGGGAATTCCCTCGAGTATCCCGCCGGGCGAAGGCGTGCGGTGGAAAAGCCACCCGTTCACCTCCTCCTCCCGCGCGGCGCCCGGCCCCTGGCGCGGCCCGGTGAGGTGGAACGTCTCCCAGCCGAGCGCGCGCTGCCCCTTCAGCGTGGCGAGCGTGCGCGCCGCGTACGCGGTCTGCCGCGGTATGGAGTGGTCGAGGATGTGAACGACGCGCATGCGCAGTCAGTCAGTGGTCGCGGCGCGGTGCCGCGCAGTCGATTGATTCACGCAAAGACCGCAAAGGCCGCAAAGATTCGTTTCGAAAAGTAGGTATCTCACGCAAAGACCGCCAAGACCGCAAAGATTTGTTTCCAACAGGAGGGAACGGAGTAAACAGAGTTCAGGACGGTTCTCTGTTCCCTCTGTTGCCTCCTGTTCAATTCCTTCCCGTCTTTGGCTGCGCTCTCTTGGCGTGCTTCGCGTTCTTTGCGTGAAAATCCGTCGCTCATCCGCCCCCGGTTGCGCCGGACAACGGCGCGGAGCGCGCCGGCGCCGCGCCCTGCGCGCCCATCACGTTCCTCAGGAAAGACTCGAACATGAGCAGCGACCACAGCGGCGCGCTGTGGTCGCTCGCCCCCGACTGGTGATCGTCCACGAGCCGCCGCAGGTAGCCGGGATCGAACCAGCCGGTATCCGCCAGCACCGGGCCGAGCACGGCGCCGCGTATCGCCTCTCTCAGCGGCCCGCGGAACCAGCGCGCGAGCGGCACCGCGAAGCCCATCTTGGGCCGGTAGAGGATCTCGTGCGGGAGATGGGGTTCCAGCGCCTTCTTGAACAGCAGCTTGCCCTCGCCGCCCCGGAGCTTCCATTCCGGCGGCAGGCCCGAGAGCCACTCGACGAGCGGGTGGTCCATGAGCGGCTCGCGCACTTCGAGCGAGTGCGCCATGCTCGCGCGGTCGACCTTGGTGTTGATGTCGCCGACGAGGTAGGTCTTGAGGTCCAGGTACTGGATGAGCGAGAGCGGGTGATCGGTCGGCGCGCGCGCCGCGTGGCGGCGGAGCACCTCGATCGCCGCGTATCCCTGCAGCTCGGCGCGCAGCCGCGCGCTGAAGAGGCGCCGGCGCATGCCGTCGTGCAGGACCGACACGCTGTGGAAGTAGCCTTCCAGCGAATCGCGCGCGAGCGCCTGGAGCGTGGACTTGGCGCGGAAGACGCGCGGCGCCCAGTCCGCCTTGGGGTAGAGCTCGCCGAGCAGCCCGAATACCGGCCGGCGAAGGGCAAGCGGAACGAGCGAGCGCACCCGCTCCTCGTTCATGTGCCAGCGGTAGCGCCGGTAGCCGCCGAAGTTCTCGTCGCCGCCGTCGCCGGAGAGCGCCACGGTGACCGAGGCGCGCGCGAGCTGACACACGCGGTAGGTGGGAATCGCCGAGCTGTCGGCGTAGGGCTCGTCGTAGAGCGAGGCGAGGCGGTCGACGAGGCTGAAATCCTCGGGGTCGACCTGCTCGACGTGGTGGCGCGTCGCGTAGCGGTCGGCCACCGCTTTCGCGTACGCCGACTCGTTGAACGCCGGGTCGCCGAACGAGATCGAGCACGTGACGACCGGCTCGCGCGCAAGGCCCGCCATCATCGCGACCACCGCGCTCGAATCGACGCCGCCCGAGAGAAACGCCCCGAGCGGGACGTCCGAGATCATGCGGAGCTTCACCGATTCGCGCAGGCGGGCGATCAGCTCCTCGCGCGCTTCCTCCTCGCTCACCGCGCCGGCGGGCGCGAACGGCGCGTCCCAGTACTCGACGGGTCGCGGCGCCGGCGCGCCGCGCGTCACGGCGAGCGTGCACCCCGGCGAGAGCTTGCGCACGCCCCTGAAGATGGTGCGCGGCTCGGGAATGTAGCCGTAGGCGAAGTACTCCTCGATCGCGTGCGGATCGATCTCGCGGGGCAGCGCGGGATGCGCGAGGAGCGCCTTCAGCTCCGAGCCGAACACCCAGAGCCCGCCGGCGAGCGGCGCGTAGTAGAGCGGCTTCACACCGAGGCGATCGCGGGCGAGGAAGAGCGTCTCGCGGTTGCGGTCCCACAGCGCGAAGGCGAACATGCCGCGGAAGCGCTTGACGCAGTCCGCCCCCCACTGCTCCCAGCCGTGGACGATGACCTCGGTATCGGAGTGAGTGCGGAAGGAATGACCGAGCGCGGCAAGCTCGGGCACCAGCTCCTGGAAGTTGTAGATTTCCCCGTTGAAGACCACGCACACGCTGCGGTCCTCGTTGTAGAGGGGCTGCTGCCCGGTCGAGAGGTCGATGATCGAGAGCCGCCGGTGCGCGAGCCCCACGCCCGGCTCGACGTGCACGCCACCCTCGTCCGGGCCGCGGTGGAACTGCGCCGCGTTCATGCGATCGAGGAGCGCGCGGTCGATCCCGCGCCTGCCGCCCGCGTCAAATACGCCCGCTATGCCGCACATGCCTCTTTTCCGGTTCCGACCGGCTTCTATCTCACGCAAAGACCGCCAAGGCCGCAAAGAGTCGATTCCAACAGGAGGTAACGGAGGAAACGGAGGTCAGATGCCCCTGTGTTAACTCCGCTGCCTCTGTCACCTCCGTTGCCTCCTGTTCAATCATGCCCTTCCTTTTCCGCTGCACTCCCTTTGCGCGCTTCGCGTGCTTTGCGTGAAACATCAATCGCTTCTCGACAACTCACCGCCCGATGCCGAAATACTCGAATCCCAGCGCCTTCAGCTCCTCCGGGTCGTAGAGGTTGCGCCCGTCGAAGATGACCGGCTCGCGCAGGCGCTCTTTCACCACGCCGAAATCCGGGTAACGGAACGGCTTCCACTCCGTGACAAGCACGAGCGCGCTCGCGCCGTCGAGCGCGTCGTACTGGTGCTCGGCCAGCACGAGGCGGCCCTCGTCGAACCATTCGGCCGGCAGGCCGCGCCGCGCGCCGTCCATGGCCACCGGGTCGTAGGCGCGCACGTTCGCGCCCGCGGCGATCAACTGCTTCAGCGTCACCACCGACGGCGCCTCCCGCATGTCGTCCGTGCCGGGCTTGAACGCGAGCCCCCACAGGGCGAAGGTCCGGCCGTGCAGGCGCGCGCCGAAGCGCGAGGCGACGCGCCGGGCGAGGTGCTGCTTCTGCATCTCGTTCCTCGCCTCGACCGCCTGCAGGATCATGGGCTCCACGCCGTTCTCGCGGGCGGTGTGGACGAGCGCCCGCACGTCCTTGGGAAAGCACGAGCCGCCGTAGCCGCAGCCCGCGTAGAGGAACGAGTAGCCGATCCTCCCGTCCGAGCCGATGCCCTTTCTCACGTTCTCCACGTCCACCCCGATCCGCTCGCACAGCGTCGCGACCTCGTTCATGAAGGAGATGCGGGTCGCGAGCATCGCGTTCGCGGCGTACTTCGTCATTTCCGCGTCGCGCACCCCCATCACCAGCAGCCGCTCGCGGTTACGCGTGAACGGGGCGTAGAGGCGGCGCATCAACTCCGCCGCCTGCTCGTCGTCCGTGCCGACGATCACGCGGTCGGGTTTCATGAAATCCGCGATCGCGTCGCCTTCCTTCAGGAACTCGGGATTGCTCACCACGTCGAACTCGATCGTCGCGCCGCGCCGCGCGAGTTCCGCCCCCACGGCGTCGCGCACTCGGTCGGCGGTGCCCACCGGCACGGTGGACTTGCCGACGATCGTGCACGGCGCCTCGATGCGGCGCCCGATCTCGCGCGCGACCGCGAGCACGTTGCCGAGATCCGCCGACCCGTCCTCCGCCGGCGGCGTGCCGACCGCGATGAAGTGGACCGCGGAGGCGGCGATCGCCTCGGCGAGCGAGGTCGTGAAGCGGATCCGCCCCTCGCGGAGGTTCCCGGCGATGAGTGCGTCGAGCCCCGGCTCGTGGATCGGGACCACCCCGCGCGAGAGTTCCGCCACGCGCGCGGCATTGGTGTCCACGCAGGTGACGGAATTGCCCATCTCCGCGAAGCAGGCCCCGGTGACGAGGCCCACGTAGCCCGCGCCGAAAACACTCACGTTCATCCGGGCATGCCCTCCGGGGCCGGCGCGGCTGCCCGGTAGTACTCGCGGTACCACTCGACGAAGCGCGCGACGCCCTCCTCCACGTTCGTCCGCGGCCGGAAGCCCACGGCGGCTTCGAGCCCGCTCACGTCCGCCATCGTGGCCCGAACGTCGCCCGCCTGCATCGGCAACATCTCCAGGATCGCCTTGCGGCCGACGCAATTCTCCAGCACCTCGATGTAGCGCATCAGGTTGACGGGCCGGTTGTTGCCGATGTTGTAGACCCGCCACGGCGCGCGGCTCGTGGCCGGGTCGGGATTCGCGCCATCCCACGCCGGGTCCGCGGCGGCGGGGCGGTCGGCCACGCGAACGATGCCCTCGACGATATCGTCCACGTAGGTGAAATCGCGCACCATGTCGCCGCCGTTGTAGACGGTGATCGGCGTGCCCGCGAGTATGCCGCGCGTGAACTTGAAAAGCGCCATGTCGGGCCGGCCCCACGGCCCGTACACCGTGAAGAAGCGCAGGCCCGTGCACGGCACCCCGTAGAGGTGCGCATAGGCGTGCGCCATCAGCTCGTTCGCCTTCTTGGTCGCGCCGTAGAGCGAGAGCGGGTGGTCGACGTTCGCGTGCTCCGAGAACGGCAGCCGCGCGTTGGCGCCGTAGACCGAGCTCGACGAGGCGTATACCAGGTGGCGCACGCCGCCGTGGCGCGCGCCCTCGAGCACGTTGCCGAAGCCGACGAGGTTCGAATCGATGTAGGCCCGCGGGTTCTCCACCGAGTAGCGCACCCCGGCCTGCGCGGCAAGATGCACCACCGCGTCGAAGCCGCCCCGCGCGAAGAGCGCGGCCATGCCGGGGCGGTCGGCGACGTCGAGCCGGTGAAACTCGAAGCCGCGGCTCGCGCGCAAGCGGGCAAGCCGCGCCTCCTTGAGGCCCACCTCGTAGTAGTCGTTGAGGTTGTCCACGCCGCAGACCGTGTCGCCGCGCCCGATGAGCCGCGCGGCGAGCGCGTGGCCGATGAACCCGGCCGCCCCGGTCACGAGCACTTTCACGCGCGGCTCCTGCCGTGCCGGGCGCCGGCCGCCCCCGCGCACGCCTCGTCGTAGACGCGCAGGTACGCGGCCGTCATCGCCTCCATGCGAAAGCGCGCCGCCACCGCCGCGAGCCCGGCGCCGCCGTGCCGGCGCCCGAGCGCGGGATCGCGGAAATAGGCGAGCATCGCCCGTGCCATCGCCGCGGGATCGCCGGGAGCCACCAGCGTGCCGGTCATGCCGTCCTCGACGAGTTCCGGGTTGCCGCCGACCGCGGTCGCGACCACCGGCAGCCCGCTCGCCATTGCCTCGAGCAGCGTATTCGATATGCCTTCGGCAAGCGATGGCAGCACGAAAAGATCGAGTCCCCGCATCACTCCCGGGATGTCGTCTCTGCTTCCGGGCAGCCAGGCCTGGTCGGTCAATCCGGCCTCCGCCAGCACACGATGCGCCTCGGCGCGCAACGGCCCGTCACCCACCATCACGAGGCGAAGGCGCCGCGCGTGCGCACCCGCCTCGCGCGCGAGCGCGACGAACGCCCGCGCGAGGGTCGGCTGATCCTTCACGTCCTGCATGCGCCCGACCGTGCCGATCACGAAGAGCCCCGTGTCCGCGGCTCCGGGGAGCGCGAGGGATTCCCGCGCGCCGGCCGCGGGGTGGAAGAGCTCCGCGTCCACGCCGTTGTAGATCTGCGTGATCCGCCCGGGGTCGACGCCCACGCCGTTCTCCAGGTAGGCCGCGAGATCGCGCGAGACGGCGATGTACCGGTGCACGAACGGCCTGAAGAGCCGCCGCAGCCTGCGCCGGTGCGGGTTCGCGCCGTCCGGATCGTCCTTGTCCCGGCCATGCTCGCCGTGCAGGCGCACGGGCACGCCCGCGAGCGCCGCCGGCAGTTGCGCCTCGAGGGCCGCGAGATTGCGCGAGTGCACGATGGCGGGCCTGAGGGCGCGGAAGAGGCGCCACAGCTTCCAGTGCAGCACCGGGCTGTTGCCGGGCGGCTTCTCGAGGCTGAACAGGGGAACATCGGCGCGCCGGATCCTGCGGTGAAAGTCCGAGTACCCGGTGAGGCACACGATGGCGTGGCGGTAGCGCTCGGGCGGCATCCGGTTCACGAGGTTCACCACGCCGTTCTCCAGGCCGCCGACGTCCAGGCGGTAGATGACGTGCGCGACGAGCGGCGCGCCGGCGCCCGTGCCCGTGCGCGCGTGATCAGGAGCCAGCGCGCGTTCCGCGTGCATGCTCGAGCGTTCCGGTGATCGCGGGCAGCATGTCCTCCCCGAACTGCCGCAGCGTGCGGCGCGCCGGTTCCGGGAGCTCCCCGTAGGGTGCGTAGAGCACGATCACCGCCGCATCGTCGCCCCGACCCGTGAGGCGGGAGCCCGCCAGCAGGAGCTTGGCGAGGTAGGCGTTCGCGACGTATCGGCCCGCTATCCAGTAGGTGCGCTGCGTGAGGAGCTTCACGTTCGGTCCCATCAGGCGCGCGTCCACCGCCGGCACACCGCCCGCTCCGCCACCGATCCTGCCGCCGGATTCCCCGAGATTGCGCCAGTCCGCGTAGTCCGGCGTGACCGAGTTGACGCTGCTCACCGCCTGCGCTCCCGGGCGCTGGTTGCGGTAGTAGGCGATGTAGAGCCCCGCCTGCTGTCCGTCCCTGGCGTAGACCCGATGCATCACCGCGCCGGCGCCGCCGAAGCGCGGGCTCCAGTTGGTGAAACGCGCCCCGGATTCGCGCCATCCGCCCGGGGGCGCGGGCGGTTGCAGGCGCACTGCGGCGGCGGCACCGGCTTCGAGCGCGCCCGAAATCGCGGGCCACGCGGCGACCATCACGGCACAGGCTGCGGCGGCGGCGCCGATGCCGGCTAGGTGCGTCGCGCCCGGGGCGGGCGGCGACGCGTGCCGTTCGCCCCGCGGCGCGAGGACAGGATCCTCGCGCCAGAACGATCCGACCCAGAAAAGGAGGACCATCACCACGCCGAAGAACACCCAGCCGTAGAGGATGTGATCCACCCCCACCGCGTACTTCATCTCCGAGAGGTGCCCGATCATGACGATCATGTAGGCGCGCAGCCAGTTCGCGACGATCGGCACGAGGATCGAGGCGAGGACGAACGCCGCGCGCCGCCCGGCCGAGCGGTAGGTGAGGTGAGCGTAGAGGACGCCCACCGTGACCGAGGCGATCAGGTACCGCAGCCCGCTGCACGCCTCCACCACCGACCAGCTGCCGCTCGGCAGGGTGAAGAACTGCCCCTCGCGGTACACCGGTATGCCCGTCAACCGGATCGCGGTGACCGTGAAATCGGCGGTGTGCTCCATCAACGTGGATTCGATCGACTCGCCGACGGGCACGGCGAGCAGGAGAAAGGATAGCGGGAAGAGCAGCGCCCTGAATACGCGCGTGCCGAGCACGGCCCAGACCGTGAGCGGGATCATCAGGGCGAGGCTGTACTGCTGGACGACGCCGACGTTCGCGGCGCCGGCAACGAGCCACGCGGCGCCGGGAAGCGCGAGCAGCGGCACGACGGCGAGGTTCGCCCGGAGTTCGAGCGCCGCCAGCTCCGCGCGCCGCTGCCAGACGAGCCACGCGACGATCGGCACGATGAGATAGCCGTGCGCGTAGGTATCGGAGCTGCCCCACAGCGCGACGATCGCCGCGGTGGTCTCCCCGTACCACGCGAGCAGCCACAGGAGACTCGCCGCGAGGAGCGCGCCCGCGAGCCGCCGCGACCCGGGCGCCGCGGGCGCGGGGGCGGGGACGGCGATCTCGGGCGCCGGAACGTGTTCGAGTTTCACGGCTCCTATCCCAGGCCCTTCACCACGTACGGGCCTATCAGGTTCGCGAGCCCGAGCGGCATCCGCCGCCACGCGTTGATGAACAGGCGGTATTTCGGATTGAGCGGATTCACGTCCGGCACGCCCCTGCCTTTCACCAGGAAGTACTCGTAGGCGAGCGGCTGCGGCTCGAAGCCCCAGTTCTTCTTGAAATGAAAGGAACCGGTATCGCGCTTGCTGCGGCCGTAATCGAACAGCCGGCAGCCGCGCTCGGCCGCATCGCGCATGAGCGCCCAGTACTTGAAGTCGTTGCCGGCCAGCTCGCGCGCGGCCACGGCATCGCCCGCGTAGTACGGCAGCACCTCGTCGCGCCAGTAGAAGGTAAGCACGCTGGAAACCGGGGACCCGGCGACATCGAGCACGGTCAGCACGCGGCAATCGTCGCCGAAAACGCGGCGGAGAAGTTCGAAGTAGCGCCGCGGCAGCACCGGCGTGCCCTGCCGGTGCACGTTCTCGGCGAAGAGCGCGTAGAAGCGGTTCACGTCCGGATCGAACTCGCTCGCGAGTCCGTTCTTGATGCCCTTTCGCACCATCGCGCGTTGCTTGCGCGGGATCGCGAGGAGATTCCTTTCGGGGTCCGGGTCGATCGCCTTGCGGAACGTGACGTAGAGATCGTCCCTGCGCGGCCATTCCGGATTGACGGGGAGGACGGACCGGTACTCCAGGTGATCGACCCCCAGGCGCCTCGCGAGCGCGCACGCCGCCGCCGTCAGGGCGCGGCACGCCTCGCCGGTCGCGGCCGCGGGCCCCCCGTAGACGCAGAACGGGAGCGACACGAGCGTGTGCCCGAAGAGAAGGCTCTTCACCTCGCCGAGCGGTAGCACTCCCTCGATGCGCCCGCCGGACTCGGCGAGGAGAAAGCGGGTGCGGTGGCCGAACGCCTCCTCCATGACGGCGCGCCAGCCCGCCCGGTGGAAAAACGTCGCCCCGGGGCAGCCGGCGACGAAGGCATCCCAGCGCGCCTCCTCCCCCCGCGCGAGCTCGCGCACCACCGACGCACCGGGCGCCGGCCCGCCGCCGCCCGCCAGCACCGCGTCAGGAACCCGCTGATCCATGGCTCTCCCCGAGGAACAGGCGGTCCACCCTGTCCCATCGAAACTCCTTCAACAGGACCCGGATGCGCCGCTCCATCGAGTGGAGATTGACGTAGTGGCGCAAGCGGCTCTTCAGGCTCGCGCCGTGCTGGCGCGGCTGTCCCGGGTCGATCTCCCACGGGTGGAAATAGAATATGCACGGCTGGCGGTCCACCGAGTTCACGCGCTTCAGACACCAGCGCGAGACGCCGTAGGGCATGAGGCGGAAATAGCCCCCGCCCGCCGCCGGCAGGTTGCGGTTGAACAGGCGCACCGTGGTCGGCGGCAGCTCGAGGAGGCCCTTCCCCGCTTCCGGGTAGAACGCGAAGCGCGGCGCATCGGGCATGCCGTAGTGGTCGCTTCGTATCGGGTAGATGCTCGAGCTGTAGCGGTAGCCCGCATCCGCGAGGCACTCGAGCGCCCAGAGGTTGCGCCTGCCGATGGAGAAGCTCGGCGCGCGGTAGCCCAGCACCGCGACGCCGCCCACGTCCTCCAGCAGGCGCCGGGCGCGCACGATATCCTGCATGAACTGCTCCCGCGTGAGCGTGCTGACGAGCTCGTGCCCGTAGCCATGGCTCGCGAGCTCGTGCCCGCCGCCCACGATCCGGCGAGCGAGTCCCGGGAAACGCTCGGCCACCCAGCCGAGCATGAAGAAGGTCGCGCGCACCCCGTGCTCGTCGAGCATCGCGAGTATCGCGTCCACGTTGCGCTCCACCCGGCACGGCAACCGGTCCCACGCTTCGCGCGGGATGTGCGAGGCGAACGCGTAGACGTGGAAGTAATCCTCCACGTCGATGGTGAACGCGTTGCGCATGGGCGTTGCAGGCATGGTCAGCTGAAAGCGCCTCGACGACCGCAGAAAAACCCCTTCCGGACGGATACGACCGTCACGCGACGAGCCGCGCCGCGTTCCGGTCGAGCCAGTCACGCAGTACCGCCGCGATCCGCTGCGCGGCCCTGCCGTCCCACAGTTCGGGTACGCGCCCCGCCTTGCCGCCGGTAAGCAGGATGTCCTCCACCGCGGCGAGGATGCGCCGCGGATCGTGCCCGACCACGGTATTCGTGCCCTCTTCCGCGGTGATCGGGCGCTCTGTGTTCTCGCGCAACGTCACGCACGGCACGCCGAGCGCGGTCGTCTCTTCCTGTATTCCGCCCGAGTCGGTAAGCACGAGGCGCGCGGCACGCATGAGCCCGAGCATCTCCAGGTATCCCACCGGCGGCAGGACGAGGAACGCGGCCGGGTCGAGCAGTTCAGCGAGACCGTGCTCGTCGATACGCGCGCGCGTGCGCGGATGCATCGGAAACACCACGCGAATCCGGCGGCCCGCCGCGGCGATCGCCCCGAGGATCGCGCGGAGCCTCGCCGGGTCGTCGACGTTGGCGGGCCGGTGGAGCGTCAGCACGGCGAACGCGCCTTCTCCAAGCGCCGGCGCGCCGCCGTGGCGCGCGATCGTCTCGCCCGCGGGCACCGCCTGCCCGAGGTTGCGCCTGAGCGTGTCGATCATCACGTTGCCGACGAAATGGATCGCTTCCCCGGCGATGCCCTCGCGCAGCAGGTTGGCTCGCGCGTTCTTCTCGGTCGTGAAAAGAAGATCCGAGATCTGGTCGGTCAGGACGCGGTTCACCTCCTCGGGCATGGCACGGTCGTAGCTCCGCAGCCCCGCCTCGACGTGGATCACCGGCACGCACTTCTTCGCCGCGACGAGCGCGCACGCGAGCGTGGAGTTCACGTCACCCACGACGAGCACCGCGGCCGGGCGCTCCCGGTCGAGCACGGGCTCGAAGCGCCGCATGATCTCGGCGGTCTGCGCCGCGTGCGTGCCGGAGCCGACCTCGAGGTTAAAGTCGGGGTCCGGGATCCCGAGCGCCCGGAAATACTGGCTGTTCATCTCAGGATCGTAGTGCTGCCCGGTGTGCAGGAGCTTCACCGGCAGCGGGGGATTCGCCTCGCGCATCGCGCGGATGACCGGCGCGATCTTCATGAAGTTGGGTCTCGCCCCGACCACGCACAGGATGGGGGCGCCCGCGGGCGATGGCGGCATGGTTCTAGTCGGCGCGAACCGGCGCGGGAGCGAACTCCTGATTGAGCTCCCCGATCACCTCGCCGACCTCCTTGCCGGTGAAGGCGTGCTTGCCGTCCATGAATCCCATGAGGAGCAGGCGGTCGCAGAGCAGGTTGATCCGCCGCGGAATGCCGCCGGTGTGCTGGTAGATCGCCGCGAACGCGTCCTCGCTGAAGGAGGGATCGCCCTTCCAGCCGACCGTCTGCAGGCGGTGCGTGACGTAGGACTCGGTCTCGGCCGCGTCCATCGGGCCGAGGTGGCAGGAGGCGATGACGCGCTGGCGCAGCTGCTCCATCGCGGGACTCTGGAGGATGCGCCGGAACTCGGGCTGACCCAGCATGAAGCTCTGCAGGAGCGGTTTTTCCCCGTACGTGAAGTTCGACAGCATGCGCAGTTCCTCGACCGAGGCGGGCGGCAGGTTCTGCGCTTCGTCGACCATCAGCAGCGCCCGCCGGCCCTGCCGGTGGGTGGAGAGCAGGAACTGCTCCAGGCGCGTCAGAAGCGCCGCCTTGTTCGCCTCGTGCGGCAGACCGAAGCCCGCGGCCACCATCCGCACGAGATCGTCGGCCTCGAGCTGCGTGCTCACCACCTGCGCGATCACGACGTTCTGCGACTCGAGCTGGCGGGCGAGGGTGCGCACCAGCATCGTCTTGCCGGCGCCGACTTCACCCGTGATCACCATGAAGCCCTCGCCCTGGTGCACGCCGTAGACGAGGTAGGCCATCGCCCGGCGGTGGCCCTTGCTCGAGAAGAAGAACCGCGGGTCGGGGCTCAGCTGGAAGGGCTTCGCCTTGAACTTGTAGAAGTCCTCGTACATTCGCGCTCAGAACCTCAGCTGCAGGTGCGCCGACACCTGGTTCTCGGTGTAGTTGGAGTTCGCCACGTTGGAATCGTTCTGCAGGCGCTGGTAATTGACCGCGCCCGACATCCTGGGCGTGAAGACGTGGTTGTAGGCGAGGCGGAAATAGGTCTGCTGGTCGTCGCGCCCCGCGCTCGGCGTCTCGTAGCGGGTGTAGCCGGCGCCGAGCGAAGTCGAACCGAGCGTCGTCACCCGCCAGTTCCAGACGAGGGAGCCGCCGCGCTGGCGGACCGTGGATCCCGGCGAGAACGCCGCGAAATCGCCCGGCAGCCCGACGGATTCCGCGACGCGATCGGAGAAGAAGACATTGGCGAACAACGCATGCCGCGCGCCACGCATTCCCACCGAGCCGCGCCAGCTCTTGTCGAGATAGGTACGGTTGGTGAGGAAGTTCACCGGGACGAGGAGCGTCGGCGGCAACGCGAATTCGGCGATCTGCCGTTCCACGGCCTGCCGGCGCTCCACCGGGTTGGGGATGCTCGTGGTGTAGAGCGCGTCGAGGTAGGCGGCCGTGCTCGTGCTGGTATGCACCAGCGCCTGCTCCCGGTAGCTCGTTATGTCCTCGCTGTAGCCGAGATTCCAGACGGTGAGCCGCGTGCGGTGATTGAAGGTGAGCGCGTAGGTCCTGCCGTAGAAGCGCCGGCCGGCGAGCGCGGTCAGCTGCGTGCGCGGTGACGGCGTCCAGTCGAGACCGGCGTTCCAGTAGAGTCCCGACGGGCTCTGGCCCGTCGTCACGTAGTTGTAGTCCTCGTAGCCGACGTTGGCGACGAGTCCGACCACCGGCGTGACGAGCCGGCGCACGCCGACCAGGGCCCGCTCGGAACGCGATTCGCGCAGCCGGTTGTCGTAGTCGATGTTCTCCCAGACGTAGCTCGCGTGCCATCGCGTCAGGCGGTACGCCGGCCCGCTGACGGCGCGTAGCGCCACCCGGTTGCCGGTGCTGTCGGTGGCGCCGGAGCCCACGGCGTCGGTGTTGACGATCGTGTAGGCATAGCGCGCCTCGGTATCGACCTCGGAGCCGAAGCTGTAGCGCAGGTAGGGGCTGAGCAGCGTCGTCTGCGTGGTGGCGCGGTTGCCGTCCGTGTTCACGCTGCTGTAGGACACCGGGCGCAGCACCGACACCGCCTGCTGGCTCACCGACGAGGTGGTATCGAGGTAGAGCAATTTCTCGACGAGTTCCGCGCTGCCGACGGTGCCGCCGTTATACTGCGGGTTCACCTCGGTCGAGCCCTCGCGATTGCGATACAGCAGCTCGGCCGCGGCCGTCGCGAAGAACTTGATGCGGGCTCCGTTGTAGGTGAAGAGCACGCCCGGCCGGACCTGGGTGACCCAGTCGCTCACCTCCTGCCCCTCGGGCGCCAGCGCGACGTTGTCGGAGTAGTACTGCGCCACGTTCAGGGTCGGTACGAGCTGGAACTCCGCTCCCCACGCGGGCACCGCCAGCAGCGCGGGCAGCAGGGATGCGTGCGGCAGCAGGCGCACCAGGCGGCGCATGCGCCGGCCCCGGGAGCAGGTCCAGGACCTCCGGCGCGCGCGGCTACGAGCCATAGCCGTAGCCGTAACCGTAGCCGTAGTTGCCATAGCCGAGGCCGGCGCCCTCGGTCTTGTTGAGGAGCAGGCCCACGTTGCGGCACGACTCGACGCGGGTGAGCGATTCCTTGAGCGCCGCTTCCGTCGTCTTGCCCGCCTCGACGACCATCACGATCTGGCCCATGCGGGTCGCGAGCACGCTCGACTCGCTCGCGGCGAGCAGCGGCGGGGAATCGAATATGATCACCCGGTCGCTGTAGCGCTCGGCCATCTCCATGAGGAGCGCGCCCATGGCGTCGCTCGCGAGGAGCTCCGTCGCGTGGTGCCGGCCCTTGCCCGCCGGCAGCAGCGCGAGCTTGTCGATGTTGGTCCGGCACAGCACGTCGGCGAGCTCGGCGCCCTCCTGGAACAGCACGTCGAGCAGGCCCTTCTCGATCTTCACCCCGAGCACCGGCGGCAGCGACGGCTTCGCCACGTCGGCGTCGACCAGCAGGACCGTGCGTTCCATCTCCATCGCCAGGCTGATGGCGAGGTTCACGGCGCAGAAGGTCTTGCCTTCGTTCGCGAAGGGGCTCGTCACCATGACGAGGTTCGCGGGAAAGCCGGGCTCCGCCGCCGCTATGTTGGCGAGGATGTGGCGCTTCACCCGCCGGAAGCTCTCCGCCATCGGCGTGCGCCCGATCCCGGGTGTGATGATGCTCTGCCGCTGCAGCCGGTCGAGGTCGATCGTCACGCTCTGCGCCGAAGTCCGCCGGACGGGCGCCCGTTGCGGCGCGAATTCCGGCGCGCCCGCCTCGCCGGTGACGCTCTCGCCGTGATCGAGCGCGACCGGGGGAGTCACCGGGAGCCCCGCCCCGCCCCGCGCGGCGACGCGCTCCATGAGATCGGAGTGCGCGCTCTCCGCCTCCGGCAGCGGCGCGCCCCGCCGCTGCGGCGGCGCGACCGGCCCCAGCATGTCGGCAACGCGCTCGATGAGGCTCATCGCGGCTGCCCCCGTCCGCGCGGGCGGGAACCGGCGTCGCTGCGGGTGATCGCGGGCGTCACGTGCGCAGGCTCAGTGCGGCGATGATGGTGCCGTAGGCCGAGAGGAGACTCGCGGCGGAGAGCACGAAGGCGATGAGCCCCTTCCTGCGACGGCTGCGCTGCGCGTCGGTCCACGCCATCGGCACCGCCCCGAACACCGGCAGCCCGCTCAACTCGCGCAACCGGCGCTCGTCGTTGAAGGTCGGCCGGATCTGGCTCAGCAGGAACGCGACCGCGAAGCCGGCGCCGAGCGCGACCAGCATCACCATCGACATCAGCGCCTTGCGATTCGGCGCGTTGGGCGTGGTGGGCACGGTCGGCGGGTCGATCACGCGGAAGTCCATCACGTTCGCGTTGGACTCCATCTCGGTGGAAATCTGCGCCTGCTCGCGCCGGCTCAAGAGCCGCTCGTAGTTCTGCTTGGTCACCGCGTAGTCGCGCGTCAACTGGGTGTACTCCGCCTCGACCTGCGGCTGCGCGTTCACCGCCGACTTCAGCCCGTCAAGGCGCCGCTTGTATTCCGCCACCCGGGCCCGCATCGAGGCGACGCTCGCCTCGGCCGCCGCGAGCGATACGCTCAACTGCTGCTGGAGCGGCGTGATGTTCTGCGGGGCGAGCGGCGCCGGCGCGCCCGGCTTGCGCAGCTTCGCCTCGGCCTTCTTCTGCTCCTTCAACTGGTCGACGATGCGCTTGATGGCGATGATGTCCGGGTGCCGGTCGGTGTAGGTGAGCCGCAACGCGTCGAGCTTCTGCTCGAGGGCGGCGATGCGCGCGTCGATTTCCGGGTTGGACGGCTCGGCCGGCCCCTGCTGCTGCCGCTTCTCGTCGTAGAGCTGCGGGGGCGCCTCGGTCTCGCCCGCGAGCTGTTTCTTCAGCGCGTCGCGCGCGTTCTCCGCTTCCTTCAACTCGAGTTCCGCCTGATTCACCGCCGCCTGCGCTTCGCCCAGCCGCTCGTAGTAATCCTGCCCGCGTCCCGGCAGCAGCCCGACGTACTTGCGCTTGAACTCCGTCACCGCGTTCTCGGCGGCGACGAGCTTGTCCGCGTACACCTTGAGCTGGTCGTCGAGGAAGCGCCGCGCCGCATCCGAATCCTTGCGCTTGTCGCCGAGGCTTCCCTCCACGAAGATCGTGAGCAGCGACTGCACGACGCGCTTCGCCTCCTGCGGGTTGCGGTCGGCGTAGGCGATCGTGTAGAGATTCTCGCGGCCGGTGGTCCTGATTTTCAAGTCCTTGGCGAGGCGCGCGATCAACTCCTCGCGATCCTCGGTCGTCTTCAGCTTGATGTCCATGTCGGACATCCGGATCACCTTCTCGATGTTCGGGCGGCTGATGAGCGTCCGGCTCATCATGGTGACCATCTGGTCGATGTTCGGCTGCACCGCCACGCCCGAGAGGAGCGGCCTTAACACGGACTGCGTGTCGACGTAGACCCGCGCCGACGCCTCGTAGCGGTCGGGCAGGTAATAGACGACGGTCCAGCCGCCAACGGCGACCGTCCACGCGACGGCGACGGCGTACCAGCGGTAACGCCACGCGGCCTTCGCGTACCCCAGAATCTGGTCGACCAGATCATGCATGTCGTGAATCCCCCGGCTGCGATCGTTCAGGCGCCATGCAGCTTGACCGCGCACTCGGAGCAAGTTTCATACCGGATGCGGCCCGCTCCCGCGGCCCGGCCGATCCGGGCATTGTCCTCACCCCGGGCCGCCCCGCGCGACGGGTCGCCGGGCATCGAGCGCTGCGCGGATTGAAAGTTCGTCGGCAATACCGACAATTCGCCACTAGAAGTAGCTCTGGGGAATGATCAGCACGTCGCCGGGACGCATCGCCACGTTGGCGGTAAGGTCGCCGCGGCGCAGGAGGTCCTGGAGTCGCACCCCGAATTGCTCCCGCCTGCCTCCTACCGTTCTCAGTATGCTCGCGCGGTTGCCCGCGGCGAAATCGGTGATGCCTCCCACCATGATCATTACGTCGAGGAGCGACATGTTCTCGCGGTACGGCAGCGCCTGCGGCCGCGCGGCCTCCCCGATCACGCGAATCTGCTCGCCGTAGGGACCCACGCCGCCGGCAACGATGACCGTAACGACGGGGCTCTGCACATACTTGGAGAGCGCCTTCTCGATTTCCCGCGCGAGCTGCGTCGGCGTGCGCCCGGACGCGGGAATGTCTTCGACGAGCGGCGTCGTGAGCTTGCCGTCCGGCCTCACCGTCACCGTCATCGACAGTTCCGGGTTGCGCCAGACCTGGATATTGACGCTGTCGCCCGGTCCGATCAGGTACTGGGGCTCGAACGACTCGACCACCGGCGGTGCCGGCGGGTACGTTGTGTAGCATCCCCCCAACAACAAAGCCACCAACGCCAGGATGACCCGGTACACGCGTTTCCCTGCGCCCATGTCGCACCCCTTATCTGGCATTAACTAAGTGCCGTTAGTACCTGTTTGTGCGAGATTTTATCCGATCGCGCCGGCCGCAGGCAAACCCTCTGCGGTGTTAGCGGCACCTCGCCGGGGATTTTGAGTCTTTTCTGTTGCGAAAAACAACATGCGCCACGACCGTTCGCGTTTCGCGCTGCGGCGCGGACTTGTCCATTGTGACAGGAATCGCGGCGGCCCATTGCGTGAAACGGTAATCGGCCATCGCTGCCGGGGAGGCATGACAACGACGGCAGCACGGTTACTCGTGCTCCGCCACCCGCCCCGATATTGCATTGCGGTATGCAGGAAACTCTTTTCCGGACCGTTACTTAACCGTATCATGTACGGAACCTGCTGGCGGCGATTTTGTCATCCTGAACCAAGGCTCGGTCGTTAAGCGCAGGGCAGTCTGTCCGGCCAAAGGAGCACGGTTGAAGCCCACGAACATCGGCAATCCCGATTACTTTCACAAAGTCGTTGACTGTCAATGGGCATGTCCCGCCCACACCCCCGTCCCCGAATACATCCGGCTGATCGCGGCAGGCAGGTACGACGATGCCTACATGATCAACTGGGATGCGAACGTCTTCCCCGGCATTCTGGGCCGCACCTGCGACCGTCCCTGCGAGCCTGCGTGCCGGCGCGGACGGGTCGAGGAGCGCAACGCCGAGCGCCCGGAGCCGGTGGCGATCTGCCGCCTGAAGCGCGTCGCCGCGGACAACAAGTCGGACATCCGCCCGCTGCTGCCGGTCGCCCCGAAGCAGAAGAACGGCAGGCGCATCGCCTGCGTCGGCGCCGGCCCGGCATCGCTCACCGTCGCGCGCGATCTCGCGCAGGTCGGCTACTCGGTCACGGTGTTCGACCAGGATCCGCGCGCCGGGGGCATGATCTGGTCCCAGATCCCCCGTTTTCGCCTGCCGATGGAAGTGATCGACGAGGAGGTGGACTACATCCTCGGGCTCGACGTCGAATTCCGCGGCGGCACGAAGATCGACAGCATGAGGAAGCTCCTCGGCGAGGGCTACGACGCGATCTTCGTCGGCACCGGCGCCCCGCGGGGCCGCGATCTCGACATTCCCGGACGCAGGGAGGCCGCCACCGGCATACACATCGGCATCGACTGGCTTGCCAGCGTTTCGTTCGGCCACCTCGACCGGATCGGCCGGCGCGTGATCGTGCTGGGCGGGGGCAACACCGCGATGGACTGCTGCCGCACGTCGCGCCGCCTGGGCGGCGCGGACGTGAAGGTGATCGTGCGCTCCGGCTTCGAGGAGATGAAGGCGTCGCCTTGGGAGAAGGAAGACGCCATGCACGAGGACATTCCGATCCTGAACTACCTGGTTCCGAGGGAGTTCACGCACGAGAAGGGCAGGTTGACCGGGGTCACCTTCGAGAAGGTGAAGGCCGTCTACGACGCGAAGGGGCGGCGCGAGCTCGTCGCCACGGGTGAGCCCGACCAGCATTTCGAGTGCGATGACGTGCTCGTCGCAGTGGGACAGGAAAACGCGTTTCCGTGGATCGAGCGCGACGCCGGGATCGAGTTCGACAAGTGGGGCATGCCGGTCGTGGACAGGGTCACCATGCAGTCCACCGTGCCGCACGTCCTCTTCGGCGGGGACTCGGCGTTCGGTCCCAAGAACATCATCTGGGCCGTCGCGCACGGCCACGAAGCCGCGATCTCCATCGACCGGCTCTGCCACGGCGAGGACCCGCGGGAGCGCCCCGCTCCGCACGTGCGCATGACGAGCCAGAAGATGGGCATCCACGAGTGGAGCTACGACAACGACGTGTCGCTCGCCCAGCGCTACCGGGTGCCGTGGCGGGACAAGAAGGTGACGCTGAAGGACATCAGGGTCGAGGTCGAGCTCGGATTCGACCCGAAGACGGGCTTCGCGGAAGCTCAGCGGTGCCTGAATTGCGACGTGCAGACGGTGTTCTCCGAGAAGCTCTGCATCGAGTGCGACGCGTGCGTCGATATCTGCCCGATGGATTGCATCACCTTCACCGCGAACGGGGAGGAGGCGGAGCTCCGGGCGCGGCTGAACGCGCCGGCGACCAATCCCGGGCAGGATCTCTACGTGTCGGGCACGCTGCGCACCGGGCGCATCATGGCGAAGGACGAGGACGTGTGCCTGCACTGCGGCCTGTGCGCGGAGCGCTGCCCCACCGGCGCGTGGGACATGCAGAAGTTCCTGCTCGAGATGGCCCACGCCGGCCCCGGCTGCCGCATCCCGAAGCGCAAGGCGGCCTGAACGCGAGGAAGCACCGATGCAACGGCTGACAGCGGTCAACGATTTCGTCGTCAAGTTCGCCAACGTGAACGGCTCGGGCTCGGCCTCCGCCAACGAGCTCTTCACGCGTTCCATCATGCGCATGGGCGTGCCGGTTTCCCCGCGCAACATCTTCCCCTCCAACATCCAGGGGCTGCCGACCTGGTACGAGGTGCGCGTGAACGAGGCCGGCTACCGCGGCCGGCGCGGCGGCGTCGACCTGATGGTCGCCATGAATCCGCAGACATGGGACAGCGACGTGAAGGAGATCGAGTCGGGGGGCTACCTCTTCTACGACAGCTCGAAACCCATGCCGCGCTCGAAGTTCCGCGACGACGTGAACCTGATCGGCATGCCATTGACCGAGATCTGCAACGCCACCTACGGGGACCCGCGCCAGCGACAGCTGTTCAAGAACATCATCTACGTGGGGGCGCTCTCCGCCCTGCTCGGCATCGATCCCGCCGAGATCGAGAAGCTCTTCTCCGAGCAGTACCGCGGCAAGGAAGCGCTCCTCCAGTCGAACGTCAAGGCCCTGCGGCTCGGGCGCGATTACGCGACGAGCCGGCTCGAGTGCCCGATCGGGTTGACCGTGCGGCGCGCCGACGCCGTCGCCGACAGCATCTTCATCGACGGCAACACCGCGGCGGCGCTCGGCGCCGTGTACGGCGGGGCCACGGTGTGCGCGTGGTACCCGATCACCCCCTCCTCCTCGCTCGCCGAGGCGTTCATCCGATTCTGCCGGAAATACCGGGCGGAGCCGGAGACGGGCAAGGCGCGCTACGCCGTCATCCAGGGCGAGGACGAGCTCGCCTCGGTCGG
The DNA here is from genome assembly GCA_020854035.1 of Burkholderiales bacterium. Lineage (GTDB taxonomy): Bacteria > Pseudomonadota > Gammaproteobacteria > Burkholderiales > SG8-41 > SG8-41. The sequence goes on along the minus strand of JADZGE010000063.1, from coordinate 400 downwards.
CATCACGATCGGCGCGGGATGGAACGGCGCGCGGTCGTTCACGGCCACCTCCGGGCCCGGCATCTCGCTCATGAGTGAATTCATCGGGCTCGCGTATTTCGCCGAGATCCCGGTGGTGCTGATCGACGTGCAGCGCGGCGGCCCGTCAACCGGCATGCCCACGCGCACGCAGCAATCGGACATCCTCTCCTGCGCCTACGCCTCGCACGGGGACACCAAGCACGTGCTGCTCTTCCCGGAGGATCCGAACGAGTGCTTCTCGCTGACGGCGCAGGCGTTCGACCTCGCCGAGCGGCTGCAGACGCCGGTCTTCGTGAGGACCGACCTCGACATCGGGATGAACCAGCGGCTGTGCGAGCCGTTCGAATGGGACGACAAGCGCGTCTACGACCGCGGCAAG
>JADZGE010000062.1 GCA_020854035.1 Burkholderiales bacterium | reverse complement strand
CGCATCGGTCTCGCCTTCCCCGCTTCCCCAACCGGGCACAGCGCCGCGGCGGCGGCCACCTCGGCCCCTTGATCCGCGCCAAAACCGGACAAATTCGCGCTACCCTATGTCAGGAGCTCTGAACATACATCGAGGCGGTTTCCCGGTCAACGCGGGGAACCGAGACGGGGCCATGTCCCACGCCTACGCATCCACTCCGAAACCGGCCGCGCCACGCCACGGCTCGCGCGGGGAGCACGTCTATCGCCGGCTGCGAGACGCGATCCAGCGCGGAGAGTTCAAGTCAGGGCACCGCGTCATGGAGATCGAGGTCGCGGAGTGGCTCAACGTGAGCCGCACCCCGGTGCGCGACGCGATCCGGCGCCTCGAATCGGAGGGCATGCTCGAGCACGCGCCGCGCAACGGCCTGGTGGTGACGCGGCTCGACCGGCAGGCGGTGATGGAGCTCTATGTCATGCGCGAGGTGCTCGAGGGCACGGCGGCGCGCCTGTGCGCGCGCCACGCCTCCGACATGGAGGTGCAGGACCTCGTCGATCTGGTCGAGCACGAGCGCGGGCTGGAGGGCGACTACGAGGAGCTCGCCCGCCACAACCGGCGCTTCCACCAGGCGGTGCACCGCGGCGCGCACAACCGCTACCTGGAGAAGAGCCTCGCCGCGGTGAACGACTCGATGGTGCTGCTCGGCACGCCGCTCATGTTGTTGGCGCACCGCGCGCGGAGCGCCGCCGCCGAACACGCGAAGCTCGCGGAGGCGATCGAGCGGCATGATCCCGATGCCGCGGAGCAGGCGGCGCGCTCCCACGTGAGAGCCGCGCAGCGCGAGCGACTGAAGCGGCTGTTCCCGGAAACCGGAAGCTAGCGACGGAAGCGGCGCTCCCGCCGGCGCGCGGCCGGCGGGAAGCCGCCGGTGGAGCCTTTCATGGCGCAGACGATGGCGGAGCGGCTCTTCTCGAGAAACAACCTCGCGGGCAAGCCCGTGCGCGCGGGGGATTTCGTCGACGCGCGCATCGACGGCGCGATGTGCCATTACCACGCCGGCGACCCGATGCACGACATGCCGATCGAGGCGGGCTTCAAGGACGGCCTGCCGCGGGTGTGGGACCGCGACCGCGTCTACGTGCTGCTCGACCATCACCAGCCGACGCTTACCCAGAAGCTCGCCGACGAGAACGCGCTGATCCGCAGGGTGGTCGAGCGGCTCGGCATCCGCTGCTTTCACGATTCCGAGCCCGGCATCGCGCACCAGATGATGCTCGACTACGGCCTCGCGCGGCCCGGCGAGCTGATCGTCGGCAACGACTCGCACACGCTCGGCTACGGGTCGGTCAACGCGGGGGCGACCGGCATCACCCGCGGCGACATGTTCTACGCGCTGCTCTACGGCGAGCTGTGGTTCCAGGTCCCCGAGTCGGTGCGGGTCGTGCTCGACGGGCACCAGCCGGCCTACCCGATCGCCAAGGACATCATCCTCACGCTCGCCGGGCGGCACGGCGACGACTTCGCGCAGAACATGTCGATCGAGTACGCCGGCACGCTGGTGCCGCAGCTCTCGATCGACAGCCGCATGTGCCTGTCCACTCACGGTGTGGAGGTAGGGGCCAAGTTCGCGTTGTTCGAGGCGGACGAGGCGACGCACCGCTTCGTGAAGGCGCGCACCGACAGGCACTACGAGACGCTCGCCGCCGACCCCGGCGCGCGCTACGCCCGGGAGATCCGTCTCGACGTGAACGAGATGCCGTTCGTGGTGGCAAGGCCGCACCAGTTCGGCAACGTCGCGCCGGTGGAGGAAGCGCGCGGCGTGCGCATCCAGCAGGCGCAGATCGGCTCCTGCGCCAACGGTCGCTACGAGGACATCGAGATCGCGGCGCGCATGCTGGAGAAGCACAAGGTGGCGAAGGGCGTGCGCTTCATCATCTCCCCGGCCTCGCAGCAGGTGTACCTGCGGTGCCTCAAGGCCGGCCTCATCGAGAAGCTGATCGAGGCCGGCGCGCAGGTCATCACGCCGGGTTGCGGCGTGTGCCAGCCGCGAGTGGGGTTCCTCTCCGACGGGGAGGTGTGCATCACGGCCACTACGCGCAATTTCAAGGGCCGCAAGGGCAGCCCCCGGGCCGAGATCTACCTCGGCGGGCCGCTCACGGTGACGGCGGCGGCTGTCGCGGGCGAGATCGCGGACCCGAGGGAGGTGTTCGATGGGCTTTGATCTTAACCGCGTCATCCGCGGGCGGGTCTGGAAGTTCGGCGACTCGATCGAGACCGACGCGATCAACCCCTACTACCGCTATCCCACGATGGAGGAGCTGAAGCAGCACACCATGGATGTCTATCGCCCGGAGTTCCCCAAGGAGGTGAAGCCGGGTGACATCATGGTGGCGGGGCGCAACTTCGGCTGCGGCTCGAGTCGCCCGGGGCTCGTGCTGCGCGAAGTCGGGATCGCCGCGATCGTCGCGGAATCGGTGTCGCGGCTGTTCCTGCGCAACAGCATCTCGCGCGCGATCCCCATCTTCGTCGCGCCGGGCGTGACGGGGCTGGTGCGCGACGGGGAGAGCCTCGAGGTGGACTACCCGAACGGCCTGGTGCGCAACCCCGCCGGCGGGGCGAGCGTGCCGCTGCACAAGTACCCGCCGGCGATCGAGCAGATCTTCGAGTGCGGCGGGCTGCCGGAGTTCGCGCGAGAGCGCTACCTGCGCGAGGCGGCGCTCGACCGCCGCCCGAAGGCGTGATGGATCGCGAGGCACAACGAGGGCGTGCCGCGGCGGCCGGTGCCCCGGAGGGCTCATGAACGACGCTTGGGATGTGATCGTGATCGGGGGCGGCAACGCCGGATTGTGCGCGGCGCTTTCGGCGCGCGAGGCGGGAGCGGAGGTGCTCGTGCTGGAGCGTTCGTCGATGGAGAAGCGCGGCGGCAACAGTGCCTTCACCGGCGGGGGCTTCCGCATGGTGCACCACGGAACGGAGGATATCCGGGCGGTCGTGCCGGACCTCACCGAGGATGAGATCGCTCGCACCGATTTCGGCCAGTACACCGCCGAGGACTATCTGGATGACCTCGGGCGCGTCACGCAGTACTACATTGACCCGGACCTCGCCGAGACCCTCGTGCGCTCGAGCCGGGAGACGGTGCGCTGGATGCAGGGGAAGGGCGTGCGCTTCGAGCCGAGGTGGGGGAGCCAGGCGTTCAATGTCGAGGGCCGCTTCAAGTTCTTCGGCGGCGTCGCGGTCAACGCCAAGGGTGGCGGGCGCGGTCTTGTCGAGTACCTTTACAAGGCGGCCGAGCAGCACGGGGTGGCGGTGCGCTACGGCGTGCGGGCCGGAGCCCTGCTGTGCGGCCCCGACGGCATCGAGGGCGTGCGCCTGAGAGTGGGCGGCCGGGAGGAAACCCTCGGCGCGCGCGCGGCCGTGCTCGCCTGCGGCGGCTTCGAGGCGAACCGCGAGATGCGAACGCGCTACCTGGGACCGGGCTGGGACATGGCGAAGGTGCGCGGCACGCGTTTCAACCTCGGCGACGGCATCCGCATGGCCCTCGACATCGGAGCGCAATCCTACGGGCAGTGGTCCGGCTGTCACGCGGTCCAGTGGGAGCGCCATGCGCCCGACTTCGGCGACATCGACGCGCACGGCAGCAGCCAGCGCCACAGCTATCCGTTCGGGATCGTCGTCAACGCCGAGGGCAGGCGCTTCGTCGACGAAGGGGCGGATTTTCGCAACTACACCTACGCCAAGTACGGGCGCATCGTGCTCGCGCAGCCGGGCAGTTTCGCCTGGCAGGTCTTCGACCGGCAGGTCGCGCACCTGCTGCGCGAGGATTACCGGCTGCGCGGCGCGACCAGGGTGCGGGCGGACACGCTGGAGGAACTCGCGGACCGCATGCAGGACGTGCATCCGCGCCAGTTCGTCCAGACGGTGCGGGAGTACAACGCCGCGGTCAGGCGCGACGTGCCGTTCAATCCCAACGTCAGGGATGGCCGCTGCACCACGGGGCTTGCGCTCGACAAGTCGAACTGGGCGAATCCGATCGAGGTTCCACCGTTCGAAGCCTATTCCGTGGGCTGCGGCATCACCTTCACCTTCGGCGGCGTGAAGATCGACACCGCGGCGCACGTGCTCGACGTGGAGGACCGGGCGATCCCCGGGCTCTACGCCGCGGGCGACCTGGTGGGCGGCCTCTACTATTTCAACTATCCGGGCAGCGCGGGATTGATGGGCGGCGCCGTTTTCGGGCGCATCGCCGGGCGCGGGGCCGCGGCGCACGCGCGCGGCGCGCACCCGAGCGCGCCTTGATCGTGGAACCCGGTGAAGACGACGACGAGGCTGCGGCGGCTGATCCACCGCCAGGGCAGGGTGCTGGTGGTGCTGCACCCGCCGACTGCCACCCACGCCCGCATCATGGAGATGGCCGGCTGCGAATGCGGCTTCGTCGGCACCAGCGGCGTGGTGGGCTCCTACACCGGGCTTGCCGATGTCGGCGCCGCGACCATGACCGAGTGCGTGCAGATCGGCGGCTGGATCGCGCGGAGCGTGAACTATCCGATCATTCTCGACGGCGACACCGGCCACGGCGGAATCATGGCGGTGCGGCGGCTGGTGCGCGAATGCATCCGCGCCGGCATCGCCGGTGTCCGCATCGACGACCAGCCGATCGAGGGCAAGCGCCGCACCCAGAGCGCCGGCGTCGAAGTGGTGCCGCTCGAGCAGGCGATCGCGCGCTATCGCGCCGCGGTGGACATGAAGAACGAGCTCGACCCGGATTTCGTGGTAATGGCGCAGTGCTACGCGCGCGACGCCGCCAACAGCGGCCTCAAGGACTGCATCCGGCGCCTGCGGGCCTACCGCGGCGAGGCGGGCGTGGACTGGGTGCAGCTCGAGTCGCCGCACTCGGTGGCGGAGATCCGGCAGGCGCGCGCCGCGGTGGCGGGCCCGCTCTCGTTCATGAAGGGGAGGCTCCCGCGCCACCTCGGGCTCGACGAGCACCTCGCGCTGGGCGTGAACATTGCGTGGTATCCCGGCTTCACCCACGAGGTGATGTGGGCGGCGCTGCACGACTTCATGCAGGATTTCCGGGAGCGTGGCATCGCGGCGTGGGAGGATTTCCAGGCGAGCCGCAAGGGCCGCCCCTACCCGCGTCCCGGCGTCGGTCCGGATGGCGAGGGTGGCGAGAAGCAGCGGATGCTGGAGGAGAAGTACTACCCGGCCGCCACGCTGAAGAAGTACCGCGGCTGAGCGCGCCATGGCGACGGGCACGGTAACCCTCCTCGGCGTCGGCGACGTGGGGCCGCTGCACGAGCCGATCGCACCCTACTCGGAGCTGGCGAAGCCGGTGCTCGCCGCGGCGGACATCCGCTTCGGGCAGGTCGAGCGCGTGTACTCGGAGCGGGGCGAGCTGCAGCTTCACTCCGGCGGCGCCCACAGCCGTGTCAAGCCATACCTGGCGTCGGTTTTCACCGACTGCGGCTTCGACGTCGTGTCGCTCGCCAGCAACCATGCGATGGACTGGGGCCCGGACGCGCTGCTCGACACGGTCGACCTGCTGCGCAGCAGGGGCCTTAACGTGATCGGCGCGGGCCGCACCCTGCGCGAGGCGCGCGAACCGGCGATCGTCGACAGAAACGGCGTGAAGACCGCGTTCCTCGCGTACTGTTCCATCCTGCAGACGGGCTACGCGGCCGGCCGCGACAGGGCGGGCGTCGCGCCGTTGCGGGCCCACACCTACTACGAGGCGTTCGACTACCAGGCCGGCGTTCCGCCGCGCGTGGTCACGGTGCCGCACGAGGCGGACCTCGCCGGGATGCTCGAGGACATCGCGGCGGCGCGCCGGCGTGCCGACGCGGTCGTCTTGTCGCTCCACTGGGGCATCCACTTCGTCCCCGGGCTGATCGCCGACTACCAGGTCACCGTCGCCGATGCGGCGTTTTCCGCCGGCGCCGACCTGATCCTCGGCCACCACGCGCACGCGCCCAAGGCGATCGGGGTGCACCAAGGCCGGGCCTGCTTCTACAGCCTGTCGAACTTCATCATGTCGTCGACCGCGAAGTCGCCGGAGAAGGCGGCCGAGTTCGAGCGGCGTTACGGCGTGAAGCTCGACCCCGATTACCCCCACCTGCCGTACGGATCGGACGCGAAACGCAGCTTGATCGCGAAGGCGGTGATCGGCAGGGATGGCGTGAGGCGGGTATCGTTCCTGCCGGTGCTGATCGACAAGCGGCTGCGCCCGGAGGTGCTGCGCGGCGGCGACCCGCGCTTCGAGGATGCCGTGCGCTTCATGGAGTGGGTGTCGAAGGACTTCGATCACCGCTTCCACGTGGAAGGCGACGAGGTCGTGGTAACGGCCCGCGCATGACGATGACGGAGGAGCGGAACAGGAAGGCGGCGGTGATGGCGGCGGCGCTCGCGTGCTGCGCTTTGCCGGCTGCGGCGCAGCCGAAGGCGGGGGAATCCCCGGCGGGCTACCCCGGCAGGCCGATCCGCATCATTGTCAGCTCCGCGCCGGGCGGGGGGCAGGACATCACCACGCGCCCGGTGGCGCGGAAACTGTCCGACAACCTCGGTGTCCCGGTCGTGGTCGACAACCGCGGCGGCGGATCGGGCGTCATCGCCATGGACATTGCGCGTCAGGCGCCGCCGGACGGTTACACGCTCCTGGTGGGCGCGACCACCATGATCCTCACCAGCGTCTCCGGGCGCGTTTCCTACGACGTGCGCGCCGCGTACGAGCCGGCGGTGCAGATGACCAACCAGCGCTACTTCATGGTGGTGCACCCGTCGCTGCCGGTCGCCACCCCGCGCGAATTCGTGGATCATGCGAAGGGCCGCGCCGGCACGCTGAGCTACGGCACCTCGGGGCAGGGCAGCCTGCACTTCTACGGCATGGAGCAACTGAGCGAGCGGGTCGGCATCCGCATGGTGCACGTCCCGTACAAAGGCAGCGGCCCGGCGCTGATCGACCTGCTGTCGGGGCAGATCCAGGTCATGTTCACCAGCACCATCTCCGCGGCCCCGCACCTGCGCGGCGGCAGGCTGAAAGCGCTCGCCTATACCGGCAGGCAGCGCACGCTGCTCTCGCCAGGCACGCCCACGCTGTCGGAAACCATCGCGCCCGGCTTCGACCTGAAGAACATGTACAGCCTGTTCGCGCCCGCGGGAACGCCGAAGCCGGTACTCGCGCTGATCAATCGGCAGGTCGCCTCCATCGTCAATGCCGGCGAAGTGCGAGAGAGGCTCGCGGCCGACGGCGCGGAGCCCGCGCCGCCGGTGAGCGTCGACGGGTTCCGGAAAGCCTACAACCGGGAAGTGGCGATGTGGGAAAAGCTGGTCAAGGCGAGGAAGCTCGAGAAATGACAGCCAGCGTTTTCCGGAAGCTCGCCCTTGCGGTTGCGGCGGCGCTCGCGGCGAAGGCGGCGCTTGCGCAACCCGGACCGGGCGCCTACCCGGCGAGGCCGGTACGCGTGCTGGTCGGCTCGCCCGCGGGCAGCGGCAGCGACGTCATGGCGCGCGCCGTGGCGCAGAAGCTCACCGAGCGCCTGGGCCAGTCGGTGGTGGTGGACAATCGCGCCGGCGCCGCGGGCGCGATTTCCCTGCAACTCGCCGCGCAGGCCACGCCCGATGGTTACACGCTGGCGACGCTCTCCGCGCAGAACGTCACCGCGATGCTGCTGGGGACGGTGAAGACCAATATCCCGAAGGAGCTGGCGCCGGTCACGCTGATGATCACGCAGCCCTACCTGATGGTCGCGACACCGTCACTGCCCGCCGACTCCGTGAAGGAGCTGATCGCGCTGGCGAAGGCGAAGCCGCTCGCCTACGCCTCGAGCGGCGTCGGATCGGTGGTGCACCTCGGCATGGAGCTCTTCAAGTCCATGGCCGGCGTGGAGATCTCGCACATCCCGTACAAGGGCAGCGGCCTCTCCATGATCGACGTCATGAGCGGCCGCGTCCAGCTCGCGATCACCAACACCTTGACGGCCACGCCGCTGGTGCGCGGCGGCAAGCTGAAGGCACTGGCGATCACCAGCCCGCGGCGCGTGCGGGCCATGCCGGAGGTGCCGACCATCGCCGAGTCCGGCGTGCCGGGCTACGAGTTGCGGAGCTGGTACGGGATGCTCGTGCCGAAGGGCACGCCGGCGAACCTGGTGCGGTTCCTGAACCGCGAGCTCGGCGCCGTCATGGGCGCGCCCGAAGTGAGGGACCGCCTCGCCGCCGACGGCGCCGAGGCGGCCGCAGCCAACACGCCCGACCAGTTCCGCGACCTGATCCAGGCCGAGATCGTGCGCTGGGAGAGAATCATCAGGAGCCTGGGGCTCAGGGAGAGGTAGGGCGGCATGGCCACGGGCGGAGGCGGCAGGGCGCGCGCGGCGCTCATCGGCCTCGGCGGAAAGCCGCCCGCCGCTGGCGCGCTTTCCCGAAGGAGGGGACGGCAATGACGCAAGCATCCTCCGGGATCTCGTTGATCGGCACCGGCGATTGCGGCCCGGTGCACGGGCCCGCCGACGGCTATCCCGTCGAGCGCTACACCGAGCTCGTGCGGCCGGTGCTGGAGAAGGCCGACCTGCGCTTCGCGAACTGCGAGCGCCAGTACTCCTCGCGCGGCACCGCGAACGAACTCGCGCCGCACGGCCGCCAGCCGCCGGAGATGGCGAGGATCTTCACCGACTGCGGTTTCGACGCGGTGACCATCGCCAACAACCACATGTACGACTACGGCCCGGACGCGCTGCTCGACACGCGCGCCCTGCTGCTCTCGAAGGGCATCCAGGTCACCGGCGCCGGCAAGGACCTCGACGAGGCGCGCCAACCCGCGATCGTGGAGAAGAAAGGGGTGAAGGTCGGCTTTCTCGGCTACTGCTCGGTCATTCCCGAGGGCGGCGAAGCCGGCCCCGGCAAGGTCGGCATCGCGCCGCTGCGCGTGAAGACGCGGTATCAGGGGCGCGGGCCGCACGCGCCGGCGCGGGTGCTGACCGAGCCCGATGAAGGCGACCTGCGGATGATCCTCGAGGACGTCGCGCGGCTTCGCAAGCGCGTGGACATCGTGATCCCCGTCTTCCACTGGGGCGTCATCTGGGTGCCGCGCGTGATCGCCGACTACCAGGTGAGCGTGGCGCACGCCTGCATCGACGCCGGCGCCGACATGGTGATGGGGCACCATGCCCACGTGCCGAAGGCGATCGAGATGTACAGGGGGAAAGCGATTTTCTACAGTCTCAGCAACTTCTGCATGACCAAGCCGTTTCCTTCGCCGAAGTGGCAGGAGGAGCCGTGGAGGCACGGCGCGCTGCGCAACCACGCCGACCAGAACCCCGACATGCCGCTGTTGCCGTATGGGCGCGACGCGAGGCGCTCGCTGCTCGCCCGGGCCGTGCTCACGACATTGGGTGTGACGCAGGTGTCGTTCCTGCCGATGTTGATCGACGGACTCTACCGTCCCGAGGTGCTGCGCAGGGGCGATGCCCGCTTCGACGACATGGTGCGCTACATGGAGTGGGCGTCCGAGGGCTTCGATCATCGCTTCACGGTGCAAGGCGACGAGGTGGTGATCACGCCGGGGGACGTGGCCGTGGGCGAGGTGGCCTGACGATGCCGGTGCACGACGCGCTCGACTCGCTCCAGGAGCGGCTGACGGACCACACCGCGGGGCTGCGCTTCGAGGCGCTGCCCTCCGAGGTCGTGCACGCGGCGAAGGTCCGCGTGATCGACACCCTGGCGGCCCTCGCGGGCGGATACGACGGCGAGCCGTGCGGTATCGCGCGCCGCCTCGCCGCGCGCATGCCCGACGCGGACGGCGCCACCATTACCGGCACCTCGATGAAGACGACGCTCGACATGGCCGCCTTCGTCAACGCTACCACCGCTCGCTACGTCGAACTGAACGACGTCTATCACCGGCCCGGCAGCGGGGGCGGCCACCCGAGCGACGTGGTGATGCCGATCCTCGGCGTGGCGGAGCATGCGCGCGTGCATGGCCGTGAGTTCATCGCCGCGGTCGTGCTCGCCTACGAGGTCTACCTGCGCCTGTCGGACGCCGTCGGCAAGAGTCCGTTCGACTGCGCGAACTACGCGTGCCTGGCGGTGGCACTCGCCTCGGCGCGGCTGCTCGGGCTCTCGCGCGCGCAGATCGCCGACGCGGCCTCGATGGCGGTCGTCCCCAACAACGTGCTGCGGCAGGTGCGCACCGGGCGCCTGTCGATGTGGAAAGCGGTCACCGCCGGCCATGCCGGCAAGGCCGGTGTGTTCGCGGCGCTGCTCGCGCGCGAGGGCATGAACGCCCCGCGCCTGCCGTTCGAGGGCGGGTCGGGCTGGTGCGATCACGTCGCCGGCAAGCGCATCTCGCCCGCCGCGGTGGGCGGCGCCCTCGCGCCGTTCCGGATCCTCGACACGCTGATCAAGCCACGCTCGTCGTGCGCCACCACCATCGCTTCGATTCTCGCCGCCGAGAAGGTCGCACCCGCGCTAAAGGGGCGCATCGCCGAGGTGCGGGGCGTCACGGTGGAGGTCTACGAGAGCGCCAAGGCCGGCATGGCGACCGGCGAACACCACTGGAACCCCGACTGCCGCGAGACGGCCGACCACAGCATCCCGTACGTGGTGGCGGCGGCGTTGATGGACGGGACGGTCACGCCGCGACAGTTCGACGAGGAGCACCTGCGCAGCCCGGCGCTGCGCGAGCTGCTCGCCAAGGTCGAAGTGGTGACCAACGACGAGTTCACCGCGGCCTACGGGCGCGTGCCGGTCGAGCATCGCGCGCGCGTGCGCGTCGTCACCCGTGGCGGTGATGAGCTCATCGGCGAGGCAGGGGGCGATCAGGGCGACCTGTCGCAGCCGAAATCGGACGCCCAGATCGCGGAGAAATTCCTCGGCATGACGGAGGAATTCATCGGGCCGCGGCGCGCGCGGGCGGCGCTCGAGCGCCTGTTCCGGCTCGAGCACCTCGACGACGTGGCGCGCATTCCCGGCGATTTCGCCAGGAAGTAGGACCGGAGACCGTACGACATGCCCCGGAACGACTTCGCGAACTCCGACACCGACACCCGCGCCGGTCCCCGTATCGACGCGCCGGAGAAATGCCTGACCGTCGCGGCGCGCGAGGCTGCCGGCCTGCGGCCCGTGATGGTAGCGCCGCAACTCGCCGCGACGTTCGCGCTCGCGTGGACGCTGTCGGCCGCCGCCGTGGCGCAGGAGGCCTATCCATCGAAGCCGGTTCGCGTGGTCGTCGGGCTTGCGCCCGGCGGCGGCACGGACATCCAGACGCGCCTGTTCGCGCAGAAGCTCTCCGAGGCGTTCGGCCGGCCGTTCCTGGTGGAGAACCGACCGGGAGCGGGCGGCACGATCGCCTACGCGCAGGTGGCGAAAGCCGCCCCCGACGGCTACACGCTGCTCGGCATGACGAGCGGGTTCACCATCACGCCGGCGGTGCACGGCAAGCTGCCGTACGATCCGGTCCGCGACTTCGCGCCCGTGTCGCTCGTCTCGCGGGCGCCATTCCTGCTGGTGGTGCACCCGTCCCTGCCGGTGAGATCGGTGAAGGATCTCCTCGCGCTCGCCCGCGCGCGCCCGGGCATGCTCGACGCCGGGTCGGCCGGACAAGGCAGCTCCACGCACATGGCATTCGAGCTGTTTCGCATGCTCGCCGGAGTGAACATCGCCCACATTCCCTACAAGGGTACCGGGCCGGCGCTGATCGACGCGATGTCGGGGCAGGTGCAGTTGCTCTTCGGCAACGTGCTGTCCAGCCTCACCCACGTGAGAAGCGCCCGGCTGCGCGCGCTCGCGGTGACCACGGCGCAACGCTCCCGCGTCCTGCCCGATCTGCCGACCATCGCCGAGGCGGGCGTGGCCGGATACGAAAACGGCACGTGGCACGGCTGGCTCGCCCCGGCGGGGACGCCGCGCGCGGTGCTGGATCGCCTGAACGGGGCGCTCGCGCAGAGCGCGAAGGCGCCCGATCTCAACGCGAAACTCGCCGCCGACGGCGGCGAGGGCGTGGGCACGAGCGCCGAAGCGTTCGCGCGCCACATCGCCACGGAGCTTGCACGCTGGCGCAAGGTCGCCGGGCAGGCGGGCATCGCGGCGCAATGACCCGGCGGCGGGCGCTCCGCTGGCGTGACCGCCCTCGCCTGCGGTAGATTCGGCACGAAGGAGGATACGAACCGATGCGAGCGAGCAATCCGCTGCCACGCCTGCTGACCGGCTGCCTCGTCGCCGCCTGCGCCTGCGCGGCGCCGGCGCAGTCCTACCCGGCGAAACCGATCCGCGTGCTGATCGCCACCTCGGCGGGCAGCAATCCCGATACCCTGGCCCGGATCGTGGCCCACGGTCTCACCTCCGCCCTGGGACAGCAGGTCGTCGTGGATAACCGGGCCGGAGCGGGTGGCAACATCGGGGCGGAGATCGCGGCACGGGCGCCGGCCGACGGCTACACCGTCTTCCTCGCGCACACCAACCACAGCATCAACGCGAGCCTCTACAGGAAGCTCAACTACGATCTGCTGACCGACTTCGCGCCGGTGAGCCTGATGGCGCTGTCCTCGTTCGTCGCGGCGGTGCATCCCTCCCTGCCCGTGAAGTCGGTGCCCGGGCTGATCCGGCTCGCGAAGGCCCGCCCCGGCGACATCGTCTACGCGTCGGCCGGGACCGGCAGCGGCACGTTCTTCACCGCCGAGTACTTCAGCGGCCTCGCGGGCGTGAAGATGCTGCACGTCGCCTACAAGGGTGGCGGCCCGGCGCTCGCCGCCGTGGTCTCCGGCGAAGCCGCCGTCTATTTTTCGCCCATCGCCACGGGCCTGCCGCACATCCGCAACGGCAGGCTGCGGGCGCTCGGCGTGGCGATGCTGAAGCGCGCCCCCGAACTGCCGGACGTGCCCGCCATCGCCGACACGCTTCCCGGTTTCGAGATGTACTCGTGGGCGGGCCTGATGGTGCCGGTGAAAACGCCGAAGGCGATCGTGGACACCCTGCAGAGGGCCGCCGTTGCCGCGCTGAAGGACCCGGAAGCCGGCAACCGGCTGAAGGAGCTCGGCTTCATCGCGGTCGGCAGCACGCCCGAGGAGCTCACCAGCCACTGCCGGAAGGAGATCGACAAGTACGCGAAGATCATCCGGTCGATCGGCCTGCCGCAGCAATGAGCGCCCGGGAATTCGCGGCGCTCGCCGCCCGGGTTTCCGGAATCGGGGCGGCGCCCGGCGCCGGCGCGGATCGGAAGCGCCGCAGGCAGGCCTGCCGCACTTCGGCGCGCAGGCGCTCGGAATCCCAGTTCTTCGACAGGAACGCGTGGATGCCCGCGGCGTCCGGGGCGCCGGCGAGCGGCGGATCGCTGCGCGCGAGCAGCGCCCGCACCGCGCCTGGGTAGAGCTTGCGCACGTTGGCGAGGAACGCGAGCCCGCTCATCTCCGGCATGTCGCTGCCGCTCACGACCATCGCCGCGTCGTGGCGCGCGAGCAGGGCGAAGCCCGCCGCGGGGCTCGTCGCCGTCAGCACGTTGAACCCGCCCGCGCCGAGCGCCTGCTCGAGCGAGGCGAGGTCGCGCTCGTTCTCGTCCACGATGATGAGCGCGGGGCGCGCGTCGGCGGGAGCGCCCCCGGCCCCGGCGAGCCGCATGCCCTCGTGGAGCGCCCGGGTGCAGGCGGCGACGTCGAGCGGGCGCGCGAAGTAGTAGCCCTGCATCTCGTCGCAGCCGTGCCGCCTGAGGAAATCCGCCTGTTCGCGTGTTTCCACGCCCTCCGCGACGACCCTCAGGCGCATGCCGTGCGCGAGGTTGATGATGGTGAGCGCGAGGGTCGCGTCGTCCGGGCTGGTGACGATGTCGCGAATGAACGTGCGGTCGATCTTCAGCGTGTCGAGCGGGAAGCGCCGCAGGTAGGCGAGGCTCGAGTAGCCCGTGCCGAAGTCGTCCACCGACAGGCGCACGCCCAGGCGCTTCAACTCGCGCAGCATCTCGATCGATTCCTCCGCGTCGCTCATGACGAGGGTCTCGGTGAGCTCCAGCTCGATGAGATCCGGGGCGACGCCCGATTCCTCGAGTATCCGCCGTATCGTCGCCGCGAGGTCACGGCTCTGGAACTGGCGTGCGGAGAGGTTGACGGCCACGGGCGGGGGCGCGATGCCCTCCCCCTCCCACTGCCTGATCTGCCGGCACACGGAGCGCAGCACCCATTCACCGACCGGCACGATCAAGCCGGTCTCCTCCAGGATCGGGATGAATTCGAGCGGCGCAACGAGCTTGCCCTCCTGCTGCCAGCGCAGCAGCGCCTCGAAACCGCTCACTTCACCGGTGTCGAGGCGCACCTTGGGCTGGTAGTGCAGGAGGAATTCGCCGCGGTCGAGCGCCCCGCGCAGCCGTGCCTCGAGCTGCATGCGCTCCATCAGCCGCTCGTTCATCTGCGGCAGGTAGAACCGGTAGCAGTTGCGCCCCTGCTCCTTCGCGCGGTACATCGCGGTGTCGGCGTTTCGCAGCAGCGCCTCCGGTTCCTCGCCGTCGGCCGGGCAGACGGCGATGCCCACGCTCGCCGAGACGTAGGTCTCGTTGCCCGCGAGATCGAACGGCGCCGCGAGCGCGGCGACGACCTTCTGCGCGACGAGCGCGGCGTCCTCGCTTTTCGCGAGGCTCGCGAGCACGATCGCGAACTCGTCGCCGGAGAGGCGCGCGACCGTGTCGCCGTTTCGCACGCAGTTCTTCAGCCGCGCCGCCGCTTCCGCCAGCAGGCGGTCGCCCATGCCGTGCCCGAAGGTGTCGTTGACGGTCTTGAAGCGGTCGAGATCGACGAAGAGCAGCCCCGCGAGCCAGCCGTTGCGCCGCGCGTGGTTGAGCGACTGCCCGAGACGATCGCGCAGGAGATGCCGGTTGGGCAGGCCCGTGACCGGATCGAACTGGGCGAGGCGCGCGAGCCGGTCTTCCGCCTTCTTGCGCTCGGTGGCGATCGCGAGGATGCCCGCGATGCCGCGCAGAAAACTCACGTCGTCCCCGGTGAAGCGGCGCGGCGAGCGGGAATGCACGCCCAGCACTCCGCTCACGCCGGCCGGGCCGAGCACGGGAACGATCGCGCCGCTCTTCACGCCGTGCGCGGTGAGCCGCGATGCGCAGAACGGTGACGCCGCCCCGTAGTCGTCGATCACCAGCGGCTCGCGCGTGTCGATCACCCGCGCGAGCCGCTTGCCCGGGTCGAGCGGCACCGTGCGCGTGCCGATCCACTCGCGCGGCCAGCCGACGGTGGCGCGATACAGAAGCCGGGGTTCCCCGGGGTCCAGTTCGAGGACACAGGCGAGTTCGACCGCCAGGGTCGCGGCGACGAGTTCCGCCGCGCGCTCGAGCATCGGGGCGAGTTCGACGCCGGCGAGCACCTGCTGCCCGAACTCCGCGATCAGCCGTTGCTGGCGCGCCTGGTACCGCGCGCGCTCGTCGGCCTCCTTGCGCTGGAAGAACTGTCCGGTCTGGCTGCCGACGACGCGCGCCGCCTGCAGCAGCCGCTCGTCCGGCTCCCGCAGCCGCCGGCCGTTGAAGGCGAGGATCCCGATGATCCTGCCCTCGGCGAGCACCGGGAACAGGAATGCGCCGGTGAGTCCCGTTTCGCGCGCCAGCGCGGAGCCCGCGCCGCACCCGGAGCCGGCGCCGCCGATTACCCAGACCGGCTGCCCCGTGAGCCAGGCACGCCCGGCGAGTCCGTCACCGCGCGCGTGCACCGCATCGCGTTTGCACGCGATGAACCGCGCCGCCATGGGGTCGTCGCGCGCCCACGCGTCCACGCAGCGCAGCGCGCCACCGGTTTCGTCGACGCGCAGGTAGCGCCCGCATTCCCAGCCCTGCGATTCGCAGACGACGCGCAGCACCGCGCGCAGCCCGGCCGCGGCCGTGCCGGCTTCGGAGAGCTCGCGCGTCACGCGGTGCTCCAGTTCGAGGAGCTTCTCGGCGTGCTTGCGCGCGGTGATGTCCTTGCCGACGCCGCGGTAGCCGGTGAATGCGCCCGCCGCATCGAAAATGGGCTCGCCGCTCACGCTCATCCAGCGCTCGGCCCCGTCATCGGCGATGCGGCAGAGTTCGAGTTCGTGAAACGACCGGCGGGCCTCGAGCGCGGCCCGGTGCAAGTCCCAGTCCGCCTCCGTCATGTTGGGTGCGGGCCGGTCCCAGGGACGCTCGCCGGTATGCACGAGCGCCGCGGCGCCCGCGCCGGGAACAGCCTCGCTCGTGATCTCGAGGTAGCGGAAGGAGGCGTCCTGCTGCCAGTACCAGTCCGAGGAGAGCTCGGTCAGGCTGCGGAAGCGCGCTTCGCTCTCGCGCGCCGCCGCCTCCGCCTGGGCGAGCGCCGCGGTCCGGGCGCGCACCCGCTCCTCGAGCTCCTCGTTCGCGCGTTGCTCCCGGTCGTAGAGGGCGCGCAGCTCCCGCGAGGAGATCTCCATGGAGCGCTCGGCGAGCTGCCGCGCCTCGTCCGACTGCGTGTAGGCGGCGCTCACCCGATCGACGAGCCGCGCCCAACGCTCGAGGTCGGGCGGCGACTCCCGGGTCAGTCCGAGTCTCTCGATCTGGCGCTTGAGCAGGCGGTGCATGAGCTCGATCGCGTGCCCGGCCGCGCTCACTGCCGCTCGTGTATCGTCGTGAGCGTCATGGTCTGGTTGTGCAGATCGCAGTGCCCGCTCGCGTAGGGCGAAATCTCGCCGTAGGAATAGAAGCCGATCTGCCGCGCCGCCCGGGGCAGCGCGAGACAGGCGGCCTCGGTTTCCTCCTCGGCACGCTCGCCCAGCACGAGACGCCGGCCCACGCAGCTGATCGCGATCGCGAGCGCGGACCGGTTCTCGGTGACCTCCCCGCGGGTGGAGAGCGCCGCCTCGCCGGCCCCCTGGATGAGCCGGTCGAAGTTGGCGTGCATGAGTTGCGCGTAGGAGCCCTCGGGAATATCGCCCGCGAACGTCATCGACTGGCTCGCCTCGTCGACGGCGAGTATGGTGCGAACCAGGCGCTTGTCGTTGTCACCGCCCGCGCGCAGGGTGAGAGGAAAGCGCAGCCCCGCCGCGGGCAGCCCCCCGGCGCGATCGCCGAGGTATTCCTTGTAGAGCTCGAGCGCGGGCTTGCCGTCGAGCTCGTAGAGCACGTTGCCGCGCGCCCGCGTCACCATCCGTTCCATGCCGAAGGCGTCCCAGCCGCCCTTCGAGCCGTGGCCGACCCGCACGCCCTCGCCGTAGAGACCGACCGCCGAGACGTAGCCCGGCGCGAGGCGCCGGCCCGCGATTACCCACGTGCGCTGGAAACGGTCTCCATCGCCGGCAAGCCCCCCGGTCACCGCCACCGAGGGCGGCAGCACCGAGTTCACGCCCCGCACGAGCTCGCTGCCGTTTACCTGCAGGCCGTCGGAGAGGATCAGCACCGCGCGCAGATCCGGGCGGTCAAGACGCCGGGCAATGTCGGCGCCCGCCGCGCGGGATTTCCCGGGGCCCTCGATACGCGCGCAGGCCGCGCGCAGCGCGGCGTCCCGGAAGCGCGCGATCCCCACGGCGAGGCTGCCGTCGTAGATGCGCGCCCCGTGGATTTCCCCTGCGCTCGAGCAGCCCATGATGGCCGCGCGCGGGAAGGTTTCGATCACGCGTTCGACCGGACCCGGCGCGTCGATCAGCCCAGAGGCGCCGAACAAGACGACCAGCGTCTGCTCCGAATCGAGCGCATCGTCGGGTTCTTCGGACCAGCCCGCCCTGGTATGTATGTAGGTCCGGCAATCCATGCGGCTGCCTCTCGCTGGAGTGCCGGGATAACGGCACGGAACCCGGCGCCCTTGAGCGGCCCGGCCCCGCCGATGCCCCGGGGCGGGAGCGCGCGAACCGGAGACGGTCCTGCCGGGCGGCGCTTGCACGGGCGCCGGTACGGCGTGCCCGGGGCAGCGCACGGGATGCGTACGGGGTAAGATGGCGGCGCCATTCCAGACAATCCACCGAAGGAGCTACCGAATGAAACCCCGCATCGCGACCATGCTCGCCGCGGCCTTCCTGCCCGTGGCCCTTGCCGGCGCCGCCGGCCCCCGCGATTATCAGGTGACCGGCCCCGTTCTGGAGGTGACGAACGACATCATCACCGTGGAGAAGGGCAAGGAGAAGTGGGAGATCGCCCGCGGCAAGGACACGAAGGTAACGGGCGATCTCAAGAAAGGATCCCGGGTCACGATCCACTACAAGATGACGGCCACGAACGTCGAGGTGAAGGACGCGGGCAAGGCGAAGGGGAAGGGCGAAGCGAAGGCGGCCGACGCCAAGTCGAAGTAACCGGGACGGGGGCGCCCGACGCGGTCATTGGGAGTGTCGTCGTGAGCGGGGAGGCGGGTGACCGGCACCTTATCGTGCGTTCGCGCCTGGCCGAGGGCTATCAGCTAACGGAGCTCGGGCAGAAGCAGCTCCAGCATGTATTCACCGTCTGGTTCCCCCGCACGGTCTTCTACGACCTCACCGCGGACACCGCGCGCGTGGACGTCGTGGTCCGGCACGGCAGGACTTCGGGCAAGAACGTCTACGCGACGACATTCCTGCGCGCGGACGGCGCGGTCCTGAAAACGCTCGATTACGACGAGGACCGCCTCTCGGGCAGGGTCTGCGAGCACTACGACCAGATGAGGAGCGGCTACTGCGGCAAGAAGGACGGCTATGACTACCGGATGGTGCGGTACTCGGCCGCGCCGGTAACGGTGATTTCCCGCCCCCGGTAAGAGCGCGGCCCCGATCGGCGGACGAAGCGGGGCTCTGCCGCCGCCGGCGACGACCTGCTACTCGAGCACGCGCGCCCGGCGGCGCGGCGCGCTCCCCGGCCGGTCAGGATTCGACCACCACGAGCTGGCCATCGCGCAGGCGCACGCGTTCGCCTTCCTTCACCGGAGGGGGACTCTTGTAGGTGACGGTGCGCCGGCTGCCGTCGTCCATCCTGACGACGACCTCGTAGACCTTGTCGCGCGAGCCCGCTTCGACCTTGTGGCCGACCAGCCCGCCGCCCACCGCACCGGCGATCGTGAGCAGCGTCTTGCCCGAGCCGCCTCCGAACTGGTTGCCGATGACACCGCCCACGACGGCGCCCGCCGCCGGGGCGGCGTACTTCTTCCAGTCCGACTGCTCCACGGCACGTACCTGCTCGACCCGCCCGCAGTTCGTGCACTTCCTGTCCTTCGACTGCGCCGCGGCGACGCCGGCCGGTCCGAGCGCGAGCGTCGCGACGGCCGCCGCGGACGCGAGGAGAGCGGAAAATCGGTTCATGACAAATGCGCCATGCCGCCCGCCTGCCCACTCCCCCCGACGCTCGGGCGGCCCGCCGGTAGAATGGCGCGTCACGCGCATGGCGGTGCGCGGAAAGGACCATATTGTGAGCGACACACAGAAGGCCAGTCTCGGCCCGGAGGTCGTACTCGCGGAGCTGAGGAAAAACGGCGTGACTCACGTCGTCTGGCTGCCCGACAGCGAGACGAACTGGCTCTACCTCCTGATGAAAGCGGAGCCGGCCCTGACGCTCGTCGGCGTCAACCGCGAGGGGCTTGCGTTCCCGGCGGCGTCGGGCATCCACGCGGGCGGCAAGAAGCCGCTGATCCTCATCCAGAACACCGGGCTCATGGAGTCGGGCGACTCGCTGCGCGGCTGGACCCTCGGCATGAACGTGCCGGTCGTGCTGATGGTGGGCTACCGCGGGTGGACGCGGCACGGCGTCAACACCGACACCGCCGCCACCTATACCGAGCGGTTCCTGAACGCCTTCGGCATCAACTACTACCTGGTGGAGGACGGCGCGGATGCCGGGCGCATCTCCATCGCGTTCCAGGAAGCGGAGCGCACGAAGCGCCCGGTCGCCGTGCTCGTCGCCGACGAGTATCACGGCTTTAATTGAAGAAGGAAGTGACGAATAGGGGTGGCGAGTGGAGGTGACGAAAAAGGGGTGACATCCGCCCCCCGTCACCCGTATCCCGCCGCCCATACCGACAGGAATCAAGCCATGATGGACACCGCGGAATTGCTGAAGGTCTTCAACCGTCATCGCGGCGACGCGATCGTCGTGCCGGGGCGCGGCGGGCGCCACTGGGTCGACATCAGCGGCAGGCGCGGCCGCGATCTCGAGCTGGGCGACCCGGCGATGGGCGGCCATGCGTCGTTCGCGATGGGGCTCGCCCTGGCGCTTCCGGGCGAGCGTATCGTGCTCTTCGATTCCGACGGCGACATCCAGATGGGCATGGGCATACTGGCGACCGTCGCCGAGCAGCAGCCCCGCAATTTCTACCATTTCATGCTCGACAACGGGTGCTACGCCACCACCGGCGGGCAGCCCGTGCCGCAGGCGGGAACGATCGCCTATCACGAGATCGCGCGCGCCTGCGGCTATCCGCGCGCGCACGCCTTCGACAATCTCGAGACCTTTTCCATCCAGCTCGAGCGCATCCTCGCCGCGCCCGGCCCGGTGTTCGTCTCGCTCAAGGTGAAGCCGGACATCGAGAACAGGCCGATCGGTTCGCGCGCGAAGTGGCGCAAGCGCTCCCAGACGCAGGCCGTGCTGGACCTGAAGAAGGAACTCGGCATCGGCTAGCAACCCGCCGCCCGGGCAAACACCGGAGAACCCCGGTTCCGTTCCGTTCATCCAGGCGGGTATGCGTCGTGGACCTTTGACAAAGGCCCGCGCGCGCAGCACGATAGGTTTCCATGAAGATACTGCTCATCGAGGACGATCAGGACACCTCGCGCTTCGTCGCCAACGGCCTGCGCGAGCGGGGCCACGTCGTCGACCAGTCGGCCGACGGCCGTGACGGGCTCGACCGGGCCTCGAACCCCGGCTACGACGTGATGGTGATAGACCGCATGCTCCCCAGCGTGGACGGGCTCGACATCGTGAAATCGGCGCGCGCCGCGGGGGTGAAGTCGCCGGTCCTGCTGCTCACCACCATGGGGGGAGTGAACGACCGCGTCGAGGGGCTGGAGGCGGGCGCCGACGACTACCTCGTCAAGCCCTTTGCCTTCGCGGAACTGCTCGCCCGCGTGCACGCGCTGGCGCGCCGGCCGCCGCTCGCGGCCGAGGAGACCGTGCTGCGGGTGGGCGATCTCGAGATGGACCGCTTGAAGCGCACCGTCACCCGCGCCGGCCGCCGCATCGAGCTGCAGCAGCAGGAGTTCCGCCTGCTCGAGTACCTGATGCGCAATGCCGGGCAGGTGGTGACGCGCGCGATGCTCCTCGAGAACGTGTGGGAGTTCCATTTCGATCCTCGCACCAGCGTGGTGGAGACCCACATCAGCCGGCTGCGCGGCAAGGTCGATCGCGATTTCGACCGGGAGCTGATCCACACCGTGCGCGGGTCGGGGTATTGCCTGAGTGATACCCCCTAGCTTTCTGCGCAGCACCAGCTTTCGTCTCGCCGCGCTCTACGCGATCGTGTTCGGCGCGTCGGTCGCCGTGCTGCTCTTGAGCGTCTACTGGAGCTCCGTCTCCGCGTTCGAGCAGCAGATCGACGAATCGGTGCGGCGGGAAGTGGAGCTGCTCGTCAACATCCACCGCGCGCGCGGAGCCGACGGCGCCACGCGCGCGATACGGCGGCGCATCGCCACGCTCGAGCCCCCGCGCCGCTACTATCTGCTGCAGGACGCTTCGGGCCGGCGCATCGCCGGAAACCTCCCGCCGATGGCGCCCCTCGAGGGACGCACGCTGATGAGCGTGCCGGTGACCGACGAGGACCGCGCCGCCTCGCAGGGCGAGCCGGTGAACGTCTTTCCGGTCGTCGCGGTGGGCCGCCGCCTCTCCGGCGGGCTGTTCCTGCTCGTCGGCGAGAATCGCTTCCGCGCGGTGAAGGCGGAGGAAGCGATCCTGCTCGCCCTCGGCTGGGGCATCGCGATCACCGTCATCCTCGCGCTCGGCGGCGGCGCGCTCGTCGCGGCCGGCTTTCTGCGGCGCATCGAGGAGATCAACCGCACCACGCGCTCGATCATCGAGGGCAATCTCTCCAACCGGATGCTCACGCGCGGCGGCGGCGACGAGATGGACCGGCTGGCGGTCAACCTCAACGCGATGCTCGACCGCATCCAGAGCCTCATGGAGGGGCTGAAGCGCGTCTCGGACGACATCGCGCACGATCTGCGCACGCCGCTCGCGCGCCTGCGCCAGCGGCTCGAGATCGCGCGGGAGAGGGCCGCGACCGCGGCGGAGTTCGCCGCGGTCATGGACCAGTCGATCGCCGAGGTGGACGCCATCCTGGACACGTTCTCCGCGCTGCTGCGCATCGCGCAGATCGAGTCCGGAACGCGTCGCGGAGCGTTCTCCGAGGTGAACATGGAGGCGGTGGTGGCGACGGTGGCGGAAACCTATGTGCCGGTGGCGGAGGACAGCGGCCATCGCCTCCTCGCGCGCGTCGGGGACGCGTGCGCCGTGCACGGCGACCGCGGACTCATCACGCAGCTCGCGGCGAACCTCGTGGAGAACTCGATACGACACTGCCCGGCCGGTGCGACGATCACGCTCGCTCTCGACCGGGAAGGCGGGCGGCCGGTGCTGCGCGTCGCGGATACCGGGCCCGGCGTGCCGCAGGCCGAGCGCGAAAAGGTGTTCCGCCGCTTCTACCGCCTGGAGGCGAGCCGCACGACGCCCGGGAGCGGACTCGGCCTCGCGCTCGTGAAGGCGGTGGCGGACCTGCACGGCGCTTCGATCGAGCTCGCCGACAACCGCCCGGGCCTGCGCGTCACGGTGCGTTTCCGGGCGCCGGCGCAAGGGGCCGAAGCACCCGCCGGCGCCGCGCCGGAGGGAGCGCCGGAATTGCTGCGCGAGCCGAACTGACCGATGGCGCACGCCGTCTGGCTCGCGCTCGGCGCGATGGTGCTGCTTGGCTTGACCGACCTCGTCTACAAGCGCGGCGCCGCGGCTGGCATCGCGGCGCATCACTTCCTGATACAGCAGGGATGCTGCTTCCTCCCGGCCGTGCTGCTCTACGGGCTCGCCACCGGCACGCTCGTCCCGGCGCGCTACATGCTCTGGGGCATGGCCGCGGGACTCTTCGTGTTCGCCGCGCTCTACAACTTCGCGCGCGCGCTACGCATCGGCGCGGTGAGCGTGATCGCGCCGGTCTACCGGCTGAGCTTCACGGTGACGACCGCGCTCGCGGTGCTGATCCTCGACGAAGCGCTCGGTCCGTGGAAGCTCGCGGGACTCGCCGCCGCGTTCGCCGCGGTGTGGCTTCTTCTCGGCGGCGGCGCGGCGGCGCCGGGCGCGGCGGCGGGGCGCGGTGCGATCTCGCGCGCGCTCGTCGCGATGGGCGCGATGGGTGTCGCCAATTTTCTCTACAAGGTGGGCGCGGCGCATGGCGGCTATCCGGCCACCTTCGTCGCGGGCCAGGCGATCGTGTTCGTGCCGCTCGCGGCGCTGTTCGCCTGGCGCATGGACCGCGCGTGGGCCCTGCCGCGCGCGGGCTGGAGCTACGGCGCGGTCACCGCCGCGCTGTTCCTCGTCGCGCTCGTCATGCTCTTCGAGAGCCTCTCGCTCGGCGAGGCGAGCGTGCTGGTGCCGATCTCGCAGATGGGTTTCGTGGTGACGGCGGCGGTGGGCGTGCTGCTGCTGCGCGAGCCCTTCACCGCGAGGAAGGGCGCGGGCATCGCGTGCGCGGTCGCGGCGCTGGCGTGTCTCGCGAAAAGCTGATGGACTCGGCCGCCGATGAACGCCGATGAATCGGTGGATAATCGAGCGTTCGCGAATTGCTTGACGCTCGATCCCTCGCCTTGAGTCCCCTCCAGCTGGCACTCCATCTCTCTCATCCATGCACCTTGCGCGCGATGAGCATGAACGGAATGAATCGCCCTGATTCCGCGACGCCCGATCGGCGTTCATCGGCGTGCATCGGCGGCCAATCGCTTTTTCCAGGATGAATGAAGCCACGACCATGCCTTCCGACATCGCTGAATTCCGGGTGATGACTTCCGGCGCCTTCACCGCGGCGCATCTTGCCCTGATTCCCGGGGTCGAGCGTCTGACCGGCAGGAAGGTCGTCACCGCGTCCACTTCGGTCGGCACGGGCGGGAATTCGCTGCCGAATCGCCTGAAGCGCGGCGAGGTCGTCGACGTCGTCATTGTCTCCGACGATCTGCTGCGTCGCTTCGTCGCGGAGAAACTGGTGCTGGCGGAGGGTCTCCTGCCCGTCGCCCGCTCGGCGATCGGCATGGCGGTACGGGCCGGCGCGCCCAGGCCCGACATCGGCTCGGCGGATGCGCTGCGGCGCACGCTCCTCGCGGCGAAATCGATCGGCTACTCCGCCAGCGTGAGCGGTGAATACCTGACGGCGGAGATCTACCGGCGGCTCGGCATCGCCGGCGAGGTGATGGGCAAGAGCCGCCTCGTCGGCGGCGGCGAGCGCGTCGGCGCGGTCGTCGCGCGCGGGGAGCTGGAAATCGGCTTCCAGCAGATAAGCGAACTCCTGCCCGTGCCGGGCATCGACCACATCACGCCGCTCCCGCCGGAGCTCCAGAAGGTATCGGTGTTCTCCGCCGGCGTCGCCGCCTCGAGCCCGCAGCCGGAGCTCGCGCGGCGCGTCGTCCGTTTTCTCGCCTCGCCCGAGGCGGCGCCGGCGGTCGTTCGCAGCGGGCTCGAACCGCCCTCCGGGCGGGAGGAATCAGTGGGCGGTAACGAGTGGGCAGTAAGGAGTGGGCAGTAAGGAGTGGGCAGTAAGGAGTCGGCAGTAAGGAGTCGGCAGTAAGGAGTCGGCAGTAAGGAGTCGGCAGTAAGGAGTCGGCAGTAAGGAGTTGACAGCAGTCGGCTACAGGCGGCATAACTCGTGCCGCACGCCGTTCCCCACAGCTACGACGATACCGGCTGCTGCCCACTCCTTACTGCCAACTCGTTACTTCCAACTCGTTACTTCGTTACTGCCCACTGATTACTTTCCCCTTCCTACTTCGTTGGCGGCTTCGCCATCAGGAAGAAGAACGAACCGACACCGGCCAGAACGGCGAGCAGCGTGAAGCCCATCCGGTAGTTTCCCTGCCAGTCGGCAAGAAGTCCGGCGAGTATCGGCCCGCCGATCTGGCCGAACACGGTGATGAGGGCCGACAGGCCGATGATCATGCCGATGGAGCCGCGGCCGAAGTAGTCGGCGCGGATTGCCTGCATGAACGGCCCGCGCAATCCCCAGCCGGTGCCGTGCAGCAGCCCCGCCGCTGCGAGCACGACGAGGCTCGCGGCATAGGTGAGCATGAGCAGGCCCACGGCGTGCAGCAGCATGCACGCCGCCGCGACGAGGCGCTTCTCGATCCGCTCGCCGATCACCCATCCGAGCAGCACGCCGCAGAACTGGCCGATCGTGACGAGCGTGAAGACGAGGGTCGCGGAGGCGAGCGAGTAGCCCAGTCCTTCCTTGATGTGGGTGATGGCGTGCACGTTCACGGCGGAGACGACCAGCAGCGAAAAGGCGTGCCCGAGCGCGATCAGCCAGAACGCGCTCGTTCGGACGGCCTCGGCCGCGCTGAAGGCGCGCGGCGCCGGCGCGCCGGTGCGCCCCGCCTCCGCCCTCGCGCCGTGGGGCAGTCCGTCCACGGTCTCGCCGAGGTCCTCCGGCCGGCTGCGGATGACACGCGAGAGCGGCCAGCCGGCGACGATCGTGATCACTCCCGAAGCGAAGGCCGTCGCACGCCAGCCGTACGCCTGCATGGACCATGCGACGAGCGTCACGAAAACGCCGCCGAAGGCTGCGCCGAACTGGAGCGCGGAGAGCGCACGCGCCCGCCGCAGCTCGAACCACTGGATGATCGCCACGCCCACGATCGAGTTGCTGAACATGCTCGATCCGAGCGCGATCACCACGAACGCCCCATAGAAATCGATGAGCGTCTCGACCCGGGAGAGCAGCATGAAGCCGACGCCGAAAGTCACGATGCCGGCGCGGATGATCCCCTGCGCGCCGAAGCGGTCGACCGTCCAGCCGAGCACCGGGCCGAGGATGGAGGATTCCGTCGACTTGAGCGCGGCCGCGCCGGCGACGGCCGTCTTGCTCCAGCCGCGCTCCTCGACGAGCACCGCGAGGTAGGCGCCGAAAGACTGGTTGAGGAACAGGCTCTGCAGGAACTGCAGCGCCCCGCCCGCCGCAACGAGACGCCAGCCGTAGAAGATCTTCTTCAGGAGAAAACCTCCCCTCCATTCAGGAGGGGTGCCCGCGGCGCAGGCCGGGTGGCGCCAACGCCGCTCACTCGCCGAAGCGCACGCCGACCGCGGCCATCGCGTCGCGCGTGTGCTGGCCGAACCGGCGTGCGAGCTCGTCTCCGGTTGCCGCCGGATGCGCCGCCGTGTCCTCCGATGTCAGTCGGGCCGTGCTCATGCTCGTTTTCGCTCGCGTTGGGAGGTCGCGAAGGCGCTAGTATAGAACTCCCCCATTCAGCGCGGGCCGGGGCTTCGAGGAGCATGCTCCGGGCCGGCGGACGCCTGACTCGGCGCGGCGAGTCATGCCGGGATGGTGAGGGAGCGATTCCGCCGTCGATAAACGCCGATGCATGCCGATGGATGCGTATCGCGGCAAGGCGCTTCGTTGGCGGGTATCGGCGCGCATCGGCGGCCCAGCGAAGTTTGCGGCCCGAGCCGCCGGCAATCGGGAAAGGACACGCCGGCCGGTCCGTGTGCTTGCGTGGCCGCGATTGCGGCTAGAATCCCCGAAAACGACCGTCACACCAGCGACGCAACGGCGGAGGAAATCATGAGACAGCGCGCCGCTCTCATCGGCTGCATCGCAGCGCTGGCTGGATCGGTGTCGGCGCAGAATTACCCGGTGAAGCCGGTGCGCATCGTCGTGCCGCAGGCGCCGGGAGCCCAGTCCGAGCTTTTCGCCCGCATGCTCGGCCAGAAGCTCACCGAGAGCCTCGGCCAGCCGGTCGTCACCGACCCGCGGCCGGGCGCGGGCGGGGCGGTCGGCGCCGAGGTCGCGGCCCGCGCCGCGCCCGACGGCTACACGCTGCTCCTCGCGACCAACTCCACCCACGGCTCCAATCCGGCGATCTACACGAAGCTGCCCTACGACGCGGTCAGGGATTTCGCGCCGATCGCGTTGATGGTCGGCATGCCCTACGTGCTGTCGGTGCACCCGTCGCTGCCGGTGGCGAAAGTGAAGGAGCTCATCGCGTTCGCGAAAGCGAGGCCCGGACAGCTCAACTACGCATCCGCGGGCAACGGCAGCACGCACCAGTTGTGCGGGGAGCTCTTCAAGACGATGACGGGCGTCGACATCGTCCACGTGCCGTACAAGGGCGGACCGCCTGCCACGCTTGCGACCACCAGCGGCGAGGTGTCGATGCTCTTCAATACCGTCGGCTCCGTCCACCCGTTCGTATCGAGCGGAAAGCTCCGCGCGCTCGGCGTGACGACGACCCGGCACTCGACGAAGCTCCCCGGCGTCCCGACGCTGAACGAAGCCGGACTCCCGGGCTTCGACATGATGTCGTGGTTCGGCCTCCTCGCACCCGCCGGCACGCCCGGGACGATCGTCGTGCGCCTGAACGCCGACACCAACAAGGCCCTCGACTCGGCGGAAGTCCGAAGCTTCGTCGCGGCGGCGGGGCTGGAACTCATACCCGGCACGCCCGGGCACTTCGGCGATCACATCAAGTCGCAGATCGCGCGTTTCTCGAAGATCGCGAAAGCCGCCGGCATCCGGCTCGACTGACCGCCGGGTTCGCCGGCGCCGGCGCATACGGGACGTTCCCGGGTGGCCGTCGCGGCACGGCCCGTAACAGACGATTACAACTCCTTACCGACCGAAGCGCACTCCCGTGCGTTGTAGTCGGTCACAGGGAGAGGATCCCTGCGTTCTTCCGGATGAGGAGTTCGCCATGAAAACCCTGATTGCCTCTTTGATCGCCCTCGTGGCGCTCTCCGGCTGCGTGGCGGTGCCGTATGCCGCCGCGCCCGCGCCGGGGGGCTACTACTACGCGGCGCCCGTGCCGGCCACCACCGTGCATTTCGGCTATACCTACCGGGGAGGGCCGCGCCACGGACACCGTCCCTGGTACTGATCGATCCTTTTTTCGACCCACGCAATGGAGGAGGCAGACATGCGCACGAACAAATCACTGCTGGCATGGATCATCCCGGCGGGCCTCGCAATCACCACCGCCGTTCACGCGGAGGGCCGCTTTCCGGGAAACCTGCGCGCGGTTGGCCCCGTGCCGCACGCCGTCAACGGCCCCGTGGCGACCGCTGGCTACGCCGCCGCGCCGCGGCTCGCACGCGCCTCGTATCCATACCGCGATGCCTACGGGATCGCCGGCTACTGGGAGTGGGATGGTTACCGCCATGGCTGGCGCAGCGTGCCGCGCTTCGCGCCGAGCCCGTACCACGTGCCGGTGTTCAACCGGGACGGCTGGTTCATGGGCTGGGACGACATGAGCGGCGACGTTCCGCGCCCCAATGTGGAGGCGCTGCGCCAGAACTATCGTTCGCAACGCGATTGAGGCCGCGCGTCAGGCTTCCCGCCCGACGCGCGGTCTTGCCCCGGGCAACGGGGGATCGCTCGCACCACGCGAGTGGCCACCGGGTGCGCCACCGGGACCGTGACCACCACGGGCACCCTTACCCGCGCGGCCGGGAGCGGTATCACGGACTTCGAGGGCGGGGACCCGGAACGCCGGTCAACCCCCACTGCTCCCTTCCGCCGCCGTGCGCAGCACGATCTCGATGCCCCGAACGATGTCGTCGAGCGCCATCGACGGCGCGCCGGGCGCATCGGCACCCGGCAGCGCCGGAACATGCAGAAATCCGCCGCGGCGGGGGTGGCCGCTGCCGGCCGCGCCGTGGAGCAGGTGGTAGAAGACGTGATTGCAGACGAAGGTGCCCGCGCTCATCGAAAGCTGTGCCGGCAGCCCCGCCGCCTGCAGCGCGGCGAGCGCCGGGCGCACCGGCAAGGTGGCAAGGTAGGCCGCGGGCCCGCCCGGCACGACCGGTGTATCGGCCGGGCGCGCGCCGTCGTTGTCGGCGGTCTCGGCGTACTGGAGATTCACCGCAAGACGTTCGACGCAAAGCGCGCCGCGCTCGTTCGCCTGGCCCGTGCAAAGTACGATCGCCGGACTCACGCGCTCGATGGCCGCTGCGAGCGCGGCGTGGGAGCGGCGGTACGAGGTGGGCAGTTCCGCCGTGACGATCTCGAGGACGCCAAGGCGCGCCGGCAGGCGCCGCACCGCCTCGGCGGACGCGTTGACCGCCGACCCGCCGAAGGGTTCGAAGCCTGTCACCAGTGCCTTCATCGGTCGCGGGTCCCTGTTGAGCCCGTCCGGCCCGGAAGGCCCGGTACCTCGCGCCGCACCGCCGCCGCCCACGCGTTGCCGTGGCGCGCGCCGGCGGCCTCGAAGCGTGGCATCGAGGCGATCGATCCGCAACGCGTGGCCGCGCGCGAGCCCACTATCCGGCGGCGCCGAGAGTGCGGGAGAAAACCTGCATGCCGTAGTGAAACGCGATGAACGCGCCGAGCTCCATGATCCCGGCCTCGCTGAAATGCCGTTTTCCCTCTGCGTAGAAGGCGGCGTCCACCGTCTCCGGGTCGAGGTACATCGCGCGCGCGTAGCGCAACGCCCACTTTTCCGCGCCGGAGAATTGCGGGTCGTTCTCGAAGCTGCCGCAGCCTGCCGCGATGCGCGCCTCGTCGAGCCCCTCGGATCTCGCGCGCGCCGAGCGCAGCGCCGCGAAGTATGGATCGCCCGCGGTGCGCGCGAGCCCGACCCGGATGATCTCCTTCAGCCGGTGGTCCACGTTGCCCCCGGCATGGGACGCGAGCATCGCGCGGAGCAATGCTTTCGCGTATTCGGGCACCCGCGCCAGCACGCCCGCGAACCGCTCGTCCGGAACGCCGAGCGCGGCGCAGCGCGAGAGAAGTTCGCGCAGCTCCGGGTCGGAAACTTCGGCGGGGCGGACGGGATCGATGTGCATCTTGCGGGTAACCGGCGGGTAATGGCGACGAAGAGGGGTGGCGAATGTTGGTGACGACGAACGGATGCCGCCTGCCCCGTCACCCGGATCCCGTCACCTGCATCTCATCACCTTTCCCCGGCCGCTCCGGAGAGCGACGCCGGCGCGTCGCCGTAGATCCGCGCCGACTCCTCCTGCGTGACGAGCCGTCCGTCCGGCGCGAACATGGGGTAGAACTTCAGCGTCCCGAAGAAGGTGTGGTAGCCGATGTTGAAGCCGATGAAGGCGCCGAGTTCGACGATCTCCTCGTCGGTGTAGTGCCCGCGGAGCTGCGCGTGGAAGTCCGCGTCGATGCGCTCGGGGTTCAACGCCATGAGCTCGCTGTACTTCAACGCGAGTCTTTCGGCATCGGTGAAGCGCGGGCTCGTCTCGTAGTGCGCGATGCCCTCGTCGATGTCGTCTTCCTTCAGCCCCTGTCGCTTCGCCGAAGCGGACCGGACGTTGCCTCAGTAGACGCAGCCCGCCATACGGGAGAGCTGCACGCGGATCACTTCCTTCAGCCGGTGATCGACGCGCCCGGTGTTGAAGATCGTGTCCCACGCGACGAACATCGCCTCGGCGAGATCGATGTTGTGACCCATGACCGCGTGAAATCCCGGGTCCGGCGCGCGGTTCGCGAGGCAGCGCTCGATGTAGGGGCGAAGCTTCGTTTGCCTCAGCGCTTCGATGTCGAGGAGGGAGATGTTGGGCACGGTCGAAGCTCGGACAGGCGTCGCGGAAGAAGCGTCACGGATGGAGCGTGTCAGATACCGCGGCCCGGGTAAAGCGGTTCGTGCGGAGCGGGGCCGGGGTGGCGGTGAGATCGTGGGCGGGCCGACCGTCGTCACGATCGCCGGTCCGACGGGCTTTACCCGGAACGACGAGAAGTATCGCTACTGCGGGACCAAGGCGCGGTTCTGAACGCAAGGGAACCGGGGCGTCCGGCATCGCCAGCGGTTACAAGTCCTTACAAGCCTTTACACACCGCAAGCCACAAAACGGGCAACCTTCGCTCCAAGGGAATGAGATCCGATCGACAGGTGCGGCGGGGCAATTCGGCCGCATCCCGGGTCCCCCATGATCCTCACAACCCAGGAGACAGTGCCATGAACAAACTCATAGCAACGACCTTCGCGGCCGCAACGATGGCGGTCGCGGTATCCGCCGCGCTCGCGCAGTCGGCGGACGCACCCGCGCCGGAAGCGGCTGCGTTCGCACAGGCCGCCGATCCGGCGGCTGCGCCCGCGGGACGCGCCGGGCAGCGGCACGGCGGGGAGCGCGCGTTCCGCCAGCCGAGCGAGCGCGCGGAAGCGCACCTCGCCTACGTGCGCACGGCGCTGAAGATCACCGATACCCAGCAGCCGCAATGGGAGGCGTTCGCGAACGTGGTGCGCAAGCAGGCGGGGGCGATGGACCAGCGGTTCAAGGAGCGGCGCGCGCAGATGGGCGAACAGCGTGGCGAGCGCCGGCGTCCGACGGTGGTGGAGCGCCAGGAACGGCAGCGGGCGTTCATGGCCGAGGCCGCGCAACGTCTCGACGAGCGTCTGGCTGTCATGAAGCCGCTCTACGCCGCGCTCTCCCCCGAACAGCAGCGCGTGGCGGATGAAGTACTCGCGCCGCGCGGGCGCGGCGGGCCCGGGAGCCGCGGCGCACCGGGACGGAATTTCCACCGCACCGGTTACGGCCGCGGCTGAGCGGCACCGGCCAGGGGACGCCAGGCGGAGCGCCGCGGAAAGGTGTCGAAGCAGGTCGATTTCCTCGGCACTCGCCGGGCGAACCCGGCTTCGTCACCCGCTCTCGCCATCATTAAATCGGAACCGCTCCCCGAACGGGGCCGGTTCCGATTCCGTGGCTGCATCGGACTTTCAGCGCGCCGCGGCGAGCCCCGGCGGGGAATCCCCCGATCGTGCAAAGCGCTTACCGACCTCCTCGCTCTGGGCGAGGTTGACCAGGCGCGCCGCGTCGTCGGGCAGCAGCAGGCGAGCGGCGACGAGCTTTTCCGCGACCTCCTGCACCCGCCTCGCATAGGCCTCCTGCGTGCCGTAGCGCTCCGCGAGCGATAAGCGCGGATCCTGCCGCGCCTCCCTCTCCGCCCGCGTCGCGGCGAAGGGGATGTAGGTGCCGTCCCGGTCGCACATCTCACCTTCGGGGAAGGGACTGCGGTAGAGGTTCCACCCCGTGTGCGTGCCGAGCGGGACCGCGATCTCGGGCAACAGGATCCCGGCCACCGCGTTGCCGTCGCGGTCGGTGCGCGGCACCAGCGCGCGGTACGGTTTCGACAGGTCCAGTTCCGGCTTGACCCAGTCCGTGAGGATCCCGATTTCGTTCGCGCGACGCGGCACTGCGACTCCAGGGAGCGCGGGGAACGCCAGCGCTTCCGCCGCCACCAGCGTGCCCTCGGCAATGCGCGGCGTGCGCGAAGCGGGCGGCGCCCGGCCCTCGCTCACCCACTCCTCCAGCGCGGCGAGGAGCGCCCGCAGCGCCGGCGTCGGGCTGTGCGGGTTGCGGGGATTGACGCAGTTGCCCTGCGTCGAGCGCATCCACGCCTGTCCCCCGTGCTGCGTGCCGGCGACGAGATAACCCCGGGCATTCGGCGGCAGCACCACGTCCCGGGTGCCGAGCGGATCGGTGACGAGGAGCGATGCGCCTTTCTGCCAGTACTCGGTGGACGTGTTTGTTTCCATCCACAGCGGATCGAAGCCATCGTTGCGGAAGAGGCTCCCGATGCGCTGCGTTACGGGGTCGGCCATGCCCGCGGTGGAGAAGGGGAACGCGTTCTCCGGCATCGTGCGATCCTGGTGCTGCGTGCCGGTCCTGCCCGGCTGGCCGAACTCGGCATTCAGGAACACGCCGCCGATTCCCGCCGTGTGGGCGAGCCCGATGCCGAGCACGAGCGGGTTTTTCGCGGGATAGTGGAACTCGTAGATCGTGCCCGGCTGCGGCCGGGTGCCGGGGGGAAGAAGCCGGATCTCGCGGCTCGTGACGTACGCCCAGCCCCCGGACGCAACCTCCCGCCTCGGATCGGCCTCGCTCCGCCGGGCGGAGAGCTTCGCGCG
Source organism: Burkholderiales bacterium (assembly GCA_020854035.1). GTDB lineage: Bacteria > Pseudomonadota > Gammaproteobacteria > Burkholderiales > SG8-41 > SG8-41. Next base: position 9,520 of record JADZGE010000062.1, on the reverse strand, counting down.
CGCCTGATCGAGCGTCGCGGCCTCGTACGACAGGCGGAAGGTCTCCCGCTGCGCGCCGCGTGTCCCGCTCTGCAGTTCGTCGCGGATCATCCGCACGATGGGCCTGCCCCCATCGGTGGCGGTGACCGGTCGGATCGTCAATGCTCCGCCGGTGCGCGGCGCGGTCTGGTCCCAGCCGCTCCACACGACCACGTAGCCGCGGCGCATGACGAACCCGTTTCCGGCGTCCTCCAGCGCGCGCGGGTCGTTTCGAACCGTGCGCGAATCGCCGAACAGCCAGTGTGCGTACTGGCGCCCGCGATTCGTTACGTCGTAGAGGAGGATGCCATTGCCGCGGGCGGCGTCGACCGGTCGCAGGATGTAGAACTCGGCCTCGTACTCGACCTTGCCGGCGGCGTTCCGCGGCGGCTTCTCCAGGTTGACGATGACGCGGTTGCGCGGGTCGGCGGGATCGAGCTCGCCCTTGAACGTGCCCTTGACCCGCTCGTAGGCGCCGACGCTTCCGAAGCCGTGCCCATCGGCGAAGGGCTCGACCGACGCCACGGCAATCTCGGTCAGGCGGGCGGCGGCGGGTCCCGCGGCAAGAATCAACGTGCACGCAAGTACGCGGGCGCGAGCGGTGCTGATCATGATGGGCTCCCTGCAATTGCGGCGGTGCCGGCTCTTGCGGCCGCTCTCCGCGCTGCTGCTGAGCGCTCCCATGCTACTCCAATGATCGGCGCATGTGGCGCGGCGAAACGCTGGACTGGCGCTGCGCGAGGCGGTCCCGATCCTCGAGGAGGACCACGGCGTACCGGTCGTTACCAACCCGATCGCGCAGGTGTGGCGGCTCATGCACGAGGGCGTGGCGCCGCCGGTTACGGGGTGGGGGAGGCTGCTGGCGGCGCCGTGACGGAGTTCGCGGTGACGATGCTGCGCGGGTGATGAGCTTCGCGGTGATGAGCCTTGCGGTGTCTCGTCACCAGCAATAGCGTCGTCACCAGCGAAGTGTCGTCACCAGCCACGACAGTGGCGGCGTCACCAACGTCGCGTCGTCACCCGGGATACGCATCGAACGCGATCGTATCGGCCGCGCATCCGAGCGCCTGCGCCATCTTCTCGAGCGCCTCCTCGGTGAGGGCGACCACTTCGTACTCCGCTTCGAGGCCCTTCGCCGCTAGGAACGACTGCGCCTTCTCGCGCGAGGTCCACGTCACGACGAGGTCCCGCGTGTTGTCGCCGACGCTGCGGGACACGGGATAACCGTCGGACCTGCAGATGATCGCGAACATGCGCTCTTCCTCCCGTTTGTGACCCGTTGCGGCGATTCTCTCCTATTCTTCCCCGGCATCGCGCGCGAAGGCAAGCGGGTTTCAGCGCCCCGCATGATACCGCCGGCTCACCCATCCTCCCACCGCAAGGCAGCCGGCGTTCACGACGAACACGGCGGCGTAGCCCGCCACCGAGCCGAGCGCCCCGAAGAGGAGCGGGATGAAGAAGTGCGTCATCTGGTTCACCGTGATGCGCATGCCCGCGGCTTCGCCGGCGCGGCCCCTCGGCGAGGCGTTGTAGACCATCGTGAGCGAGAGCGGCTGGCCGCAGCCGCACCCGATTCCCAGCAGGAACGAGACCGCCGCCAGCGCCCAGGCGGATTCGAACAGCGGGAACAACGCGAATGCGGCACACGCGACGAACATCGAGTGGGTGAGCATCCGCGCCTCCCCGGTGTGCCGCACGGCGAACGGCAGCAGAGCGCGCACGAGGACGATGGAGATCGCGAACGCGCTCATGACCGAGCCGATCGCGGTGGCCGAAAGCTCGAGGGAGCGCCCGTAGATCGGCATGAAGAACTGGTAGAGATCCCACGCGGACGATATGATCCCGCTCGCGATCAGGGTCTGGCGCAGCGGTTTGATCCCGAGCAGATCGAGGAACCCGCCTTTCGCCGATTCCGATCGCGCGTGTACCGGCGGGATCCAGCGCGAGCCCGTCGCGGCGAGCACGGTCACCGGCACGAGCGGCAAGGCAAGCGCGAGAAACGTCGAGGCGTGGCCGATGCGGTCGATCAGGAAGCCGGCGAGGAGCGGTCCGCTGAAGTTGGCGCCGGCGTATCCGAGCGAGAGCAGGCTGAAGTTGCGTGCCCGATCGGATGGGCCGGCGATGGCGCCGGTCAGGGTCTGGATGGCGAGCTGGAACACCATGAACGAGACGCCGAGAAGCGTGGCGGCGAAGTACAGGGTGCCCGTTGCCGGCCACAGGAAAGGCAGCAGCAGCGCGCCGCAGAGCCCCATGCTGCCGAACACGAGCGGGGGCCGGAATCCCAGCCGGTCGAGGAGACGGCCCGCGGGCAGAGCCAGCACGGCGGGCAGCGCCGCGTAGAGCGCGACAATCGTGCCGACCACGAACGGACCGCCGCCATGGTCGACCGCGAGGAGCGGTACCGCCAGCCGGCTCCCCGCGAAGCCGACATGCGTGAGAAACGCCATGAGGATAATGAGGTAGAGGGTCACTGCCGGTCGGGTAACGAGAAGCGGGTGGCGAGGCAAGGGCGACGCGATACGGGTGATGCGCGCGGCGCCATCGGGCAGCCGGTCACGGCCGGGAGGCGCGCGCCGAGCCCGGCCATCCGGGGAGCCGGGCGATGGCCGGCGTGATCGTCGCGGCGCATGGGCCCGCAGCGCGGGAACGGCCCATCGCCTTCGACGGGCTGGTCGAGGATCGCGTGCGGGGTCGCGTCGTTCATCGCGGGCGTTCCGGTTCCACGAACTGGCACCGGTCTTCCCGGGGCGACCGGCGCACGATCATAATGAGCGCTCATGGTCATTGCAAATTTGATCGCGCAAGCGTTGCCGGAGGGCTTCGGCCAGCGCTTGGTGGTCGAGAACCGCGGCATCATCGCGATCGAGATCGCGGCGAAGTCTCCCCCCGACGGCTACACTCTGCTTCACTACACCAATCCACTGTGGCTGATGCCCCTCTTCCGCGCCGACGCGGGCTGGGACGCGCTGCGGGATTTTGTGCCGATAACGCAAACGCTCACCTCGCCGAACCTGCTGGTCGTCCACCCCTCGCTGCCGGTGAGGTCGGTGACGGACCTGATCGCTTTCGCGAAAGCGCGCCCGGGGCAGTTGAACTACGCTTCCAGCTCGACCGGTTCCGGCAACCACGTGGCCGCCGAGCTGTTCAAGGCGATGGCCGGGGTCGACATCGTGCGGGTCAACTACAAGAGCGGCGGCCAGGCGGTGAACGACCTCGCGGCGGGGCAGGTTCACGTGATGTTCCCCGCGGCGGGATCGGCGTGGCCGCACGTGCGGGCCGGGCGGCTGCGCGGCCTGGGGATTACCGCGGCGAAGCCGTCGGCGCTCGTGCCGGGCATGGCGGCGCTCGCGCAATCCGGGCTGCCGGCGTACGAATCAAGTTCGGTCGCCGCGCTCATGGCGCCGGCCGGCACGTCCTCCGCGATCGTGCAACACGTGCACGCGGCCGTGGTGAGGGCGATCAATGCGCCGGGCGTCGGCGAGAGGATGCGCAAGGCCGGGATCGAGGGTGTCGGCAGCACGCCGGGGGAGACCGCCGCGATGATCAAGGTCGAAATCGCACGGATGGAGAAAGTGGTGAAGGACGGAGGCCTGCGGGAATAGGGCGGGAAAGGACGGGATCACATGTACGATCTCCAGCTCACGGCCGAGCAGCTCGGCATCCGGGACGCGGTCCGCGCATTCGTGCGCGGCGAGCTGAAGCCGGCCGCGACGAACGCGCAGCGGCTGGAGCCCTTCGAGAAGCCGCTTCTCGCCGGCCTGCTGCGGCAGGCCTCCGGCATGGGATTACGCGCGCTCGCGCTCTCCGAGGAAGCCGGCGGCACCGGCGCGGACAATCTCACCGCGTGCATCGTGCTGGAAGAGCTTGCCGCGGGCGATGTCGACCTGGCGGCGACGCTCGGCACGACCTCCGCGATCGCGCGGCTCATCTTCGACGAGACGATGTCCGCGGGCGAGCGCGCCCGTCACCTGCCTGCCTTCGTCTCCGACGATGACTGCCATCTGGCGTGGGCGGGGCACGACCCGGAGATCCGCGAGGCGCTCTACTACCACCGTGCGGCGGGGCCCGAGCCGGCGCGGGCGAGTGCCGTCGAGCAGGAGAACGGCGAGTGGGTGGTGAACGGGACGTTCCCGTTCGTCGCCAACGCGCCGGTCGCGAAGCTCATCGCGGTGCGGGTCGCCGCGCGGGATCGCGCGGGCGGTGAACGCGCGTGCGTCGCCTTGCTGCCCGTGTCCGCGCCGGGACTGGAGGTGCGCGCGCTCGGGACGACGACCGCCGGCGAGCAGCCCGCGGTAGCGTGGCACCATGGCCCCGGGGGCGGGCTCGCGCTCGCGAACTGCCGCGTTCCGGCCCACGAGATGCTCGGCGCGGTGCCGCAGGCGTGCGCCCGCTTTCTCCAGAGCGTGAACGTGCAGGCCGCGGCGATGAACATCGGGATCGGGCAGGCGGCGTACGAGGCAGCGCTCGACTATGCGAAGCTCCGGCGGCAGGGCGGGCGCAACATCGTCGAGCACGAGGCGATCGGCGCACTGCTGGGCGACATGGCGATCCGTCTCGAGGCCGCCCGCGCGACGCTCTGGCGCGCGGCGTGGGCGCTCGATCACCCCGCGGCGGCCGCCGCCGGCGGCGTGCCGCCGCTCCCGCTGCACCACGTGGCGCGCGTCTTCGCCGCGGAGTCGATCCGCGCCGTGACGGAGAGCGCCGCGGAGTGCTTCGGCGCGATGGGCGTGATGCGCGACATGCCGCTGCAGAAATACGTGCACGACAGCCTGGTGTTCCTGCACGGCGAACCGGGCGCGGGGGCGGCTCGCCTGCTCGTCGCGGAGGCGGCGGCTGGTTACGAACGTCCCGGGAGGCGGTAGGCGGCCGAACGGCAAGCCGAAGGGGGAGAACATGGACCTCAATCTGACGAAGGAACAGCGGGCGTGGCAGACGAAGGCGCGCGAATTCGCGCGAGAGGAGCTGCGTCCGATCACCCTCAAGCGCGACGCGATCGCCGACCCGTCGGAAACCTTCGACTGGGACATTATCCGGAAGGGGTCGCGGCTGGGATTCCGCACTGCGGCGACGCCGAAGGCCTACGGCGGCCACGGGATCGACCTCGTCACCCAGGCGCTCGTGATGACCGAGCTCGCCGTGGGCGACAGCGCGATCTCCAAGACCTTCAGCCAGAACTGGAAGTGGAGCCAGTTGATCGCGGCGGTGTGCACGGCGGAGCAGAAGGAGCGCTTCCTGCGGCCGTTCGTCGCCGACGACACCTATCTCCTCGGCTCCGGCAGCACCGAGCCCAATTCGGGGTCCGACAACCGCATGCCGCCGGAGGACGACCAGAAGGCGGGCGTGCGCCTCAGGGCGGAGCGGCGCGGGGCGGAATGGATACTGAACGGCGAGAAGGTCTTCATCGCCAACGGCAGCGTCGCGAAGCTCTTCTTCGTGCGCGCCCGGACCGATTCGACCGTGCACGTCAGGAAGGGCACGACGCTCTTCCTCGTTCCCCGCGAAACGCCCGGGTTCCGCCACGGCAAGGTGTTCAACAAGCGCGGCTGGCGATTCTACCAGAACGCGGAACTCGTCTTCGAGAACGCGCGCGTACCCCACGAGAACGTCGTCGGCGAGGTGAACCAGGGTGCCGGTGCGCGCGGCGGGGACCGGTCGCAGTTCGGCGACCTCGAGCTCGCCGCGAACGCGCTCGGCGTGTGCGATGCCGCCGTCGAGATGGCGATGCGGCGGGCGGCCGCCCGCGGCGAGGACGGCGCTCGCCTGTTCGACCACCAGGGCGCGCAGCTCCAGCTCTCCGAGATGCGCATGCACACCGAGGCGCTGCGTGCGTTCGTCATGCGCACGGCCTGGGAGCGCGACCGCGCCGTCGAGCGCGACCCGCAGGCCGCGCACTTCGTGCCGGCGCTCTTCGTCACCAACTTTTCGCGTTACGCGATCCAGCGCGTCACCGCGCTCAACATGGAGCTTCACGGTGCCACCGGCGCGCTCATGCATGCCGGGGCGGAAAAGCTCGTGCGAGACGCGATGATCTGGACGCACCTCGCCGGGGACTCGGTGGTGCGGATGAAGGCGATCCAGCGCGAGATGCGTTGAGCGCGCGCGGCCCCGCCAGCCCGCACGCCGGGGCGTGACGCGCCGAGCGTCCACCAGGACCTCGAACGGCCCGGCGCGTGCCGCCGCAGCCACGGGCGCATCCCGGCGCGGCGCGCGGTTGTGGCACACTGCGGGGCCCACGCGAGAACCAGGAGATGCCATGGCGCGCATACCGCTTGTCACCCGCGACGACCTCCGCGAAAACGAGCGAGCTGCCTACGATGCGTTCGCGAAGCAGCGCGGCGCCGCGCCGGCGGACGGCCCCTACGGGCTGCTGCTTCACATGCCGGAGGTGGCGCTCAAGTTCGAGGCGCTGCGGCTTTGCATCCGCGACGAGGCGAGCCTCGCGCAGCCGATACAGGAACGATACAGGAACTCGTCATGCTGGCGGTGGCACGCGAAATGGGCACGCCCTACATCTGGCAGGCGCACGCCGCCGCGGCGCGCGAACTCGGCGTTCGCGGCGACATCGTGGACAACCTCCGGGGAAAGAAGCCCCTGACGGATCTCACGCCGGAGCAGCGGGTCGCCGTGGATTTCACTCGCGAACTGCTGAGGGAGCGCAAGGTAAGCCGGGCGACCTTCGGCCGCGCCGCAGCGAGCTTCGGGCAGCGCGGCACGATGACGCTCGTCACTCTCGTCGCGAGCTACGCAAACCTCGCATACTTCATGAACGCCTACGAGCTGGAGGCGCCGGCGCGGGCGGGAGAGCCTCCGCTGCCGGTGTGAGCGGGAGCGGCCACCGGCGGGCTGTGAGCCGTGGGCTATGAGCCATGAGCTGCGGGCTGCGAGTTGTCATCCTGACCGGTAGCTCGTACCAATTGCTCAAAGCTCATAGCGCAAAGCGCGAAGCTCATAGCCCATGGGCCAACGCCCGAGGCTCGCGGCTCGCTTCAGTCGATCCTGGCCCCCGAACGCTGTCTCGCGGCGGCGAACGCCGGCGAAATCCGCGTCACTGCTTCTTCATCCCCGCGTCGCGCGCCACCTTTTCCCACTTCACGAGATCGGCTCCGACCATCTCGCGGATCTCGGCCGGTGTCCGCGGTTCGATTTGGGCGCCGTTCACGGCGAACCGCTTCGCGGTCTCCGGCGCCTTGAGTATCGCCCTGACCTCGGCGTTGAGCTTGTCGATGATTGCCGCGGGCGTGCCCGCCGCTGTCGCCCAGCCCCACCAGATCGAGGCCTCGTATCCCGGCAGTCCCGCCTCTGCCGCCGTCGGCAGGTCGGGCATGGCTTGAAGGCGCCGGGTACCGCCGGTCGCGAGCGCTTTCAGCCTGCCGCTCGTCAGGTGCGGGTTTGCCGTGGGGACCGTGGCGATCGCCATGTGCGCGTGCCCGCCCGTCACGTCGGTCAAGGCCGGGGCGCCGCCCTTGTAGAGGGCAATCGTCGCTTCCACGCCGGCCTGGCTGCGGAAGAGCGCGGAGACGAAATGCATGAAGCCCCCCGCCGACGCCATGGTGATGTAATGCCCGATACCAGCATGATGCTGGCAACGGAAGCCGTCTTCATTTTCTCCTCCCTGCATGCCGCGACGGGACCATTCTACGAGAAGCGCGCCGCAACGGGACGCTCGATTCGAGGTCCAGCGCGCGCGAGCGGCGCTATTTGCCGTGCAAGGTCGCCGCCACGCCCCGTTCGAGAGGCCCGCGCGCCCCGCCGCGGCCGGCAGCCGGAGGGCAGGGTCCCTGCCGGGGGTATGCCGGTGGCGTGGGTCCGCGCGCCCGTGGACGGCGCCGCGATCCCGCGTCAGCGCTGGCCGCCTCGCCGCCCGGCCGGCGGGAGCTTCGGCGGCTTCGCCGGCCTGAGCGGCCCCCAAACGCGGCTGTAATAGGTATCCGCGAGCTGTAGCGCGGCGACCGGGTTGTGACCCAGAACGCGATCCTTCGCCACGAGCACGGTGGTGAGCCCCTTTGCGTAGCGGAAGAAGAGGCTGTCGTGCCCGATGCACAGGCCCAGCACGATATTGAACTCGCAGCCGTGCTCGTTCAGGAGCTCGGCCTGGCACACGGGGTTGCACAGGGCCTCGAACTGCCCCGGGCGGATCTTCTCGTGGTCGGCGATGCCCATGTCCTCTTTCGGAATGCTGCCCGTCTTGCACGAGGCCGATACCACCTCGAAGCCGTGGCTTTCGAGGATTCCGCTGAGGACGTAGGCATGATCGACGAAGCTGATGCAGTTCGCGATACCGATCCTGCGGTAGCCCATGCGTTTCGCGAAGTGCACGATCTCCTCGACCCGCGTCCACTTGCAGTAGCCCTCGGACTCGACCATGGCGGACTCGCGGGAGACCTTGCGCGTCTCCGGTTCGTCGTAGTGCGCGAGAGCCGCCGCCTGTGCCTGCGGGTCGACCTTGGTGGGACAGAAGCCGGGACCGCGTTCCGCTTCCTCCCCCTCGCGGCAGGCGCGGACCGTGGGCGGACAGTAGGCACAAGCGGGATCCGTGTACTTCATGGAGCCTCCCTCCAAACGCAGTTGTGGCTGGACAAGCTACGCCCCGGGCCGGTAGCGGTCCTTGTTCCAGATCATACCCGATGCACGGCATCCCCCGCAGCGCCCGTACCGGCATCACACGGGGTGGATGTCCGCGGCCCGAATGACCGTTTTCCACTTTGCCGTCAGGAAAGGCCCTCGACGATCCGGAGATCGCGCTCCGCCCCGTCGCCGAGCGCCTTCAACGCCGCCTGGTAGCCCGGGCTGTCGTGGACGGCGATCGCCTTCTCCACGCTCTCGAATTCGATCACCACGACGCGCCCGGCGATGCCGGCCTCGTACACCTTCGCCGGATCACCGCGCACGAGGAACTTCGCGCCGGCGGCCTGCATCGCCGGGCCGGCGAGATTGCGATAGGCCTCGACCTTGGCCGGGTCGTTCACCTTGCGGAAGAAGTTGATCCAGTAGCCCTTGGCCATGATGCGGTCTCCTCTCGATGGCAGGTAGCGGGAAGTGGAAATATATCGGAAAGCGCCGGCGCGCGATCGGGGGCCGGGGACGGGAGTGTCACCCGCGGCGCCGGGCTACAGGAAGTGGCATTGCATGCTCTGCGCCTTCACCTGCGACGAAGAGAAGGGGTTGCCCGAGGAAGGCATCGCGCCCGGCACCCGATGGGCCGACGTGCCGGAGAGCCGGGGCTGCCCGGACTGCCCGGCGTGCACGGCGGATTTCGTGATGGTCGAGGCCGCCTGACCGATCAGTCGCGCCTTCCGCGTTCGGGCCGCTCGCCGGGCCGCTTGTCCTCCCGATCGCGCCGGCGCTCCTCCGCTTTGCTCTCGCGCTTTTCGCGTTCGGCCCGGCGCTTGTCCTCGCGTTCCGGGCGGCGCTCCTCTGCCTTGCGCCTGTCCTCCTGCTCGCGGCGGCGCTCCTCTGCCTTGCGCCTGTCCTCCTGCTCGCGACGCCGCTCCTCTGCTTTGCG